>CAUJDW010000066.1 GCA_963169455.1 Bacteroidota bacterium | reverse complement strand
TCGCGAGAGACTTCGTCTCGATGCGGAATAATAAGCAAGTCTCCGACTTGCGTAGATAGGCAAGCCAGAAATTCGCAAGTCAGAGACTTGCAGATTGAGCCGCATCGCGTCACAGACGCTCGCGAACAGAATAGCGTTTATAAATCTTCAACCTGCAGCACTAGAAGCTAGCACATCAGTATAGCCCCTCACGAACGATCTTTTTATAGATTCTTAAGCCGCGGCGCTTGAGAGTGGCTCTTTTTTCCGCATCGGGGCAGCGTCTCTCGCGAATGGATTCTTCTTACCGTTGTTTTTGAGCGGAATCCCCCAATTTTGATACAGATTTCGAACTGCAACCTGTAACTTGCAACCTTAAACCTGCAACTTACGGCCACCATGTCCAAATACCTCGACAACTGGAAGTTCCTCGTGCTGCTCTGCCTCACGCTGGGCCTTGCCCCCTACTATCCCGAGCCCCACATCTGGGGCAAGATCAAGTGGATCCGCGGCGGCGCCGTAGGCATGGGGCTCATCGACTGGTTCGACTTTGTGCTGCACGGCATTCCCTGGGTGCTGCTGGGGCGCTGGCTGATCCGGCAGTTGCCGTAGAGTTAGGAGGTTGCGGAGCAGGGGGAGCCGGGCCTTGGCCTGCTTCGGTTGAAAATCCTTTGCAGCTTGCCTTTGTGAAATGGCTTTATGGCTGTATTGTTATATGGCTATCCCCTGGATTCAAGGGTATTTCAATCGTGTCTTAAAAAAACCGTGACAAATTCTCCGCCCCGATCAGGGAAGCCCTGGTTTTACCGGGGCTTTGGAACCCCGGACTTTGCCGGGCCATAAGGGCGAGACTCGAATACACGAACTCCTGAACGCTCCCAATGCTTGTCCAGGGAGGAACTGCCCGGAGCGCCCTCAACCATACAGGCTTTTCGGGCGTCCGGGTTTTCCTCGTCTTTGGGCTGGTAAACGCCCACCAGGTTCATGGCGTTGTACACTTCTTCCACCGGCAGGTTACCCATAGGGAAGCCGGCGTAGAAGCCGAAGGGGTAGAAGGGTAGCCATCCATTGCATCGATGGTATCCTTTTGGGCCCACCTGGGGCCAAAAAGGAGTACCCAAAGTATCGCAAAAAACTATTCCACCTTCACGAACCGCAGCACCTCCGGCGCCTGTCCGTCCATCAGCACCTCAAAGAAGTACAGGCCCGGGCTCAGGCCGCTGAGTTCCCATTCGAGCGGCCCGGCGGAGCCGTCCATCCGGCGTTCTTCGAGCAGTTGGCCGAGTTTGTTGTGCAGCCTGAGGGTGAACTGTCCCTGGGGCCCGGGCTGAAGTCCGGGGATAGGGGACAGCTCCACCGTCACCACGTCCTGCGCCGGGTTGGGGAAGAGCGTGAATTGCCGCGCCCTTTCCGCCTGCGCCGCTTCCGCGCCCGGCAATTGCACGATAGCCGGGCCGTTTCCACCCAGGTTCACATTGCTGAATACTGCTGATGCCTGAGCTCCGGATGCATTGCTGAATGCAGCCAGCCCGGCTTCGAGGCAATCGGCCATGGGAATCTCCTGGGCGGTGACGATAGAATAGTTGATGCCATCGAAGGAGTGGTAGCCGATGAAAAAGTTGCCTTGCCGCTGTAGCTTCAGCCAGTAGGGCAGGGGCTTGAAGAAATAGTTAATAGCCTTATTGGCATCTGGCTGCTGCCGGGATTCCCAGCGCACCAGATTGCTCAGGTTGGAATACAGGCCCGCCATTCGGCTGCCGGGGCCTGTGCTCTCCCGCACCATGAGGCCGGCGTAGCCATTCGGCGAAACGCTTTCTATTTTTGTAGAAATGGTGAAATCTCCACAGAGTTGCGTTCCGGTGAAGGACATGGCATCGGTGTCCGGAGTGCTGTTGGAACAGGAAGCTGTGAGGGTGAAGGTTTCGTCATCCACGTCATATACGACTTCATTGCCCTGGCAATTAACGCCCTCTTCGGATGCGGAGAACCCACAGGGCAGGCCTTCCACTGTAATGGTGGACTGGCAGGCGGCGGTGTTGCCGCTGCCGTCTGTAACAGTTACGGTGGCAGAGATCGTTGACCCCAGTTGATCACAGGTGAGGGCGGGAGGATCGACTTCTGCAAAATGGACAATGCCGCAATTATCCTGCGAAGACTGTTCATCCCAGACATCCTCGGGCAGCAGGTTTACGATGCTCTCTCCGTTGATTATTACCGTGTGATCCAGGCAGGCGGCCATGGGCGGAATGTGGTCTTCCACCGTTGCGGTAGCCGTACAGGAAGCACTGTTGCCATTGACATCTGTAACCGTTAAGGTAAGGGTATGCACTCCCAGCTCCGTACAGCCGAAGGAGGTTATATCCGTATCATAGCCTGCAATGCCGCAGGCATCTGCCGACCGGTTATTGACCGCATCTTCGGCGATGGAAGCAAAACCATTGGCATCCAGCTGGATGGTAATATTTTTGCAGGCTGCAACCGGCGGGGTATTATCCACCAGCGCCGGGTCATCCAGGCCCTCGAGGGTATTGCAGTTGTTGTCCACGCCATCACATACTTCCACGGCATTGGGGTTAACCGCCGGGTTCGCATCATCGCAATCGGAATTATCTGAGACGTGGTTGGCCGGCTGCGTGCAGGACATCGTGCTGATAGCGGGGTTGCCGAAGGAATCGCCGTCGCCGTCATAGTACCAGGTGTTCAGGCAGTCGATGACATTGCCGCACACGATAATATTGTCGATGTACCAGCGGCCAAAGGTATAATCGTTGGCGCCGAAGGCGTAAATGCGGAAAGTAATGGTGTTTGGCGCCGATCCGATATTGGAAAGGTTGATCGTTTTGGTTTCCCAAACGCCCGGGTTGTTGAGGTTTCCGGCAGCAATGACACTGGAGAAGTTATCCAGGCTGGACCTCAGCTGCCAATCGCTGGGCCCAAGGCTGCTGCCAACAATACCCCTTTGCATATCGATGCTCAGGCTCGTCAGGTCGAGGCCGCCCTGCGTGGTGGAAAGGTTGATCTCGAAATAATCCTGGGCGTCGAAGGACAGGGAATTAACTCTTTGAATGGAAAAGCTGGCGGGCGGGTTGCCGAAGGTGGAATATCCTAAACGGATAGCCCCTGAGCCGATGTCAATAAAACCGGCGCTGACATTAGGCGCCACATAGGTTGGGGCGTAAACAGGCGGGCCCGCCGGCCCCATGTTCCATGCCGCCAGGTTATTACACGCACAGGGTGCACATAAAACCCCGCCGCAATCGACGCCGGTTTCATCGCCGTTCTGGACGCCGTCGGTGCAGGTTTCACAGGAGCCGTCATCCGAATTGGCGTCGGGGTTGTAATTGTGGGCTGCCGGATCCGTGCAACCGGTAATAATGGCCCCTGAAACCAGCTGGCAGGCGGCGAAGCCCGAGGTGTGCAGATTGCCGGCCTTGGCCGTTGCCGTGATCTTGCTGCCTGGGGTGAAGCTACCCTGAACGGACCAGCCGCCGGCGCCGTTGGCCGTGGTTTCTGCGATGAAATCCCTGCCCTGGCATGGGTTGGCACTGCAGGTGTTATCGGCATAAAAGACCTCCACCTGCGCATTTGGCGCCGCCGTGCCCGAAATCATTGTAGTTGAGGCCGCCGAGATCTGGGGCGCCGTTGTAGCGGTCGGGCTTGCGAAAATGAAAATCGGCGTCGTGTTGCAGTAAAACTGGTTTTTCCGCAGTGCGATATTTGAATTTCCTGAACTGGCGTAGGCAACTCCCCTCCAAAGATTGTGGATAATATTACCTTCTGCAGGATCGGCGCCGCCCACGATATTGTTACTGGACTGTAGGTGGATGCCGCTGAAATTCAGGGAGAAGTCGCCGTAAAATTCGTTGGATTTGATGATGGCAACCGGAATGCTTCCGTACAGGCCTACACCATCAGCATTCTTGAAAAAGATGTTCCCCTTATTGGGCGCCCCGATGTAAACCGTTCTCGGGCTGCCGGAATATTGCGTCATCCTGATTCCGGTGCCAAAGCTGGTGATCCTGAAGCCATAGATATGGCAGTTATCCGCTTCAATAGTGAAGCCATTGCCAAAATTCTGGCTGGGCGCGCGCAGTTCGACCAGCCCGGGCGCATAGTTGGGCTGTGTGGTTGCATCGATCGTTGTGCTGCCATCCGTAAGCGCCGGCAATTGGGAGCTGAGTTGGATGATGAACGGCCCAGAACCGGGAATGTTAAAGGTGATCACATCCGGGCCGGGCTGGGCATTGGCGCAGTTAATGGCTTCGCGCAGCGAGCCGGGGCCGGTGTTATTGGTATTGCTAACCACTGTAAAACAAGCCGGTTCCGGTTCGGTGGTAAAACAATACTGGCCGGAGAAATCCCCCGAACCGGCGTTACAAATACTTCTTACCTTAAAACAATAATTTGTAGCGGGATCAAGGTTGCTCAGCGCAAAAGTGGAAAGGCTGGTAATCTGGGCATTGTGGGCCCCACCCGCCGGCCACCATTCCAGTTCGTAAGTGTTCGCTCCCGGCACATCGCTCCAGTCCAGCAGGGCCGAAGAAGAAGTGATGGCGGAAGCATTCAGGCCGGTGGGGATGGCGCAATTAATGGGGATGGCCATACAATTGGAAAAGCGGGAAGTACCCGAGACGGACTCGGTGGCCAGCGCAGTAATGATGTCCCCCTCATTCAGCGAGAAGTAGAAGGGGGCGGCCAGCGTCCAGTTGCCGTTGTTATTCGAAGCGGCCGTCCCCAGAAAGTCTTTCCCCTGGCAACCCTGGCTGCATGCCATATTCGACTGCCGGTATACTTCAATGGTTTGCCCGGCGCCTGATGTCCCACTGATTTGGGTAAGGCTGACGCCGGTTATTACCGGCGCTGGATTAAACACTGCCGTGAATGTTATGGCACTGGGGTTGCAGTAGAAACTGTTCTGGAAAAATTTGTTGCCGGCATTACTGCTGCCATTGAAAAAAACGGCCGTAGAATTGTGGGCGATGGTATTCTGCTGGAACAGGTTGTTCTGGCTTCCGAAGATATTAATTCCAAAATTGTTGCCCTCTCCCGTACCCTGGGGAGAAAGGCCGATATAGTTGTTTGTGAATATGTTGTTGTAGGACAAGGCCCCCCTTCCCAGGAAAATGCCGTAAAAGCTGCCGGTGAAATAGTTGGGTTTGGAAACCGCGCCGATTATGCAGTTTTTGACATCATACACAGAAATGGCCGAACTCGAAAAATTCCGGATATACAGGCCGAATACCTGGGTGTTATCGGCCGAAACATACAAACCAGTGTTGACGGCATTCGCCCCGTCCAGGATGATGCCGCCATCGGAGTAGCCGGGTTGCGTTGTCCCGTCGATGACCGTATTGGGATCCGTTATCGTGAGTATGCCCGTTAATACCTGTATCGTATGCGGGCCGTTTCCGGGAATGTTGAAGCTGATCACATCAGGCCCGGGGTTGTTATTGGCGCAGTTGATAGCCTCGCGCAGGGAGCCGGGGCCGCTGTCGTTGGTGTTGGTGACAATGGTGGAGCAGGCAGGGGTGGGCGTGCAGTCACTGCTGATCTCAAAGACAGCGCTTTGCAAAAATATATTGCCATAAAAGTCCCGCAATTCAAAATAGAAATCTCCGCTGATGCCGGGAATAGTAAGGCTGAAATCGTTGGAGCCGGTGTAGTAGGTGGGGTAAACCTGCGCGCAGGTGTTGTCTGTATCACAAAAATGCAGGGTATAGAGCCCCTGCGGCACGTTCCACTCGGCGGTGATGGTTTCGCCCTGTTCATAGCAATCCGCCTGCGGCGTTACTATCAGATATTCATCAATGGCGCAGTCGGTTGGCGGAACCGCTTCGACATCGAAACAACTGCCAGGGGTGCCCGCATGCTCCACATGGACAAACACCTGGTCGGATTCCAGGTAGTTGTTGCCCAAAAAGACATCCTGCCCGGGGCTGACATTGGAAGCCGTGTACAGGATGGTATTGCCAACCTGGGTGTACAGGTTGTACAATTCGCCGCTGCCGCCGGTGAAAGAGGCGGAAATGCTGTAATTGCCCACCCCGTCGCAGGCGGTGGCAATATCGGTAATGGCCGGCGTGGTGCACTGCGGGCCGCTGCAATCCTGGACCACCTGGCTGAAGTAATTGATGCAGGAGGGGCTGTCGTACACCAGTTCCCAGGGCTGGTAGCTGCCGTTGGTGAAATAACTTTCCCAGATAGTCAGAACGTAGCTACCCGGGCCCAGGGCGCTGGTGTTCAGGGAGGCCGGCGCCTGTTTGGACTGGCCGGGGTAAATGGTGTAGGAGGGGCTGCCGTAAATAAGTTCGTAGGTATCGGCCGGATCGTTCACTTTTTGCCACAGGAACCGTATTCTGCCCCGCCATTCTGTGGCGGTGGGGTTGTACACATTGGCCAGAACGGAGGGCATATTTCCGAGGCAAACGGGCGTGGCGTACACCACGCAGCCGCTGGCAAACTGGAGGTGCGGCTGGGCCGGCGGGCAGGGGCCGCAGTCCTGCGGGCAGCTCTGGCAGTCTTCTCCGGGGTCGCAGTTGCCGTCGCCGCAGGCGGGCGGCGTACAGTCGGCGGATATCTGGAATATCGGCCCGTCATCCGTGGCGGCGGGGTCGGAGGCGTCGGTGATGCGGATAAAGTAGTCCCCTGCGCCGTTGGATCCGTTCACCGTCCAGGGCGCCGCCCCGTCATTGGCCGTGCTTGGTGCGATGGAGTAGCAGGCGCCCCCAACTTTGCAGTAGGCAATATTGACGGCCGTGATGCTGCCGGTTGAGGCCCAGGTGATCAGTTGCTGGCTTCCCGGCTGCAGGCACTGGTTGGGGGCGGCGGGCCAGGTGAGGGTGAGGGAGGGGCAGGGGCCGCAATCTGAGCAAGTCAGGCAATCTTCGCCCGTATCACAAATCCCGTCAAAATCGCAGTTATTCGTTCCGGTCCCGGAGATGGAAAAAGGCAAGCCGGTATCTTTGATGGCGGGATTGCCGGAGTATCGGATCTCGATCTGGGCATTTGCTGTATTGTAGTTGGAAACAGTCCAGGGGAGGAAGTAAAATCCATTGCTGTTTCCAGGGTCCTGAAAACCAGTTTGGATGGTTTCCATTATTGCTCCGTCGATCTTTAAAAGGATATCGAAAGCCGTATTCTGTTGTGAAAACCAGGATATATAAGCCTGTTCGCCTCCTGCGAAACTGGCTAACTGGGGGGCCAGCACGGAGATTTCTTCGCTGACGGGGCTGAGCAGGTATTGCCGGCCATTCAAAAGATAAAAAAGCATTCTTTCGTATTGATTCTGGGTGAAGTGCAGCAGGCATTGGCCGCCGTAAGACATCAGGTTGGTGGGGTCAGGAGAAAAAGGAAGGCCGTTCTGGTCTCGTATTTCTGCAAAATTAGCCGGAAAGGGATTTGGTGGGGTGCAAGTCAGATTGAAATAATTATCAAGGGAGATATTTGCAGTAAATTCACAAGTTCCCTGGTCGTACAACCGATTATTTGGAAAGTTCCCCATCCCAGGGTCCACGGGTGTATCCGCGCATCTGTCCCCGGTAGTCCAGGGGTCACTGTTTACATTTACGCCGGAACAGGTATAAATACCTTCACTGCTGTCATAAGCCCCTGAACATCCACAAAGGGTTCCTTCAAAAGTGTGATAAAGCCCAAAATAATGGCCTAACTCGTGCTTTAAGATTTGAGAAAAACTTGGGTTTGACCCATCGTTCGGCCCTTTGATAAAAACCCTGTCAATTCCTAGAGCGGATAGGTTAATATCTACGCTTTGGGGGAATGGGGCAAAGCCAAGGATGCCGCCCTCTCCGGAATCGTCAACAATGTCGCCGGTAAAATAAATATTGATGGCATTCGGCAGGTAAGGATAAGCATTGTGCTGGTCAAAATTATTACTTTCAGTAAGATACAGATTGAAATCTTCAATGATCACCACATCGCTTACCATGTAAAATTCTATGAACGCTCCCCCGAAACTATTATTGGCTTCCAGTATAGCCTGTTCAACTGAGGCGGGAGAGGCTGAAAGCGAACCATCAAAATTCCTAACCACATAACACACTACGGGTATCTGGTGTGGGGCAGTGCCAGGAGGATAAAGGCCAAAGCCGGCGTCATGAGGGTTATTCCCGGCCATGAAATTATCCTGCGCTGATGTTGGTTCAGCGCTGCATTCCAGAGTTTGCCCGGAGGTTTCCAGAACGAATCCGAAGCACAGGAAAAGAACGAGTAGCTGCTTGTACATAAGTGGTTATTTGTTTTGGTTTTTCTCTGTTTTTACAGCTTCCGCCGCCTGCACAGGGCGGCGCACGCTTTTTCAGGCAAGCTGCCGCAGGCGGATTGACAGGGGGGCAATGGTCTTTGTTTTTGGGAAAAGGCTTTTGCGCGGAGGGAGAATTGACTCGATAAATATTTGAAAGAGTTCATACGAAAATTTTCGAAAAGGGTTTCAGCCTTAAGCAAAAGTCGGGAAAAAAAGAGGCGCTGTGCAAAATTTGGCATAATAGCGGGTAATCCGGTTGCCTGCGGGGGGATCAGGCGTTTTATCCGGCCCGGCCGTCAACTCAAAATCATTCGCCTTGTTGAAATATGCAAAGGGGCGATTTTTTGCCCGTTTTATGCAAAACAAAAACCATCATGGGCCTCACTATCATCCTCGGCGCCGGCCTGAGCGGGTTGGTTGCCGCCTGCGAGCTGAAAAAACGCGGTATCCCCTTTCTCATCCTCGAAGCCCGCCCCCGCATCGGCGGGCGCATCCACACCGTTTTGGGCGCTGCCAGCGGCGTCCCCATGGAAATGGGCGCCACCTGGTTTGGCGACAAGCATGTGCACCTGAAGGGCTTACTCGATGAATTCGGCCTGGCCTACTTCAGCCAGTTCGTGGAAGGCATTGCCCTGATGGAAAGCATGTCCTTTGCACCTCCGCAGAAATTTGAGGTTCCCCCGAATGACGAACCCTACCACCGGGTGCAAGGAGGTACGCAGGCGCTGGCCGAGGCCCTGGCGGAATTTGCCGGCCGGGAGCACATTCAATTAAATACGGCCGTAAAAGCGGTGCGCCTGGAAGGCGGCAGCCTGCTGCTGGCCGATCAAGAGGGGAAAACCTACTCTTGCCGGGCGGCCATTTCCACCCTGCCGCCCCGTTTGTTGCTGAAAAGCGTACAGTTCGAACCGGCTTTGCCGGAAGCGCTGGCCCAAATCATGGCGCAAACCCACACCTGGATGGGCGAGTCCGTCAAATTCGCCCTGGAGTACGCCCGGCCTTTCTGGCGGGAAAAAGGGTTCTCCGGCGCCATCTTCAGCCAGTCGGGCCCGGCCACTGAAGTTTATGACCACACCAATGCCGGGGGAACAGCATTTGCACTGAAAGGCTTCCTTGCCGGCGAGGTGGCGGTTTTCCGCCGCGAAGAACGCCTGGATTTGCTCACCCGGCAACTCAGCCGCCTGCTGGGCCCGGAAGTTGCTGATTACCTTTCCTATTCAGAAGGCATCTGGCCGCATGAGCCCTTCACCCATACCCCTTACGATGGTTACATCCTGCCCCATCAGAACAACGGGCACCCCATTTTTGCGAAACCCATCCTGGATGGCCGCTTCTTCCTGGCCGGCTCGGAGACTTCCCCGGAATTCGGCGGATATATGGATGGCGCGGTGTTTTCCGGGCGCTGGGCAGCCGGGAATGCCGCCCGGCTGCATGGGGTGAGGTAGAGGGGCCAGGTTTAAAGCTCTTCTTCCTTCAGTTTTAAAGAAAAAGCGGCCTCCCCGGAGGGAAGGCCGCTTCCACTTTTATCCGAAACCGGCGGGCCTTATTCCGCCTTGATGAACCTTACGAGCTGTGGCGCTTCGCCATCCCGGCTCACCTGCATCAGATATAGGCCGGATTGCAGATTGCTGATATCCCATTCCATGCGGAAGGCATCGCCCTCGAACCGGCGCTCTTCGAGCAGTTGGCCGTACTGGTTGAGCAGGCGCAGGGTGGTTTGGCCATCCTGGCCGGGCGCATTACCCGCTGCAAACTCGACCGTCACCGCTTCTCTGGCCGGATTAGGATAAAGTTTAATTTGCATGGGCTCCCTGCTTATGGCAGCCTGTTCGGCCTCATTGTCCGGCAGGTTCAGGAGCGGGAGTATGCCGCCCTCGATGGACACATTGTTGAACACGGCCGTAATCGGGCTGCCGGTGGGCGAGAAAGCCGTCATGCCGGCGCGCAGGCAGTTGGCCATGGGCAGGTTCTGCGCCGTCACCAGGAAGAAATTGTTCCCATCCAGGGAATAGTACCCGTAGAACCAGTTGCCCTGGCGCCGCAGCCGCAGCCAGTAGGCATTGGGCGCGTTGAACAGGTTGAACAACTTGGGCGCATTCGGCGTCAGGCGGGCTTCCCAGCGGAGCAGGTTGCTCAGGTTGGTATATTCCCCTACCATTCTGCTGCCCGGATTGTTGTCCTCCCGGATCATCAGCCCGGCGTAACCCAGGACAGATACGCTTTGCACCCGGACCGTGATCTGGAAGTCGCCGCACAGCTCCCGGTTGATGAAGGCGAGATTGTCACTGGCCTGGTTATTGTTGTTCACACTCGTGTTAATGGTGAAGTTGCCTTCGCCCTCGACGCAGGGGTCAAACGAATAGAAACTCCCGGTTCCATGGCCAATGTTGGTGTAAACCCAGGGCTCCGGAAGCGTATCTCCAATCCGCACCTCCACCATGGCGTTGCAGGAAGCGAAGTTGCCGGATTCATCCTGTATGCTCACCATTACGGTATGGACTTCTCCTTCGTCAGAGCAATCGAAACTTGCCGGGCTGATGTTGGTTACGGTAAAGCCGCAGTTGTCGTAGGAGTTGGCAAAATCCAGTACATCCGCTTCCTCCAGGGTGTAGTTGCCCTGCGGGTCGAGGTACACGGTGGTGTTGATGCAAATGGCAATCGGAGCCACATTGTCTTCCACACTTACCATGGCGTTGCAGGAGCTGGAGTTCCCGTTGACGTCGGTTACCGTCAGCGTAACGATATTGAGCCCGGCATCACCGCAGCCGAATGTATTCGGGGCCACGGCCAGGCTTGCAATACCGCAGGCGTCAGAAGAGCCGTTGTTTATCTGGCCTGCTGTGATGGAAGCTGAGCCGGCAGCATTCAACTGCACGGTAATGTCCTGACAAAGCGCCACGGGCGCCACCTTGTCTTCAACGGTAACAGTTGCTGTGCAGGTTGAGGAATTGCCGTTATTGTCCGTCACGGTGAGGGTGACGGAATTGGGCCCGACATCGCTGCAGTCAAATGCATTCGGGGCCACAGCCAGGCTTGCGATGCCGCAGGCGTCGGAAGAACCATTGTCCACCTGTGCCGCGGTGATGGAGGCTGCGCCGGCGGCGTTCAACTGTACGGTGATGTTCCGGCAAAGCGCCACGGGCGCCACCTTGTCTTCGACCGTAACGGTAGCGGAGCAGGTGGAGCTGTTGCCGTTGACATCGGTAACTGTCAGGGTAACGGTATTGCCGCCGACATCGCCGCAGCCGAATGTATTCGGGGCCACGGCCAGGCTTGCGATTCCGCAGGCGTCGGAGCTGCCATTGTTTATCTGGCCAGCTGTGATGGAAGCTGAGCCGGCAGCATTCAACTGCACGGTAATGTCCTGACAAAGCGCCACGGGCGCCACCTTGTCTTCCACCGTTACAAAAGATGTGCAGATGCTGCTGTTGCCATGAATGTCCGTGACTGTCAAAGCAACCAATACCGGGTTAACAGCGATGTTGGCGCAGCTGAAGCTGGTTTGGCTGAGGCTCAGTGAGGCGATTCCACAGGCGTCAGAGGAGCCGTCGTCCACCTGAGCCGGGGTGATGGAAGCCTGGCCGTTGGCGTCGAGCTGTACCGTTAAATCCTGGCAGAGGGCTACGGGTGCTACCTTGTCTTCGACGGTAACGGTGGCTGTGCAGGTTGAGGAGTTGCCGTTGTTGTCCGTCACGGTGAGGGTGGCGGTGTTGGGCCCGACATCGCTGCAGCCGAATGCATTCGGCGTTACGGCCAGGGAGGCGATTCCGCAGGCGTCTGTGCTGCCGCCGTCGATATCGGCGCCGGTGATGGAGGCTGCGCCGTTGGCGTTGAGCTGCACGGTGATGTCCTGGCACAGGGC
>CAUJDW010000065.1 GCA_963169455.1 Bacteroidota bacterium | reverse complement strand
GCATGGGCGGCAGCCCGGAATGTCAAGGGTACAAAGATTTACTGGAGCTTCACCACCGCCAAGGCACGAGAGAAGTTCCACCGGCACTACGATAAATTATTGAAAGATTAATCTATAATTTTCTGGCGGCGCCCACTAGTGTTAAGCAGCGCCGTATTGGGGAAGGTCAGCAGGGACTGCGGCACGTTTATGGTTTGCATGCCTGAGCCAAAGCCGAGGGCTCCGGTAGGGTCATCCAATTCAATTTTCACCCACAACTGGTTTGCCCCGCTGGGAGCGGTGACACTGGTACTGGAAGTCGCTTCAAAAGCCGCGCCCGAGCATACGGTGGCGGAATAAGAAGGATTGTTGCCGTCAATTACTGCGCCCGGGGCCGGAGCGATGATGCTCACCGCCAGATCGGGTTGAGGCTCGACCGTCAGCGTGATCATCTGAGTAGCACCGCTGCATTCAGGTGCATTCGGGTCAGCGGACAAGAACCTGGGCGTCACTTCGATCGTCACTGTCTGGGCGCTGCCGCTGGTGTTGGTCAACGTAGCCGGAATGCCGAGATCAGCTACGGGGTCAACGCTCGGATCGCCGTCGGTAGCGCCGTTCCCGACATCATTGAGGTTCACGCCACCTACCAGTTCCGTGATGTCCGGGTTGAGTGCGATGACTACATCATATACTATCGAGCCATCGGCGCTTGGGTCGCTTTCGCTGAAAGCCGTCGTTTGAGATATCTCAAGCTGGCCGGTAATGTCTGTGCCTGAGCACAGAACAGAGGCGCCGGTATTGCTGAAAGATGCTTCTGTTTGGGGCCATACCCTTATGCGGTATTCGATGGGCGTGCCAATACATTCGTCGCCGTTATTATCGATACCGTCGGGATCATAGATGGGCGTCAGTTCAAAGGCTACATTGCGGCGGATGATATCCGTCAACGTGAGGTTGGCGCCGCTGCCGGTGAAGCTGTGGGCGCCGGCCGTGGCGAAGAAATGGGAGCCCATGTCGCCAACCGTATACCCGCTCACACCACTGTTGCCGATGCTGATCACCTCCCACTTCAGGCGGATGTTATTGCGAGTAGTGGTTACCTCAACATCAAAGGCCTCTCCACTGCAGATGTGCCAGCCCTGGTCGTTGGGCGGCGTCAGGCCGGGGATTACGACGGCTTCCAGGGAGACATCCTCGGCGCCTGCCGGGCCGCCGGGTGCGTAGGTGCTGATGTCGGGGATGGGGTTGACCGTCACGTCGAAGGTTTCCGTGGGTGCTACACAGCCGTTCAGCGTAGCGTCCACGCTTATTGTGCGGGTGATCGGCAGGGGGCTGCCGGATGCCGTGCCGGTGATCTCGGCTATCCCGGAGCCTGTATCCGAACCATCAGAAATACCCACATCAGCGCCGCCGCTCCAGCTGTAGTCCGTGCTGGCGCTGCTTGTCACATCACTGAGGAGGATGCTGACAGACTCGCCTTCACAATAGGACATATCGGCGATGGCATTAATAGTGGGGATGGGTTTTACGTCCAACACCCGCGTAGTAAAGCCCGTTGTCTGGGAACAATCGATGGCCTGGTCGGTGCGGGTTACGCTCGTCACCACCAGGTTGACCCCATTATCGGCATTGTTCAGCACGCGGGTCAGGAAGGTGTTGGCGGCGGCGGTCAGCCCGGTGACAGCGGTTTGGGCCACACCATCGATCTCGTATTCCAGCGTATAGGTTGCCGGGGCTGTAGCCAGGCCCGTTACCGTGACGGTAGCCTGTTCGCCGGCGCACACCTGCGGAATGGCATCGATGTTGATACCGGTAATATTGCATGCCGATTGGGCGGCGGCCAGGTCGAGGCAGTCGCCGGTATTGCCGCTGACCGTGATGCTGCTGGCCATGGAAAGCTTGCAGGGCACTACGCAGCAGGACGCCAGCAGGTTGTTGTCAGTGACCGTCACATCGCCGGATACCGACATCAGCGCGCTGAAGTCGTCGAGGTCGGTGAGCTGGTCGGCGTCGTTGATTTCGAAATCGCCGCCTACGGAAGTTAAGGAGCTGAAGCTGGGCAAATCGCCCAGTTGGAAGTTATCGCGGATGATTAAATCGCCGGAGAGGGTTGTCGTGCTTCCGAACCAATCGAGGGTAGTAACCAGGGCATTTCCAATTACCTCTATACCGCCCATGACGTTAAAGTTCGCGCCCGGAATGCCGGATACCTGGTCATTGTCTTCAAACAGGAACACACCATTAATAGTGGTGATGGCCGCCAGAGCCGAGGCGTCGTTCAGGTCACTGTTGCTGACGGAGAGGTTGTTGACGACGGAGCCTGTAATGGTGAGGCTGCTGAAGCTCAGCAGGTCGTCGTTATTGATGAATTCCAGGTCGTTGGTTCCGCCGGCGATGAAATTCAGCAGCCCGAGGTCATCGAGCTGGCCGTTGTCGATCACGCGGAGGTCGCCGTTAATCACCAGTTCCAGGGTTCCCAGCGAAGCCAGCAGCGGGTTATTGTCCAGCACGAAATCCATGATGCCCATGGCGCCGGGAACTGCCGAGCTGATCCCGTCCACGTCGATGAGGTCGGGGTTGCTGAGGATATTCAGGCTGCCGCTAAGGGAAGCCAGGTTTGAAAGGCCGTTGAGGTTGGCCAGCTCGTCATTATCGCTCACTTCCAGGCTGCCGCCTATGGTGGCCAGGCTTTTCAGGCCGTTGGTGGTGCCGTTGCCTACGTTGGCCAGTAATTCGAGGTTGTTGAGGGTGAAATCACCGCCAATGCTGGCCAGGTTGGACAGGCCGTTGGTTGTGCCGCCCAGGCTGGTGAGGCTGGGCAGGTTGGATATCGTCAGGTTGCCGGTAATTTGGGTCAGGGACGTCATGCCGTACAGGTTGAGGATCAGGGCGGCGTCGCCGATCCCGGTTCCGTCAATGGTCAGGTCGCCGTTTATGATGCTGTAACAGAAGTTGTCGATTTGCGATTTGGACGTGATCGTCAGGTTGCCGGTAAAGGCGTCCATGCACGTCTGGGCGATATTGGCCACAGAGGAACAGCCGGAGGCGTTGCCGGAGATATTGATCGTGCCCGCCACCCCGCTTAGGACGTCACAGGAGAAGATGCAGCAGTCGCTCAGGCTGGTGTTGTTGATTAGCGTGAGGTTGCCGCCGAAAGTTGTATTGGTGAAAGCCGTAGCCGTGATATTGTTCAGGTTGGTGTTGGACTGTATCAGGAAGTTGCCGCTTACGGTAGCCAGGCTGTTGATATTGAGGTTCTGGGCTGTTTCCCGCACGGTGAAGGCGCCGCCGACGGAGGTAAGCCCCGACAGGTTGACGGCAACCGAGGCAGCCAGGTTGTCATTGTCCAGTGTAACCGCCCCACCCACCATTTCCACGTTGCCCAGGTTGAGCGCTGTGAGGTTCGTAGAGGCATTATTCGATATGGTAAGGTTGCCTCCGATATCGAGGCTGTTGCCGATGGTAACCGTCTGGAGGTTAGGCTGCGTATTGCCTGATGTACCCTGGATAACGAGGTTGGTGGTAATGGAGTTTATTAAAGGCAGGCTGATGGTTTGGAGCGCCCCGTTCTGCTGGATCTGCACGCTGTTGGCATCCAGCAAAGCGCCCATCGACAGCGAGCTGATGTTGTCGTTGTCCCAGAAGATGAATTCGTCGTTAATGGTAAAGAGGGAGGGGAGGCTCACAGTGGTTAGGCCGCTGTTGGACCTGATGTCCACACTGGCGTCAACCATGGACAAAGCCGCAAAACTGACGCTGCTTAACCCGGCATTATTCTGGATCAGCACACTCCCGTCAACCGTCGAAAGCCCGGGGAAGGAAACGCTGGAGAGCTGGGTATTCCCTGCGGTGGCGGCGCCGCCAATGGTCAGGTTGCCGTTGATATTGGTCAGGGCAGCCCAGGAAATGCTGGTGCCGGCTGATAAATCCCCGATATTCTGAATAGTGAGGTTGCCGGTGACCGTCAGCAGGATAGCGGACAGGGGGCTGAGGTCGGTGATAGCGCCGGCCGTTTCATTAATGGTCAGGTTGTTGATCACGCCGCTGTTGGCGTTAATGGTGGCGACGGCCCCCGCCACATTGGCCTGGGAGTTGATCGTCACATTCTGTGCATGAAGGGCGGTGGTGGCTGCCATGCCCGCCATGAAGAGGATCAGGGAAAATAATCTCATTTTTTTGTTTGATTGAGGGGGAAAAGTTTTTCTCATAGTAGTCCCGGTTCTTGTTTTGTTGAGATTGACGCTCATAAGGATCATAATTTACTGGCTTTTATTTTGGCAGATGAGTCTTCGGATATGGCAAGGGTGCATGCCATGGCATGCACCCGGGTGCGGCCAGGCCCGGGGCCCCGATGCGGGCAGCCTGACATTGTCGGCATTGAATGCAGGAAAGGGATTCTGGATACAAGGAGGAGCAACCGGAGAGGCAGCGCGGCCTGGCGGTTCGACGGATTTGTCTGTAGCACGTGGGTAGAGGTTAATCTCATAGTCTGCAAGTTAAATCGGGGGACACTTGCATCCCGAAAAACCACCAGATTGCCTTTTACCTAATACCCATGATACCTACCGGGCCACCTCTGAGGGTGGCGAGCACGAAGGTGCATAACAGCGGATCAGGCGAGATAAGCAGATAGTGGTTTATGTTTTGTTGTTTGGTTTATATAATCGGTTTATTTGTTTTACCTCAGCCAACATATCAGGACATCGACTAAATGAACCGGGGATCGCTGCAACCCACCGGGGGCCTGAAAGGAAAAGCCTCGCCAGGGATGCGTTTGTAAAGGGTAGACCTGTCTGGATAGGCGGGGGTTCTGCATCCAAACAGGATGCTAATATATAAAAAAACCGCCTGCGCCAGCAAATGTAAAAAATTATTACAGATACGCCAATAGTTTTTTTCATTCTTTGCATGAGGGATGCCATCCCTTAAGGGATGGCATCCCTCATGCGCTTGAAAGCGTTGATCAGCCCGTTGGTGGAAGCATCGTGGCTGCTGACCGTATCGTTTCCTTCCAGTTCCGGCAGGATTTTATTGGCCAGTTGTTTGCCCAGTTCCACCCCCCATTGGTCGAAGCTGAAAATATTCCAGATGATGCCCTGCACGAATATCTTGTGTTCGTACATGGCGATCAGGCTGCCCAGGGTGCGGGGGGTGACCTTTTTCACCAGGATGGAATTGGTGGGGCGGTTGCCTTCGAATACCTTGAAAGGCAACAGCCGCGCTATCTCCTCTTCCGATTTTCCCGTTTTCTGAAGTTCGGCGCGCACTTCGTCTGCCGTTTTGCCCATCATGAGCGCCTCCGTCTGGGCGAAGAAGTTGGACAGCAGTTTGACATGGTGGCCGCCGATGGGGTTGTGGCTGATGGCCGGGGCGATGAAATCGCAGGGGATCAGTTTAGTGCCCTGGTGTATGAGCTGGTAGAAAGCGTGCTGCCCGTTGGTGCCCGGCTCGCCCCAGATGACGGGGCCGGTCTGATAATCCACCGGCTGGCCGTCGCGGGCGGTGTTTTTGCCGTTGCTTTCCATGTTGCCCTGCTGGAAATAGGCGGCGAAACGGTGCAGGTACTGGTCGTAAGGAAGTATGGCCTCCGTTTCGGCGCCGAAGAAGTTGTTGTACCAGATGCCGATCAGGGCCAGTATCACAGGGATGTTCCGCTCAAAGGACGCTTTGCGGAAGTGCAGGTCCATCACGTCGAACCCCTCCAGCAGTTCGCGGAAGTGGGCGTAGCCAATGGTGCAGACGATGGGCAGCCCGATGGCGGAAGTGAGGGAGTAGCGGCCGCCCACCCAGTCCCAGAACTCAAACATATTCTCCGGGGAAATGCCGAAAGCGGTGACCTCCTTTTCATTGGTGGAAGCCGCCACAAAATGCCTGGCGATATGCCGCGCTTCTTTCGCGCTTTCCAGGAACCAGCGCCGGGCGCTGTAGGCGTTCGTCATGGTTTCCTGGGTGGTGAAGGTTTTGGAAGCGATGATGAACAGCGTTGACTCCGGCTTCACCCGCTTCAGCGTTTCGGCGATATGCGTGCCGTCCACATTTGACACGAAATGCACGTTCATGCCGGGCTGCCAGTAGGGCCGCAGGGCCTCCGTCACCATCACAGGCCCGAGGTCGGAACCGCCGATGCCGATATTGACCACATCCGTAATGCGCTGCCCGGTATAACCCCGCCATTCGCCGGAAATGACTTTATTGGAAAAAGCCTCCATCTGCGCAAGCACGCGGTTGACGTGGGGCATGACGTCGTGGCCGTCCACCACGACGGGCAGGTTGAGGCGGTTGCGCAGGGCGGTGTGCAGCACGGCCCTGCCTTCCGTTTCGTTGATCTTCTCTCCGGTAAACATCTGTTCGATGCTTTCCCTCAGCCTGCATTCTTCGGCCAGCTCGAGCAGCAGCTGAAGGGTCTGCTCCGTGATCCGGTTTTTGGAAAAATCGACGAGCATGTCTTCGAACTGGATGGAGAAACGTTCAAAGCGCCCGGGCTGTTCGGCAAAGAGGCCCTTCATGTGGCGATCCTTCAGGAGCTGGAAATGGGCTTCCAGTTTTTTCCAGGCTTTCGTCCGCGTGGGGTTCTGACGGTTGAGCATACTTATTTGGATTCTGTTGACGCTATGGATGCTAAGATGGGGGATATTTGGAAATTATGGGAAAAAGAAAGGGGAAAATTTAGCGCTAATCCCAAAGCACCGCTCAGGTGTTTTATACTCAACGGAAACCGTTTTGTGGATGTGCGATCATGCTTCTCTTCGGGGATCGAGGGCCTGGGGCAGGCAATGCACAAAACCAGTTGCAACGCGGAATATAAACAAAAAACATGGCATACTACTTCAGCAAAAAACTGGACGCCGGCTTCGAAGAAGCCATTGCGAAAGTAACGGCCGCCCTGAAAGCGCACGGCTTCGGCATCATCACGGAAATCGACATGAAGGCAACCTTTAAAAACAAACTGGATGCCGACTTCCGCCCCTACCGCATCCTCGGCGCCTGCAACCCGCACTTTGCCTACCAGGCCCTTCAATCGGAGGACAAGATCGGCGCCATGCTGCCCTGCAATGTGATCGTGCAGCAACTGGATGACGGCAGCGTGGAAGTTGCCGCCGTGGACCCCATCGCCTCCATGTCGGCCGTGGAAAATGAACAACTGGGCAATATCGCGCACAACGTGCAGGCCAGAATGCGCGAGGTGGTGGAAAGCCTGTAGTCCAGGGGTGGAACTTTGGGGTTTTTATCCGTCTCTTCGAGCCGGATAAAGGTTTTTTACCCGGCTGAGCACAGCGAGGACGGGCCTGGGTTTCTGGTTTTTACCCGGCTGAGCGCAGCGAGGACGAGCTTGGGTTGCACGGTTTGTCCGAAGCTCACCCTTTCTCCCCCTCTCCCCGCCACCCAGTCTCCCTTGGGGTTTCAAAGCTAAACTTCCGAAGTTTCGCCCAAAGCTGCCATATAACAATACAGCCATATAACCATTTTTACCCGCCGAAGCAGCATGCGGAGGCGGGCAGCCATTCAGTTTGTTTGCCCAAGGCTCACCTCATCTCCCCCTCACCCGATCACCCAGCCTCCCCCGGGATTACAAGGCCACTGGTTATTACCCGGCTGGCAAGGTGGATGGGACACAGCTTGCCCAAATCAGCCAGGTTTTATATATTTAGGGAAAACTATTCGCATACAGCCCAAGATATTCCTGAAGCAAAATCACCACCATGCAGAATAACTTCCTTTGGTGAATAAACCCGAAAACATGAAAGATTCTTTGGCGGAACAGATCATGGAACGGCCCGACGCCAGGCTGATCGTAGAGGAAGTCAGCCAGATGCTGGAGGCGGAGCGGCGGCTGCGGCAGAACTTCTACGAAAATGCCCGGGAAGACGAGAAAGCGGAATTCATTAATGGAGAAATTATCATTCATTCGCCGGTGAAAAAAAGGCACGACAGCGTCAGCGGAAACCTCTATGTATTGCTCAAAACCTTTGTGGTAAAAAATCGCCTCGGCTATGTTGGCCATGAGAAAGTAATGGTCAGCCTTTCCCGGAACGACTACGAGCCGGATATCTGTTACTTCAATGCCGAAAAAGCAGCCTTATTCCATGATGGGCAAACCATTTTTCCAGCCCCCGACCTCATCGTGGAGGTGCTCTCCTCGGGTACGCGCGTCCGAGACTACGGGGTCAAGCTGGAAGATTACGAAGCCCATAAAATCCCGGAATACTGGATCGTCGACCCCAAAGCCCGAATCCTGGAGATCAGGGTTCTTGATGGGGAAAACTACGCCCTCCAGTCCACGCTCGGCATCGGGGATGTGCTGGCCAGCAGGCAGGTGAAAGGCTTCTCCGTCCCCATGCGGGCCGTTTTTGAAGAGCAGGCTTACCTGGAAGCACTGGGAAGCATCCTGAAGGGCTGAATTTTTTCGTCCGCCAAACGCCTTACACCGCCAAGCCTCATCCATACATGAAACTGCCCATCAAACGCCTCCTCCTCACCTTCGGCCTTCTGTTGCTGGCCTTCCTCGCCGTTTTCCTCTACATCAACCTCCACAACCCGCGCGATCCCCTGCCCGAAACGGATCAACGGGCCGGGATGGAGGCGGATCACCTAAGCCGCCCCTGGTGGGAAGCCACGACGGTGTACCAGGTGTATCCGCGCTCCTTCCAGGATAGCAATGGCGACGGCGTAGGCGACATCCCCGGCATCATCAGCAGGCTGGATCACATCCGGGGGCTGGGGTTCGAAACCATCTGGTTCTCCCCTTTCTTCCAGAGCCCGCAGGAGGATTTCGGCTATGACGTCAGCGATTACCGGTCCATCGCCCCCGAGTACGGAACGATGGCCGATGTGGACAGCCTGATCGCCCAAATGCATCGCCGCGGCATGAAGGCCGTGTTCGACCTGGTGCTCAACCACACTTCCGACGAACATCCCTGGTTTAAGGAATCGCGGGCCAGCCGCGACAACCCCAGGGCCAACTGGTACGTCTGGCGCGACGGCCAAAAGGGCGGGCCGCCCAACAACTGGCACAACGCCCTGGGCTCCGGCGGCTGGCACTATGCGCCCGAACGCGGGCAGTGGTATTACGCCGCCTTCCTGCCCTTCCAGCCCGACCTGAACTGGCGCAATCCCGAGGTGAAACAGGCCATGTTCGACATGATGCGCTTCTGGCTGGACAAGGGCGTGGACGGCTTCCGGCTCGATATCTTCAACTTCATCTACGAAGACGAGTTGTTTCGCGACAACCCCCGCACGCTGCGCTACCTGCCCGGGCCCGACATGCAAAAGATGAACGGGCAGCACCGGCTGCACACCCTCAACCATCCGCAGAATGCCGTGCTGGCCAGAGAACTGCGCGATCTGCTGGCCGAATACGGCGCTCCGGAGCGCTTCCTCGTCGGTGAGGCCTTCGGGCGGCACCCCCAGCTCCGCCGCCTGCTGGGCGATTCGGCCGACGGGCTGAACCTCGTTTTCCTGTTCGAAATGACGCACACCCTGCGCTGGGACGCCGTTTTCTTCCGGGAAGGAATCCGCACCTACGAGGCATTTTACCCTTACCCCTACTCTCCTACCTGGGTATTCAGCAACCACGACGGCCCGCGCAGCATCACCAGGCTTGGCGACGACGAGCAAAAGGCCCGGCTGCTGGCGCTGATGCAGTTCACTCTGCGCGGGGTTCCTTTCACTTACCAGGGCGAGGAGATCGGCATGCGCAGCGGGAATATCCCCCTCGGCCAAGCGCTCGACCCCCTCCCGGCCGCCATTGATTACATCCCGGATTTTATCCGCAATTCCGGCCTTGTATTCAACCGCGACAACTGCCGCACCCCCATGCAGTGGGGCCCCGGCCCCAACGCCGGCTTCACCCTGCCGGAGGCCAGGCCCTGGCTGCCCGTGCAGGACAATGCAGCTGCCGCCATCAATGTGCAGGCGCAGGAACAGGCGGAAGGCTCCCTGCTTCACACCTACCGGAAACTGCTGGCGCTGCGCCGGCAAAGCCTGCCCCTGCAATGGGGAAGCCTGCAACTGCTGGAGGGAAAAGACATACCAAAAGACGTCCTGGCCTACCGGCGCACCTACAAAAAGCAGGTGGTGGAGGTGTATGTAAACTTCGGCCCCGAGCCCGTGGGCCTTTCGGCAGAGGGGGAAGGGCTGCTGTCCGTCGGAGAAGCCCGGCTGGAGGGCGGCAGGCTACAGCTCGGAGGCCTGGGAGGAATAGTCGCCGGTTTTGAGCTTTCAGAATAAAAATCTTCTTACCTTAGGCATGGACAAGAAACAAAAAAGCCTACTGCCCCAGGCCAAAAACCAAACCAGCTATGGCCCATCCCGTTTCCAACGAACATTTTCTTCGGACCTTCGTCCTGAACCCATCCGACAAACCCGAATTCTGCCGGGAATACTTTCAGGAATTCCGGCAGGACGGGGAAGGCGCCGGCATTATCATACTGGGCGAAGGCGAAGCCCCCCGGAAAGCGAGCGAGATCATCGACCCCTTCATCTTCCTGCCCGGGGCCGGCATGCCGCCGGGGCGCTGCATCTGGCTGAAAAACCCGGCCCTGCTGGCGGATGCCATCTCGGAAGCCTACCAGGGCCAGTTTACCACCCCGCTCGATCAATGCACCTGCCTGTTTTTTTCAAAAGACAAAAGCCGCCTGTCGGACGTCATCAAGACGGATGAAACCATCGATGACTTCCTGGTCATCCTGAAATTCATGCAGGCCAACCACTCAAAAACCGTATCATGAAAAAGGCCCTGTTTCCCGCCCTGCTGCTGGCCTGCTGCCTGGCCACAGGCATACAGGCCGAAGCCCAGAATATCCTTCAGCTCACCGAGATCCCGGGCTCCACGAAAGCCAAATCCATAAACCTGGCCGGCGCAGGCATCCCCTACATCGACATCAACAGCCAGGTTTCCATACAGGTCGACAAAAACGCACTTCGGGCAAAAGCAGCCCAGCTGCAGGCAGGAACAACCGACTCCGAAGCCCTGGAAGCCAGGGCCGCCGAACTGCGGGCCGCGCTGGAAAGCCAGGTGGAAATACTGGCCCTGCTCCAGGACGAGGCCGGCAAAACGGAAAATGCCGAAGAACTGCTCGGCCTGCTTCAGGGCATGTTCCTGAAAATCCAAACTTCCGAACTGGCAAACGCCCGGCAGGCCATCAACCGCTACAACCAGGAGTACAACGCCCAACTCAGAGGCTGGATCAGCCGCGGCGAAAGCCCGCCCGACCGCTTCACCTTCCTCATCGACGGCCTCAACCGGGAGCTGGAGTCAACCGCCGCCGAAATCGCCGCCCTGCAGGAAAAGTCGCGGGCCAATTTCAGCGTAGTGGCTTTCAAACGCGACAAGAGAGGCGGCGAACAGGTGCATATCGAAAACTACGACGAAATCGCCGGCAGGGAATATATGCCCATACAGCGGTGGGTGATCGGCATGTCGGCGCAGGACGAGGACAGGCTGCAGGGCCTTCAGGCCGCCGCCGCCCAGGCCAATGCCCAGAGCATAAACACCTTTGAGGCCATCAGGGAAAGCATCCGCCGGAACCTGCCGGCCACCGTGTGCGTACAGGAATTGCCGGGTAAATTCGAGCAGGGGCTGGACTCCCTCCGCGCAGATGTCAAACAAAACTTCGAGCGGAAAAAACAGGAACTGCTGGAGATCACCAGCCTGGCCGACATCGTCAACAAGGATATTTCCCAATGGTCGGTGCAAACGCCCTTCGATGCCTTTTCCGGAGTGCGCGATTTTGTGGGCCGCATAAAAACCTTCCGCCTCGAGATGGACTCCGGCCTGAGCCAGTTCCTGGGCGACAAGCCCGCCGTGGCCGGGCCGTTCCGGGAAATCAACGCCTGCCTGCATCAGGTGGAAAACGATTTTGCCCAACTGGCGGAAATCGCCGAAAGGGCCGGCTTCGTGCAGAACGTTTACCTCAGCACGGACCGCATCGCCAAAGAAACCCTCGCCTTCTCCCTCGACGAATTGCCGGAAACGGGCTTTATCGACCTCAACTACATCGGGCAGCGGGAAGTCGGCGACGAGCTGGAGATCAGGGCCATCATGCGTTTCGGGCCGGCCGGGGAAGAGGAGGAAGAAATTCCACAGCCCACCCTGCTGGAAAAGCGGCGCCTGCGCATGATCCTGGTGGGCGCCCACGCGGTGACCAAGCTGGGCATCATACTGGGCAACCCTTTCAACTACAGCCTGCCGGCCAACGCCAAACAGGAGTTCCTCTTCTCCCCTTCCGCTTCCCTGTTGCTCAAATTCGGCAGCCGCCGCTCCGCCTTTTACAACAACTTCCTCAATGCAGGAATCGGCATCAATACCGCGGCGCCGGACTTCAACCTCGACGGGGTGCCCGAGTTCAGCGCCGGGATCGCGGGCTCCGTCTTTCAGGACATCCTTAGCCTGGGCTGGAACTGGAACTTCGGGGAGAACGCCCCCATGTACTTCATCGGCATCCACCTGCCCTTCCAACTCCCGGGCCTGCCCGTGAACACGATCAACGTGGCCGACGCCAGCCTGGGGCAATAGCGTACTGCCGAGCCGGGGCAGGGTTACAGGTTACAGGTTACAGGTTACAGGTTACAGGTTACAGGTTACAGGTTACAGGTTACAGGTTACAGGTTACAGGTTACAGGTTGCAGGTTACAGGTTGCAGGTTACAGGTTGCAGGTTACAGGTTTCAGGTTACAGGTTTCAGGTTAAAGGGTTGCAGGGTTACAGGGTTACAGGGGTTGCCACAGGCTTACCTCGTCTCCCCCTCTCCCAGTCTCCCAGTCTCCATTGGGTGTTACAGGGTTCAGGGTTTCAGGGTTGCCGCATGCACCCTGCCTGGCCGGCTTACCGGCAAGTCCGATTGAGATTACAATACCCGGGGCGCGGCCCCGGCACAAAACCATCACCATGACGAACAAAAAATCCAGTTACAGACTGCTGAGCATCCTGCTGCTCCTCCCCTTCCTGCTTACGTCCCAGGACATCACCGGCGACTGGCAGGGCGTTTTAAAAATTCCCGGCTCCCCGCTGCGGCTGGCCTTGCACATCAACAGCACCGCCGATGGGTACAAAGCAACCATCGACAGCCCCGACCAGGGCGCTTTCGGCATGGATGTGCCGCAATTCCGCTACCAATTCCCACAGGTCTTTTTCGCCATTCCCGATCTGGGGGTGCAATACGATGGCCAGGTAAACGAAGCTTTTTCCGAGATCCGGGGCGCCTTCTCCCAGGGCAGCCTCAACCTGGAACTGGTGCTGGGCCGCGAAGCCGTCGAAAGCCCGGACAAGGGGCTGGCCTTCCTGCAGAAAAACTACACCGAAAAGGAATTGTACATCCCCATGCGCGATAGCGTGCGCCTGTACACCTCCATCGTCATGCCGAAGGACACGGCGCGGGACTACCCCATCCTGATGATCCGGACGCCGTACAGCGTCGCGCCTTATGGCGAGGGGCAGTTCCCATTTTATCTCCGGGCCTACCCGCAACTGGTGGAGGAAGGCTACATCTTCGTCGTGCAGGACGTCAGAGGCAAGTACATGAGCGAGGGCGAGTTCGTCGATGTGCGCCCCTACAACCCGAAGAAAAAGGGCAGGGACATTGACGAAAGCAGCGACACCTACGACAGCATGGACTGGCTGGTGAAAAACATCGCCAACAACAACGGGCGGATCGGCATCTTCGGCATTTCGTACCCCGGTTTCTACGCCACCATGTCCATTCCCGACGCCCACCCCGCCCTGAAGGCCGTTTCGCCGCAGGCCCCCGTTACCGACTGGTTCATCGGCGACGACTTTCACCACAACGGCGCTTTTTTCGTAATGGACGCCTTTTCCTTTTACTCCGGTTTCGGCAAGCCAAGGCCCAAGCCGACTACCCAGGGCGCTGCCGGTTTCGACTGGCCCATGGAGGATAACTACGAGTTCTTTCTGGAGGTTGGGCCCATCAAAAACCTGAATGCCCGGTATCTGGGCGATTCCATTAAGTTCTGGAACGACCTGATGAACCACCCCAACTACGACGATTTCTGGAAGGCGCGCAACCCACGGCCCCACTTGAAGAACGTCCGCCCTGCCGTATTGACCGTCGGCGGCTGGTTCGATGCCGAGGACAGCTTCGGCCCCCTGGCCGTTTACAAAGCCATAGAAAAGCAGAACCCGCCGGAAACGGAGAACCGCCTGGTGATGGGCCCCTGGTACCACGGGCAGTGGGCTGCCGGCGACGGCGAGCGCATGGGCAACATTTTCTGGGGTTTCAATTCGACGGATCACTATAAGGAACTGGAAGCCGGCTTCTTCAAATATCACCTCAAAGGCGAAGGCAAAACAGACATTCCCGAGGCTACCATTTTCGATACCGGCGCAAGTGAATGGCTCGGTTTCGACACCTGGCCGCCCCAAAAAGCAGCGAAGCGCAAACTTTACTTACAGCCCTCCGGCGGGCTGGCCTTCGAAGCACCCACCGCCCGCGAGAGCTATGACGAATACGTGTCAGACCCCATGAAGCCCGTCCCCTACACCGAGGATGTCCACCTCAACCGCACCACCGCCTATATGACCGACGACCAGCGCTTTGCCGCCCGCCGGCCGGATGTGATGGTGTACGAATCGGAAGTGCTGGAGGAAGATGTAACCATTACCGGCCCGCTGATGGCGGACCTCTACGTAACCACCACCGGAACCGACGCCGATTACGTCGTCAAACTGATCGACGTTTTTCCGGACGAGATGGAAGACTACCCCCGCAACGAGAAAAGAGTGCCGGTGGGCGGCTATCAGATGCTGGTCAGGGGCGAGGTGTTCCGCGGGCGCTTCCGCAACAGCTTCGAAAAACCGGAGCCCTTCACGCCGGGCAAAATAACCAGGGTTCGTTTCGAGATACCGGATGTGGCCCACACCTTCAAAAAAGGGCGCCGCATCATGGTGCAGGTGCAGAACTCCTGGTTCCCCCTCGTGGACCGCAACCCGCAGAAGTTCGTGGATATTTACAAATGCGGCGAACAGGACTTTCAGAAAGCCACGCACCGCATCTACCACGATGCGGCAAACCCGTCGTGCCTGGAAGTCATGGTGCTGGAGAAATAAGCAGGGGAGGCGTTTACGGAACCTCGGAGGTTTCGTAAACGCCTCTCACCCTTTGGCAACAAACCCGCACAATTCCTTCTTGAAATCCGTCGTCCTGAACAGGTAGGGCCCGAACAACTGCCGGCCGGCGGTGATATTGATGTAGAGGTAGGTATCGGTATCGGGCACGTACATCAGCTGGGTAGTGCAGCCGATGCCATCCCCTTCGTGGCCGTACTGGCCGGTTCCATCGGAAAACCGATAATACTCCAGCCCCAGCCCGTAATCGGGTTGGGTGGACTCACGGCCCTGCACCCATTGGCGCATTTCGCCCAGCGAAGCCTGGCTCACCACCTGCCCCTTCACCAGGGCCTCCATAAAGCGGATGGCGTCGGTTGCCGTGCCGGCCAGCCCGCCGTAGGCGTCGCTCGCCCTGGCCAGGGCGGCGTTCCAGCGGCTGCAGTTCTCCAGTTGGGCGTTGGCGTAGCGGTCGAAATAATAATTGGGGAAAGGCAGTTGCAAAGCTTCCGCTTCGGAAAGGTTGTAGTACTGGCGGCTCAGGTTCAGGGGCTCCAGTATTTCCTGCCGGAGCAGGGTTTCATAGCTCTTGCCGCTCACGTTTTCCAGAATGAGTTGTAAAAGCAGGAAATTTGTGTTTGAGTAAGAGAAATCTGTGCCTGGGGAAAACATCAGGGGTTTGCCGTACACCATTTCCAGCCTCTCCTGCACGGAAGGCTGTTCCAGGGGGCGGTTCAGTTGCCGGAGCTGGAAAGCCGGCAATTCCGTCAGGTTGAGGATGCCGGAGGTATGGTTCATCAGCATGCGCACGGTAACCTCACCGCTGCCTTTGACCCCATCGGCCACTTCTGCCGGCAGATACCGGCTGATGGGAGCGTCCAAATCGATTTTTTCGGACTCCCATTGCTTCAGGATCAGTGCGGCGGTGTATATCTTGGTGATGCTGAAATACCAGCTCACCTGGCCGTCCTGGACGGGCTGCCGGCCCTCCAGGCTGGCGTAGCCCCCGTTGGAGATGTACCAGCCGTCGGCATTTTTCACCACCACCTGTACGCCGGGGAGCCCCTTTTCGATGTAGCGGGCCACGATGGCGTCGATGGAATCCTTCAGCGGATGGGCGGGGTTGGCCGCCACGTCTGCGTCCGCATCCCTGGTAGGCAGCTGGTAAACGTCTTTGGTGCAGGCGGAAGCCAGCAGGGCAGCAAGGCAAAAGAATAACAAAACCGGATTGGCTTTCATGATCGTCGTTTTACTGGATTGATGAAATTTTTACCCCGAGCAGCGCATTGGAAACCGGCAGCGGGCTCAGGCTGGGGCTGTAGCCAAAGAGCGCCTGCACCTGATAAGCCACATAAGGCGTCAGGCCGACGCCGGACAGGTTGATGGCCCGGTAGCCCAGGCTCAGCTGCAGCGGCGCCTGCAGGGCGCCTTTGGAGCGCCGCCCCGGCGCCCACTGGCCATCCGACCATTGCATGGGGCCGGAAGGGTAAAATGAAAACTGGTAGCCTATTCCCAGCTTCACCCCCATCTCCAGATGGCGGGCGACTACCGGCGTCAGCCCGAACAACAGCTGCGCCTGCAGGGCGTCGCCCTGATACCGCCCGCGGCTGTACCCCAGCCGAAGGCTGACCCCCAGGGTACCCTTCCGGTTGATGGGTTGATTGATGCCGGCATAAGCAACCGGCTCCGGCCCGTTCCATTGCGCGCCCATAGCGGGGATGTGGTAGGAATGAAGCCCCACCGCGACATCGAGCTGCCGGGGCGGCAGCGCCTGCTCTTGGGCGGCCAGGCTCACCGTTCCCAGAAGAGCCAGCCAGAAAATCATCGTTCTCGTCATTGTCATATTTTGAAATTCTTAATTATTCCGGGAAATACAACGCCTTTCCCGCCAGGCTTTGATGGGGCAAAAATGCGGGGTGCAACAGAGATTGTCGTCCGAATTGACGTATTCGGGCCTTTTGGGAAGGCGGAAGGCGGAAGGCGGAAGTCGGAAGGCGGAAGGCGGAAGGCGGAAGGCGGAAGGCGGAAGGTTTACCCGAACGCGAGTGCAACGAGTGGGCGGGCGGAAGTCGGAAGGTTTACCCGAACACGAGTGCAACGAGTGGGCGGGCGGAAGGCGGAAGGTTTACCCGAACACGAGTGCAACGAGTGGGCGGGCGGAAGGCGGAAATCGGAAGTCGGAAGTCGGAAGGCGGAAGGTTTAC
>CAUJDW010000064.1 GCA_963169455.1 Bacteroidota bacterium | reverse complement strand
GAGGTCGCACAAGGGCAAGATTCCGGCAATGAAGCATTTAAGGTTCGACCTCTCCGAGGTCGTCTCACGCTTTAAATTATTCATCTACAAACGGTTGACCTCTCCGAGGTCATTTCCATAATTCGGGATGACTCATGTTTACACCCCTGCCGGCAGGGCGCCGGAGCTTTACTCCACTTCGAAAATGCTGTCTTCCAGCCCTTTGTTGATCTCTACCGATTCCACTTTCAGCGCAATGGGAAATGGCCCCATGCCCGATGCTTTCAGTTCGAACGGCATGCGGATGCCCTCGGCTTCCCGGTAGTCTCCATAGTCGTTGATAATCGTCACCTGCTCACCGCCGGGGCCGGGCTGGGTGCTGGCCGAGCGGATTTTCAGGCCGGTCTGGATATCGAAATACTCTGTGGATTTGTTGCCCGAAGGAGCGGTGACATCGACCCGGTAGGCCTTTTTGCCCTCTATGGTTTCGATGCCGGAAAGGGCCAGTTCGTACCCCTTTTTGCCGTACTCCGCCTCCGGGAAGATATGGGCCTGCTGTTTTATGGCTTCCAGGGCTTCGCCTTCGAGTTTCTGCTCCTGGCCCATGGCTATGGCTACGCCCTGCTCGCCGTCGAAGCGGGTGGTGTTGAGCGCCATGCCATTCATGGTGACGGACATGAACATTTTGTTGGGGGCTTTGCGCTTTACCGACATCTCCATGGCCATGCCCTGCACAGAGGTGCTCATGTTGACCGTCATGTCCTGAACCTTCCCGAGCTGGCTGCGCCCGCCGATGGCATTGAGGTAGTTTTCCACCACATCCATGGCCGTGAGCCCTTCAGGAAGCTCGTTCTTCTCATCCAGGATCGGATTGCCTTCGTAGTCGAAGAAGCGGGCCTTTCCGTCGCCCGAGAAGGCGGCGAGTTTGCCGGCCACTTCATCCTGGTTGCCCACCACGACGATGTGGGCCTGGCCGGGCAGCAGATACTTCCTGGCTCCGTTCAGCACGTCTTCCGGCGTCAGGGCTGCCGTCTTTTCCAGGTAGGTGGCGTAGTAATCTTCGGGAAGTTTGTAACGGGCGGTGTTCAGGGCGAAGGAAGCCACCTGCTGGGGTTGTTCCAGTGCGCGGGCGAACTTGCCGTAGATGTAGTTTTTGATGCTGGCCAGTTCCGCCTCCGCCACCGGTTCTTCGCGCAGGCGGTTCATCTCGTACAGGAACTGGACAATGGCGCTGTCGGTGACCTCATTGCGCACGCTGCCGCCTGCGGAGAAATAGCCGATATAGGGGTCATACATGAGCGTTGAACTCACCCCGTAGGAATAACCCTTGTCTTCTCGTATGTTGCTGTTGAGGCGGCTGCCCAGAAGCCCCCCGTCGCCGAGGATGGTATTGACCAGGTTGGCCACGATGGCTTCCTGGGCGCCCGGCTTGAGGTTGACGGGGTAGGTGACCCGAATGGCCGACTGCACGGCGCCGGCTTTGTTGACGAAGTTGAGCTGCGCCTGCGCAGGCGGTTCCGGGCGCCTGAAAAACTCCTTGCTGATTTCCCCTTTTTCCCATTTTGCGAAGTACTTTCCGGCGATTTTTTTGGCGTCTTCCAGCTTGAGGTCACCTACGATGGCCAGGTAGGAAATATTGGGCTTGAAGTAGGCATCGTAGTAGGTTTTGCAGCGTTCGGCCGTGATGGCCTGCAGGCTTTTTTCCGTGATGATCTCGCCGTAGGGGTGCCCCTTGCCGTAGCGGAGCACTTCCGAAACATTGCCGGCAATGAAGTCGGCATTGTCCTTCTGATAAGCCAGGCCCGACATGCGTTGCTTCTGCACCTTGCCGAATTCCTCTTCGGGAAAGGCGGGGTTCAGCAGCACATCCGCCATCACCTCCAGCAGTTTGTCCTGGTGTTTGGTGAGGCAGGCGCCAAACATCCCCGTGGCGCTGGTGGAGAAATCGGCCCCTATGAAATCGATCGTTTCGTCGATCTGCGCCTTGCTGCGGGTTTTGGTGCCCCTGCCGAGCATTTCGCCGGCCAGTTCGGCCGTTCCAGCAAATTCCCCTTCCTTTACGGGCGGGACATCCACCAGCAACTGGAAGGAAACCCGCGGCAGTTTGTGGTTTTCCACCACGATCACCTGCAGGCCGTTGTCGAGCGAAAACTGTTCGTAATCGCTCAGCTCCAGGCGCGGCGCCGGCCCGGCAGCAGGGGCTTTCTTCCGGAAATCGTCCTGCTGGGCCCACAGCCCCTGAACGGTGCTCAGCGCCAGTAATAAAATCATGAAAACGGTATTTCTCATTTTTATAGGTTTCTTTTGGTTTGAAAAATCGCATGCCTTAGGCTGGTAATGCAGGGAGAACTTTACAGAGGGCATATCCTTCGGCCCTGCCCGTTGAAAAACCGCTGCCAACTGGCATACTGAAAACCTGCCCTAGGGCTGGCTTGGCTTGGGCAGGTAGTACAGCACCACCCGGTTATCCGCCCTGAAGTATTTCTGAGCGGCTTTCCGGATATCCTCCCGCGTCACTTTCATGTATTTTTCGATCTCTGTATTGATCAGGTTGGCGTCGCCGTGCAGCAGGGCGTAGGTTGCCAGGCTGTTGGCGATGCCGAACATGGTGGCGTTTTCGCTGATGAAATCGCTTTCGATCTGGTTGCGCAACTTCTGGAATTCTTCTTCCGAAACTCCGTCATTCTGCACTTTTTCGATCTCGGTGTGGATGGCTTTTTCCAGTGTCTGGGGGTCCTGGCCTGCGTTGGCGATGGCGTAGGCCAGGGCGAAGCTCGGGCCTTCCCGCTCGTATGCGACGTTGCCCACCTGTATGGCCAGTTGTTGTTCGTCCACCAGCGATTTCTGCAGCCGGGAGCTCTGGCCCTCCGACAACAGGCGCGCCAGCATGCTGACGGCGTAAAAATCCGGCTCGCCAAGCGCAGGGGTTCGGTAAGCCTCGAAAATGGCCGGCAGCTGGATGCGGTCGAAGATGGTGTCGCGCACTTCGCCGCCCAGCGGCGGTTCTTCCACATTGGGGCGGAAAATGGGCTGCTCCCGCCTGGGAATGTCCTTGAAGTATTTGGCCACCCAATCTTTGGCCTTTGGGGTTTCGAAATCGCCGGCAATGACCATCACCGCGTTGTTGGGCACGTAGAAATCGCGGTAGAATTTCACATAATCCGCTTCTGTTGCTGCATTGAGGTGGTCCATGGAACCGATGGTCGGCCACTGGTAGGGGTGTTTTCGGTACATGCGCTTCAGTATCTCGCGCTGGAAGGAGCCGTAGGGGCGGTTGTCATACCGCTGCCGCATTTCCTCCTTGACTACTTCGCGCTGGGTTTCCACGCCCTTCTGGTCTACCCTGGCGTGCAACATGCGTTCCGATTCCAGCCAGAGGCCAAGCTCGAGCTGGTTGGAAGGCAGTATCTCGAAGTAACAGGTGTTGTCGGCGGTGGTGTAGGCATTGAGCGTTCCTCCGGCATTCTGAATGTACTTGTCGAACTCGCCGCGTTCGACATTTTCGGAGCCTTCAAAGAGCAGGTGTTCAAAGAAGTGTGCAAAGCCCGTGCGCTGGGGGTCTTCATTTTTGGAACCCACGTGGTACATCACGGCAATGGCCACGATGGGCGTGCTTTTGTCCTGGTGCAGGACGACCCGCAGCCCGTTGTCGAGGGCATACTGTTCAAAAGCGATCCTGTTCTCCTGGCCCTGGGCTGATGGGAGCCACAGCCCCAGCAGCGGCGGCAGCCATGCTAAAACCTTAAACCTCATATTCTGTGATATTTTGGTGAGCTAAATTGTCTTTTGCGGTAACTATTCAGGACTCCTTTGCGGCAATCCGGAAGGCCTGCGACGCAGGCAAAGCCCCTCCAAAGGCCTCCTGATTATCGCGGGCCACAGGCCCGCGTCCAACCTGAATAGTTACCTTTTTGCGAAAATGGCAAATAATTTCCCAACCTCGCATTCGAAAAGAGGAATAATGCAAGCTTATAGGCCAAATTTGCTTTTGTTACGATGGAAGGAGAGAGAGGGGGGATAAACTTCGGAATTTCTCCCACCCCCTCTGGTTCTGAATGCGTTCAGACCATTTTATCCGCGCAGGAAGAGCTGGCGAAGGCATTGGGTTTGGCCTTGAAGACGAAGCCCATGCCGAGGATGTAGCCCATGGCTTCCTTCAGTGCGGTGTTGGACTGGAAATGCGGGTCCGTGTTGATGTCGGCGTGCACTTCCAGGGCGACATCGTGCTGGTCCAGCAGGTCGCAGAGGTTGTAAGCCACTTCGACGGATTTGGCCACCTCCAGGATCATGCGTTCGCGCAGCCCCATGTGGTTGCTCTCCCTGGAGTTGGAGATGAACATGAAGCCCCCTTTCTTTTCCCGCAGGAAGACGATCACGGTGGCGAACTCCACCGTTCCGTTGCGCACCTGGGAGTCGGAGCCAATGCATACTTTGAGCTTGTGGCCGAGCTTTTTTTCCCGCAGGATGGCTTCCTCTACTGCAGCCTTGATCGGCAGTTCGATCCGCTGGCCATTGAGCCTACGCCAATTCATCGACATGAAGATTTTTACCAAAAATAAAAATTTTCCAATCCAAATTCATTTGGCTTTAACAGAATTAAACCAAATTTCATTTTCAATTAATAATTCGTTAAACAATTGGCGCGTGGAGAATGGTTCCCGAACCCGAATTTTTTTATTCACATCTTTAGGCCATGGCCGGGCTTCTTGCCCGGCATTCCATGAAAATCCGGGATGGCTCATGTTTTTCCCGTTGGGGTCATTCATTCATCCCTTCACCTTGCCCTCCACCCAGGCCGGGATATCGAGGTAATTCAGGGCTTTCCTTTCGTATTTATCTTCCAGCAGGCCCTGGATGCCGGCGTGGAAGCGGCGGAAAGCCTGGGGGTGGCCGGCCGGCGGGGCCTGGGCGAGCTGCCGCAGGAACCGGAGTGTATGGCGCGACATTTCGCTGATATCGGCCCCCTGGTTGAACTGGCGCCTGATGGAGGAGAGCAGGTAGTCCAGCAGGTCGTAATGGCCCAGCTCGTAATGGCACAGCAGGTGCAGCAGGCGGGCGTTGTAGTGCAGGTCTTCCCGCAGGTGGGCCGATTTCTGGTGGATGATCTCGTTGAGGTACTCCAGGGCTTTTTCGTACTGCCCGTCGGAAAAATAGAGGTAAGCAAACTTGAAATAGAACAGCAGGCTTCGGTGCACGTCCATGTAGGCCTCAAAATGGGGCAGCTCCTTTTCGATCCGCCCGGCCAGGCGAATGCCCTCTTTGAAGTTGCGCGCCAGCAGGCAGTGATTAAGCCGGCTGAGGTTGAGGTAAACGAAGGAGATCATGCGCGAATTGTCGTTCATCTGCCCGCGGAATTCCCTTTCGAACTGTTCGAATGCCTCCAGGTGTTCTGCGAATTCCGCTCCGGCGCGCATGAGGTAGAGGAGCACCAGCAGATAATACATGGCCCGCATGTACAGGTCGGGGTCCATCTGTTTCATCTGGGCGTTATCCTGGAAGAGCTGCACCCATAGCCTGGCCTGCCCGGCGGCCTGCCCTAAGTCCAGCCGGATGTAGTGGCACCACATCATCGACTGGTACCAGTTGGCCCGCTCGAAGAAGGTCAGCTTCTTTTCATCCCAGCCTTTGGGCATGTTGCTTTCGAAAAACGCTTTTACCGCCTGCTCCTGAGCTTCGTTTCTGACGTGGCCGTGCACGATGTACCAACCGTGCACCTGTATGTTGAAATTGGAAAAGAGGTTGCTGTAATGCGTGACGTAGCTGCGGTGGGCGGCTTCTTCCAGCAGGCCCTCCATCTTGTTTTCCACTTTGCGGCTCCGCGTGATGTGCCGGGCTTCGATCATTTTCTCGAACTCCAGGATCTCCAGGTGCAGAATGTCCTGGTGGTGTTCCAGGGCGGTCTTTTTGATGCGCTCCAGGAGGCGCAGGCTCTGCATATACATGCCTTTGCCATACAGGATGCGCGCAAAGTCGAGTTGTTCGCGGATCTGGATGTCGATATTCTTCTGGATGTGGATCAGGCGCAGGCTGGTGAGGATCTGTTTGTACAGGTGGCGTTTGAGGTTAGGCAGGTGGCGTTTTTCCACCTCTCCCAAGCGTTTCAGGATTGTTTCTTCGTCGTATTCCTGCAGCCGGTCCAGCACGTCGAACAACTGCAGGAATTTGGTGTCGCCGGCGCTCTGCAGGCGGTTGACATAGAGCCTGAAATTGCGCTTTTCAGCCTTGGTCAGCGATTTGACGAGGGTGAAAAGCTGGTCCTTTTGCGTGTTGAGCATAATTTCGGAATGAGGTCAGATCAGGCTTGGGTATGACATTTGGAAAACCACTTAATGCAATGAAAATGAGAAACTTGCATATTTGGGCAGGCGGTGTGGGCGTCACATGGGCCAGGAAAATTCAATAGCATGGCCGCCATTCGCGCCTTAGCTTTGTGTCATAAATACACCAAATAAGGCCGCAAAAGCGAAGCCGGAAAGCCCCTTGCCTTTTCCGGAGAGATGGCCATTTGTGTGCGATACACAAAAGTAAACAAAAATGAAGAAAATCGAGGCTATAATCCGGCAGTCCCGTTTCGAAAAAGTGCGCGATGCGCTGGCCAGGATCGGGGTGCGCTTTTTCACCCTCAAGGAGGTGAAGGGCTACGGGCTGCAGAAAGGCGAAAAGATCGTCTATCGGGGCAGCAGCTACGACTCCGAATACATCGCCCGTTTACAGCTGGACATTCTCACCACGGACGAAATGGTTGACGGCATCATCGACGCCATCCTCGAGGCTGGGCGCACCGGGGAAGTTGGAGACGGGAAGATAACTGTCATTGATGTACAGCAGGTAGTCCGCATCCGGACGGCGGAAACCGGAGCGGAGGCCGTCTGAGCAGTGCTCCCATTTTCCCGCTTTTCCTTCTCTTTCCGGAGCACCTTCAAAGGTTGAATAACACCAATTAATCGTAATATCATGAATGAGGCATTATTTACGGTAAATAATGTTTGGATGATCGTTGCCACTGCCCTGGTATTTATCATGCACCTGGGCTTTGCCAGCCTGGAAGCAGGCTTGGTGCAACGGAAAAATACAGTCAACATACTCTTTAAAAACACCATGATCGTCGCTATTGGGCTGCTGACCTATTACGTCATGGGTTTTGGGCTGATGTACCCGGGCGGCGAGGGCGGCGGCTTTTTCGGTTTCGCCGGTTTCGGGCTGAGTTTGCCGGAGGGCGAAGCCGGCGGCATAGCTTATGCCGAAGGCCATTATACCTACTGGACGGATTTCATTTTCCAGGCCATGTTTGCCGCGACGGCGGCCACCATCGTTTCGGGAGCGGTAGCCGAGCGCATCAAACTGGGGCCATTCCTCCTGTTTGCCACAGTCTTCGTCGCCATCTGTTACCCCATTACCGGCATGTGGAAGTGGGGAGGCGGCTGGCTCGATGAAGCAGGTTTTTACGACTTCGCCGGCTCGGCCCTGGTGCATTCTGTTGGAGGCTGGGCGGCTCTGGCCGCCGTACTGGTGCTGGGCCCTCGCCGGGGCAAGTACACCAAAGACGGCATCAAGCCCATCCCGGGCCACAATATGCCGCTGGCGGCCCTGGGTGTGTTCCTGCTTTGGTTCGGATGGTTCGGCTTCAATGGAGGCTCGGTGCTTTCCGCCGACCCAATGGCCATATCACTGGTTATCGTCACGACCTCGCTGGCCGCTGCGGCCGGCGCGGTAGCTGCTTTTTTCGCCTCCTATATGCTCTTCAAATCCCATGACCTGTCAATGGTGTTGAACGGCATACTCGGCGGCTTGGTTGGTATAACTGCCGGGGCCGACCAGATGGGGCCGGGAGAGGCCATCCTCATCGGCGCCGTTGCCGGCATCCTGATCCCATTTGCCGTCGTATTTTTTGACCGCAAAAAGATCGACGACCCGGTAGGCGCCACTTCCGTTCACCTGGCCTGCGGCCTTTGGGGCGCCCTGGCGGTAGGCCTGTTTGGCGCCAAGGCCGGCCTTGGGCAGTTTTTCACCCAACTTTTTGGCGCGCTGGCGATCGGGGCTTTCACCTTTTCCTTTGCCTTCGCGGCCATGTTCATCCTGAAAAAAACGGTGGGTATCCGCGTATCGGAAGAGGAGGAGGAAAAAGGCCTGGATGCAGCCGAGCACGAGATGCATGCTTATGGGGAATCCCTCTCCGACCAGCCCGTGGCCGCTTTCGAGATGGCCAAGTAGGGCGGGCGCTCCCATGGCGCCGGGCTGCACAGGGGCCAGCGATCAGCACCCCCGTGGCCCTGCCGGCGGCGGAATATATTTTTTGAACAGCTCTAGTTCCTGCATAGGAATATGCCTTTTTTCTGCCCCCGCAGCTTCGGCTGGGGGGCAGCTTTGAGCTGATTATAAGACAAATCAAGGGGCTATTGGCCCCGGAGCCCCGGCCAAAAAGCGCTAATTTTACTTAAAAAATAACAGAAGCGGTTTTATCTGTAAACTATTGAGCTGAATATTTTCAAACCAAAAAATTCGCATATTTCCTATGAGTCTTTCCCGTTTCCAAGCATTGGACACGATCCTGAACCGCTCGGGCTTTGAACTGGAGTACGTCGACGTCCCGGATACCAGGATCTCCAACTTTTTTGGCTGCAACGTCTTCAATGACAAAGCCATGAAAGAGTACATGACCGAAGAAGCCTTCGGCAACGTCAAGCTGGCCATACAGTCCGGCGCCAAGCTTTCCCGCGAGGATGCCGACCTGGTAGCCGAGGCGATGAAGCGCTGGGCGCTCGACCAGGGCGCCACCCACTACACGCACTGGTTTCAGCCCCTGACCGGGCGCACTGCCGAAAAACACGACTCCTTTTTCCAGTTGACGCCCGACGGCAAAGTCATGGAAGAATTCACCGGCGACACCCTCGTCCAGCAGGAGCCCGATGGTTCCAGCTTCCCGGGCGGCGGCCTGCGTTCCACTTTCGAAGCCCGCGGTTATACCGCCTGGGACCCCTCTTCCCCGGCTTTCATCCTGGAACTGGTGGAGGGGAAAACGCTTTGCATTCCGACCATCTTCGTGACCTACGGTGGCGATTCGCTGGATTACAAGTTGCCCCTGCTCAAGTCGCAGAACTACATCGAGCAGGCTGCCGTGCCGGTATGCCAGCTCTTTGACGAGAACGTCACGCGCGTGATCACTACCCTGGGCTGGGAACAGGAATACTTCCTGGTGGACGAAGCCCTGTTCAACGCACGCCCCGACCTGCTGCTGACGGGGCGCACCCTGCTCGGCAAGCACTCGCCCAAAGGGCAGCAGCTCGATGACCACTATTTCGGCTCCATCCCCGAGCGCGTCTTCGCCTTCATGCGCGACCTGGAAACGGAGTGCCACAAGCTGGGCATCCCCGTCCGAACCCGCCACAACGAAGTGGGCCCGGGCCAGTACGAACTGGCGCCCATGTACGAGGAAACCAACCTGGCCGTCGACCACAACCAGCTCCTGATGGATGTGATGGACCGCGTGGCCAAGCGCCACAAACTGCGCGTGCTGCTGCACGAGAAGCCATTCGCCGGTGTTAACGGCTCGGGCAAACACAACAACTGGTCGATGGCCACCAACACGGGCCGCAACCTCTTGTCGCCGGGCAAACAGCCGGGCAAGAACCTGCTGTTCCTGACCTTCTTCGTCAACACCATTCAGGCTGTTTACCGCTACGCCGACATCCTGCGCGCCAGCGTGGCCTCGGCCGCCAATGACCACCGCCTGGGCGCCAACGAAGCCCCGCCGGCCATCATCTCTGTTTTCGTGGGCGACACCCTGGCGAAAGTGCTCGACCGGCTGGAGGCCGGCATCGACGCCGACGAGGCCGGCGTAAAGGAAGTGCTCGACCTGCTGAGCAAGATACCAAACCTCGAACTGGACAATACCGACCGCAACCGGACTTCGCCTTTTGCCTTCACGGGCAACAAATTCGAGATCCGCATGGTCGGCTCCTCCATGAACTGCGCCGCGCCTATGACGGTCATGAACACCATCGTCGGCAGGCAGTTGCACGACTTCAAAGCAGAGCTCAACGGCCTGATGAGCCAGGGCCTGGAACGCGACTCCGCCATCCTCACCATCCTGAAGCGCTACATCAGGGAGTCCAGGCCCATCCGCTTTGAAGGGGATGGCTACAGCGAGGAGTGGAAAGCCGAAGCCGCCCGCCGAGGCCTGAGCAACCTGCCGAACACCCCCGATGCGCTGGGCGCCTACCTGCGCAAAGACGCTGTCGAGCTGTTTACAAGCAGCGGCGTGTTCACCGAACGCGAGTTGCACGCCCATTACGATGTGATGTGCGAAAATTACATCCTGAAGCTGCAGATCGAGTCCCGCACTATGGGCGAGATGGTGATCAACCACATCCTTCCAGCGGCGGTCAACTATCAGACCACCCTTACGCAGAACATCCTGCAACTGAAAGAAGTGGGCTTGCCGGAAAGCGCTTATGCCGCGCAGCTGGATATTGTAAAGCGCATATCGGAAAACATCAATAAGATCAAGGAAAACGTGGAAGCCATGACCGAGGGCCGCAAAAAGGCCAACGGGCTGGAAGACGCTACCGCCAAGGCCAAGGCCTATTGCTATGAGGTGAAGCCCCTGATGGAATCCATCCGCACTTTTGCTGACCGCCTGGAATACCTGGTGGACGACCGCGAGTGGCCTATGGTGAAATACCGCGAGCTTATGTTTGTACGCTGATAGTAGTTTTTTGTATTCAGGTGAATGTATTGATTTGGAGCATAGAAAGGCTGGCCTGAGGGCCGGCCTTTCTTTTACAGGGCATAAAAAAGGCAGGAGAGGAATTCGGGATACCCCATGCTCAGTTCCACCGGCATGCGGAGCTCGTCGGTTGGGTTGCCCTGCCGCCATTCATCAAGGGCCGAAAAAAAATCCCCTGCTCCGTGCCGGAAATTCTCTTCGAGGTGCCCGGCCCGGCTGAAGGCTTCCAGCCCGAAGGTGAAATAGTCTTTCCCGAAAACGCTGATCCGGCTGAGTTCCACCTGGCAGCCCTCGGGAATAGGTGTATGGATGGGGACCTCGGCTGTGCGCCCTTCCGGGCCGAAACTGTAGGTAAAGCCAAGCCGCTCTTTGCCCACTTCGATCCAGTCGTGTCGTTTTTCTCCGATGATCTGCCGGCCCAGTTCATCCTTCTCCTCCACTGCAAACCCCCATTTCACCCAATGTTCCACCTTGCCTTTTGATTTAAAAGGTGGAAAAGGATGCTCGCCCCGGCCTGCAAGCAACTGCTTGATCTCGATCCGCCCTTCCCGCAATTTGACGCCCAGGCCCTTATCGGATGGTAAAGGCAGGTAATAATCCGCCCGCACGGAGTTCCCCGGCGCATCAAAACGCAGGCCCCGGCCCGCGAACCACTCCATGAGCAAGGCCGGGCAGGCTCGGAAAAACCAGCGGGTTTCGTAACTCTGGATCATGGAGAAAAGATAGAAATTTTCCCCAACCTTTACATAGTCTTTCCAATTCCGTAATTTTGGCCTGCACCATAGCCTGGATCCGCACCTTTGGCCGCTGCCCAGCCCGGCAATGTTAAAAACCATACAGCCACTTGGCATTATCCATTTAACCATTCATCTATTCAACCATCCATTACCCATGCCACCCATCCGCCGCCTTGCCGCCATCATGTTCGCCGATATTGCCGGCTATACCGCCATGATGCAGGCCGATGAGGCCGATGGCATGCGCCGGCTCAAGCGCTTCCGCGCCGTGCTGGACGAAAGCGTCCAAAAACACCACGGCAGGATATTGCAGCATTACGGCGACGGCAGCCTGGTGCTCTTCGACAGCGCCGTGGAAGCCGTGGCCAGCGCCAAGGAAATCCAACTGGCCTTGCTCCAGGAACCCAAAGTGCCCCTCCGCATCGGCATCCACATCGGCGATATCGTGACGGATGGGGATTACATCTATGGCGATGGGGTCAACCTGGCTTCCAGGGTTGAATCTCTTGGGGTGCCCGGAGCCATCCTGATCACGGAAAGGGTCATCCACGACCTGCGCAACCACCCGCAGTTCGACCCTGTTTCCCTGGGCAAGTTCGAGTTCAAGAACGTCAGCCAGCCGATAGAGGTGTACGCCCTGGCGGACACCGGCCTGACCGTGCCCCGGGAGCGTGAACTGGGGGAGCGCCCAAAAGTCAGGCCCACCAGGCAGCATGGCAGGCGCAAGGGGCCTGCCGGTAAGCTCCTGGCCCTGGGAGGCGTTCTGGCCCTGCTGGCCCTGGCTATTGCCGCCTGGGTTTTTTGGCCCGAAAATAAACAGCCCGCCCCGGAGGGGGAGATTCCAGCCCGCTCTATTGCCGTGCTGCCGTTTCGCGACCTGAGCCCCGAGGGCGGGCAGCAATACTTCGGCGACGGCATCGCGGAAGATATCCTTAACGCGCTCGCCCAGGCAGGGGAACTGAAAGTGGCGGGGCGCACCTCTTCCTTTTCCTTTCGCGGCAGTGAGGTGAGCATGCAGGAAATAGGCCGGCAGTTGGGCGTCAGCGTCGTGCTGGAAGGCAGCATCCGCCGCATCGGGGAACAATTGCGGGTGACGGCCCAATTGGTCAACACCGCCGATGGCTACCAACTCTGGTCACAACGCTATGACCGCCAGGCCGATGATATCTTTGCCATTCAGGATGAAATCGCCCAGGCCGTTGCTGAAAACCTGAAAGTCATCCTCCTCCAGGGCAGCACCCGCCCACTCACCCGGAACCGGGAGGCCTACGACTGGTTCCTGCGCGGCAGGCACATGCTCAGCCAGCGCTCCGACGGGGCGGAGGCGGCCGTGGAATTCTTCCGGCGTGCGCTGGAGCTGGACCCCGGCTTCGCTATGGCTTACGCAGGCCTGGGCCACGCCTACCTCTGGCTTGGATGGAGCAACAGCCTGCCTTCCAGCGAGGCATTCCCCCGGGCGCGCACCTACGCCCGCGAAGCGCTCCAGCGCGACAGTAGCCTGGCCTATGCCCACGCCATCCTGGGGTCCGTGCACCTCTGGTACGATTGGGACTGGGCCGCTGCCCGGCTCGCCCTGGAAAAGGCCGTCGCGCTAAACCCCTCCGAAGCCGGCGCCTATCTCGACCTGGGCTGGCGCCACGCCCTGTCCGGCAGCCACACCCGCGCCATCAACCTGATGGAAAAGGCGGTTTCTATTGATCCGCTCAATCTCGAATACAATATCGACCTGGCGGAAATGTACCGCATGGCCGGTGATTTTCAGAAAGCAAAGGATATAGGGGCCGCCATGCAAAAGATGTACCCCGACAACAGCGAGGCCTACTGGCTGCTTGGCCAGGTGGACTACATGCAGGGCAACTACCCGCAGGCCGTGGCTCATTTCCGCGAATCGGTGCGCCTGTCCGGAGAAGAGTCCTGGGCGGTTATGCACCTGGCCATGGCTCAGGCTAAAGCGGGCCAGCAGGCTCCGGCCCGCCAGGCGGCCGAAAAACTGGAAAGCGATTCCGCCGTTATCGAAGCCGCCTTCGTCGAAATGGCGCCGGTTTACTGGAACCTGGGATACAAGGACAAAGCTCTGGCCTGGCTGGAACGCTCCTACCAGCAACACGCCAACTGGATGATCTCCCTGCGCATGGACCCGGTATGGAATGAAATGCGCGGCGAAGCGCGTTTCCAGGCCCTGGTTGAAAAAATGAATTTCCCAGATTAGCTGCGTCAGGGGGTGGCTGAACGGAGATTGAGCCTTGCGAGCCACCCGCTGACTGTCCCGGAAAAGGGGAGGCAAGAGTCAGTCACGGGGTGGCTCTCCGTGGTGTTTCGGTGTTCAGCCACCCCGTGACAGCCAAGGAAGTTTTAATTAAATACTTGGCCAATGAAATTTGAAAAAGGTGTAGCTTACCACATATACAATCAAGGAAATAACCGAAGACAGATTTTTTTGAATCGGGATAACTATTTCTATTTTCTTGGCAAGATGAAAAATATTATTGCTCCCTTTGGAGATTTCATCTGTTATTGTTTGATGCCAAATCATTTTCATTTGCTTTTTCGGGTGGAGCACTTAGAATTGCCAATGAAAATGCTGAATGTTCAGAGTAAAAGGGTTGACAGAGAGGTTTCCCTGAATGATGCTATTGGAATTGCTTTACGTTCTTATACGAGGGCTATTAACAAGAGAAATGGATGGTCGGGCTCATTATTTAGGGAAGAAACAAAAGCAAAAGATGGATGTATAGAGGAATTCATCACCGTTGATTCTCGACACTGGAATATGTTGGATTATTTATCTTATTGTTTCAATTATATTCATGAAAATCCAGTGGAGGCAGGCCTGGTCAGGAAAGCAGTAGATTGGGAATTTTCTTCAGCAAAGGATTATGCCGGGATTTCATTAAGTTCTTTCTGTAATTTAGAACTTGGAAGGCAAATTGTTACCGGGTAAAGGATAGCCCTGGAAAATTTTTGCTTTTTGATCTTTGCTTAGTCACGGGGTGGCTCTCCATGGTGTTTCTGTGTTCAGCCACCCCGTGACAGCCCTGCGAGCCACCCGCTGACTGTCCCGGAAAAGGGGAGGCAGGTGGCAGTCACGGGGTGGCTCTCCGCGGTGTTTCGGTGTTCAGCCACCCCGTGACAGCCCTGATGTCAGGGGGTGGCTGAACGGAGATTGAGCCCTGCGAGCCACCCGCTGACTGTCCTGGAAAAGGGGAGGCAAGAGTCAGTCACGGGGTGGCTCTCCATGGTGTTTCGGTGTTCAGCCACCCCGTGACAGCCTTGCGAGCCACCCGCTGACTGTCCCGGAAAAGGGGAGGCAAGAGTCAGTCACGGGG
>CAUJDW010000063.1 GCA_963169455.1 Bacteroidota bacterium | reverse complement strand
ACCCGAACGCGAGTGCAACGAGTGGGCGGGCGGAAGTGGGAAGTGGGAAGGCGGAAGGTTTACCCGAACGCGAGTGCAACGAGTGGGCGGGCGGAAGTGGGAAGTGGGAAGTCGGAAGTCGGAAGTGGGAAGTGGGAAGTCGGAAGTGGGCGGCGGAAACCTGAAACCTGAAACCTGAAACCTGAAACCTGAAACCTGAAACCTGAAACCTGAAACCTGAAACCTGAAACCTGTAACCTGTAACCTGTAACCTGTAACCCCTAACCCCTAACCCCTAACCTTTTCACCATGCGTCAATACCACGACCTGCTTCAGCACATTTTAGCCCACGGAATCCGGAAGGAAGACCGCACCGGCACCGGCACACTCAGCGTATTCGGGTACCAGATGCGGATGAACCTGGAGGAAGGTTTCCCGTTGCTGACGACCAAGAAGGTACATTACAAGTCGGTCATCCACGAGTTGCTTTGGTTCCTGAAAGGCGACACCAATATCCGCTACCTCGTGCAGAACGGGGTCAACATCTGGAACGACTGGCCCTATCAGCACTGGCTGGAGGCGAACGGGCTGGCCGGCTCATACCCCAAGTACAGCGAAGCCTGGAAGGAAAAAATGAAGGAATTCGTAGAGCGGGTCAGGACGGACGAGGATTTCGCCCGGCAGTGGGGAGAACTCGGCCCGGTTTACGGCAGCCAGTGGCGGAATTTCGAAGGCGTGGACCAGATCGCCGGGCTGGTGGAGGAGATCCACGCCAGGCCCGACTCCCGCCGCCTGATCGTTTCGGCCTGGAACCCCAAAGACCTGCCCGTGATGGTGAAATCCGGGCTGCCGCCCTGCCACGTGCTGTTCCAGTTTTACGTGGCCCAGGGCCGCCTGTCCTGCCAGCTTTATCAACGCTCGGCCGATGTGTTTCTGGGCGTGCCCTTCAATATCGCTTCTTATGCCCTGCTGGCCATGATGGTGGCGCAGGTGTGCGGGCTGCAGCCCGGCGAATTCATTCACACCTTCGGCGATGTGCACCTCTACCTCAACCACATCGAGCAAGCCCGCCTGCAGTTGAGCAGAGCGGCCCGCCCCCTGCCCCGCATGCGCCTCAATCCGGAGATCAAGGATATTTTCGCCTTCCGTTTTGAAGATTTCGAACTCCAGGGCTACGACCCGCACCCCGCCATACGCGCCCAGGTGGCCGTATAATTAATAAAGCGGAAAGGGCTTTGCAGTGAAATTAATATCTGTATATTCGCAGCTTTAAGGAATTTAACACGGTGTTAAGAAGTGTTAAGGGTTCTTCTTTTTTTAAAAAACAAGCCTCTTTTCATTGGGTTATTTAGACGCAATCTAAATAATTGCTGGTTTTTGAGATTTTTTGTTAAAAAAGTAGTTCGAATTTTATCTTTGCGCTGACATAGAAATGACAATTGTACATCGCTGATTTTACGTTAAAAACGACACCTTGACATGATATACAAGCAGTTGATTAGCCGGCTCTTGCTATTGCTTGCCGTAGCCCTGGTTGCGCTTCCCCTCTCCGCTCAGGATGCGGCGGCCACAGTGAATGTGGAGGAAGGCAAAGTCCTCTTCCGCAACAACTGTGCGACCTGCCACAACAGAAACATGAAGGACAAGCTCACGGGCCCTGCCCTGGGCGGTACGGAAGAGCGCTGGGCGGACTACCCCCGGGAAGACCTCTATTCCTGGATTCGCAACTCTCAGGCCATGATCCAGAGCGGCCACCCCCGTGCCGTTCAGCTCTGGGATGAGTGGAAGCCGGTGGTGATGAACAACTTTCTGAACCTGACGGACCAGGAGATCGAGAACATCCTGGCCTATGTTCAGTTTGTGTACGAAGGCAAGGACAAGCCCGCCGGCGGCCCTGCTGAAGCCGTCCAGGTAGCGCCCGCCAAGCCCAACAACACCCCGCTTTTCATTGCTCTTTTCGTCATTCTGGGCATACTCGCCGTGGTGCTGGCGCGCATCCTGGCCAACCTCAACTACATGTTGCAGGTGCGCGAAGGCGCCGCCCCGGCCCGCCGCAAGACGCTGGTAGAGATACTCACCAGCAAAGGCATCATCGCTTTCCTCATCTTCGCCCTGGTCGTGCTGGGCGGTTACAAAACGGTCAACAACGCCATCATGCTGGGCCGTCAGCAGGGGTATGCGCCCGAGCAACCCATCAAATTTTCCCACGCAACCCATGCCGGGCTGCAGAAGATCGATTGCCAGTATTGCCACGACGGCGCCCGCCGCTCCAAACATTCGGTCATCCCCGCCGCCAATACCTGCATGAACTGCCACACCGCCATCAAGGTGGGCTCCCAGTACGGCACGGCCGAGATCAGCAAGATATACGCTTCCATCGGCTGGAACCCGAACACGGATAAATACATCGAGAACTACGATCAGATGAGCGAAGCTGACATCGAGCAGATATTTAAGAAGTGGTTTGAAGACTCCTACAAAGCGGATAAAGGCTCTCTCGACAGCAAGGGCCAGCGCCTGGTATCCGACCAGTGGGATGCCCTCAAGGCGTCGCTCACCAATGAGAACAAGCCCCAAATACAGGGCCCCATCGAATGGGTGCGCATTCATAACCTGCCAGACCACGCCTACTTCAACCACGCTCAGCACGTCACCGTCGGCAAACTGGAGTGCCAAACCTGCCACGGCCCTGTCGAGGCCATGGAAGTCGTACAGCAATATTCTCCCCTCTCCATGGGCTGGTGTATCAACTGCCACCGCCAGACGGAAGTCCAGTTTAAGGACAATGAGTACTACAAGGCCTACCAGCACTTTCACGAAGAGATCGCCAAGGGCCAGCGCGACAAGGTGACGGTGGAAGAGATCGGCGGCCTGGAGTGCCAGAAGTGCCACTATTAATACCTATCTATTGATCATCAGCCTGCTTGAAAAAGAAATTTAGTAAGATGAAGAATAAAAATAAAGGTGTTTGGATTGGCGTGGACCAGCTTACCAACCACCCCAGCTACAACGAAATCAGCCAACAGGAGTTTGTTTCCCCTTCCATCGTCGGCAAAGTGATCGACCAGGATATCATCGAGTCGGGCAACGCCAGCCGCCGGGATTTCCTCAAATACCTGGGCTTCGGCATCACCGCCGCCACCCTGGCCGCCAGCTGCGATATACCGGCCCGGCGTGCTATCCCCTACGTGGTGAAGCCGGATGAGATCGTGCCGGGTGTGGCCACCTATTACGCCACAACCTTCGTACAGGGCGGCGACTACTGCTCGATCCTGGTCAAGACCCGCGAAGGGCGCCCTATTAAAGTGGAAGGCAACGGGCTGTCGAAAGTGACCATGGGCGGCACCAGCGCCCGGGCTCAGGCCAGCGTGCTTAGCCTCTACGACACCAGCCGCCTCGACGGCCCTTACCGCGTGGCCGAGGGCAAAGTCGTGTTGCCGGCCAACCGCAATAAACTGGGCCCCTCCTGGGCCGAAATCGACGGCGAGATCACGGGCAAACTCAATGCCGGCTCCAATATCCGCATCGTCGCCAACACCATCATGAGCCCGACGACGAAGAAGGTGCTGGACGACTTCAAGGCCAGGTTCCCCAACGCACAGGTGGTGATGTACGACCCCGTGTCCAGCTCCGCCATCCTGGAAGCCAACCAGGAGAGCTTCGGGCAGGCCGTTATCCCCGGCTACCACTTCGACAAGGCCAGGGTGATCGTCAGCTTCGACGCCGATTTCCTGGGCGCCTGGGTCTCACCGGTGGAGTTCGCCGCCCAGTACGCCAAAGGGCGGCGGATCAGCGATGTGAAAAACCCGGAAATGTCGCGCCACATCCAGGTGGAAAGCCACATGAGCCTCACCGGTTCCAACGCCGACAACCGCATCCTGGTGAAGCCTTCCGAACAGGGCGCCGCCATCGCCGCTCTCTATAACGAACTGGCCGCTCTGGCCGGCGCCAACCGCGTAAGCGGCGGGCCTCAGCTGGAAGGCGAAAAAGCCGCCAGGATCAAAAAAGTGGCTCAGGAACTGTACGCCAACCGCGGCAAAGCCCTGGTCGTCTCCGGCTCCAACAACGTCGGCGAACAGGTGTTGATCAACGCCATCAACGATATGCTCGGCAGCTACGGCAATACCATCGACTTTGCCGGCGCATCCCTGCAGCGCCAGGGCATGGACCGGGACATTCAGAACCTCATCAGGGAGATGAACGCCGGCAGGGTGGACGCCCTCCTCGTGATGGACGGCGCCAACCCCGCCTATGATGTGCCCAACGCCGACAAGTTCCGCGAAGGCTGCGCCAAGGTGGGGCTGAAGGTGTCCTTCGCCGGGATTCCCAATGAAACAGCACTTCTGTGCGACTATATCGCGCCCACGCACCACTACCTGGAGAGCTGGGGCGACGCCGAGCCGAAGCGCGGCCACTACAGCCTCATCCAGCCTGCCATTGCGCCCATTTTCGCAAATATCGGCCGCCCGGGCACCCGCCAGGCCGAAGAAAGCCTGCTGCGCTGGGCGGGCGTGCCGGCAACTGCCGATGCGGTTGCTCCCGCCCCTGCCGACACGGCTGCCGCCGCTCCGGTTGTGGATGATAAAAAGGTGTACCACGAAAAAAAGCTGGCCGAGTCCAGCCTCTATTACTACGACTATCTGAAAGCCCACTGGCGCGAACGCTTCTTCCCACAGCAGAACAGCTTCGCCACCTTTCAGGCTTTCTGGGACAGCACCCTGCACGATGGGGTGTTCGAAGCGCCTCAGTCCGTCATCCAGGTGGCCTTCTCGGGTGATGTGAGCTCGGCCGCCAAGCGCGTGCGCCGCCCGGCCAATGCCGAACTGGAGATCACCTTCTTCGAAGCCGTCAATATGGGCAGCGGCGTGTACGCCAACAACCCCTGGCTGCAGGAGATGCCCGACCCGGTGAACCGCTGCTCCTGGGGCAATTACCTGGCGATTCCGGTGGGCTGGGAAGGCGGCAACAGCTTCACGGCCTTCAAAAACCTGAACGGGGAAGAAGCCAAAGGCAAGGCCGACCAGGTGAATGTAACCGTCAAAGGCCTGGAACAGCGCTGTACGGTTGTGCGCCAGTTCGGCCAGATGCAGGGCACCCTGGCGCTGGCCCTCGGCTACGGCCGCGAAGCAACGGGTATCATGGGGCGGGCCATCGGCAATAAGATCGGCTCCAACGCCTACCCCTGGCTGAGCCTCGACGACAACGGCAACGTGCAGTATTACGCAGCGGTGGAAAACGTCTCCGACAAAGTGGGCGAAGATGATGAGTTTCCCTGTGTACAATACCACCACTCGATGGGCCTGAAAGGCCTGGACCCCGACAGCGGCGAAGAGATCAACGTCGATGAGAAAACGATCATGACGCTGGGTGGAGGTTTCCAGGGCGGCATCACCGGCCGTTCCATCATTTATCAGGGCAACCTGCAGGAGATCGGCGAGCTGGCGCACCACATCGAGGAGAAGCGCGCCGAGGCGGCCAAACTGAACGCCAATACGCTCTATCCGTACGAGGAGTACAAAGACAAGTTCTACAGCCAGGGCCACCACTGGCAGATGCACATCGACCTGAACGCCTGCATCGGCTGCGGGGCCTGCCAGGTCGCCTGCGTCGCCGAGAACAACGTGCCGGTCGTCGGCAAGCGGGAAGTGTCGCGCCACCACGAAATGGCCTGGCTGCGCATCGACCGCTATTTCTACGGCGACTTCGAAAACCCGAACGTGGTCTACCAGCCGATGTTGTGCCAGCACTGCGACAACGCACCCTGCGAGAACGTCTGCCCGGTGGCGGCCACCAACCACAGCTCGGAAGGCCTCAACCAGATGACCTACAACCGCTGTATCGGTACGCGTTACTGCGCCAACAACTGCCCCTATAAGGTGCGCCGTTTCAATTGGCTGGACTACACGACTGCCGACCTCTTCGGCGCCAACGAAGTGGGCCTCAACGGCGAGGAGTTGCCCTACGGCGCCGACAACCTCACCCGCATGGTGCTCAACCCGGATGTGACGGTGCGCTCCCGCGGCGTGATCGAGAAGTGCAGCTTCTGCGTGCAGCGCATTCAGGAAGGCAAGCTGACCGCCAAGCGCGAGGGCCGGCAACTGCTGGACAACGACGTCAAGACGGCCTGCCAGACGGCCTGCCCGACCGGCGCCATCACCTTCGGCGATGGCAACAACAAGGAGGGCGCTGTGGCCAGCCGCCTCAGCCACCCGCTGAACTACCTGGTGCTGGAAGAAGTCAACACCCGTTCTTCCGTCAACTACCAGGCCCGCGTCAACAACCGCAGCGAGGAACTCGACGCCTAATTATTGTGCAGGAACAGAGGCGGCCCGCCCGCCCTCATCCATTATATAACTACTTAATGCTTCAACGATAATGAGTGCAGTAGTATCCCAGATACGGGAACCGTTAATCCAAGGTGGAAAAACCTACCACCAGATCACCGAAGACATCGTCTCCCCCACGGAGCGTGCGCCCGGCCTGGCCTGGGTGGTGGCGTTCATCATCTCCGTTTCCGCACTGGCCGTTTACGTCTTTTGCGTAGCCTGGACCATTTGGGTGGGGATCGGCAGCTGGAACCTCAACCGCACCATCGGGTGGGGATGGGACATTACCAACTTCGTCTGGTGGATCGGGATAGGCCACGCCGGAACGCTGATCTCGGCGATCCTCCTGCTGTTCCGCCAGAAGTGGCGCACCGGCGTAAACCGCGCTGCCGAGGCCATGACCATCTTCGCCGTTATGTGCGCCGGGCAGTTCCCTCTCATCCACATGGGGCGCCTCTGGCTGGGGTTCTTCATCTTCCCCTATCCCAATACGCGCGGGCCTTTGTGGGTGAACTTCAACTCGCCGCTGCTCTGGGACGTATTCGCCATATCGACCTATTTCACGGTTTCGCTGCTCTTCTGGTACACGGGCCTGGTTCCGGATTTCGCTACGGTGCGCGACCGCGCCAAGGGCCTGCGCCGGAAGATTTATAATTTCCTGTCCTTCGGATGGACGGGCGCCGCCAAACACTGGCAGCGCTTCGAAGCACTGTCGCTCGTGCTCGCCGGCCTGTCCACCCCGCTGGTGCTTTCCGTACACACTATCGTATCCTTTGACTTCGCCACCTCCGTCATACCCGGCTGGCACACCACCATCTTCCCACCCTACTTCGTGGCGGGCGCCATCTTCTCCGGCTTCGCCATGGTGCAGACCCTGATGGTGATTACCCGCAAGGTGCTGAAACTGGAGCAATACGTGACGCTGGCCCATATCGAGAGCATGAACAAGGTCATCCTCGTGACGGGCACCATCGTCGGGGTAGCTTATCTGACGGAGCTCTTCATCGCCTGGTATTCGGGTTACCTGTATGAGCAGTTCGCCTTCGCCAACCGGGTGCTGGGCCCCTACTGGTGGTCCTATGTCGGCATGATGTCCTGCAACGTGCTTTCGCCGCAGATATTCTGGTGGAAGAAAATGCGCCGGAGCATATTCGTCACCTTCGTGATGTCCATCTTCGTGAATATCGGCATGTGGTTCGAGCGCTTCGTGATCATCGCTACCACTCTGGCGCGCGACTACCTGCCCTCCAGCTGGAGCTACTATACGCCGACCTGGGTGGAGATCGGCCTGTTCATCGGTACGCTGGGCCTGTTCTTTACCCTGTACCTGATCTTCGCCCGCACGGCTCCTGTGGTGGCCGTGGCCGAAGTGAAGGCCATCCTGAAGTCGGCCGGCGACCAGTACACCGGCCCGGATGCCCACGCCCATGAGGCGGCGCACAAAGCCAAGGCCCATTAAAAAAACTATTAGAGAATTCTTTAATCCTGATATACAATGAGTAAGGAAAGTAAAGATGTGTTGTACGGCCTGTTCGATGACGAGCAAATCCTCCTCAATGCCGTTGACCGGGCCAACGACAGCCACCTTGATATCATGGACGTGTACACCCCCTTCCCGGTTCATGGCCTGGACCCCAAGCTGGGGCTGGCCGAGAGCAGGCTGCACATCGCCGGCTTCGTTTACGGCGCTATCGGCACGCTGACGGCCTTCCTGTTTATGACCTGGGTGTTCACGCGCGACTGGCCCATCATTTTCGGGGGCAAACCCTACTGGTCGGTGCCCGCGTTCATTCCCATCACTTTCGAGCTGACGGTGCTCTTTGCATCGATCGGCATGGTGGTCTCTTTTTACACCGTCTGCGGAATGGCTCCGGGCATTACCAACCCGACCCTGGATGACCGCATTACCGACGACAAGTTCTGCATCGCCTTCGACGTGACCGGTGCGGATGAGGCAGCCAAAGACAAACTGAAGGACTTCTTCAGCCAGTCGGGGGCCTCGGAGGTGAATATGAAGACGATTTAACAGCACACAAACCAAGGGTGATGAAAAACAACATGAAACATATACTGCTGGCCTTAGGCGCCGCCATCATTCTGTATTCCTGCTCGCCTGCCGACGGCAATTTCGCGGGCAGTGAGTACATGCCGGACATGGCGCACTCCATTGCTCAGGAAGCCAATGTCTATACTTATTATCATTACAATACCTGGGACAGCGCCAGCACTTTCCGCCTGAAAGACCTCGCCATTCCCGGGCTGCCGGTGGAAGGTTCCGTACCGCGCGGATACGCAGGGCTGTACTACGCAGGTTTGCAGGGCAAGGCTGCCGGCGATGTGATCGGCAACCTGCGCGGCGCCGGCGGGCTGAACAATATCGCCGTTCAGCTCAACGGGCACGTGCCTTACTACTATGGTGACACCGAGGAGGAGCGCCTGCGCGCTACGGCCGAGATCATCGAAAACCCATTCCCCATCACTACCGCCGGGCTTGCCCGCGGACAGGACCTGTACAACAAGTTCTGCGGCATCTGCCACGGTGAAAAGGGCGACGGGCTGGGCTACCTCGTCAGTGAGGAAAACCCCAACGCCAAATATCCGGCCGCCCCGGCGAACTTCCTGCAGGGCGAATTCCCGGATGCTTCCAACGGGCGCTATTACCACGGCATCATGTACGGCAGAAACGTGATGGGCGGCTACGCCGACAAGCTGAGCTACGAGGAGCGCTGGCAGGTGATCCACTGGATCAGGGCCCTTCAGGCCAAGGAGAAAAAGCTGGAGTACAGCGAAATGGCCAATACCCTGAACCCGCAGTTCGGAATGCCGGGCAGCAAGGCGCCCGCCCTGGCCCAAAGTGCTTCCGACGCGGAACCGCAGCCGGAAGCCGCCCCCGCCACGGGCGAAAACCCGCCGGCGGAACAGGAGCAGAGCCATGGCGGGGATAACCACAGCCAGGGCAGAAAGTAACGGACGGAAAACCTGAATCGACAATTTTCAAACAAAGGCATAAAATGAACCAGTTTACCTTCGAAAGCAGATACAGAAACGTCCTGATCGGGTTCATGGCCCTGGGGCTGCTTTGCCTGGGGATCACCTTCGCCATCGACGATGAGCTCCATACCCGCTTCTGGACCAACTATCTGCACAATAGTGTCTTCTTCACGGGCATTGCCTTTATGGCCCTGTTCATCCTGGCCGCCTTCACCACCGCCTGGGCCGGCTGGCACACCCTGATCAAGCGGATTTGGGAGGCCTACTCCCTCTTCCTCGTGCCCGGCCTGGTACTGATGCTGGTCGTCATCGCCGGGGTGTGGGGGCATTTTCACCACCTGTATCACTGGGCTGATGCCGGGGAAGTCGCCAAAGACCCCATTCTGCAGGGCAAGTCTTCCTTCCTCAACCCCACCTGGTACACCCTGGGCACCCTTATCATTGTCGGCATCTGGATCCTCTTCGCCTGGAAGATGCGCCAGCTTTCCGTAGATGAAGATGTAAACGGCACGCCGGAGTTCAAACACCACCACCGCCTGCGCATCTGGGCGGCCGCCTTCCTGCCCATCGCTGGCTTCTCCAGCGCCGCCATCATCTGGCAGTGGGTCATGTCGGTCGACGCTCACTGGTACAGCACGCTGTACGCCTGGTACACCGGAGCAAGCTGGTTCGTCTCCGCCATCGCCCTCACCATCCTGACCATCATCTTCCTCAAAGGGCAGGGATACCTGGAAAACGTGACGGCAGAACACCTGCACGACCTGGGCAAATACCTCTTCGCCTTCAGCATTTTCTGGACCTACCTGTGGTTCTCCCAGTTCATGCTCATCTGGTACGCCAACGTCGGTGAAGAAACGGTGTACTTCTTCGAGCGGCGCGAAAATTATCCGGTGTTGTTTTACGGAAACCTGATCATCAACTTCATCGCGCCCTTCTTTGTCCTGATGCGCAACGATACCAAGCGGAAATACGGAACCATGGTGTTTATCTCCATCGTGGTGTTCTTCGGGCACTGGTGGGACTTCTTCCAGATGATCAAGCCGGGCGCCCGCCACACGGCCATGGAAGCCCTGGCGCATCACGGCGCACACGAAGGCGCCGGGCACGCCGCCGAAACCACCGGGCACGCACTGGAGTTCGCCATGGGCTTCACCATCCCGGGCCTGCTCGAACTGGGCACGATGCTCGGATTCCTGGCTTTCTTCCTGTTCGTGGTGTTCAACCGCCTGTCCAGGGCGTCTCTGGTTCCGAAAAACGACCCCTACCTGCAGGAAAGCCTGCACCACCATGTGGAAATTCACGGGGATGAAGGGCATTAATGCCTTGTTATTTAGATTGATTCTAAACAAAAACGAGAGGTAATCCCTATACCACTCTACCTTGTTAGGAAGGTATAATTTTACAGCAGAAAGCGTTTTGTTCACAACATTAACTGCAAACGAATAATGACTGTCTTACTGGCAATACTCTGCATAATCCTGCTCGCGATCATCGTCGTCCAGATCGGCAGGGTCAACGAGTTGGCGGCTAAGATCCGCGGCGAGGAAGAGATCCAGCTGGTGGCGAACCGCCGGCACGGGGCCTTTTCTCTGGCCTTCATGATCCTCTTCCTGCTCGCTTCCATCATTTCCGCCTGGTATTACAAGGATACGATGTTGTGGTACGGGCCGCACACCGCCGCATCCGAGCATGGCGGCAGCCTGGACTACATGTTCAACATCACGCTCTTCTTCACGGGCATCGTTTTCGTGATCACGCAGATCCTGCTGTTTTATTTCGCCTGGAAATACCGGGGCGAAAAGGGTAGAAAAGCGGTGTTCATGCCGCACGACAACCGCCTGGAAGTGGTCTGGACGGCCATCCCGGCCGTTGTGATGACCTTCCTGGTCGTCGGCGGCCTGGATGCCTGGAACGAGGTGATGGCCGATGTCGGTCCCGACGAGGAAGCCATCGAGGTGGAGGCCACCGGCTTCCAGTTCGCCTGGCAACTGCGCTACCCGGGCCCCGACGGGCTGCTGGGCGCCAAAGACTTCGAGCAGATCACTGCCACCAACCCACTGGGGCAGGACTGGACGGACAAGAAAAACATCGACGATTTCCACCCCAGCGAGCTGGTGTTGCCGGTTGGCAAAAAGGTGCGCGTGCGCATCACCGCCCGTGACGTCCTGCACAACTTCTACCTGCCGCACTTCCGCGTGAAGATGGATGCCGTGCCGGGCATGCCGACCTACTTCGTATTCACGCCGACGATCACGACGGAGGAATACCGCCAGCGCCTCGGGGCCCTGAAGGCCGACGGGACGCCGAAGTACCCCGAATGGCATGAGCCGGTGGACCCCAACGACCCCGAGAGCCCCAAAAAGTACGAGAACTTCAACTACGAGCTGGCCTGCGCCGAATTGTGCGGCAGCGGGCACTATGCCATGCGCCGCCTCGTCCGCATCGTTTCGGAAGGCGAATACGAAGCCTGGCTGGGCCAGCAGCAGTCCTACTACATGTCCACCATCCGCAACACAGATGCCGACCCCTGGAAGGACGTACTCTTCGATTCGGAGATCAAGGAGCGCGCCGCCGAGTTCAACGACCGCGTAACGAAGGCCCTGTCTTCCGAAAGCGCTGCCGACAAGGTGCTGGCCCTGGAGCACGTGAGCTACCAGCCCGGCTCGGCCGAGCTGACGGCCCTGTCGCGCTACCAGCTCGACAACCTGGTGACGGTGATGAACAATTATCCGAATATGGTTATTGAAATTGGCGGGCACACGGACAATACCGGCGATGCGGCGGCCAACCTGCAATTGTCGCAGGAGCGCGCCCGCAAGGTGTATGACTACCTGGCCGGCAAGGGCGTTGCCGGCGCGCGGCTGTCGGCCGTGGGTTACGGCCAGACGCGCCCCATCGACACCAACGATACGCCGGAGGGCCGCGAAAAGAACCGCCGCACGGAATTCCGGATCGTAGCGCAGTAACACAGTACAGCATATTTTAAAAGAATAGGATCACTATAAATTCTTCAGCAAATGGCTAATACAGCAATCAAACCGGTAGTGACGGAAGAGGATCTTCTGATCGAGGAGTACGGGTATGATGACCATTTCCATGAACACCACCATGGCGACAAGTATCAGTCCAACTTCATTACTACCTATATTTTCAGCCAGGATCACAAGATCATCGCCAAGCAGTTCCTGATCACGGGTATGTTCTGGGCGGTCATCGGCGCTCTGATGTCGCTGGTTTTCCGCCTGCAACTGGGCTTCCCGGAGGAAAATATGGCCTGGCTGCGGCCGGTTCTGGGCAAGTGGATCACGATCAATGACGCGGGCATCGGCACGCTGGCGCCGGAGTTCTACTACGCGCTGGTGACCATGCACGGCACCATCCTGGTGTTTTTCGTGCTGACGGCGGGCCTGAGCGGCACTTTCAGCAACCTGCTCATTCCCCTGCAGATCGGCGCCCGCGATATGGCGTCGCCATTTCTGAACATGCTGTCCTACTGGTTCTTCTTCCTGGCCGGGCTGGTCATGTTCTTCTCGCTCTTCCTGAGCACGGGCCCCTTCTCGGGAGGCTGGACGGCCTACCCGCCGCTGAGCGCGCTGCCGCAGGCATCGTCGGGTTCGGGAGCGGGCATGACCCTCTGGATACTGAGCCTGGTCTTCTTCGTCGTGTCCGTGCTGCTGGGCGGCATCAACTACATCACCACGGTGCTCAACCTGCGCACGAAAGGCATGAGCATGTGGCGCCTGCCGCTGACCATCTGGGCTTTCTTCGTGACGGCCATCCTCGGGCTTTTGTCCTTCCCGGTGCTGGTTTCCGGCTTCCTGCTGCTCATGTTCGACCGCAGCATGGGCACGAGTTTCTACCTGAGTGAAATATTCATCGGCGGGCAGGCCCTCGACCACGTCGGCGGCAGCCCGATATTGTACCAGCACCTGTTCTGGTTCCTCGGCCACCCGGAGGTGTACATCATCATCCTGCCGGCCATGGGCCTGGTTTCCGAAGTGCTTTCGGTACACTCCCGCAAGCCGATCTTCGGCTACCGCGCCATGGTGTATTCCATCCTGGCCATCGGCTTCCTGTCGTTCATCGTGTGGGCGCACCACATGTTCATGTCGGGCGTCAACCCCTTCATTTCGAACTTCTTCGTGATCTTCACCCTCATCATCGCGGTGCCTTCGGCAGTGAAGGTGTTCAACTGGATCGCCACCCTTTACGGCGGCAACATCCGCTTCAACTCGGCCAGCCTTTTCGCCATCGGCTTTGTATCCATGTTCATTTCGGGCGGTTTGACGGGTATCTTCCTGGGCAACTCGGCCATCGACATCCAGCTGCACGACACTTACTTCGTCGTGGCCCACTTCCACATCGTGATGGGCGTGGCGGCCTTCTTCGGCATGTTCGCCGGCATCTACAACTGGTTCCCGAAGATGTACGGCCGCTTCATGAACGAAACCCTGGGCAGGCTGCACTTCTGGGGCACCCTCATCGGCGCTTACGCCGTGTTCTGGCCGATGCACTACCTGGGCATGTCGGGCGTGCCGCGCCGCTACTACCGCTTCGACAGCTTCGAAGCTTTCGGCCAGTTCGCCACCATGAACCAGTTCATCACCATCGCTGCCATCGCGACCTTCGCCTTCCAGGTGATCTTCGTGGTGAACTTCTTCTACAGCATCTGGAAAGGCCGCAAGATGACCACGCGCAACCCCTGGGGCGCAACCACCCTGGAGTGGACCACGCCGATCAACCCCGGCCACGGCAACTGGCCCGGCAAGATTCCCGCAGTCCAGCGCTGGGCTTATGACTACGGCAAAGACGGCAAGGAATTCATCCCCCAGATCAAACCCGTGGAGGAAGGGGAGTCGGAGGCGCATTAGGGAAGGCGGAAGTCGGAAGTCGGAAGGCGGAAGTCGGAAGTCGGAAGTCGGAAAGTCGGAAGTCGGAAAGTCGGAAGTCGGAAAGGAAAAAAGTTTTTTAAATAATAATATGCCTGGATCGGTCACGGGGTGACTGATCTGAGCGAAATCAGGGAGAGTCACCCCGTGACTGGCCACATAAGAGAAAAGTGCAGACGAAAGTTATAGCGAGCAAGCCGATCAGCCTGGCCTGGCAGAAGGTGCAGGACTACAAGATGCTGGTGAAGTTCCGGTTGTCCATGACGGTGGTTTTCTCCTCCGTGATGGCCTACCTGATCGCGGCGGCGGGCCCGGTCAACTGGGTAGCGCTGGCCATCCTGGCCGGCGGCGGCTTTCTGGTGACGGGCGCGGCCAATGCGTTGAACCAGGTTTTGGAGAAGGACTACGACCGCCTGATGAAGCGCACGGCCAACCGGCCGGTAGCGGCCGGGCGGATGAAGATGAGCGAAGCGGTGATGTCGGCGGGGCTGATGAGCCTCTTCGGCATTACGCTGCTGGCCCTTTTCAACCCCTGGACGGCCTTTTTCGGCACCTTTGCGCTGGTGTCGTACGCCTTCCTCTACACGCCGATGAAGCGGCTTTCGCCTTCGGCAGTAGTGGTGGGGGCAGTGCCCGGGGCGCTGCCGACGCTCATCGGCTGCGTGGCGGCACAGGGAGAACTGACGCTGCTGGGGCTGTCGCTTTTCGCACTGCAGTTCTTCTGGCAGTTCCCGCACTTCTGGTCCATCGGCTGGCTGGGGTACGAAGATTATGCCAGGGCCGGCTACCGGCTCATGCCGGAACTGGAAGGGCGGCGCGGCAGCAGCATCAGGCTGCAGGCCTTTCTCTACACCCTCTTCCTCCTGCCGGTGGCCGCAGCGCCCTTCCTGCTGGGGGTGGCGGGAGCGGCATCCCTGCTCGTAGTGCTGGGCCTGACATTGGGTTATGCCTGGTTTGGCTGGAATTTTTACAAAGCAGGCAACCGGAAAACGGCTTTGAGGTTGATGTTCTATTCCTTCCTCTACATCCCGGTTTCCCTTATCGCCTTCTTTGCAGATAAATTATAGGAAAAACATGGAAGCAGTTGTGGCGAGCGCATACGGAAGAAACAAGATACACCCTCAGAAATTCGCGCTTTGGGTGGCCTGCGCCGGCATCCTGATGATGTTCGCGGCCTTTACCAGCGCTATCATCGTGCGCCAGGCGGCGGGCAACTGGCTGGAGTTCCGGCTGCCGGATATTTTTTATGTCAATACGGTAGTTATTTTGCTGAGCAGCTTCAGCCTGCACACTTCCTACCTGGCGTTCAAAAACGGGCGCACGAGCCTGTACCGGGGCATGCTGGCCGTTACTTTTGCCCTTGGAGCGGCTTTCGTCGTATTGCAGTACCTGGGCTGGCAGATGCTTGCCGGCATCGGCATAGAGCTGACGACCAACCCTTCGGGCTCCTTCATTTACGTCATTTCCGGGGTGCATGCCGCGCACATCCTCGGAGGGCTCGGAGCCCTTACGCTGGCCATGCTGCATGCGTTCCTGTTACCGCATAAAGTGACACCCGCCCGGAAGCTCCGCTTCGAGCTCACATTGACTTACTGGCACTTTGTGGACTTCCTGTGGCTTTACCTGTTGTTTTTCTTTACCATGTTGTATTAACCGAATAACAAACAAATTAAAGCGTATATCTAATGGCGACAACTGATACCGTAATGGAGCATCACGACGTACAGAATGGAGATGCCTGGTCTGGCGGGCAGGCGCCGTTCCGCGCCAGCTATGGCAAGCTGATGATGTGGTACTTCCTATTGTCGGATGCCTTCACCTTTGCCGGCTTCCTCATCGCTTACGGAGCCCTGCGCTTCAGCAGCCCCACCTGGCCGGTCCCGGATTTCGTCTTTTCCACGGCGCCCTTCGGTATCCACCATGCGCCGCTGATCTTCGTGACGATCATGTCCTTCCTCCTGATTATCAGCTCCGTAACCATGGTGCGGGCGGTGCAGGAAGGCCATCGGGAAAATAAGAACGGCGTGGTGTTCTGGATGCTGATGACCATCCTCGGCGGCGCGGGCTTCCTCAGCTGCCAGGCCTGGGAGTGGACCAACCTGATCGGCGCCGAGCACATGTCGGTAACCACCAACCCCTTCGGCACCCACACCGAAGATGGCGTATATCTGACGGCCGACGGCAAAGACTCCGATGAAGTATTCCATGCCGGCTCCAGCTATCTCATGCACAAGGCCGGCGCCGGCCACGGCGATGAGCATGCCGAAGAAGGCCATGCCGCCGCCGATTACAGCCCCGGCGACCACCCCGGCCACTTCGTCGATGAAAAAGGCTTCATCCACCGCAAGTTCAGGGTCACGGAAGGCCCCGATGCAGGCATGGTCAAGATGGAGGAGTTCGGCCCCAAAGCCTTCGGCGCCCTCTTCTTTTTCATTACGGGCTTCCACGGCTTCCACGTATTCTCCGGCGTCGTCTTCCTGTTCATCATCATGATCAACGCCGCCAGCGGGCTGTACGTGAAGCGGAAGAACGAATACGAGATGGTGGAAAAGATCGGCCTGTACTGGCACTTCGTGGACCTGGTATGGGTATTCGTATTCCTGGTGTTCTACCTGCTCTAAGGCCGGGTTTCAATCAAATCATTCATCAAGCAAAAACAAGCTTAGCATAATGAGTCATTTAAGCTACGAACAAGCCAAAAAGGTCGTTTACAGAGGCCTGGTCATCCTGGCAGTGGTTACCCTGGTGGAGGTTTTCTTCTCCCTGCTGGGCAAAGGCCATATCATCGAAGCCCTGAAGCACATGCCTGTGGTTCATTACCTGGTGGGCCTGCTCATCATAGTGCTTTCGCTTTATAAAGCCTACTTCATCATCTACGAGTTCATGCACATGCGCTACGAGGTCAAAGGCCTGGCGCTGAGCGTCCTGCTGCCCACGGTGCTGCTGATCTGGGCCATCATCGCCTTCTTCCAGGAAGGCAGCTCCTGGAAGGGCCGCCGCGACCAGGTCAAAGAGAAAAATGAGATCCCGGCAGAGGGCCAGAACAGCCAGCAGGGCATGATCTCCGACGACACCTACCGGCTGGATTTGAAGTCGTAATCAGCTTTCAGAATGGATAGAATTATTGAAAAGGCGGGGGAGCGGATTCTCCGCCTTTTCTTGTATGGCTGGTTGGTCACGGAGTGGCGGCTACTTGACCTTTCCGGGAAAGCCAGCCCGTGACTGGCGCCGCTTCCAACCAATGCCCTACTCAAGCCAACAGGGCAATCACCTCTGCCCTTTTGGGGAGTTGGAGGTGGCAAAAAAGCCGGGAAAAATTTTGCCTGCCGGACAGCCAGCCGGGCAGCTTCATTACAACCCAGGCTAAAAACCAACCGGCCATGAAAGAACTGATTTGCATCCTGTCCTTACTTTCCCTGTCCTGGCTAGTCGTCTGACGGCTTAATCAATGGCAAGTCGTCTGACGGCTTAACCAGGCTTCCCGGCAGGATGCGCATTCCGGCATTTGATGCAAAAAAAGTAAAATGCGATTGCCCTGGGCAACGGAGGCTTTGCCGGGCTTTATTTTGCACAAAATTGTATTTTCGTCCGGAGATTGCAGCCCAATCCTGGAAACTGACAAATTCTTAACAATCCGCCAAAGCAATATGGCAACAATACACATCAGGCGCTGTTTCAATAGTCAATAACGAACAAACGAACCATGGCCAAAAAGATATTCGGGAAAATGAACCTGCCGGCGGCGCTCCTGCTGTTGCTCCTGCTGGTCGGCCTGCCCGCCGGCTCCTGGTACTACCTGCGCACCGGGCTGAACTACCGCCTGGAAACCCGGGATGAGATGATGGACTACGCCCGGATGCCGGCTTTCACCCTGCAAAACTACAACGACAGCCTCATCAGCCAAAGCCGCTTTGAGAACGGCCTGCTGGTTGGGCATTTCTTCGCAGAGCAACAGGCGGAAGTGTATGGAAAGACGCTGGCTCAATTGCACGGCCAGTACGACGAGCGCGATGACGTCTTCTTCGCTACTTTCAACCCCGACACCTCCGCCGCCGCCCGCAGCCTGATGGCTCAATTTGCGGAACAGTATCAGCTGAACGACCCGGAGCAATGCTTTTTCCTTTTCGGTGAAGAAGGCGCTATGCAGTCCCTGGCTCAGGCCTGTAAAATGCCTTTTGCGGAAAAGGGGATGACGCTGGAAAACAATTCGCTCTTTTTCTTTGCCGACAGCCTTACGGTGCGCGGTTTCTATGACATGCGCGATGCGGACGAACTCAAAAGGCTGATCCGGCATGTGACCTATAACATTCCGTTGAAAAAGGATAAGGAATTGATCTTTGAAAGGGAAAAGGAGAAATAAGCGTATGCGTTTAAGTTTACTAAACTTTGAAAGTTTAGTAAACTTAAACAACCAATGACCACCAATGGAGAAGAACCTACAATTAGCCCGCCGTATGAACGCCGCCGCCTGGGTCATTACCGGTGTCGTGTTAATCCTGGTGGGCCTGATGCGGCGGGTGAAAATATCGCTGCCGGAGGGCTGGGATTTCAGTTTTCTGCCGCCCTTCCACGCCACCGTGAATGCGCTGACCGCCGTGGTGCTGCTGATCGCTTTTTACTATATTAAGCAGAAAAACGTGCAGATGCACCGGCGGATGATCTATGTGGCTATCGGGCTGTCGGTTTTATTCCTGTTGTCCTACGTGGCCTACCACTTCACCACGCCGGAAACGCTCTTCGGCGACGCCAACCGCGACGGGGTGGTGGATGCGGCCGAAAAAGCGGCGGTGGGTGGCCTGCGCACCCTTTATCTGGTGATCTTGCTGAGCCACATCGTCCTGGCGGCATTGGCGCTTCCATTGATTCTCTTTACCTTTATCCGCGCATATACGGGCCAGGTGGAGCGGCACCGCAAAATGGCCAGATGGGTGTTTCCCATCTGGTTGTACGTGGCCATCACCGGCCCGTTGGCGTATGTAATGCTTAAACCATATTACTAACCCACGACTGAGGTCGTGGGCTAAGGGCCAAAACGCAATGACATGAAACACCGCATCACCAAATGGTTGAGCATCCTGGCGCTGGCTTTTGCGCTGTCAGTGACAACAACTCCTGAGGTGCAGGCCCAGTGCCCCATGTGCCGCATGTCGGCCGAGAGCAACCTCCAGAACGGAGGGGTGGACGGGCGCGGGCTCAACAACGGCATCCTCTACATGCTGGCCACCCCCTACCTGCTGGTCGGCCTGATCGGTTTCATCTGGTGGCGCAACCGGCGTAAGGAAGAGGACGGGGAGTGAGCCAGGAGGGTTTCGTGGCTGGGCGGTTGAATGGTTCGGCTATGATGTGCTATTCTTTGCCGTACATTCACCTACTGCGAGCCTCCTCCAACAAGCCCAGCAGTTCCCGCACATCCTTTTCCTCCGTTGCATAATTCGTGATGCAAGCCCTTAAGGTATTCACTTTCCCTATCCGGTAAACTGATATCCATGCCCGGCCGGACTGCAGCACTTTTTCGCAGAGGCGTTGCGCATAGTGTTCGTCCTGTTCGAAAGCGGGGTCCATAAAGCAGGCGATGGGCAGTTCAGTGTCGTTATACAGTTTCCAGCCGTTGTCCCGGAGCAGTTTCTTCAGCAGCCGTCCCATCTGCGTTTGATGGCGGACGGTTTGAGCGTACCCTTCCCAACCGAAGAAAAGCAAAGACAGATAGAGTTTCAGCCCGATAAACCTTCTTGACCATTGGATGGAGTGGGTGAAGGGGTCGGTCACTGCCATGGTGCTGGCTTCCTTAGGCATGTAGTCGGCCGTGATGCGGAAGCTTTGGCTGAGGATATCCTTTTCTCTGGTAATGAACATGCCAGCCCCCATGGGCACGGACAGCCACTTGTGGGCGTCGAAGGTGATGGAATGGCTGCGTTCAATACCCGCCAGCAGGGGCTTCATTTCCGGATACAGGATAGCGGCGCCGCCGTAGGCGGCATCCACGTGCAGCCAGAGGTTGTGCTTTAGGGCAATGGCGGCAATGTCGGGGAGCGGGTCGATGGCGCCAACCCCGGTAGCACCGGCGGTGGCGGCGATCAGGAAGGGCGACAGGCCCTGTTGCAGGTCTGATTCGATTTGCGTTGACAGCAGGCGGGCATTCAGGCGTTGGCTGTCATCCACCGGGATGGCCCGAACGGCTTTCAGCCCCAAGCCGGCTACCCGCGCCGAGCGGATGATGGAGTGGTGGGCTTCGGCCGAGCAATACAGGACAGGTTGCTTACCCAGGCCCTGCAGGCCCACATTGGCATAATCCGGAAAGTGGCGGTTCAGGGCGCAGAGCACGGCCGTCAGGTTAGCTTCCGTGCCGCCCGATGCAAATACCCCATCGATGCTGTTTTCAGGATAACCGAAGCGTTGGCCGAATTCCCGGATGAGGTAGCTTTCCACCTCGTTGGCAAAGGGGTTGTGGCTCCAGGCGGCCATTTGCGGGTTGAAAGCGGCCACCAGGGTGTCGGCCAGGATGCCGGGGAAAGTAGGGCGCGGGTTGAACAGGCCGTAGTAGCCGGGGTGTGGGGTGTGGACGGCGTAGCGGCTCAGGCCTTCGATGACGTGGGCCACCGCCTCGCGGGGCGGCGCCGGTTGATCAAAGGAATATTTTTCCGCCATGGCTGCGGCCCCGGTTTTGTCCAGGGCGGGGGCTGCCGGCAAGGTGGAGGTATTGGCGTAATACTGCTCCAGTTCCCGGGTGAGGTATTGCCATAGCGCGGCCCTTTCCGCCGCCTCCAGGTCAAAGTGTGCCATGTGATGTTCTTTTTTCTTCCGGTAAAAACACAAAACCTGCCCCGAAATGGCGCGGGGTGGCTGTTGCCAGAAGCTCAGCCACCCCGCGCCGGAACCAGGCCGGCATTCTAAAGGGGGAACAACAGGCCCGCCGACAGGCCGATGCCCCGGTTTTTTACATCCTGGCTCTCGCTGCGCTTTTCGATATCCGTCAGCCCGGGCTGGAAGCGGGCGTCGAGGAAGAGCGAGCCCTGCCCGAGCTGGAACTGCAGCCCGGCAGCCAGCGCTGCCGACCATTCGGAGCGCTCGTAATCTTTGTCGAAAGTGACATCGCTGCTGAGCTCCACCCCGCCGGCGCGGCTGCTGAATTCACCGTTGAGGGCCAGCCCGTAATACAGGCCGGCGCCCAGAAACAGGCGGAGGTTTTCGCCGCCCGCCATGAGCTTCAGCATGGCGCCGATGTCCAGGTATTGCATATCCAGCTCATTTTCGGTATCGATGCCCAGCACGGACTGGTTCGCCAGATACCCCTTGCGCAGGTAGGTTACTTCCGGCTGGACGGCGAGGAATTGCCCCAGCCGGGCTTCCAGCAACCCGCCGATGAGCAGCTCGGGTTTGTTCTCAAAACTGGCGTCGGTATCCGGGTCGAAAGCGGCGCTTGCAAAGTTGGCGCCAGCCCGGACGCCCAGGGATAATTGGGCAAAAACGGGGGCGCTGCCCAGGAGCAGCAACCCGAAAAGCATGGATTTTCTCATGGCATTGTGTGTTTATGACAGAAAAATCATTCCCCATTCCGGATTTCCACGGCGAGGATTTCCTTCAGCACCGCCGCCGCTTCGCGCCAATCCTTGCCGGCAGGAAAGAGTAACGTTTGGCCGCTGCCGTATATTTTGAAGGACAGCTCCGGGCCGGCCTCCAGCATCTGCCGCAGGCTGGGGTAGGGCAGGGTAGTGGAAAAACGGCTGTGCCACTTGCCCTTTTCCTTTTGCAGGTACATGATCTCCGGGGCGGAAGCGCCGCCGATGCGCCGGCTGCCGGAAAAGGCGGCGAGGCTGTCGAGGCTGCGCAGGGCCGTGCGGGAGAAAAGGGAGAACTTCATGTCCACCGATTCGGGTTCGCGGCCGGAGTACCGGAAGGTGAAGTCGGTTTCCAGGCGCGCCTTGCCGGGCTTGGCCTTAAAGGCGGTAGGGGACAGGAAGTACAGGACGAAGCCTTCCTGTTGCAATTTCCGGTAAAAGGCGTCAGAATCCTGAGCGGTGAGGCTGCCGGCAGGCAGGGCCAGGCAAAGCAGGAGCAATAGTTTTCTCAAAGGCATTTTTCGATGGATTGAATGAGTTGGGCGTTCCGGAACTTCTGCACCAGGGCCATGCTGTCGCGCCCGGGCTGGTCGGCCATAACGACGGACTGGAAGCGGGGGTCGGCGATCAGGAAACGAAGGAAAAGGGCGCCATCGGCCGAGCGGGCCAGCGCTTTGTGAAAGGCGAATCCCCGGGCTTTGCCCTGTTCATGCAAGCTGTGTTCAAAGCCGGCCATGCGGAGCGCCTCTTCGGCCCGCCGCATGGAAGCATTGTTGAAAACACTCACGAACAAAGTATCGCCCGAAGGGCTCAGCAGGCTTTTCGAAAAGTACTGCCCGGTGCTGTCCACCCAGTATTTCAGGGCGTAGTTGACGCGGGAAAGGCTGTCGTGTTCCAGTACCTGGAAGCCGGCTTCCGCTTTCAGGCAGATGTCGTAGCTCAGGTTGATCTTTCCCGGAGCGGCGGCCCCGGGGCCTTCCCGGCGGCCGAGCAGCCACAAAAGCAGGGCTCCCAGGATGATCAATAGGACGGGCAGCAGTTTCCGGTTCATGCGCACAGATTTTTGGTGCTATCATTCTCGATCCACGGGCGGCGGGCCCAAAAACAAAATTAGCCTCAGGGGCTGGCGCTCCGTGAGGCTAATTCCGGATGGAGAAAATGCTCAATTATTCTCCGTAAACATAGACCGTGAACTTGGCAAAGATGCCCAGGATGCTGGTCGAGTGGTAGTCGACGTGGGAGATTTTCTTGATACCAGCCTTCTGAGCAGCAGCGTTGATGCTGGCGTCTCCGGTGGCGACCAGGCCAAGGATGGACGTTGCTTCAGCCGTGCCGACTTTGGTAGCTACCGTGTTGGCGGTTGCAGCCATCGGAGCTTTGACATCGGTGTAAATGGCGCCGAGAACGGGGGCTGTGGAATAAGCAGCGCAACCGGAAAGCATTACTGCAAGTGCAGCGATTACCATTAAGTTCTTCATGTTGGTTCTGATTTTGCTTTTTAACAAATGGCTTTAGATGGGGGCTAAATTAATGGAATCCCCGGATTAAAAAAAATAAATGTAGACTATCCTTGCCGGTTTTGCTGTTTTAAGAATTCTTTTAAAATTAAGGCATAGCAAAATGTTGCCGGGCGGGTTTGCCGGGGCCTGCCGGGGCCTTCATTCTGCATCTTCCTTATGCCGGCTGCGGTAAATTTTCTGGTTTTCCTGGTAAGTGGAGAACAGGAACAGCCCCCAGCCCAGGATGAAGAGGAGCCCGCCGGCCGGCGTCACCGGCCCCAGCCAGCTCAGGGATAACTGCAGCAGGTCGCGGGTGGCGAGCAGGTAAAGGGAACCGGAAAACAAGACGATCCCTCCTGTGAAGAACCAGCCGGCCCAGGGCAACAGGGAGGTTTTCCTGAAGTAGAGCAACAGGCCTACCGCCAGCAGCGCCAGGGCGTGGTAAAACTGGTAACGGACTCCGATCTCAAAAGTGTTCAGTTGTTCCGGGCTGAGCATCTCCTTCAGCCCGTGGGAGCCGAATGCGCCGACCGCGACGGCTGTGAGCGCCAGAAAACTGCCCAGGCGCAGAAATGTTTTTCTCATGATTTGCTTTTATTTTGGCAGATCAATATAGTGCCTATGAAAGAAAGATTGGCCGATTTTTTTCGGCGATACCGTTGGTGGCTTGCCATTCTTGCCATTCTTGCCGTAAGTGTGGCGATAGCGTACCGTTTCTGGCTGTACCCCTGCCAGCCTGAAGATGCTATTCCGCAAACCACTGCTTTGGCGTTCCGCTGGGAGAAGGGCAAAAATACATTTTCTGCCCGTGATTCCACAGGCCTGCCCATCCTTTTCCAGGCTTTCCCCGATTTGGCTGCCGATTATCGGGCATTTTCCACTTTCCTTCAGGGCAGTGAAGCGCTGGTTTCAGAAGAATCCCTCTGGATGATGCAGAACCTCGGCAAGGGCGAGCTGGCGCTGGCTGCCGTCCTGGAAGCCCCTGCTTTGCCCTGGGCTGAACTGTTGTCTGCAGCCCGGGCCCGGGAGGCGTCTTTCAGAGGCCATTCGGTTTACAGCCTGTCATTGGCCGGCGGCGGAACGCTGGCTGCAGCCCGCTACCGCAACCTTGTCCTCCTGGGCCGTATGCCACTTCAGGTGGAATCGGCCATCGCCCGGCTCAGGGATGGCGGCGCAGGCGCGGCCTTCAGCCGGGGCGGGGAACCGGGCATTTACCTCTGGCCCGATAACCTCCTCAGCCTGGGTACGGGCATCATCGGCGCCGAAGCAAGGCAGGCTCTGTCCCGCCTGGGGCATTGGTGCAGCGGCATAGAGCTGGAATTGTCCGGTGAAGGGGATACCCTGGCTATCAGCGGCAGGCTGGAGCTCGGGGCGGAGGCAGGGCGGCGTTTTTCCATTCCCGCTTCATCGAGAGGTGAAGAGGTGCTGGCCTATTTGCCGGGGAACCTCGCCTGGTGTTACCGGCAGCCCATGCCGGCGGCGTCTCCGGAGAAGGCATCGGATGCGTTTCGAAAGTATGTTCAACCCTGGCTGGGCGGCGACATGGCGCAGCTTTCGCTTGGCCTGCCCGGCCCCCCTTCGGATAACCAGCTCACTTTGCTGGCGATCGGCAAACCCGGGATGGCAGCCCGCTCGCTGGACGGGCTGGCCGCCGAACTGGGCAGCCTGGAGGAATATGACTACCAATCCTATCAGGTGAAGCAGATACTGGCCAGGAGCCTGCTGGCTCCCCTGGGCGTCAAGGTGCAAAACCCTTACCTGGCGGTTTTGGGCGGCTACCTGGCCGTCAGCAGTTCCCGGGTGGCTATCGAACAGTTGATCAGCAACCTGATCGTCGGCAACAACCTGGGCCAGGATGTGGGCTTTCTTGGCCTGTATGCCGGCCAGGAAGCCGGCTCCCGGGCATGGCTGTATGCCCGCACCGGCCTGAGCGCAGGCTTGTTGCCCGCTTATCTTCAAAGCCGGCGGGAATCTTTCGATGCCCTGCTGCGCTCCTACGACGCCTGCCTGCTCACTTTTTCCCCTGCCGGCGCCATCAGCGGGCTGGCAGTGCGCGGCGGAGCCCAGGCCCGGCAACCCGAACCCATGCTGGCCTGGAAAGCGGCGCTCGATGCCCCGGCAAGAGGGGCAGTGCAGGCATTCCCCCTCGATGAAACAGGGCCCGGCTTCCTCATCCAGGATGAGGCCAACGCCCTCTATCTCCTGGAAACCAATGGCGAGCGCCGCCGGAAATTCCAGCTCGACGGGCCCATCCTGGGGGAGGTGAGCCTGGCCGATTACTTTGGCGGCCCCTTGCGCGACCTGGCCTTCGCGACGCCCGCCGGCATCCGGGTGTTGTCGGCGGAAGGAGAGGAGCGCGGCCATTTCCACATCCCCCTGGAATCGCCGGCCATCAGCCCGCTGTTGCTTGCCGACTTCGAAGGGCAGGGCCAGTACTGCTTTTTCGTGGCCTGCGCCAACGGGTACATTTATGGCTGGGACCGCCAGGGGAAGCCCCTGCCGGGCTGGAACCCCCAGGCTGGAGCCGACAGCACCCTGCACCATGCAATGGCCCATTTTCAGTATGCCGGCAAGGATTACATCCTGGCATTGAGCGATGCCGGCGCCCTTTTCGCTTTTCAGCGCGATGGCGCCCTGCGCTTTGAGCCGGTGAAGACGGGCGCAGGCTTCCTGTCGCCCCCCTTCTATCAGGCCGAAGGGGATATCGGGCGCATTGCGCTGGGGGATTCCGAAGGCTTTGCCCACATTGTCAGCCTGGAAGGCGCTACCTTCCGCCTGCGCCTGCTGCCGAAGCCCGGGCCGGGCGCCCGCTTCCTGTTCGGAAACCTCACCGGTGATGACCGCAAGGATTACCTTGCCTACCGCGGCGCGGAAATGCGCGCCCACTACTATGAAGGCAATTCCTTCAGGCCCTTTTTCACCCAAACCCTGCCTTCGGCCCCCGATACGGTTTTCCTCATACCCCGCCCTGGCTACGCCTGGATCGGGCTCCTGGACAGGAAGGCCGGAAAGATCAGCCTGCTGGACAATGCCGGGCAGCCCATCCCCGGCTTTCCCCTGGCGGGCGATACGCCATTCGTTATGACGCCTCTGCGCACCGGCGGGCAACTTGTCGTGGCGGGCAATGGGGCAAGTGTGTACGCCTACCGGCTGGAGTTATGAGGCGGTGGTAAAGGGCAGGGGCGCGCGAGCGTGTTCAAAAAAGTGTGTCATCTCCGGATTTTTTTTACACGAAGAAAATCAATCCTTTGTGTTGCTTTGTGTCTTCCCGTTTGTTCAGCCGGGTAAACTTGGCGCCCCCGTCTGTTCAGCCGGGCAAGCCACGTCTCCTTCGGAGCCGGGACCCAGTCACCCCCTCACCGGCAGGTTCCAGGCTGATGTTACAAAAATGACGAAGCTTTTACCAAAAAAGAGTTGAGAGACGCATCTTTTCGAATGCTGGCCAGTTTAACCTCTTTATAAGCAGCAAGCCCAGTTGCACCGTTTAACCCTTTTTATTGGCATTCCGTCGAAATAAGCGTTACTTTGGGTGTCCTGACGCTTGTTTTGCAGTCTCAAGGGACAAAAGGACAGGAAAAAAGAATAAGTGCGTAATGGCCGTTTGGATTGGTTTTTTGATATTGATTTTCATTTTACTGGCTTTAGACCTGGGAGTGTTCAACAAAAACCCCCATGCCATCAATGCCAGGGAAGCATTGGGGTGGACGGGCATCTGGGTGGCTCTGTCTCTCTTATTCAGCGTATTCATCTACTTTGCTTATGAGAACGGCTGGAGCGCCAACGAAGGCGGCCTGAGCGGCCGGGATGCGGTGCTGAAATACATCACCGGCTTCCTGGTGGAGAAGTCGCTGAGCATGGACAACGTGTTCGTCATCGCGATGGTCTTCGCCTATTTTAAAGTTCCGAAGCAGTATCAGCACCGGGTATTGTTCTGGGGCATCATCGGAGCGCTGGTATTCAGAGGCCTGATGATCGCCATCGGGGTAGTGCTCATCAAGCAGTTTGCGTGGATCACTTATATTTTCGGGGCCTTTTTGTTGTACTCCGCCTATAAGATGCTGGTTTCCAAAGAAGGCGTTCACCCCCACAAGAACCCCATGATCAAGTGGTCGAGGAAATTCTTCCCCGTTACCAAGGGGTTTGAGGAAGAGCACTTTTTCGTTCGCCGCCGGCATCTCTGGGCGGCCACTCCGCTGTTTATTGCCCTGATCGTTGTGGAAACGACCGACATCATGTTCGCCTTTGACAGCATTCCGGCCATTTTCGCCATTACCACCGACCCCTTTCTCGTATTCACCTCCAATATCTTTGCCATTCTGGGCCTTCGTTCCCTGTACTTCGTCCTGGCTGCCATCATCGATAAATTCCGCTTTCTGCAGTATGCGCTGGTCTTCATTCTGGGTTATGTCGGGGTGAAAATGTTACTGGTCCACCATGTGCAAATCCCCGAATGGCTTTCCCTGGCTGTGATAGCCGTTTCGCTGACAACGGGCGTGGTAGCCTCCCTGGCCATCCGTGCGCCGGCGGAAGCCGATCCCGTGGAGGAGGCCAGGGAGGAGCCTGAAGCTGAGGCGGAAGAAGTCGGGAAATAATTGCTTACTACTGCCTCGAATGCAGCGCAAGCCGGTTGCCTTCGGTATCCAGGAATACGCCCATATAACCGTAGCCTTCCGCGATCAGCGTTTTGGGGATGAGCACTTTGCCGCCATTGGGCTCTACGCGGGCCAGTTCGTTGGACAGGTCTCCGGAGAAGGCCGTGAAATAGGCCAGCACCCCATCTGCTGAAGGCTTATAGGAGGCTTCGTGCCGGACAAGGGAACCCGGAGAGCCCACGCCATTTTCCACCCACGGAAACCAAGCCATTTCCAGCGGCCCCATCTGTTGACGGTCCAGTTTGTAACCCATTACAGCTTCGTAAAAGGCGACGGCCCTGTCCATGTTGGTGGCCGGGATCTCAAACCAGCCTACGACATTGTGTTCAACTTGCATGATAACAGTATTTTAGGTGATTGAAAAAAATCAGCTCCTGCGGATCACATCCCTGACTACTCCCCAGATGCTGAAATCCATGTCCGGTTCCAGTTCCACCCATTCCTCATCGGACTGAAGGCTGGGCTTGCCGTCTTTGATCTTCAGGCGGCGGATGGTGAAGGCGCCTTCCAGATAGGCGATGATGATATCATTGTTCCGGGGGCTGGCCTGCCGGTCGACGATGGCGATGTCGCCGGCCGAATACCCATCTCCCGACAACCCGTTTTCGGTCAGCAGCACGAAAAAGGTGTGCGCAGGATTGCGGATCAGGGCCCGGCTCAGGTCGAAGCGCATGAAGGTATATTCCTCACCGGGGATGGGGAAGGGCTGCCCGCCGCTTTCATTGAGCTGCATATAGGGCGTCATATCGGATAACGCGACCACGGGCGCCGTCTGGAAGGCTTCAAAAACAAATGTGTTCGTCATTGTCTGCAGGTGCTTTTGGAAAAGCAATTTTAAAAACAATTTGTTGATATTGCAATTGTTTTTTATTTTTTTGTTTTATTTTTTTGCCTGTTTATGGAAGCCGTGGGCGCCGGTAAATGGAAAAAACGGATAAAAGCCTGGCGTTTTTACCGCTTCACTGCTTCTGATTCAATACTTTTGTAGCCTGAAATTTAAAACTGTAAATAAGCAGGAAGACATGCCGAACCAAGACCTGAACCTAACCCAACGCGCTGCCGACAACATTCGCATTCTGGCGGCGGCCATGGTGGAACGCGCCAATTCCGGCCATCCCGGCGGAGCAATGGGTGGGGCGGACTTCATCCACATCCTTTTCACGGAATTTCTGAATTTTGACCCCCAGGACCCGGAGTGGCCGTTCCGCGACCGTTTCTTCCTGGACCCCGGGCACATGTCGGCCATGTTGTACACCGTACTCCACCTTTTCGGCCTGTACAGCACCGAAGACCTGCAGGCCTTCCGGCAATGGGGCAGCCCCACCCCGGGCCATCCCGAGCTGGATCTGAGCCGTGGCGTGGAGAACACTTCCGGCCCGCTGGGCCAGGGGCACACCTTCGGCATCGGCGCCGCCATAGCCGAGCGTTTCCTGGCGGCCCGCTTCGGTGAAGTGGTGGAGCACAAGACTTTTCTTTACATTTCCGACGGAGGCATACAGGAGGAGATCGCGCAGGGCGCCGGCCGGGCCGCGGGCTTCCTGGGCCTGGGCAATGTCATCATGTTCTACGACGCCAATGACATCCAGTTGTCGACGGAAGTTTCCGAAGTGATGGATGAGGATACGGCCCGCAAATACGAGGCCTGGGGCTGGCATGTGCAGACGATCGAAGGCAACGCTCCCGGCGCCATCCGCCTTGCCTTGCAGGCAGCGGTGGCCGAAACGAAGCGCCCTTCCCTGATCATCGGCCGCACCATCATGGGCAAAGGAGCGGTTACCGAAACGGGGGCTTCTTTTGAAAGAGAAGTGGAAACCCATGGCCAACCCCTGAGCAAGGCCGGCGCTTCCTTTGAAAAAACGGTGCTCAACCTCGGCGGCGACCCGGCAAACCCCTTCCAGGTGTTTCCCGAAGTAGCGGAGTATTACGCCCGCCTGAAAAAGGAAAAACACGAAGCCGCCAACCAACGCCGCGAGGATTACGCCGCCTGGAAAGCCGCCAGCCCGGATTTGTCCGAAAAACTGGAGAGCTATCTGGAGCGGCGCCTGCCGCCGCTCGATTTCAGCGAGGTGCAGCAAAAAGCAGGCACGGCCACGCGCAACGCTTCCGGCGCCGTCCTGGCCTACCTGGCCGGCAAACTCGGCAATATGGTCGTTGCTTCAGCCGACCTGTCCAACAGCGATAAAACCAATTCCTTTCTCAATAAGACCAGGGCATTCAGCAAAGGCGACTTCTCCGGCGCCTTCCTCCAGGCCGGCGTATCGGAGCTGACCATGGCCGCGTTGATGACGGGCATGGCCCTCCACGGCGGCGTCATTCCGGCCTGTGGCACTTTCTTCGTTTTTTCCGACTTCATGAAGCCGACGCTCCGCCTTGCAGCCCTGATGCAGCAGCCCGTCATCTTTATCTGGACCCACGATGCGTTCCGGGTAGGGGAAGACGGCCCCACCCATCAGCCCGTCGAGCAGGAAGCACAGATCCGCCTGCTGGAACAGCTCAAAAACCACGCCGGCCGTAATAGTTTCCTCGTACTGCGCCCTGCCGATGCCGACGAAACCACCGTCTGCTGGCAGCTCGCCCTGGAAAATGCCCACGGGCCCACCGGGCTGATCCTTTCCCGCCAGGACGTGCCCGCCCTGCCCGCCCGCCCGGGCTCCACCCGCTATCAGGATGCACAGCAGGCCCGCCGGGGCGCCTATATCGTCCAGGAAGACAAAGGGGGCCATGTGGACCTCATCCTCGTCGGCAACGGCTCCGAAGTGGCCACGCTGATGGCAGGGGCCGATCTGCTGCGCGGGAAAAAGAAACTGAAGATTCGGGTGGTGTCGGCCCCGTCCGAAGGCCTGTTCCGCCTGCAACCCATCGACTACCAGTGGGATGTGCTCCCCCCCGACGTGCCCACCCTGGGCCTTACTGCCGGGCTGCCCGTAACGCTTCAGGGCCTGGTTGGCCCCCTGGGCAAATCCATCGGCCTGGACCACTTCGGGCACTCGGCGCCTTATCAGGTGCTTGACGAAAAATTGGGCTTCACTGCTGAAAACGTCTTCCACCAGGCCCTGGAATACCTCGAAGAGATGGCGGATTAGCCAGGGCATTAGTTTAGGCTTTGGAGGCCGCTTGTTACGAAGTGGGAAGTGGGCCCGTCCTCTAATGTCGTCAACTTAATTCTACTTTGGCACTTTAGATTAGCCAGTCAGTATAGTAAACGTTAATATATTAAAAAGCATGGAGCCTTCTATTTTGAAAAAAAAGCCTGGGCAATTATTGTCTTCGTTATCAAGATTTATTC
>CAUJDW010000062.1 GCA_963169455.1 Bacteroidota bacterium | reverse complement strand
CTTATGCCCTCCCAGTTTTGAGCATAACTCTGGAAATAACAGCAGAGGGGAACGCAAAAAAGCAATAGTTTAGTTATTTTTAAATTTGTGGGGGGGGTAATTGGTTAAAGGTACTTTTCTTCAGCATAGCGCAGGTTTTTTAAGAGGTTTACAAAATATTAACACCTTAGTGTTATTTAGCGTAGGAATACAAATAGGGGCTGATTCAGATACCAAAATACCGGTAATTCCTGGTGTTTACAATATGGGCAATGTTAAAAAAGTTTTCTTTTTTCGCAGCATTCAAAGTACTTCTGTATTGGGACATACCCACCCCAGCCTGTAGCCGGCATCCCTTCAGCCTGCTTTAAATATGGTATTTCTTTAGCCACCTGCCTGTGCTCCAGGCGCCAGGGGGTGGCTCGCCTGAATTGAACCTGATTCAGCCATCCCCCTGACGCCAGAGCCCCCGTTCCGGCCATACTGCAAAGGTTACTAAATCCCGCTCTACAGTACCTTCATCCCTTCCGCATCCCAACGCACCGGTTTGCCTCCGAAATAACTGACATTAGCCGCCAGCGAAGGCCCGGCAGCCCGCAGCCCGAAGACGGCGTCCTCATAAGCCTGCTCACCCTTGCGGACAGCGGTAAAGAAATTGGCCCAGTGCTCGAGGTGCTCGTCATAATCATCCGGCGTGCGGTACACCATCTCTTCCGGCTCGACGATGCGGCTTTCGGGCAGCGGGAATTGTTCCTTGTACCAGGCCTCATAAGCCTTCTGCTGGGCTTCGGAGAAGGTGTTGAAGGTGTCCCAGCCGCCGTAGCCGACGCGGGAAGACATGACGCTGCGCTTGACCCGTACATTGCCCCAGCCCACATCCATGACGCCTTCGGTGCCAATCAGGCGCACCAGGGAGTCGCCGCCGTTGCCATCGACGAAATTGCAGCGCAACTGCATGTTGAAAGCCGGATGAGCTTTGGTTTCCGGATAGTCCAGCACCGAGACCTGCACATCGGGCACGTCGCGGCCATCTTTCCAGTAGCGCAACCCGCCGGTGGCGAAGATGCGCTCTGGCCCTTTAGAACTGAGAATGGTATGAAGGCCGGAGAAGAGGTGGACATAGAGGTCGCCCGCCATGCCGGTGCCGTAATCCTGATAATTGCGCCAGCGGAAGAAGCGCACCGGGTCGAAAGGCCGTTTGGGGGCACTGCCCAGAAAGCGGTCCCAGTCGACGGTTTCCGGCGAAGCATCGGTGGGGATGGAATACTGCCAGGCGCCGTTGGCCGATTGGCGGTCGTAGTAGGCTTCCACCAGCACCAACTGGCCGATCACGCCTTGTTCAAAGAGTTCCTTGGCCTTCCAGGTCACCACCGAGCTGACCCGCTGGCTGCCCACCTGAAAGGTCTTGCCGCTTTTTTTCTGAGCATCGATGATCGAATGGCCCTGCTCCAGTTTCTGGACCATCGGCTTTTCGCAATAAACGGCTTTGCCAGCCTGCAGGGCTTCCACGGCGATCTTTTCGTGCCAATGGTCCGGCGTAGAGATACAAACTGCGTCGATGTCGCTGCGCTGGAGTATTTCCCGATAGTCGCGGGTGGTGAACAGGTTCTTATTAAAAACTTCCTTACAACGCGTCAGGTGTCCGTCGTACAGGTCGCACACGGCCACCAGTTCCACACCAGGTACTTTGAGGGCGGAATAGATATTGGCGAAGCCCTGAATACCCATCCCGATAGCAGCCAGGCGGACTCGGTCGTTGGGGCCAAAATCCCGGTTGAGTACTTCCAGTTCGGTGATTTGTTGTTCATTGGCCCGAAGCAGGTTGGGGGCCAGGGCGGCGCCGATGGCGCCGCCGGCGAGTTTTTTCAGAAAGGATCGGCGATTGTTGCTCATGATGGCAGTTATTTTAGGGCCAGTCATGGGGTGGCTTCCAGGTTATTTCCCGGTTCAGCCACCCCGTGACTTTTCGAAGGCCCTGGTTAGGAATATACTGCCAAAAGGTAATGAAATATCGGGAAAACAAGGGTTTTCAGGCCCTTTTTTCCAGGGCAATCGGATTTAACTTTTGTTGCATCAAATGCCGGCATGCACATCCTGCCGGGAAGCCGGGTTAAGTCGTCCGACGACCAGCCAATTGATCAGTGTACTATCCCTCGGAACGCCCTACCTCCCTTTCACCACCATCTCGACCTGCTGGAAAGCGCCCAATTGGAGGCGAATGTAATAGTGGCCGGCCGGCAGGCCGCCGGAATCCCAGTTTACCAGGTGTTCTCCTTCCGGGAAGTGGCGGTTGGCCGGGGTGGCCACCAGTTGCCCGGCGCTGTTGAAAACCTGGATCAGCGCCCTGCCCTGCCCCTGGAAGCGGATGCTTGTCCGTTCGGCGAAGGGGTTGGGCCAGGCCTGCAGCAATTGGCGCCCGGCCTGCCGGTTGCGCTCCCTGCTGGAAACCGGCAGGCAACCGGGATTGCTCAGGAGCGGCAGAAACTGGTAATCCTCGAAGAGCAGGCCCTGCAAATCTTCTTCCGGCACGCAGAACCAGTCGCGAAGAATGGTGGCGTAAACCGAGCGGAAATCGTACTGCATAGCCACGTTGTCGCCCCAGTCCGCATTGGGTGGAATGTAGGGTGTGTCGCCGAGCACGCCGCCTTCCACGGGGCGCCCGAAGACGAACATGGGGGCGGCGGCGCCGTGGTCGGTGCCATAGCTGTTGTTGGACACGATGCGGCGCCCGAATTCCGAGAAGGTCATGCCGAGCACCCGCTCCGAATGCCCCAGCAGTTCTACATCCCGCACGAAAGCGGCAATGGCCTCCGACATCTTGCCCAGCAGCGCGGCGTGTTCGCCTTTGGCGGGGTTGTCGGGTACGACCTGGTTGTCGTGGGTGTCGAAGCCGCCCATGGAAACCAGGTAAACCGGGGTTTTCAGGCCTCCCGAGATCAGCCGGGCGACGATCTTCAACTGCTCTGCAAGCTGGTTGTCATCGGGGTAGCTTCCCATATTGGCGCCTTGTTCATAAGCTTCGGTGACTACTTCCCCGTAGAGGTTGGTTTGCCGCATGATGGTGCGCACGTGGGTGAGCAATTCGCCGGCGGGCGTATCGGGAGCAGGCCCGTCGGTGTTGCCGGTCAACTGGTAAAATTGCTCGGGGTTGTAAACCGACATGCCCATGGATGTGAGCGGGCCCTGGCAGGTGAGCGAGAGGTTGCCGCCGATCTCCAGGGAGAGCGGGTCGGGCATGTCGGCATTGGGATAGCCCGTGGGAAAGTTCGGGTATTCATAGTGGAGGTAGCGCCCCGCCCAGCCGGTGCTCAGCACTTCGTCGGCGCCGGCGCCGGTCATCCAGATATCTGAAGAACGGAAGTGGGAGAAATCCTGGTTCGGGTAGCCCACCGACTGGACGACCTTTATCTTGCCCTCGTTGAACAAGTCGCGAATGCCCCACATCACCGGGTGCAGCCCGGCCTTGTCGTAGCCGTCGAGCGCCAGCACATTTTGTTCGGGGATGACGACATGGGGGCGGGCATTGGCCAGGTTGTCGTACTGGTCGAGGGGTATCACCGTATTCAGGCCGTCGTTGCCGCCGTCGAGGCGGACCAGCACCAGCACCCGCCCGTGTTCGTTGGCCGGGTTGGCCAGCAGCCTCATCCAGGAGGACGAGCCCGGCAAGCCGGAACCGTAAACAGGAATGAAATGGGGCAGGGCCAGGCCCGCCACAGTATGTTTCAGGAAATTTCTTCTGTTCATGATCGGGTTTTGTCAGCAAAGCTGGTACTCTGCCTGGTGAAGAATAGTGTGAAAAAAGGCCTGCAGGCGGTGGCGCACCACATCGCTGGCCATTGGGTCGTCCGGGTTAAGCAGGTAGGCTGCCCAGGCGTCCGTCCAGTAATAGTCGCTCAGCTGCCCGGAGAGGAGGATGGATTTTAACTGAGCCCGAAATTCACCGGACACTTCGATGCTGTACATCCAGCCCAGCACCGTGTCGGTCAGGGCGTTCGGATCACCTGCATCGGGCAGTTGGGCCACGGCGCCCAGCACATCGAGCTGAGCATGAAAATCATCCGCGGAAATTCCGGACCAAAGAATCCAGTCAATGAATTCCGCCCGGCGGGGCATGGTGTTGGTAGTGATCCAGTGCTTGACGAACATGGGGATCTGGTAGTATGCCGGCCAGCCGGCGACGTGGGGCGGGTCGCCGAGGTTCTGGCTGAAATGGCTGCACAGCCATGTAAGGGTGCTGTTGAACTCATAGCGGGCCGCCAGCATATCAAGGGGCGGGACAGGCGTATTGAATTCCCGGAACAGCCCGGCCAGGAAGTCCACCGGGCTCTTGATCATGGCCCCTTTGGCCAGGTAGTCGAAGAAATGCTGGCTGTTGAACAGGGTTTCCAGCACGGGCATGATCTCGTAGTTATTGTTCCGGAGGATTTCCGCCAGGGGTTGTATCACCAGCTCCTCCGTCAGGTTATCGATCTCGTGGTGTACGAAAAAGCGGTACAGTTTCCTGCAGATGAACAAAGCGCATTCGGGGTTGGCGAAGATCATGTCCAGCATCTCGTCGAGTTCCTGCGCCCCCTCATCCCCCTGCCTGCCGGCGATGAGGGTGTTGCCGTAAAAGGCGGAGAACTGCTTGTCTGCACTGTCGTGGGCCGGGGGGTGGAAGTACACCTCGTCCGTTTCATAATCGACGCGCCAGCCCGTCAGCACCCTGGCGGCGGCTTGTACATCCCCTTCGGTAAAATCCGAATCGGGCCCCAGCCCGATACAGAAAAGCTCCTGCAGTTCGCGGGCGTAGTTCTCATCGGGAGCTCCGGCGTCGTTGTACTGCCCGTTGAGGTAGTGCAGCATGGCGGGGTCGAGGGTAATGGCGCGAACCAGGGCCCTGGCGTTGCCCATGGCGTGCTGGCGCAGTGTAGCCAGGTAGCGGTGGTTCCACCGCCCGTGGAAGACGGCGCTGAACTCCACGGGGATGTGGTTGTGCCAGAACATCAGCATCTTTTCCTGTACGGAGCGCTCCTGCCCGATGATGTTTCCCAGCCACCAGTTCTTTAAGGATTGAATGCGGCGGGCTTCGATAAAATCCTTTTTCGGGGCTTCCAGCCAGGGCTCGCCGAAGGGCACGTCCGGGTCGGTGAAATCATCGTCATTGTAATCGTTTACCAGCTCAGGAAGCGCCGTAGCGGGCGCGGCAAGCAGGTAACCGACGGCTTCCGGTGGGGACATCTGAAGGAAGTACTGGATATCCTCCCATTTTGCGCCGAATAAAAGGCGCCTTAGCAGGTGGGAAACCTGGGAGAACGCCCAGGGCCCCTGATAGGGCTCCAGCCCGGAGTCAACCGGCGCCGGCGGGGAAAGGCGAACAGGACTGGGTACGAGGGCAAGGGGCGGGGCTTTGGGCGAAAGCCCCAGGAGGGTTCTTCTGTCCATAGTTTTAAGGATTATGATAATGTTAGTAATAAACAGCCTGGGCTGTCGCTGTACGACAGGCAGCCCGGAAGTTTTCAAAGCAGTTTTGGGGTGTAAAAACCCGGATTGGGCAGCCGAAGTGCGTGGCTTACCGGGAGGCTTATCGGCATAAGGGGTAGATAATACTGGCGGTTGAAAAAAAATTCATTGCCGGTGGCCCGGCCGATTGAAATTACCTGGCCGCTTTCGCATACTGAGTTTCAGCCGCCTGAGCTAAGAAATGGCTGCCTGCCTGTGCGGGGTTCAGATAAGCATTGAACGAAGGCATATATGAAAAAATTATCTCCCAAAAAAAATTCCGGCGGCCCCGGGCTTTACTTGTTATATTTGCCCCCTGCAAAACGAAGCGCACATGGAACCGGAATGGTACAAGGACTGGTTCGATTCTCCTTATTACCACATTCTTTACAAATACCGCGACGAGTCGGAAGCGGAAGGTTTTATCGACAACCTGCTGGAACTGCTGCGCCCGGCGCCGGGGGCGCGCATTCTGGACCTGGCCTGCGGCAAGGGGCGGTATTCCGTACACCTGGCCGGAAAGGGCTTTGACGTCACGGGGCTCGACCTTTCGGAGCAAAGCATAAGCTATGCCCGCCGGTTCGAGCGGGAGAACCTTTCCTTTTTCACGCACGACATGCGGATGCCTTTCCGCACCAATTATTTCGATTTCATTTTCAACTTTTTCACCAGCTTCGGATATTTTGATTCGGAAAAGGACGATCTGCGCACGCTGAAAACCGTAGCTTCAGGCCTGCGCCCCGGCGGTGTTTTCGTGCTTGATTTTTTCAATTCGCACTACGTGGCCGGCCGGCTTACGGGCAGCGAAGAAAAAACCATCGAAGGCATCACTTTCCGCATTAACAAGCACATCGAAGGGCGGCATATATTCAAAACCATCTCCTTCGAAGCAGGCGGGCGGGCGTGGTTTTTCGAGGAAAAAGTCCGATTGTTCACCCTGGAGGATTTCGAGCGGCTTTTCCGGAGCGCCGGGCTTCACATCTGCTGCACCTATGGGGATTACCAGCTCAGGCCTTTTGATGAAGCAGGCAGCCCCAGGCTCATCCTCCAGGCTCAACTGCCAGGCCGATGATGGAACACATCCTGCAATTCGACCAGCATCTTTTCCACCTGCTCAACGGCGAGTGGCACAATGCGTTTTTTGACGCCATGCTCCCCTACTGGCGGGACAAAAAAACCTGGATACCCCTGTACTTCCTTGCCGGGGCATATCTGGTTTACCGGTTCCGGATGCGGGCGGTATTTTTCATCCTGGCAACCGCTCTGGCGGTAGGCCTGGCCGACACGGCCAGCAGCAGGGGTTTTAAAAAGCACGTGAAACGCCTGCGCCCCTGCCAGGAAACCGAACTCCAGGCGGATTTGCGGCTGCTCACCGGTTGCGGAAGGAGTTACAGTTTCACCTCTTCCCACGCCGCCAACCACTTTGCCATGGCGGCTTTTATTGCCATGGTGCTGGGGCGCGCTTTCCGGCGCATCCGCTGGCCGCTTTTCCTCTGGGCGGCAACGATCGCATACGGGCAGGTGTACGTCGGGGTGCACTACCCCCTGGATGTCATCGCCGGGGGCCTTTTGGGATGGCTGATTGGTTTTATTGTTGCAAAAGTTTACCTTCGCCTCGGCTGGGCCAGGCTGGATGCAGCCGCCTGATAATAGCCCAATAGCTGACCACTCCTTTCATGGCATTCTGGGAATACGGCATATTGTTCATATCGGTACTGGCGGGGGGGGCGCTGGCCTTCCCATTCCGCAAGGGCTCCCAGCCCGCGCTCAGGCTGTTGCTATCCTTCAGCGGCGCCTATCTGCTGGGCATTACGATGGTGCACCTCATGCCGGGGGCCTTTTCAACCGGAAGCTCGAAACCCGGGCTTTGGATCATGTGCGGCTTTTTCGTGCAACTGATACTGGAGCAACTGTCCAGAGGCGTCGAGCACGGGCACGTGCACGTACACGAAAAAGGGCGCAGCAGCTTCGCCATACAGGTCATGATCGGGCTTTCGCTCCACGCTTTTCTCGAGGGCCTGCCGCTGAGCCATTACGGCACATTCCACGAATCGCTGCACGGGCATCAGCACGGGCATCACCACCTGCTGTTCGGCATCGTTCTGCACAAACTGCCGGCGGCTTTTGCGCTGGTGTCCCTCTTCCTGCTGTCACACATCCGGAAGGGATGGGCCGTGGCCTGCCTGATCCTCTTTTCAGCCATGTCCCCGCTTGGCGCATTCTCCGCCAGTTTTGTCACCCTGAGCCAGGATGCAATAGCCAACCTGCTGGGGTTCGTCATTGGCTCCTTCCTGCACATTGCGACCACCATCCTGTTCGAGGCCGACGACAACCACCAGCACCACGTATCCTGGGCCAAGCTTGGGGCCATCGTGCTAGGGGTGGGATTGGCGCTGGCGTCCAACATGTTTTAGCGAAAAGGTGAATGGCTCCCGTGAAAATTCCCCCCTTTTCCCAATGGCGGCGCACGCCGGAAGCCGGCGAAAATCCGCTGCCGAAGGAGCTGCAGGCGCTGTGTCTTCCAAACAACATTTTTATCTCGGGGCGAAGTCAATAATACCCAAAATATCACTATTTTGCCCGCGCGAACAGAATATATTTTCCGAACCAGACAGGCAATTAGCATGAAATTCGCAACCAAGCTGTTAATACTTAATTTTATTCTAACTTTCGCCTTCCTGCAAAGCACACAAGCTCAAACGGTTATCCGGGGCGAAGTTAAAGATAAAGGGCTGGGCGAGGCGTTGATAGGGGCCAGTGTAGTGGTAAAAGGAACCACCGACGGCACCGTTACGGATTTTGACGGCGTTTTCGAGATCCGCACCAGAGAAGAACTGCCGGTCACCCTGATCATTTCCTATGTCGGTTATGCCGCACTGGAAGTGGCCGTCAGCGGGACAGACGAGTACGTCAAGGCGCGGTTGGAGGAAGAATCCATTACCACAGACGTGGTGGAAGTCCGCGGGCAGCGCATCTCGGAAAAGCAGCGTTCCTCCCCCCTGACGGTGGAATCGCTCGACGTGCTGGCCATCAAGGAAACGGCGGCAAACAACTTCTACGACGGGCTGGGCAGCCTCAAGGGCGTCGACCTCACGGCCGCGAGCCTCGGCTTCAAAGTGATCAACACCCGGGGGTTCAACAGCACCAGCCCGGTGCGCTCCCTGCAGATTATCGACGGGGTGGACAACCAGGCGCCGGGGCTGAACTTCTCGCTCGGCAACTTCCTCGGTGCTTCCGAACTGGACGTGTTGAAGGTGGACCTCATCCAGGGAGCCAGCTCCTCCTTTTACGGCCCCAACGCCTTCAACGGCGTGATCAGCATGGAAACCAAAGACCCCTTCCTGCAGAAAGGCCTGTCGGCCAGCATCAAAGCCGGTGAGCGCAACCTGAGGGAAGGCGCCCTGCGCTGGGCCGACGCCTTTAAGAACAAGGATGGCTTCGAGTCTTTCGGTTACAAGTTCAATTTCTTCTATCTGGAAGCCGATGACTGGGTAGCCGACAACTACGACCCCATCGACGGGTCGGACGTGCCGGCGTCCAACCCGGGGCGCTACGATGCCGTCAACATTTACGGCGACGAATATTTCCCGCTGGCCGACGCCTCCACGGTCCCCCTCTGGGTCGATCCGGGGCTCGGCATCTGGTACCGCACCGGCTACCGGGAAGAAGACCTGGTCGATTACGACACCCGCAACATCAAGGCCAACCTGGCGCTGCATTTCCGCACCAACCCGGCCGCGGGCCACGAATCCCCGGAATTCATCCTTTCCTCCAACTTCGGCACCGGCACTACCGTTTATCAGGGCGATAACCGCTTCAGCCTGAAGAACATCCTCTTCTTCCAGAACCGCCTGGAATTCCGCAAGCGGGACAACTACTTCATCCGCCTCTACGCCACGCATGACAATGCCGGCGATTCCTATGACCCCTACGTTACCGCACTGTTGCTGCAGGATGCCGTAAAGAGCGACGAAGACTGGGCGCAGGACTACCGCAGGTACTGGAAGCAGAACATCACCCGCAACAACAACCGCCGGCTGGTGGATCTCGGGTATCCGGAACTGGTTTTCAACCCACAGACCGGAATGTTTGAATTCGACAACCAGGCTGCAGAGGCCTGGCTGGTGGAATACAGGGACTCCCTGGCAGCCTGGCACAGCCTGGCCGAAGCCTTCGCCAACCAGGCCAACCCCAACATCGAAGGCACCCTCAACTTCCTCCAGCCAGGCACCGAAAACTTCCAGCGGGAATTCGAGCGGATCACCTCCACCCCGAACAGCAGCGAGCGCCTGGGCTCGAAATTCGTCGACCGCTCTGCGCTGTACCACGTACACGGCGAAAAGGTTTTCCACCCCTCCTTTGCCGACCACATCCGCGTAGGCGGCAACGCCCGACTGTACACGCCTGTTTCCGACGGCACCATATTCTACGACACCGCCGGGCTGAAGATCACCAATTACGAGTTCGGCTTCTACGGCGGCATCGAAAAGAACCTGGCCGGCGACAAACTGAAGCTCAACCTCACGGCCCGTGTGGACAAGAACGAGAACTTCGACTGGATATCCACGCCGGCTGCTTCCATCGTGTACAAACCCCGTGCAAACAACTACCTGCGGGTGTCATTCTCCTCCGGCATCCGGAACCCGACCCTGACGGACCAGTACCTCTTCCTCAACGTCGGGCGGGCCACCCTGGCCGGGAACCTGAACGGCGTGGACAGCCTCGTCACCCTGGAATCCTTCGATGTATTCCGGGGCAGCCTGAAAAAGTCCGACCTCGCCTATTTCAACATCGACCCCGTCAGGCCTGAAAAGGTAAAAACCTTCGAGCTGGGCTACCGCACGACTTTGTTCAACCGGCTCTACATTGACGCCGGTTATTATTACAACATCTACAATGACTTCCTGGGCTTCAACATCGGCCTGGATATCGAGTTCGACGCCACTTCCAGCTTCCCGCTGGACATAACGGCCTTCCGCTACGCCGCCAATTCCCGGGAGCAGGTGACCACACAGGGCTTTTCTCTCGGAGGGAATTTCTACTTCGGGGACTTTTACCAGTTCTTCGGCAACTATTCCTGGAACCGGCTCAATTCCCAGACCGACGACCCCATCATTCCGGCTTTCAACACCCCGGAACACAAGTTCAACCTGGGCTTTTCCGGAAGGGACATCCCGGTCAAGATGGGGGGAAGCACGCAGCGCCTGGGCTTCCGCGCCAATTACAAGTGGATAGAATCATTCGACTTCGAAGGTTCGCCGCAGTTTACCGGGCTCATCCCCGGTTACAGCCTGCTGGACGCCCAGATAAACCTGAACGTGGACCGCTGGAACACCATCCTGAAGATCGGGGCCTCCAACCTGCTGGACAACCGGAATTTCCAGGCTTACGGCGGCCCGCGCATCGGCCGGATGGCTTACGCCTCCATTCTGTACGAATGGAACAAAAGATAATATCGCATTATTAACAGGACAATTATTCGTTCATTAAAATTGGTTTCTCCATGAAGAAAATCAACACGCTTTTGATCCTTCTCCTCGGCCTGCTCGCCCTGAACACGCAGGCTCAGCCCGTTAGATACCTCGACCAGGTCTTTGATGAGGTGACCTTCAGGGGCTATGAAACCGGGCTCGTGTACGGCCAAAATGCCTCCATCATTTTACTGTTGGACAATGACCCGAACAATGACGCCCATCCTTTCAAACAGCCTCTGGTTTTTGACCTTTACACCCCAACCGGCGATACAGAAACCGAACGCCCTCTGGTGATCGTGTTCCACTCCGGCAACTTTTTGCCGTTCCCGGTCAACCTGAGCACCAGCGGTACGCTGCGCGACTCCGCCGTTGTGGAAACCTGCACCCGCCTGGCCAAAATGGGTTACGTGGTAGCCTCCGCAGACTATCGCCTGGGCTGGAACCCCCTGGCGCCCACCCAGGATGAGCGCGTTTACCTCCTGATCAACGCCGCATACCGCGGCGTGCAGGATGCCCGCACGGCTATCCGTTTCTTCAAGAAAACGGCGGCTGAGGACGGCAACCCCTTCGGCATCGACCCGGACAAGATCACCCTCTGGGGCATCGGCACCGGCGGCTACATCACGCTGAACACTTCCAGCCTGGATGCGTACAACAAAGTACTGCTGCCCAAATTCATCACCCTCGGCCCCGGCGGAACCCCGGTGCCCATGGTTATCGAGCCGGTTAACGGCGACATCGAGGCCAAGAGCTACGGCTTCGTCGTGCCCGGATACCCGATCTTCACCCCTGGCGACACCCTCTGCTATCCGAACTGGGTCAACTACTCTTCCGACTTCCAGCTTTCGGTCAACCTGGGCGGCGCCTGCGGCGACAGCTCCTGGGTTGACCCGGGCCAGCCGCCGATGATCTCCTTCCACGACCCCGGCGACCAGAACGCGCCATACGTGGAAGGCATCGTGAACGTGCCGGGTGTAAACCTTCCGGTTGTGGAAGTTCAGGGCAGCTACCTGGTTCAGAAGCTCCAGAATGAATACGGCAACAACGATGTATTCAACAGCCTGGACGTGTCGGGTTATCCCTTCATGCAGGCCGTTACTGATGTGGCCAACAGCCGCAATGACGGTTTTGAAGGGCTCGCCCCGCTGCCGACGGATGACGACAACGGCGCACCCTGGGATTTCTACTCGCCCACCAACCCGAACGCCACGACGCCGCCGGACCCCGTAGCAGCACGCCTGTCGTTCGACACCATCATGGCATACTTCGCTCCCCGGGCCTGCCTGGCCCTCGGGCTGGACTGCGCCGGTGAGGTGTCTTCCACCCGTAGCCTGCTCACCAACGCCGATGTCGGCCTGGTCGTGGCTCCGAACCCGGTTAACGATGTAGTATCCTTCAACACCGATGCCGAACACCCCATGCTGGCTGTCCAGTTGTTCGACATCAAGGGCAACCTGGTGAAGAATTATTTCAACATCAACACCAACTCCATGACCCTGAACCGGGAGCACTTCCCGGCAGGCATGTACATTGTGAAGCTGTGGTTTGAGAAAGGCATTACCACGCAGAAACTGATATTCAGATAAGGGGGCTGCTTCATTAGCAAAACCCTCTGATGACGAAGCCGCAAAGGCGCGGAGAACGCGAAAACAGGGATAACCCCTCAGCGTTTTCTGCGCCTTTGTGGTATTGTTTTGAGCCGGCTCCCTTTTTAAAGGCTCAGCAAAAAAGCCATCGTATCCACCCCATCGGCATAGTCCCATAGCTGAGGCTGCTGTGTCTGCCCGAATGGCAGGGCAGCCTGCCGCAGCAATCCCGGCCGGGCGGCGACCAGCTGGATTTCATCTTTCCGCCGGCTGATCTCCGATTCCACCTCCTCCAGTTTATCGTAAAATTCGTAATGCAGCCCGGCGATGCGGGACTGCAGGCTCGCATTTTCCGTCAGGATGATGCACCCATTGGCCATGTATGGCTCCTTGTTGAGGATGTACAGAGCGTAGTTGTAATCGAAATTGTTCTTGTATTTGTCGTGCTGGACGATTTCTCTGTATTCGTGCAGGGCTTCCAGAAGCGGTTCAAACCGGTAGCCCCGGGGGACATACAACTTGGAGACATTCCGGCAGCCGAGCCCGAAATACTGGAACACATCGCGGCCCAGGGCCAGCAGTTCTGCTTCCGATTCCTTTCCATCCAGCACGGCCACGCCATTGCGGTTTTTGCGGATGATATGGGGATATTTGCTGAAATAAGCTTCGAAATAGCGGGCCGAATTATTGCTTCCGGTGGCGATGACGGCTTCAAAGCCCTGAAGGCGCTCCGTCGTTTCAAAATAACTGCTAGCCCGATCGTCGAATTGCCCCATCAGCTTCAGCAGGTAGGGCAGCAGGTATTGGTCCTTGTCGGAAAGTTTGATCAATGCTTTATGCCCGGCAGCAAAAACGCACAGCAGGTCGTGGAAGCCCACCAGCGGCAGGTTGCCGGCCATGACGATGGCCACCGTTGCAGGCGCCGCCTGCTCCGGGATCTCATAACGCGATAGCCACTCGCCCAGCTTGCCGCCATCGAGATATTGCTCTGCAATAGCCCTGATGGACAACTCCTGGTTCTCGATGGTGAACCAGGGGTTGTGAAACTTTGCGCGCTGCATGACTGCCCGAAGGTAATCGTCTTCAGCCCGAAGGTGCTCTCCCAGGCGCATGAGGAGGCGGAGGCGTTCCTGGAGGTTCATGTCTTGGTATGGCTATATTGTTGTATGGCTATATTGTTGTATGGCTATATTGTTGTATGGCTATATTGTTGTATGGCTATATTGCTGTATGGCTATATTGCTGTATGGCTATATTGTTGTATGGCTATATTGTTGTATGGCTATATTGCTGTATGGCTATATTGCTGTATGGCTATATTGCTGTATGGTACCTATTTAGGAGGGCCACCTGCCCGTATTCATTCCAGGCGTCAGGGGGGTGGCTGATCGGTAGCCCATCAGGGTGAGCCACCCCCTGACTGGGCATAGCCGCTGTTTCGCTTCCTTGCTCTGTACGGGGGTGGCTCGCCTGATTGTAACCCCTTACATCCACCCCGTGACGCCAATGGCCCGCGTCCTGGGCCATACTGCAAAGAGGGCTAAACAGTTACAAATTGCCACTAATTTCGAAAAAAAATCGCCTTGCGGCCTTGGAAAAGGCGGCGCGTGGCCGTGCCCTCTATTTTGAGTTTGCCTGAGCAGGGGCCGTCGAAAAACCTTACCTTTGCCGCTCAAGCTATTGGCCACATGCGCATCATTCTTTTCACCGGCAAAGGCGGCGTGGGCAAGACCACCCTTTCGGCCGCCACGGCCCTGCGGGCGGCGCAGCGGGGCGTCCGGACGCTGGTTATTTCCACCGACCCGGCGCACAGCCTTTCCGACGCCCTGGGCCTGGAACTGGGGCCGGAGCCGCAGGAGGTGGCGCCCAATTTATTCGCCCAGGAATTCGACCTGTATTACTCCATGAAGAAGCACTGGGAGAACGTCCGCCAGCTCATGATGGCGGCTTTTCGCATGCAGGGAGTGAAGAACGTAGTGGCGGAAGAACTGTCGGCGCTGCCCGGCATGGAGGAGGCCTCGGCTTTCCTCTGGCTGGAGGAATATTACCGCATGAAGGCATACGGCCTGATCATCATCGACAGCGCGCCGACCGGCGAAACGCTCAGCCTGCTGGCCATGCCGCAGGCCACCCAGTCGTGGATGATGAAGGCTTTTCCCGGGCAGCGTTTTGCCATGAAAGGCTTCGGCGCCATGGTACGCACCATGACGGGCATTCCCCTCGACAAGGGCATGGAGGAGTTGGAGGCGCTTTTCGACAAGCTGGAGCGCATTCAGAAGGTTATGCAGGACCCTGAAACCTGCACCATCCGCATCGTGCTCAACCCGGAGCGCATGGTAATCCGGGAGGCGAAACGGGCTTTTACATACCTGCAACTTTACGGCTACAGCGTCGATGGCATCATCGTCAACCGCATCTTTCCGGAAGAAGCCGCCACAGGGCCCTTTGAACGATACTTTTCATCACAGAAGGCTTACCTGGAGGAAATCGATATGGCCTTCCAGCCCCTGCCTGTATTTCGGGCGCCGCACCAGGGGCAGGAAGTATTCGGGCTGGAGTCGCTGGCCCGCATTGGCGAGGCGGTGTACGGGGATGCCGATCCGGCGGCCGTTTTGTTCCGGGACGAAATCTTCAGGTTCCGGGAAAAAGGCGATGGGTATCTGGCCTGCGTAAAGCTGCCTTTTGCAGAAGGGCAGGCATTGAGCGCGCGGAAGTTTGGCGACGAGCTCATCATCACGCTGGGCAACCAGCGGCGCTCCGTTTTTCTGCCTCGTTTTGCCCATTACCTGCAAATGAAAGGCTACCACTATGAAGCACCCTGGCTGGAGATCGAACTGGTGCGTTGATGTTTTGGGGAAATTGTGATTTGTGAGGGGGGCGTTGTAATTTGTGGGCGGGATGAAGCGCGGCGCAGCGGGAAGGCCGGTGGCCCGGGGCCGGAAACCCGGTCAATGTGTAGAAAAGAGCGCCAACAGATTAAAAACAGAATTGTCAGGGCAGATGAGAATATTGGTTATTGAAGACGAGAAGAATATTGCCTCTTTCATCGAGCGGAGCCTGGAGGCTTCGGGCTATGAGGTGGTGACGGCCTTTGATGGGGAGACGGGCCTGGAAATTCTGGCGGCTTCCGATTTCGACGCCATCATACTCGATGTGATCCTGCCGAAGTTCAACGGCTGGGAAGTGTGCCAGCAGGTGCGGCAGCGCCTGCAGAAGGACACGCCCATCCTGATGCTTTCCGCGATGAACCACACCAACCACATCGTGAAAGGCCTGGACTCCGGTGCGGATGACTACCTGGCCAAACCCTTTAAAATGAACGAGCTGCAGGCCCGCCTGCAGGCCCTGTCCCGCCGCTACCGCAGGCAGACGACGGCGCCCAGTGTGCTGCGCTATGCCGGGCTGGAGGTCAACCTGGAGGCCAAGGAGGCCTGGCGCGAAGGCCGGAAGGTCAAACTGACGATCCGGGAATTCAAGCTGCTGGAATGCCTCATCCGCAACCCGGGCAAGGCCCTGTCGCGCCACGAGCTGCTGGAAAAGGTATGGGGCCTGGACTTTGACACCGGCACTAATGTCGTCGATGTGTACGTCAATTACCTGCGCAACAAAATAGACAAAGGATATCCCAACAAGCTGATCCATACCGTCTATGGTATGGGCTATATTTTAAAGGAAAACCATGACGCTTCGGAATAGGATCGCACTGACGTTCACCCTTGCCAATTTTGCGATTTTAACGGTTGTGCTGGTGTTGCTGTACATTCTCAACAGGCAGTACACGCACCGGGAGTTTTTTGACCGCCTGGAAGACCGCGCGCATATCGCGGCCAAGGCTTCCCTGGAGAAGGAAGAACTGGGGCCTCAACTCCTCGAAGAGATCAACCGCCGTCATTCCCGCACCCTGCCTCAGGAACAGGAGTTTTTTTTCCTGCTCGACAGCCTGCAAAAGATCGTGGACAATACGCCGGAATATATCAGCATGGAACTGCTGCAGCAGATTGGCCGGCAGGGGCTGGTGGAGTTTTCCCACGGCAAGTTGCTCTCGGGGGTCGGAATCCGGTATGATGACGATAAGGGTGTGTATGCCGTGGTGGTGGTGGCCCAGGACCTGTACGGCCAGCGCAAGCTTCAGAATCTGCTTCGCCTGATGCTGCTTTTCCTGGTGTTGTCGCTTGCCGGGGTCTTTCTGCTGAGCCGCTGGTATGCCTACCACATCCTGCAGCCGATCGGGCGGATGATCCGGGAAATGAAGAAGATCAATTCCACCAACCTGAACCTGCGCCTGAAGAACGAAGAGGGCAGGAATGACGAGCTGGGGCAACTGGCCGAAACCTTCAACCTGATGCTGGACCGTATCGAGGCCGCCATCGAGATGCAGAACTTGTTCATCGGCAACGCCTCCCACCAGTTGAAACACCCGCTGACTGCCATTATGGGGCAGGTGGAGGCGGCCATGCTGGAAAAAGAGCTGCCCCGCCAATACCAGGGGGCCCTGGAGGCCATCGGAGAGGAAGCGGACCGCCTCAACATCCTCGTCAGGCAGCTGATCCGGCTGAGCTATCCGGACAGCGGCGACGGCAGGCAGCCCGAGTGGCGGTTCGACGACCTCATCTTCGACCTGGTGGATGAGTTTAAGGAAGCTTACCCGCAACACCCCATAGCTATTGATTTCGGCGATATGCCCTCCAATGAGGAAAACCTGGTGTACCGGGGATCCTACCAGCTCATCCGGATCGCTATTTCCAACCTCCTGGAGAACGCCATCAAGTTTTCTAATGGTGAACAGGTCAAAATCCGGGCCCATTTTACAGAAGGAAAACTGGAAGTGAGCGTTTTCGACAAGGGTATAGGCATTGCTCCCGAAGACCAGCTTCACGTTTTCGAACCCTTCTACCGGGCTGAGAACGCCAAGGAGTTCCCCGGTTATGGTGTCGGGCTGCCACTGGTACAGAAAATAGCCAAAATGCACAACGGCAACCTGCGCCTGGCTTCCAGGCCGGGGGAAGGGTCCGTTTTTACGCTGGAATTGCCTTTCTAACCGCTTTCTAATTCTTCTCTAATTCTGCTCTAACACCTCTTTTGCCTGTGCGGCTTATCTTTGATTCGTGAATCGGATGAAGCCACATGCGCATCCGAACATGCTGTAAGATCCCAAAAGGCTATATTTCATAATCCCATACAATTATCCAGTTTTGGCAATTGCCGGAAGTATTCTCTTGAGATTGCAAAGCGGATTCATCCCGGTTTGTTATTAGAATTAGGTTGTTTGGATCACCCCTTCACTTTGGGCCGCTTCCAAAGTGAAGGGGTGATTTTTTTAGTTTTACTGCGCCTCCCTTTTGTCTTCAACAATGAAAATACGTCCTTTTTTGCATGCCGGCGGCAATCTTTCCGGGCTATGGGCTGTTTAAAATAATGACAACGCCTTCCCTCCAATGAAGCAGCAGCCCGAAAAAGAGAAAACTATGGCCCGCCCAACACAGGAATCCCGTAACCTTCCGGGCGCCAGGCAGGAAAATCCTGCCGGGGTCAGGCCCTCAGGCATTGTCCCGGCGGAGCCGCAATGGCTGGATATCGCTTTCCTTTATGGTGAAAGGGATGAGCCTCTCCGCACCGAGATCAGCCCCTTGCTGCAACTGCTGGAACCCGATAGGCCCTGGATGAGGGTGAAATACCATTCCGTGGAAGGCCTTGGCGAATACGGCCTCGGCCAGCTGATCGACAAGGCGGACGTCTTCTTACTGGTGATCAGCAATGATTTTCTGGCGCTCGCCCTGAAAGAAGCGGATTTGTTCCGCCACATCATGGATAATCACCGAACCGGAAAGGCGCTTGCGGTGGCTTTCGCGCCCGGCGGCTCCCTGGCCGGGGAAAGTATTTTCAAGGATGCCGTCGTGCTTCAACGGGGCCAGGGCGGCAGCTTCTCCGGCGCCGTTCGGGAGGTGCTGGCGCCGCTGCTCGAAGAGGTGCTGGAAAAAAAACAGGCTCTGGAAAATAGCTGGCATGAAGCCCGGGCGATAAACGCGGTGGAAAGCTACTGGGCCTTTCTGGGGCAGCACCCCCGCAGCCGGCATTCGCTGGAGGCGAGAAAATACCTGGACGAATTGACGGAAAAGGAATTGTGGGCCCGGGCCCGGCAGCAGCATAACGTTCAAGGCTACTTTGACTATTTGTCCAATGCGCCTCTGCAGGAAAAGCGCTTTGAAGCTGCGCTGAAGATCAGCGAGATAGAGGATGATGAAGAAAAAAACTGGGCCGAGGCCAGAAACAGCGATGATACGGGCCTGTATTTCAGGTACCGGGCCTTTTTCCCGGAAGGGAAACACCGGCAGGAGGATGAGGAGGCGCTCGGGCGGAAGCTTTCGGAGCCGGGCTCCCTGGAGGGAAGCGGCGGCGGCATGCTGGAAAGCAACTTCCTCCTTTACCTGGCCTGCCAGCGGCTGGGCCGTGATGAGCTGTTCTCGCTGCTTTCGTATTTGTCTTATGGCGCCCGGCTCAGAAACCTGCGTGAAGGCCTGGAGCGCAAGGCCAGGCAGCGGGTGGCGAATTTCGTCTTGTATCCGCTGCTGATCCTGTCCATCGGGCTGTTGTTTTTACCCCAGATGAAGGCGCCCGCGATACTGGAAGGCGGCATCCGCTATTTATTCTGGGCCTTGCTGCTGATTTTACTGGTGTACCGAATCGCGGCTGTTTACCTGCACTTCTGGCGCGATTTCCACATGCTGGCCCAGGCTGATGTGGTTTTAAAACGCGGCCTGCCGCTGCTGAAGGCGGCCTACATCAATAATGAACATGAGGTTGCCCGAAAGATCCTCGCCCGCCTCCATCAGGTAGAGCAGGCGATGGAGCAGCTTGGCGCCCGCTCTGCCATGTCTTACCTGTTGGCCGACCGCTTTACGGAACCCCTGATCAAGGAAGGTTACCAGTACGCAGCCTGAAAGCGCCGGCGCCTCAGCCTTTTTTCTGCGCCACCACGATATAACGGGTGCTTTTGCAGCTGTCCGCCCAGTCCGGTATTGGTTCCAGGCTTTTGGCGTCGTACAGGCTTACCGGGCCGCCGAAATGGCGTTCGAAATAGGCGCGGATGCGGTGCAGCGGCGGCAAAAACCGCAGGTGTTTGCCGGCGTAATTGAGTTCCATGCGCCCTTCGGAAAAGTCGATGTTGACGATCTCGCTTTCCTGGAATATGCGGCCTTTATCTTCCACCAGGCGCGGGCTGCGCAGGGAAATGACCTCCTTGTTTGCCGAATAAAGCAGGTTGGGATACCAGCGGATGTGGTCCGGGGTGATGAAGTCGCCTATGAAATACCCGCCGGCTCTGGCCAGGCTGGCGGTGCGCTGAATGGCTTCTTCCAGGCGTTCAAAATCGAGGTAATGGAAGACGTTCAGCCCACTGAAGATGATGTCCCACTGTTGCCCCCCGCTGTCGTAGGATAGTATGTCGGCCACTTCGGCCCGGATGCGGCGGCCGGCCTCCGCGATCATGGCCTCGGAAATATCGATGCCGAACAGCTTGTCGTAGGGGGCGCCCAGCTCATCGATCATAAACTGCTCTGCCAGGCCGGTGCCGCAACCGACAGAAAGCACCGAGCTGTCCGGGAAGGAGATTGGGTATTGATCCCGGAAAAAGCGGAGATAACCGGCCATGAAATCGTCCAGGCAGGGCTGGCAGATAAGGGCGTCGTAGAGTTCGGCATAATGGTGGAAGCGGTCTTCGGGGCGTTTTCCCTTCTGCATTTCGAGTTGCAGTTTGGCAGCTTCTTTCAGCTCTTCCCGGAGTATCCGCCAGTACACCGAATTGGCCTCGTGGCCGTTTTCATCCACATTGATGTCGAGGCAGCGCAGCAACTGGGCCCGGTGGCGGGCGGAGAACAGATCTTCAAGTGCGGCCTGGAGTTGGGCCTCGCTTCCGGGTACATTGGCCTGGGCCATGCGCTTCAGGCGGCGCGCCAGTTCCACCATGTGCCGCAGGCGGGTGGGAAAATCCGGGCGCGGGCCTTCTTCCACCCATTTCACCTCCGATTCGGGCAGGGCGTAAAAGACGCCCCCGTCCACGCGCCATATCTTTTCGTGCTGCAGGTCGTAAACGCGGGCATCTCCCGTCACGTTGCCGATATCTGAGGGGCGCCCGTAAACGTGGAGCGTCATGAAGTATTCATCGGTGGGGTTGCCCATCTGGTGTACGAGCGAATGGCTGACGCCCACCACATCGCCGGCTTTGAAGCGGGACCGCGACAAGGTCGTAATGCGGCCTTCATCGACGCGGAATACGGCGTGTTCGGCAGGGCCGAAAACCTGCACTGCGCCCCATTGGGTGTAGCCGTGGTCGTGAATGGCGGAAAAATCGCCCGGGGCCCACGACATGCCCATTATCTCGAAATTGGGGCCGGCATAAATGAGGCGGCGGCCATAGCTGTCGGCGGGCGGGTGCCCGAAATCGGACCAGGGCTCGATGTCCTGCTGGCGAACGCCGGCATCGATCACGATGCGGCGCATTTCAGCGGGTTTTAACGCCCGATGGCCTTCCAGCTTGTCGACGATATAGCGCAGGGAAGCGGGCAGAGAATCCTTTTCTTTTGCGGGAGTAACCGGGCTGCTTATTGTTTTGAGCATTTTCGAAAAAAATTTGGTTGGACTACTGCAAAGGTCGGAAAAAACTTTATTCCATGCCTGTGACCTTGGTCACTGACGGAGGCCGGCGCGCTGGCCATCTTTGCATCGTCATTTGCAGCCACTGCCGGGCGGAAAGCAACAAAGGCGGTGGTGCTGTACTAAAAGCATTACTTCAATAAAGCACACAAACATGAAAAAGAAAATGTCTTTCAGCGAACTGATAAACGGCGAAAAGCCGGTTCTGGTTGATTTTTCCGCCGAATGGTGCGGCCCGTGCAAGGCCATGGCGCCCATTCTGAAGGAAGTGGCGGGAGAGATAGGAGACAAAGCCATGATCGTCAAGATCGACGTGGACCAGAACCGGGCGCTGGCTTCCAAAATGCAGATACAGGGCGTGCCGACCTTCGTGTTATTTAAAAACGGCGAAGTCAAATGGCGGCAGGCAGGCATGCAATCTGCGCACCAGCTGGCCAAAGTGATCAATCAGTTTGCGTAATCGGATAATCTTGCGATTTTGTGTGTGGATGGCCTGCGGGCTGCCCGTTTTTTGATCAAAAAAATCGAACAAATATGGAGTTGATCGGAAATTCTGGTTCCTTTCTGGATTTCATCAGCCAGCCCTGGCATTGGGCGGTTTCGGGGGCGGCCATCGCCCTGACGCTGGTGCTGCTCACCTGGATGGGGCGCAGCTTTGGGGTGTCCATGACCTTCAAGGATGTTTGCGCCATGGCCGGCGCCGGCAAAAAGACGCCCTTTTTTCAAATGGACCTCAAGGATGAATACTGGCGCCTCTCCTTTGTGGTGGGTGGGCTGGTAGGCGGCATCGTGTCGGTGCTGTTCCTGAAGAGCCCCGAAACGGTAGCCATTTCCCAGTCGACCATTGACTACCTGGCCACTATCGGCATCAGTTACCCGGAGGGTGACGAGAAGGGAATGGGCTTTGTGCCCACTTCGCTGTTCAATTTCAGCAGCATCAAAGGGATCATCCTGGCGCTCGCCGGTGGTTTCCTGGTAGGCTTCGGCGCCCGCTACGGCGACGGTTGTACTTCCGGGCATGCCATTTCCGGCCTGGCGCACCTGCAGTTGCCCTCGCTGATCACGGTTATCGGCTTTTTCATCGGCGGGCTGCTGATGACGCACCTGCTGTTCCCCCTGCTGATGTCCTTTTAAGCCGTTGAATTGATCCATCAAAAAGAGCAAAAGAAACAATGAAAAATATTTCCTTTTTTATCGTCGGCATTTTCTTCGGGATCGTGATGACGAAGTCGGAAGCCATTTCCTGGTTCCGCATTCACGAGATGTTCCGTTTCGAAAGCATCCACATGTACGGCATTATCGGCACTGCGGTTATCCTCGGGGCTATCGCCATGTGGATCATGAAAAAAGTCCAGATGAAGACCCTGCGGGGCACGACGGTGGGTTATACGCCCATGCCGTTCAACATCAAACGCCACCTGCTGGCCGGCACCATCTTCGGGCTGGGCTGGGCCCTGGTAGGCTGCTGCCCCGGGCCGATGTACGTCCTGATCGGCAACGGTTATTTCATCATCGCCGTGGTGATGCTGGGCGCTGTTCTGGGCACTTACACCTACGGCCGCATCATGCACAAATTGCCGCACTAGCGGACGCGATATAACTAGTTGGGTGATTTATTGGGTAATGGATGAAGTGCGTTTACTTCATCATTAGTTAAAACGGGCAGCCGCTTTTCAAGGGGTTGCCCGGTTTTTTTCCTCAGCGCAGGTTTCAGCCTGTTTGAGAATGGCATTATTACTCCCACTGCAGGCTGAAAAGCCTGAGCCACAATAAAAAAACATGAACCGGATCATACCGCTGGCAGCCGCGCTTTTCCTGTCCCTGTCCCTGGCCGGGCAGGCGGGTTTTGACAACTGGCTTCGCAAGAAGGAAGGCGCTGCCATCGAGCCTTTTATGATGGTGCAGTTCTGGTCCAGCTACAGCGTGGGCCAGGAGATTTTCAATCCGGATTCCGGGCAATACGAAGCCGTTGACAACCGCTTCAACTTCATGCTGCGGCGGGCCCGGCTGGGCTTCCGGGCAGAGCCCTGGGAGGGCTTCAGGTTCCTGTTCATGGGCGCCTATGACCTCCTGGGCCGCGATGTGCTGGCCAGCCATGTCGGCGGGGCGAACAACGGCTCGCTGCCGGAGTTCGGCATCTGGGACGCTTTTATCCAATGGCAGCCGATAAAGGGCAGGCAGGGTTTGAACATTGTGGGGGGCTACTTCCGCCCCCAGCTCAGCCGGGAGAGCATCACCTCGGGCTGGGCCACCAACTCTATGGAGAAATCCATGTCGCAGAATTACATCCGCACCCATCTGGTGGGCACGGGCCCGGGGCGGGCCGTGGGGCTCAACCTGGGCGGCCTGTTCCTGAATGCTGAAGAGAACCTGGGCCTCAATTACAACCTCGGGCTGTTCAATCCCATGGCGCCCGCCTTTGGCGGCAATTCCACGGGCCGGGCCTTTTCTCCGCTGCTGGTGGGCCGCGCTGTGTTGTACCTCGGTGATCCGGAACAGACGGAGTACAAGATCGGTTACGACATCAACTATTTCGGCCAGCGCAAGGGCCTGTCCCTGGGCCTGGGCGGTTCCTGGCAGGGGCGGACGGATCTTTTCGCCGCCAGTTATGCCGCCGGCGCCGACCTGCTTTTCAACTGGGGCCCCCTCAACCTGGACGGCGAGTGGAACTTCATGTGGCGCGATGGCAGCCGCGCCCTGGCCGATGGCGGCGAACGCAGTTTTTCCTATGCTTCCGGCACAGGCCATGCCCGCATCGGCTACAATCTGGTGCTGGGCGGCAAATACTTTCTGGAGCCGACTTTTATGTTCATGCAGTTCAGCGGCGCCTCCGATCTCGCCGGCCAGGCCGACGCCAAAGCCGTCGGGGCTTCTTCCGGTTCCGAACGCACCTATGATGCCGGTTTTAACTGGCACCTCAGCAAACGCAACCTGAAAATACTGCTCCATTATACCTGGCACGAGGGCGATAGCGGCCAGGCCGGCCCGGGGTTCACTGGCAACATGTACTTCAGCCAGAACGGTCTGGGCGCCATCCGACGCGGCGACTGGCTGGGGCTGGGGCTGCATGCTATTTTTTAGAGATGGGATCCCTTAAGGGATTCCATCCCTACAGCTACTTGACCAACACCACATCCCCTCCGAACACCTCCACAAGGCCATCCACAAACTCGATCTCGGCGGCGTAAACGAATACCCCGGGGTCCAGTTCCTGGCCGCGGAATGTGCCGTCCCAGCCGTGATCGATGTCGTTGGGCAGGAAGTCGGTGTCTTCGTACACGAGGTTGCCCGAGCGGCTGAAAATGCGCAACGACCTGATGCGAACCACGGCATTATCGGCATAGATCATAAAGTTGTCGTTCCGGCCATCCTCGTTGGGGCTGAAGGCGTTGGGGATGAAGACCCGGCGGTTGGTGGCCACATTGACGAAAATGACATCGGAAGCCCGGCAGAGCGTCACGGTATCCAGCACCTCCACGCGGTAGCCGGAAGAGATCATGGGGCTCACCCAGATGGACTGCCCGGCGGCCTTGCTGCCGCTGGAATCGGGATAAACCCAGGTGTACACCGCATCGAGGCTGTTGGTTTGGGCCGTCAGGCGCAGGGAGTCGCCCAGTTGCAGGGACTCGTTGTCGCCGAGTTCCACCGTCAGTTCCGGCGCGGGGTTGACGGTGGCGCTGAATTCGGCTTCGCAGCCGGCGGCATCCCGGATGGCCACCGTGTATGCCCCGGGAAAGAGGGCCGGGAACTGCGGGGATGGTGCAAACAGCACGCCGTCGAGCGCATATTCATAAGGCGGAGTGCCGCCTGTTGTCGTATCAACCTGAACTGCGCCGCCATTCTCTCCGCTGACACAGGTCACATCCGTGGCGGAAAGCTGGGCCTGAATAAAATCGGGCTCGGTAACGGTAATTTCCGCTGTTGCTTCGCAGCCTTTTTCATTCCTGGCGACAACAGAATAACTGCCTGCGCCGATGCCCGAAGCCGTTTCCCCCGTAGCGCCGGTTGACCAGTTGAAGGTGAAGGCTTGTCCGGGGCCGCCGGGAATGGCGCGCAGTATGGCGTCGGCCTCACCCTTGCAGCTCACCACCTGATCTACGATCGCCTGCACGGTAACCGGCCCGCCGGGTTGCGTCACCGTCACCGAGGCATTGTCCTGGCAACCGTCGGCATTGGTCACCAGGACATCATAACTACCAGCCGGCAGGCCATTGACGGTTTGGGTAAGGGCGCCGGTATTCCACGCATAGGCAGCGGGGTTGCCGTTGGTTTCCACCGTGACGGCGCCGTCGCTGCCTTCGAAACAGGAAACGGGCTGTACTTCCAGGGCCGTGGCGATGAATTCCTCCGGTTCTTCAATTGTAATGCTCTGCGTTTGCGTACAACCATTGGCGTCGGTGAGGGTCACCTGATAGGGGCCGGCGCACAGGCCGCTTACAGCCGCCGTTGATTCATTGTTACTCCATGCAAACTGATAACCCCCTACCCCACCGCTGGCCGAGGCGGAAGCCTGGCCGTCGCAGAAGCCGAAACAGCTCGCGTCGAGCTGGTTGTCAACCGTCAGCACCAATAGTTCCGGCTCCAGTATCTGCACCGTGATCGTGGTGTCGAAGAAAGCGTCCATGATCTCTATGGTGTAGCTGCCGGCGGGCAGGTCGGGCAGGACGACCTCCTCCCCTTCCGCATTGATGATGCCCGAACCATTGATGGTGTTGGCGGCATTCCGCCATTCATACATATAGGGCGGCTGGCCGTTGACGGCCGAAAAGATGATTTGCCCGTCCTCCCGGCCAAAGCAGGCCAGGGTGTCGCCCTGGAAAGAAGGGATGATGTCGGTGATGAATTCCACGGTGAAGCAGGTGTCGCCCACGCAACCCAGGGAATCCGTAACGGTGACGCAGCAGAGGGCGCCGCCCACCAGCATGTCGTTCGACTGCCCTGTGCTGCCGTCGCACCATTCGAAGGTATAACCGCCACCCGAGCCGCCGGAGGCGCTCAGCTGGGCGATGCCATTGGCGTTGCCCTCCCCGATGGCAGGCTGGGTTTGTACGATGCCGATGCTGACCGGATCCAGCACCGTGAGGTTGGTGTTCACGATGCTGTCGCAGCCCTGGAAGAGCGTCAGGGTGTCGGCATAGAGCCCGGAAGCCGTATATACCGAGCTACCCACCGTAAAACTGTCGCCGTTGCAGATCGTGACATCCTGGTTGGTTACGGGAGTAATATCGCCTGCATCGGAAATGGTGACGGTAAAGATGCCCCGGTTGTGGTAAGCATCGCCGTCTATGACGAGGTAGTAAAGGCGGCCGGGGAAAAGGCAGGCCACCTCCAGCGACTCGTCGAGGCCTTCTTCGGTGTATTCGCTGTCGATATGCTGGAAGAACAGGTTGCAGTTGTCATTAAAGGCGCGGTAAACACCCAGCTGGATGCCGATGGAGTCTATCGTGCGGCTAGAGATGCCTTCGATGAGCACGTGCCCGGAGGGCGGGGCTATGAACTGGAACCAAACGGAGGACTGCATGACGAAATTGGGGCTGAAGGGGTCGCTCACACTGGTTGCGCAGTAATTGGAAACCGGCCGCGGCAGGCTGACGGAGCCGTTTTCAGGCACTTCGCCCATCATGATGGCGTCGCAGCGAAGGTCGGGCGCGTCATCCACATCCACATTGCTTACCTGTACGCCGAACACCCCGGCCTCGGAGCCCGGGTAGGAGATCGCTCCGTCGATCAGGATGAAATAAGTGGTATTGGGCTGGGGGCAGGGTATTTGTAAAAAAGCGTTCTGGGTGCTGTTGTCGGAAGCCCAGCTCAGCAGCGTGAAGTTGCCGTCACAGGCATTATTACTGGAGGTGTATATGCCCATCTGGATATCGATCTCATCGCCTGTGCCCTCGGGGTCGGTAAGGGCTTCCACCAGGATGAGGGAGCCGATGTCGCTGCCGGTGGTAAACTGGAACCAGACGCCGTTTTCGTTGCCGAAGCCGCCCTGGGTGATGGGGTTGGGTTCGTTGGCGTTGGTGGCGCAGATGTTGTCATAAATGCCCATGGTATAATCCCCGACGGTATCACCGCGCAGGAGCAGCCCGAGGTTGGCGGCATTGCAAAGGGCGTCATTGGAGGACAGCCCTTCGGAAGTGCTGATGGTAAAGGTAACTTCCCCTGTCGAAGCGCCGCCGGATAATACCAGCGTGTAGGTTGCGCTCTGGCCCGGAGCTGGAATGTCGAAATTCTCGCAGATGGTTTCCAGGCAGGAGGGCGCGATGAGGCAGCCGATAGGGATGATCGGGTCGTTCTCAAAAGCCCGGAAGCACACTTCCAGCTGAGCCGGCACATCGGAAGGGCAGGTATAACTGGCCGTGTACTGCTGGTTGGGAAGGCTGTTAAAACACAGGCCGTTGGCCGGATACGTCTGCCAGCCTTCACTTTCCACATTGACCTGCCAGAGGTATTCGGGCGCGGTAAAAATATCATCGCAATCGGAAGCGGAATTCCCGCTTTCAACCGTCAACTGAACTACGTTTTGCGCAGCGCCGAGCGCCGCCTGCAACAACAGGAGAAAAACTGCGATACGTCTCATGTATGGCGATGGATTGATTATAATTTCAACTCTACAACAACAGAAGGGAGGAAGATGAGTGCATCAGCTTCCTGTAAGGAGGAGATAGTTCAGGGCGCTATTCCACAAAGGAGTTTGCGGATTGACACAAATTTAACTTTTTTCGGAATTTTTTTCACCTGAGTGCGCCTTTTTCACAGGGCAATCGCATTTAGAACAAGCCTTCAGCCGGACTATGAACGTTGGGCGCATCCCGGCTAGTCGTCTGACGGCTCAAAACCGTCGGACGACTTAACCCGGCCTCCCGGCAGGATGCGCATACCGGCATTTGCTGCAAAAAAAGTAAAATGCGGTTGCCCTGGCTTTTTTTTACCATTTCTGAAAAATAAAAGCGCCGCCCTCCGGCCGGAAGGCGGCGCTTGTGTGGCCATGCCACGATCGCTGTTTTACTTCAGTATCGTCACGTCGCCGCGTATGATCTCACCACTGCCGATGGTGAGCCGCAGGATATAGTAGTAGGTGCCGTCGGGCAGGTCTTCCCCGCTCATATTGACGCCCCGCCAATCGTTGGTATAGGGCTTGGCCTTAAAGACAATATCTCCCCAGCGGTTGAAGATGATCAGCTCGTTGTCGGGAAACTTGTCCGGGTTGAGCAGCAACTGGTCGAAGACCAGTGCATCGTTCAGGCCGTCACCGTTGGGGGTGATGGCGTTGGGCAGTTCCAGCTCGATGGTGGTATCGCGCGCGATCGTCACCTGTACGGTGGCTTCATCGCACAATTCCGGGCAGAGGCTATTGCAGATGCTGTAGGTAAACTCATCCGATGCAGGCTGTAGGAGATTGTTCAGCAGGCTGTAGGTGAAATCTCCATCGCCCTCATCCAGCAAGCTGCCCAGGGCGGGGTTGGACACGATGCTGATGGTAAATCCGCTTACGCCATCCAGCACGTCATTGCCGGCCAGGTTGAGGCTTGCGAGCACTTCGCCTTCAGGGATCTCCAGGACGTCGTTATTAGCTACCGGAGCCTGTTCCGGTATGATAGTCAGCGTATCGACGCTGTAGTTCGGGCAGCCGTCCTGCGACAGGGCCCAAACCAGCAGGTTGGCGCCTGGCGACAGGTTGCTGACGGCCGTGGCAACGCTGTCGGCGTTGGCAACCGTAGCGGAACCCAGCGATATCCACTGGCCGGTGGCGCCGGCCGGCAGCTCGCCGCCATTCCCACTGACAAGGGCTTCGGGCCCGCAGGCAGCTTCCACCAGGGCAGCGCTGGCCTCCACCAGGCTCGGGTCGAGTTCAATAGTCAGCACAGCGGAGGTGTCGGCGCAGTTGTTCTGCGTATTCGTCACGATCAGCTGGTAGGAACCGGCGGCATTGACCGAAGAAGTGGCCGCATTGGCCGGCGTGGGAGAGCCCGTTCCGGAAACCACCACCCACTGATAGCTGAACACACTGCCCTGGGAGGACTGTGAGCCGTCCAACATGATATTTTCGCCGCAACCGATGAAATTGTCGGACGCGCTGGCCTGGGCCATGGGCATATTCGGGTCCTGATCCACAACGACCTCCAGGGAAGCCTCACAACCATTGGCGGCGCTTACCACCGACAACTGGTAGGTTCCCGGGCCATCGACACTGGCCAGCAGGGAGCCGGTTGGCGGCGTCACGGATGCGCCGCCGCTGACCACCGTCCAGGCGATGGATTCGAAGTCGGCGGGCGAACCCGTCTGCGAGGCGTCAATGGAAACCGTCTGCCCGGGGCAGCCGAACAGAGCAGGTTCAAGCAGTTGGATGGTGGGCGCTGTAGTATCGGCCAGCACCTCGATGAGGGCGGTGGAATCACAACCGTTCTGGGCGTTGACCAGGGTAAGTTGATAAGAACCCGGGCCGTTTACACTGGCGGTGAGGGTTCCCGCATTGGGTGTTATCTGCCCGCCGCCCAGAGATTCCCAGGTAATGCTGCTGAAATCGGACACACTGCCCGAAGGCGCGGCGCTGAGGTTCAGCGTATTGTCCCGGCACTGGAAGGCCGGGAACTCCTCGAAAGTGATGGCCGGCGGGGCGAAGTCTTCCTCCACCATGGCAATGGCCGTGGCCGTACAACCGTTGGTGGTGTCCGTAACCAGCAGTTGGTATTCCCCGGCTGCTGTGACATCGGCCTGCAGGCCCGTCCCGATGACCGTACTGGAGGGATCGGCCCATTCATAAGTAAAATTCAGGCCGGTAGAAGAACCCGTACCATCGAGCGTCACCACATCCGTATCGCAGTCGATGAAGTTGGTTTCATTCACGACCTGGGCCGTGGGGAACACGCGCATATCCTGCACCACCAGTTCGTTGACGCCATCGCAGCCATTGGTGGTGTCGGTAACCGTCAGGGTATAAACACCCGGGCCGAACACCCTCACGACGAGCGGGTCATTGGTTGTCAGGATGTCGCCTTCCCATTCGAAAGTGAGGTTATCGAAGTTCAGCGTATCCGGAAGGATGCTGAGGTTGACCGTAACGGTATCGGAGTTGCAATCATAATCCAGGAGGCCGGCGACGGTAGGTTGCCCGAACACGATCTGGGGCGGCACGCCATCGGCGTCCACTGCTACGATATCGAAAGACGAACAGCCGCTCACCGTATTGATGGCCTTCAGGCGGTAAATGCCGGGGAAGTCGATGGGGGTGACGGCTACGTCAGGCCCTTCGGCCACCGTATCGACCGGCACGCCGTTTTCCAGCCTTTCCCAGATATAGTAGATATCCGGCCCGGTAGTGGACTGAGAGCCGTCCAGCTGGCCGTTGTTTTCGCTGCAGACGAGGGTAAAATTGGGCCCGGCAATGGCCTGGGGGGTGTCGAAGTTGCCGTCCACCACCACGGTGTCGCGCACGGTGCATTGCGACTGCTGGTTGGTCAGTACGAATTCGAAGACACCCGGCTCATCGACGAGGAGGAAATAGCGGTCGGTCGGCCCGACGGCAGAGCCCTGAAGCACATTCCAGCCGAAGGAGATGGAAACGAGCGAATCGCTCACTGAAGACCCCCGGGCATCAATTGTATCCTGGACGGACAGGCAGTTCAGGAAGATGTTTCTGTCATCATCGGGAATGGTGATCTCGGGCTGGTCCAGGAAGGCCTCTATAGAAGCGGAGAGCGTTCCTGTGCAGCCCGTGAGCGAGCTGGTCACCGTGGCGACGTACGTGCCGGCGGCATCGACCCGGATCAGGGTGTCGCCGGGAACTGTTTCCACAATATTGCCGCCGTTTTGCGCCTGCCAATCGATGGAATAGGAGCCGAAAGGCTGGCTTACGTTGGCGCGCACGACCACTAATGGGTTCAGGCAGTTGACATTGCTGGTAGCAACCACTTCGAAGGCCGGCGGGGTCGTATCCCGCAGCACTTCGATAGTTGCGGTGGAAGAGCAACCGGAAACGGTGTCCGTCACCTGAAGGGTGTAAATACCTTCCAGCGCGACATCCGCCTGCAGGGGGTTGCCCGGGTTGGGGTCCACATCCAGGTTCTGGGTAACGTACCGCCAGCGGTAGACGTATGTTCCATTTTGCGCCGAGCCGGCGCCGTCGAGTGTAATCTGTTCCGTATCACAATCCAGGGTTTCCGGCATGGCGATAAGGGCTATCGGAGGGATGGTGTCATAGCCTACTTCGATCAGAGCGTTGGCCTCACAGCCGTTCAGGTTGCTGACGATCTGAACTTCGACCGTGCCGGGCGCCGTGACCACAGCGATGGGCTCCGTTTCGGTGCCCGGCTGGATTTGTGCGCCGCCGGAAGCAACCCACTGATAGGTAACTGCGTCGGGGTTGACGTTGGAAACCAGGGCCCGGAGTTCGACCTCATCGCCGTTGCAATTGATGTCGGTGGCCCCTGAAACGCCCTCTATCGTTACAGCCGGCACGGCAACATCCGGCACGACGATGGTATTATCAGAGCTGACGCAGCCGTTGTTGGTGTTGGTCACTTCGAAGGTAAATACGCCGGCCTGATCGGTCATAAAGTCCTGCGTAGAAGCCACCACGTTATTGTTCTGGTCGAGCCAGCGGAAAGTGTAGCCGTCCGTATTGTCGCCGGCGAAGCCGATCAGGGTGGCCATGTCGTTGCAACCCAGGAAAGTCGTATCCGTTCCGGGGCTGGCCTGAGCGAGGGGTGCTATGGTATCTATTGCGACCACGACGCTGTCCAGGGCGGTGCAACCGGTTGTGACGATTTCGGCCTCCAGATAATAGGAGCCTGGCTGGCTGGCCATAAACGACAGGGGGCCGACGGCCGGGCCGGCGACGATACCACCGGCATTCAGCCATGTGTAGCGAACCGTATCACCCTGAGCCGGGGCCGTGAGCATTACCTCGTTGACGTCGCAGGTCAGGTTTTGCGCCTGGCCGGCTTCTACCGTTGGCAACACCGGAGGAAGCAACCTGATGGTGTCCGTGACAAAACAGCCTGTTGCCTCATCGGTGACTCTAATAGTAAACAGGCCCGGCCCGCGGCCGAGCAACACCCGCTCATTCGGAGCGCTGCAGATCTGGCCGCCCTGGGAAGCCGTCCAGTTATATGAAATGGTAGCCCCCTGGGAAGCCTGCGGGCTTATGAAGGTGCAGGGCGGTTCGCAGCTGGACACCTTGTCGGCGCCGGCATTGACGAACAGGTCGGCGCCCAGTGCCGGCAGGTAGATCGTATCCGAGATGCTCAGAGGCGGCGCCGAGCCATCCAGGATCGTAACCACATAGGCGCCTTCGGATAGGAAGCGCGCCTTGCGCGTAAACTGGGGAGGCTGCGTCTGCCAGCTGAAGATATAGTCATTGTTGTTTGCCGCTACGCCACCGGAGACAAAAACTTCGATGGAGCCGTCACCGGCGCCGGGGCAGCTTTCCGGGACGATGGCCACGGAATCGATAAAGAGTTTATCCTTAATGCACATCAGGCCTGGGATATCCAGCAGGCTGCCGGCGCCATTGGCCGTGGTAACGGTGGGCAGGGGCGATTCGCTGACCGTGACGGCATAGCAGGTGTCGGGGGGGCCGAGCAGGTTGAAGCAAAGTTCGAAAGCCACCGTGCTGTCGGGAAGCGTCAGCCCTCCGGGGATATTGAAGTCAAAGGCAGCGCTGCCCACGGGTTGCCCTACCAGGTCGATGTTCAGGCCCGATATCTGGCCCGGGTTGACGACATCTACCAGTTCCATGGCGCCGGGGTTCCAGTTGAGGGTGAAATCGGCGCTGATGATCCCGTCGAAGTCGGAAACGACGAAGGGCATACAAACGGTATCCTGGATGTCGCCGCTCACCTCCCTGCCTTCCAGGTAAAAGCCTTCCGGGCTGAGGATACAGGCATTGCCTCCTACGCCGACCAGGCCGACGTCTTCGCCATTGGAGCTAGCCGTGATCGCCTGGGTGACGATCGGCACATCCGTAATGATCAGTTGGTCGCATTCACCGGGGTCGCCGACCACTGTAAAGCAGAGGGTGAACAGCAAGGCGCCGTCGGGCAGGGTCACGGGAGAAGCCGGATTCCAGTTGCCGAAGGTGATCTGTCCGGCGCCGGCGCCCAGTAAGTTGAAGTTGGCCACCGAAGCGCCGGGAAGCCCGAGGTTTTGCAGGCCGCCGGCCAGCATGTACTGGAACATGGCAGGCTCAAAGGCCAGAGAGAACTGCATGGAGGTGACCTCATTGAAGTTGCTGGCCACGAAGTCGTAACAGACCATATCCCCGGGGCGGCCTTCCAGGTTATCAGAGATGTTGATGACAACGCCATCGGGCTGGGTGACATCGACCTCGCAGTTGGTGGGGTTGATGCCAATGTTCCCGCCGTTGTTGATGATGGCTACATCGACGCCCAGGGCATTATCCTGATTAATAAATGTAAAGGGGCTGTTGCCGCCCAGGCCGACCACATCGAAGCACACTTCAAAGAGCACGGCGCCTGGGTTGCGGTCGGTGGCGTTTCCACTCCATGACATTCCAAGGATGCCGTTGGCCGTATTGGCCGTATTGAAGGTTATGCCGCCCGGCAGCATGGGGTTCTGGGTATTGGTATAAGACAGGATGGAGGGGTTCCATTCCATTAGGAACTGCAGGGTAGTAACATCCTGGAAGTTATCGCCTGCAAGCACCTGTATGCAGACCTGATCGTTGAGGGCGACGGGCGCGCCGCAGTTTGCCTCAAGCTGGAGCCCGGTTGGGTTACAGGGGCCGACGAAGACCTGGCCGGAAAACTGGCCGACGGCAATTTCGTTGAAGCCGTTCTGGTAGTTGTTGGCTGCTTCCGGGACAAAAAATTCCTGCCCGGGCTGTTCATCTGCGATGGCCACCTCGAAATCCATGTTGCAGGAGCCCGGTTTGAGTCGCAGGCACAACTGGAAGATAAGGGTGGAATCGGGCAGGGAAAGGCCTGTATTGGGGGTTGGGGCGCTCCAGGAAACGGTTATGCTTCCCGGCTCCACCCCCATGGCGTTGAGGGGGGTGCCGATGTTGTTGTTGTTGAAGTTGGGCAGGTTGCCGGGAACGATATGGTCGACGTATTCCGCTTTGCTGGCATCCCAGACTACGGGAAACTGGAAGCTGAGCATGTCGTTGAAGCCGATAACCCGGAAGTCTATGCACACAAGGTCTCCTTCGTTGCCCATTTCATCGGAGATATCGATGATGAAGGGCCGTACGCAGGTGGAAACCAGGGCTGTATCGATGTTGTCCTCCTCGATGCCGATGTTGGTGCATCCGGCGCCCTTGCGCTTGATATCGGGTGTCAATGGGCTGGCTGTTGCCGGGATGATGATATCTGAGGCGGCGCCGTATTCACCCAATGCGGTAAAGCAAACCTGGAACAGAGACGTGCCATCGGAAAGCGTAAAGCCGGTGGCTGCCGGGTTGGCGCAATCGCCAAATTCCCATTGCACCAGCAGGGTGCTGTCGGAAGTCTGGGAAAAGTTGCCCCCTGTCAGCCCGGGCAGGTTGTACCCCTGTGTCTGCTGGTATTGCAACACAGCGGGGTCCCACTGGATGAAAAACGTAGTGGAGAGGATGTCGGTGAAGTCGGCGACTATGACGTCAACGCAGACCTGCTCACCGGTACAGGGCGGATCTCCATCCGGAGGAACGATGTTGATAGTCGGCTGGGCCAGAGCGGCCAGAGTGCAGGCCATCCCCACCGCCAGCGTAAGGAATATTTTCTTCATGGAGATAATGAATTTGGGAGCTATGATTTTTTCGCTCATTGGACAAAGCCTCTTTTTCATCAGGGGCCGGTTCAGTTATAAAACAAAATGTTCACAAGGATGAAGGCAGGGTCGATGATGCCATGCCTGCATTATTTGAACATCGAGAAGGCCAGGTTGATCTCGTGGGTGGTTCCTGCGGCCGGGCCGAAGGAACTGAAGGAATAACCGAAGCCATAGCCTATGCGGAAAGTCTGGTCGAATCCGGCCGTATCCCCCAGCACGATACCCGTTTCCAGGTGAACGGAACCGGCGGTGGAGCCTCCGGCTCCTATCCAGAAGTTGACAGGCAGGTAGTATCGCAGGTTGAGGTCGGCATTGATGGGGGCTCCGGGCGCGTATTTAACCCACAGGGAGGGCTCCAGGAAGCTGTCGTTGTCGAAGAACTTGTAGAAGCCGAGCATGCCGTAGAAGTGCTGAACCCGCTTGGTGGTGTACTCGCCGTTTTCATCCTGGAAAGTCAGGTCCAGGCCAATGACCTGGGGCACGGAGAGCCCGGCGTAAATGTAGTCGTCATTGCGCCCGACGAGGTGGTAAAAATAGAGCCCCAGGCTCACATCGGGGAAGAACTGGGACTGGTCGGCCGAGCCCACGACATCTCCGGCATCACGCAGGCGTATTTCCGAAGCATTGACGCGGTAGTTGACGGCGCCGGCGCCCAGGCCAATCGAGAAGCCGCCCACTTCGGGGTCTTGTGTGACGATGCCGGCGATGCGGCCGTACAGCCCTGTGAAACCGGTAGGGCCTGTCTGGTCATTCATCAGGTAACCGCCGGCCATGAGCGTCACGCCGGAGCCATCGGCATAGAGGTAAGAGCCGCGGGCTGCAAGGGTGCGCGGGGCGTTCTCCAGGCCGGCCCACTGGGCGCGGTACGAAGCGCCGAAAGTGATGTTCTGGCCAAAGGCCATCCAGTCGCTTTCCACGGCAGCGGGGTTGACTATGCCAGCGTTATCCCGGTACTGGGTAAACAAGCTAAGTTGCTGTGCCTGAATGGAGTAGGCTGTCAGAAGCAAAAGGACAGGGAGCAAAACTGATCGAGTCATGGGATAAGTTTTTGAGATGGGCAAAAATAGTAAAATTTAATTTCCGGGAAGTACAATTCCACATTTAATAGAAATTAAACCTATTAGTTAATTTATGATTTGTTGCGCGATACACACGACCCGAAATGATGTCAAGGTGGAGAAATCCGGCCCGCAACCCGGGCGTGATTCATTCAGATAGGTGTACCTCTCAAAGCTTTCTTGGTTACGGGGCAGGCCGCGTCGACTGCGCCGGCCTAAAAGCGATGCCAAAGTTATGTTTTTGCGTTCAGTTTAAGGTATTTTATCTATGAGAAATTTCAGGCGGCCATTAGGAGCCTAATCCTCAGAGTCTTAGAGTGTTTTTACTATTACAAAATACTGTCATTCATAAGCCGAACACTTCCACCCGTTTAATCCGGGCCGGCTTTGCCGGCCATTGCCGGGCATTCTACTCTGCGGAAAATGTTAAATTTTTCCAGGCCCGGTTTTACAAAGCCGCCGCTGCCTCCCGACCGACATTGCGGCCATTTTGATGGAGGGCATAAACAAATCCCGGATGAATGCTGTACGCTCCCATTTCTCCTTTTTTATTCAGGGCCAGGAAGCCGACCTGGATTTCAGCGGCGTTTTTCTGCTTACTGGTAATCCGGCGGATGGCCTCTTCGCAGGCCTGCTGGGGAGACGCCCCCTGCCTCATCAGTTCCACGATGAGGAAAGAGCCAAGCATTTTCAGGACGGCTTCACCCAGGCCCGTAGCCACGGCGCCGCCCACTTCGTTATCGACGTACATGCCTGCTCCGATGATAGGGGAATCCCCTACCCTGCCCCGCATTTTGTAGGCCATGCCGCTGGTAGTGCAGGCGCCGCAGATGTTTCCCTGCTGGTCAATGGCAAGCATGCCGATGGTGTCGTGGCTTTCGATATTGATGACGGGTTTGTATTCTGAAACCTTCTTCCATTCTTCCCATTCCTGCCGGGCTTTTTCCGTCAGGAGATCTTCTTTCCGGAAGCCGTTTTCGAGAGCAAAGCGCAGGGCGCCGTCACCGGACAGGATGACGTGGGGCGTTTTTTCCATAACGAGCCTGGCCACCGAGACCGGGTGCTTGATATGCTCCAGGAAGCAGACCGAACCGCAGTTGCCTGCTTCGTCCATGATACAGGCGTCGAGCGTGACGTTGCCGTCGCGGTCGGGGCGCCCGCCGTAGCCGACGGACATATCTTCGGGGTCGGCTTCCACTACGCGGACCCCCTGCTCGACGGCGTCGAGGGCCCTGCCGCCCTGGCTGATCACCGCCCAGGCAGCTTCATTGGCCGCAAGGTTGTTCCAAGTGGAAAGCACGGTAGGGGCGGAGGGGCCAGAGGCGATGGTTTTTTCTTTCGGAGTATTTCCACAGGCAAAGGCGCCGAAAGCGGCGCCCATTGTTCCGAGGGCGGACTGGATGAGGAATTTTCTTCTGTTGGCCATTTGCTTTGGTGGAGGCTTTAATTTGTGAGCCGTAATTTTAAGAAAAAAACTGAACTTGCCCTTATTTGGCGCAAGTTTGTTGCCGTAGGCCGGAAGCCTGCCGCATCAAGCCAGATCACTGTTGCCAGCCAATACAGACATGAGTTGCCAAAACAAAGGGAAGGAAAAATCCGGGGTCACCTATGCCATACTGCCCGAGCCGGCGAAGCTGCAGCCAAAGCCTGGCCAGTGCCGGCTCAGCGAAGCATTTCAGATCAGTTGCCCGGGCGGCATGCCGGAATGGGAGCAGCTCGGCCACTACCTGGCTGCTCTTCTACGCCCCGCCACGGGCTTTGCCTGGCCTGTAAACGAGCAGGGGATTCCCGGAAAAGCCATAGCGCTGATAGCAGACGCTTCCATTGTGAACCCCGAAGCCTATCGGCTCCATGTTGCGCCCGGCGGCATCAGGATCTGCGCCGGCCATCCGGCAGGGGCTTTTTATGCCATACAAAGCCTGCGTCAGTTGCTGCCGCCGGAATTGGAGGCGGGGGAGCTACGCCCCGGCATTTCGTGGGCTGTTCCATGCGTGGAAATAGAAGATGCGCCACGCTTCCCCTACAGGGGCATGCACCTCGACGTGAGCCGCCACTTTTTTCCACCCGAATTCATCAAGCGGTACATCAAGCTGCTGGCCATGCACAAGATGAACCACTTCCACTGGCATCTCACGGACGACCAGGGCTGGCGAATAGAGATCAAAGGGTATCCCAAACTCCAGGAAATTGCAGCGTACCGCAAAGAGACCCAGGAGGGGCACTACAGCAGCCAGCCCCGCCGGTACGACGGCCGGCCTTACGGTGGTTATTACACCCAGGAAGAAGTGAAAGACATCGTGGCATACGCCCAGAGCCGGTTCGTAACGATCATCCCCGAAATTGAAATGCCCGGCCACTGCCAGGCGGCCCTGGCTGCCTACCCAGAGCTGAGCTGCACCGGCGGCCCCTTCGAAACAGCCACGCACTGGGGCATTTTTGAGGAGGCCTTCTGCACCCGGGAAGCCACCTTTCAATTCCTTGAAAACGTCCTGTCGGAAGTGATCGGGTTGTTTCCCGGCCGTTTCATCCACATTGGCGGCGACGAATGCTTCAAAGGGCGCTGGAAAAACTGCCCCGGCTGCCAGCAGCGCATTCGGGAAGAAGGCCTGAATGGCGAACAGGAACTACAGAGCTATTTCATCAGGCGCATAGAGCGGTTCCTGCATTCCAAGGGGCGCGGCATAATCGGCTGGGACGAGATACTGGAAGGGGGCCTGGCGCCCCGCGCCACGGTCATGTCCTGGCGCGGCGCCGAAGGCGGCATCGCTGCTGCCAGGCAGGGGCACGGCGTCATCATGGCTCCTACTTCCACCTGTTATTTTGATTACTACCAATCGATGAGCGATGAAGAGCCGCTGGCCATCGGGGGCTATCTGCCCCTCGAGAACGTTTACGGCTACGAGCCCGTTCCTCCAGAGCTTAACCCGGAGGAATCGCTGCGCATACTGGGTGTCCAGGGCAACCTCTGGACGGAATACATACCGGATGCCCGGCAGGCGGAATACATGGCCTTCCCTCGGGCCATCGCGCTGGCGGAAGTAGGCTGGAGCCCGAAGGGAAAGAGGGATTTCGGCAGCTTTGCCCGGCGGCTGATGCACCACAGCCGGCGGCTGGACGAGCTGGGCGTCGAGTACAGCCGGCAGGCCTTCGGCGTCCGCACAGCGGCGGTTCCGGCAGAAGGCGGCGGGGTGGAAATCCGGCTCAGCACCCTGAAAGAAGGAGCAAGCATCCGCTACACCACCGACGGGCAGGAACCGGATAACCATTCGCCCGAGTATTCCGGGCCGGTTAAGCTGATGCGAGATGGCGTGCTTATGGCCGCCACTTTTGAAGGCGGCGCCAGGGCCAGCTCCATCATCCGGCAGGAGATAAGCGTACACCGGGCCGCAGGCAGGCCGATTCGCCTGAAGCATCCGCCCCATTCCGATTACCGCCACCTGCCGGCCAGTGTGCTGGTGAACGGCTTGCCGGCCAGCGAAACCCGCTTCAAAGACGGCGAGTGGCTGGCCTGGCAGGAAGCCCCCATGGAGGCCACTATCGACCTGGGCATCCTGCAGCCCATCGAATCGGTAGGCCTGCATTTTTTCAACGACCCGGGCGTTTGGATATACCCGCCTTCCGCAGCCAGCCTCTCTTTTTCCGACGACGGCGCCATCTTCCATACTCCCGAAAACATGGAAGAGCGGGCCGAAGCAGGCGCGCAGGGCCGCACCCAGCACCGGACGTTCAGGCCTGCCAGCATCCGGGCCCGCTATATCCGCATCATTGCGCAACCTCACGGCATCATAGCGGAGGGCGCTCCCGGCTCCGGCCACCTCGCCTGGCTGCTCGTCGGAGAAATTGTCGTCCGTTAGTGCAGTGGGAACTAAATAAGGAGACAAGTTTTTCAATCGCAACTCGTTGAAAAACAGCGCAAAATGGCACTGATTACTGCCCACTGTACTTAGCAGGTTACGGAATGTGGCACGGCAGGCCTGGAAGAGCCGGGCGCCCCCTTCAAAAAATGCCCGGCCCTACCGCTTTAACCCTCAACTCCGCCTCCTTGACCAAAGACTGGATGCGTGCCGGGGGCCGGAGGGCTTTGATCAGGGAAGCCATTTCGAGGGTATTTTCCTCGGCCTGCCGGAGGCTCAGCTCTGTGGCGCTGAGGATGCACATCTCGGGTTCATCCGCCAGCTCGCCATCGGCGTCGGAGTCCAGGACGGGGCAGCCGTAGCGGCCTTTGGGGCCGGGCAGGAAGGGGCATTCATCATCGAGGTCAGCCAACCCGTCGCGGTCGAAATCGGGGCAGCCTTGCGTTGCCGGGGGGCCTTTCAGGTTGGGGCAGCGGTCTTCCCGGTCGGCAATGCCGTCGTTATCGGCATCGGGGCAGCCGTTGAGGTGGGCCAGGCCGCTTTCCGATGGGCAGATGTCTTCGAGGTCTTCCACGCCGTCCCCATCCTCGTCGGGGCATCCCATGGCCGTCCAGTTCCCTTTCACCAGCGGGCAGTTGTCCTCTTTGTCGGCGATGCCGTCGCGGTCGGAGTCTTTGGGCGCCAGGCGCAGGGTGAAAGCCAGTTGGGCGAAGGGGAGCCAGTCGTTGGCGCCGGGGTTGCCGGCCTGGCTGATGCCGTCGAGGTAATCGGTGAAGGTGGCCAGGGCGCCGGCTTCGAAGCCGAGCGCGGCGCGGCGGCTGACGTCCAGCTTGAATCCCAGCCCGAAGGGGACGCAAAACCGGGTTACGGGTTCGTTCTTCAGCTCGTCCTGCCGGATGAGCTGGCTGAAATGGTCGGTACGGGTACGGGAAAAATCGGGCCTGGCGTCTGTATAGAGCAGCCCTGCGCCGGAGAACAAATAGGGCGAGAATTTCAGTGGGGTAAACTGATAGGGGTTCGGGTAGCGGCCGCGGCCGAGCGGTTCCCATTCGAGCGACAGCGCGGCGTTCCCCAGCCGGCTCCTGAAGCGGAAATTGCGTTCCTCAAAATCTTTGCCTGCCAGGTTTGCGTCATCGCCGTAAACCTCAGCATAACCAAAGTTCAGGCGCAGGGCCAGCTGGCGGGAGAGGTTGCGGCGGATCAGCAAGCCATAGTTGGCGCCCGCCTCCCGCCAATCCGGGTACCAGTCAGGGGCCAGGTCTCCCTGATAACCGGCGCCTCCAAGCACGAATCCACCCTCCCAATGGGGCTGTGCCGCCGACGCCAGGGGAAGCATCAAAAGGCCAAAGCATAGAATATGTAGCCTCATCTAGCTGAAGTTTATGTAGTTAGCTCAACAGTATGGCCCCTCCCTGTTCCTTTCCAGGCATTGAATTGGCGGCGATGCACTTTCCTGTGGAAGCTGCCGTGCAAATCTGCCAACTGTTGTTTGGTAAATAACCGGGGGGGTAAATGCCAGTAATAGATGGCTGTTGCCTGGCAATCGTCAGACGTTTGCCAGCGGTATCCCAAGTGTTGGACTGACGAGGAGGGAAAGCAGTTTTTCCGGCTAAGGCCTTCAAAAACAAGCACTCGCCCTTTGAATCAACTAAGATAAGCCTCTTGAACCGATACTCAAAAAAAGAATATGAAAAATTAATTTTCGGTATGGAGTGAATCTGCCCGGGCAAAAAAAATGGTGGGCAACCGGGGTTGCCCACCATCAGCATCAGCAAGTTAAAATATCGCAGGTTTTGCCTGCGTGGAGAGAGAGAAAAGCCGAGGTAAAGTCAAAATGTAAAATATAGAACCGCGAAATGAAAAAGGGAGCGTTTCCCGCAGCAGCCATCTCCAGCCCTTTTTACATTTTACATTAATCACGATCCGCACATCAGGCAATCCGGGTCATCCAGGTTGCACACTTTCCCTTCCATTTCGTCCGGGGCCGGCAGTGGAGCGGCCGCGGGTGCGGATGCCGTTTCAGCGATCGTTTTCTTCTGCGCGTCCTGTTTCACCGTGAACTTGATCGGGTCGGTGGCGGCTTTACTGCGCAGGTAGTACATGCCGGTTTTCAGCCCGCTCTGCCAGGCGTAGAAGTGCATGGAAGACAGCTTCCCGAAGTTTGGGTCCTGCAGGAAGAGGTTCATGCTCTGGCTCTGGCAGATGAAGGCGCCGCGGTCGGCGGCCATATCGATGATAGCTTTCTGGCTGATTTCCCAGACGGTTTTATACAAGTCTTTAAGCAGCTGCGGTATCTCCTCAATGCCTTGCACGGAGCCGTTGGCGGCCATGAGGCGGTGTTTCATATCCTCGTTCCACAGCTCCAGCCCGATCAGGTCGCGCAGGAGGTGTTTGTTGACCACGATGAATTCGCCCGAGAGGGTTCGGCGGCTGTAGATATTGGAGGTATAGGGTTCGAAGCACTCGTTGTTGCCCAGTATCTGCGAGGTGGATGCCGTGGGCATGGGAGCTACCAGGAGGCTGTTGCGCAGCCCATGCTTCTGGATGCCCTTTTTCAGTCCGGCCCAGTCCCAGCGGTTGCCGGGCTGCACACCCCACATATCGAACTGCAGTTCGCCCCTGCTGGCTGGCGAGCCGGGGAAGGTTTCGTATGCGCCGTCCTTTTGGGCCAGGGCGCAGGATTCCGTCAATGCGGCGAAGTAGATGGTTTCGAAGATGTCGCGGTTGAGACGGCGCGCCTCCGGGCTGTCGAAGGGGTAGCGCATGAGGATGAAGGCGTCGGCCAGCCCCTGCACGCCGATCCCGATTGGCCGGTGGCGCATATTGGAATTGCGCGCTTCCGGGATCGGGTAGTAGTTTATGTCAATTACCTTATTCAGATTGCGCGTCACCACGCGCGTAATCTCGAAGAGTTTCTGGAAGTCGTATTGCCTGGTTTCCTCATCGACGAACTTGTTGAGGGAGATGGAAGCCAGGTTGCAGACGGCCACCTCGTCGGGGGCGGTATATTCGATGATTTCCGTACAGAGGTTGCTGGAGCGGATAGTGCCCAGGTTTTTCTGGTTGGATTTGAGGTTGGCGGCGTCTTTGTAGAGGATATAGGGCGTGCCGGTTTCGATCTGGGACTCCAGGATGGCGAACCAGAGTTCCTGGGCGCGGACCACTTTGCGGGCGCGGCCTTCCTTTTCATACTGGTGAAACAGGGCTTCGAACTCGCCGCCGTAACAATCGAACAGCCCCGGCGCTTCATTGGGGCAGAAGAGCGGCCATTCCGCATCGGCCCTGACGCGTTCCATAAAGAGGTCGGGAATCCACATGGCGTAGAAGAGGTCGCGGGCGCGCAGTTCTTCCTTGCCGTGGTTTTTCTTTAATTCCAGGAATTCGAACACATCGGCGTGCCAGGGTTCGAGGTAAATGGCGAATGCGCCTTTGCGTTTGCCCCCGCCCTGGTCTATGTACCGGGCTGTATCATTGAAAACTTTCAACATCGGCACAATGCCATTGGAAACGCCGCCGGTGCCCTTAATGTAACTACCCGTGGCGCGGATGTTGTGAATGCTCAGGCCAATACCGCCGGCTGATTGGGATATCTTTGCACAACGGGAAAGGGTCTCGAAAATTCCCTGGACCGAATCGTCAACCATTGACAGAAGGAAGCAGGATGAGAGCTGCGGCTTGGGAGTTCCCGCATTGAACAAAGTCGGCGTGGCGTGGATAAACCACTTTTCGGAGATCAGGTTGTAGGTTTCGACGGCCGCCTCGATATCCTCGCCGTGGATGCCCACCGCCGCCCGCATGATCATGTGCTGCGGGCGCTCCACCACCTGGCCGTCCATGCGCAAAAGGTAGGAGCGTTCCAGGGTTTTGAAACCGAAATAGTCAAAGCTGTAATCGCGGTCGTAAATGATGGCCGAGTCGAGTTCATCGCGGTATTTCCAGATGATCTCGAAGGTTTCGTCGCCGATCAGCCCGGCGGGTTCGCCGGTTTTGGGGTCGATGTATTGGTAGAGGTCCTTCATGGTGCGGGAGAAGGACTTTTTGGTATTCTTGTGCAGGTTGGACACGGCGATCCGGGCGGCCAGGATGGCGTAATCCGGGTGGTCGGCGGCCATGGTGGCCGCGGTCTCCGCCGCGAGGTTGTCCAGTTCGGTAGTCGTAACGCCGTCGTACAGGCCCAGGACGACCTTTTTGGAAATCTCGATATAGTTGACGTACCTCGTATCGAGGTCGTAGCAGAGTTTTTTGATCCTGGCGGTGATTTTGTCAAAGCTGACATCTTCCAGCTTTCCGCCTCTTTTGACTACTTGCATGGCTTGGGTTTATTTTGGGATATTCGAAATTCGACAATTGACAATTCCCGGCAGAGCCGGATGGGCGCGCAGGCGAACCCCTAGAAGTCTTCGTCCAGTGTGAAGACCTGTTTTTCACGGCCCGACATAACGCCGGCCTTCTGGTAGTCGCCTACGCGCTTTTCAAAAAAGTTGGTTTTTCCCTGCAGGGAGATGAGGTCCATCCACGGGAAGGGGTTTTCCACGTGGTATATTTTCGGCTGGCTCAGGGCCGCCAGCAGGCGGTCGGCCACGAATTCGATATACTGGCACATCAGCTGGGCGTTCATGCCGATGAGGGCCACAGGCAGAGCGTCGGAGACGAATTCCTTTTCGATCTCGACGGCGTCCGCGATGATATCCCGGATGGTGTCGGGCGGGAGTTTTTGCTTTACGTGTTCGTTGTAGAGCAGGCAGGCGAAGTCGCAGTGCATGCCTTCATCGCGCGAGATGAGTTCGTTGGAGAAGGACAGCCCCGGCATCAGGCCCCGCTTTTTCAGCCAGAATATGGAACAGAAGGAGCCGGAAAAGAAGATGCCTTCAACGGCGGCGAAGGCGACCAGGCGCTCCTGGAAGGAGCCGTTGCTGATCCAGCGCAAAGCCCAGTTGGCTTTTTTCTTCACGCAGTCCAGGTGTTCGATGGCGTTGAAGAGGTAGTCCTTTTCCCGGGGGTCTTTGATGTAAGTGTCGATCAGCAGCGAATAGGTTTCGGAGTGGATGTTCTCCATCATGATCTGGAAGCCGTAGAAAAATTTGGCTTCCGTGTACTGCACCTCATTGACGAAGTTTTCGGCCAGGTTTTCGTTGACGATGCCGTCGCTGGCGGCAAAAAAAGCCAGCACGTGTTTGATGAAATGGCGTTCGTCGTCGTTGAGCTTGTCGCTCCAGTCGGACAGGTCGCCGGAAAGGTCTATCTCCTCGGCCGTCCAGAAACTGGCCTCTGCCTTTTTATAAAAAGCCCAGATGTCGCTGTGAACAATGGGAAATAGTACAAACCGGTTGGGGTTTTCCTGTAAAATCGGCTCCACTTGCGCGTTCATCGTGTTATTTTTTTAAGTTCAAAGTATGTTCGATTTTTGGACAATGCAAAAACGGCTGCCACAGGCTATGCAAAGCCTTTGCACGCTGGTTTATCCCGCTGTAGATAGAGTTGTCCGGGGCCGAGCCCCTGCCCGGCCTGTTTTTAACTGCCGGCCTGGATGTGACTGTTCTTGTCTGGCATGGGGCGCAAAAACCCCCGGCAAAGCTGCCACACTTACTGATGTCAGCACTAAGTTAATGCGATGTCCAAAAAAAGCGAAGCCAAAGTTATCCACAATATGTTTATAACTTAACTAAGTTGCTGATTCACAAAACATATTCATTGTTAGTTATTTTTTCCACAATGTGGATAACCCGATGTGGAAAACGAAGGAAAAGCATCATCAAATTAGTGAGGAGGCATGCTGGCCCGCCGCCGCTGAAAATGGCCGAGCTTATAGTGTGCCGGCCTTCCCAAAAGGATACGAGGAGAGGGGGTGACGAGGTGATCAAAATGGATGGCTGGGCTAATGCTGCCCCGACCTTCCGGCCTTCCTGCCTGTTAACCTTCCCGATTTCAATCCACCGTATCCCATCAGGATGAAAAACTGCGGTGCACAGTTTCAAATGCCCTATGCTTCATGCCCGGTTTCCCTGGTGGTTCCCGCTGCGCTAGAACAGGCGTTTTCGCTGGAAATACCAGGCGATAAGGAGGCTGACGCCTGCGGAGAGGGCCATGATGATGTAGATCGCATAACCTTTCTCTTCCAGGGGCAGGGGGACGTTCATGCCGTAGAAGCTGGCCACGAGGGTGGGCACCATGAGGATGATGGTGATGAGGGTGAGGCGGCGAATCGTGATGTTCAGGTTATTGGAGATGATGGAGCCGTATGCGTCCATGGTGCCGTTGAGGATGTTGGTATAGACGTTGGCCATTTCCAGGGCCTGGCTGTTGTCGATGATGATGTCTTCAAAGAGGTCGGACTTGTCCTCATCGTCCTTGATCTGCAGGAAATCCGTGCGCTTCATCTTCATCTTGAGCAGTTCGTTGGCGCTCAGGGAATTCATGAAGTAAACAAGGCTCTTTTCGATGCTCAGCAACTGCTTGAGCTCTTTGTTGCGGCTGGAGTCGTACAATTCCTGTTCGATGAGGTTTCGTTTGAGGTTCAGCTTTTTGAGGCAGGTCAGGAAGCGGTAGACATTTTGCTCCAGTATCTGAAGCACGAAGGCGGACTCGTCGGTAGGGTCGAAATTTTTGACTTTGTCATCGAGGAACAGCTGGAGCACCGGGTTTTCATAGGAAGTAATGGTGATGACGTGGTCGAGGGTGAGGATGATACCGATGGGCACCGTTAAATATATGGCGTCGTTTTCTTCCTCTGTTTCATTCAGTATCGGGGTGTTGACCATGATCAGGCGCACATCGTCCTCCCGTTCGTAGCGCGAACGCTCGTCGATATCGAGGGAGTCCGTCAGGAAGTCCAGCGGCAGGTCGAACTGCATGGCCACTTCCTCGAGTTCCTCATGGCTGAAAGGGGGCGAGATATTGACCCAACAGTTCAACTCCGGCCCTTCGAGCTCTTTCAGCTTTCCATCCACTTTAGCGTAATACCGGATCATCAGCAACAGGAATGAGGGTGAAAAATTCCGCCACAAACATACGACTAAACAATCTGGATAGCAAATAGGGAAGCCTGAAGGGCGGCCTTCCGCCGCCAGACGCTGTAGCCTTGGGCGAAGGGCCCCTAAGGCCTTGAGGTTTCCCTCACAAAGAGTTCGTACAGCGGCAGGGCTTCCGCGCCGGCGTGGCCCCACCGGGGCGCCCGCCCTTCCCTGATGCGGAAGTAATCCGCGACGATATCGGCCTGTTGTTCCAGGTTGAAACTGTGGAAGCTGCGCCCGGCAGCCAGGGCGGCCTGCAGCCCTTCGGCGCCGCCGTAGTCGTAACCTTCGGGGGTATGCTGGGCATAGAGAGCGCGGGGGATGTAGGCGATGCCCAGGCGCTGGTACTGCCATACGTGCGCCAGTTCGTGTATGAGCAGGGCGTCGTCCATGCGGCCCCAGGAATTGATGTGGTAGAAGCTCACGTAACAGAGCCCGAACTGCCGCGGGCCGGCGAAAGCGTGCTGGTCGATGCGCACCCTGCCGTAGTTGATGGACCTGCCGAAAATGGGGCGGGCCAGTTGTTTCTCGCGCTCCGAGAGCGGGCGGGTATTGAATTTGACGAAATCCATCAGCGTCTCGTACAGTTCGCCGACGGCCAGGCAATCGAGCAGCATCAGGAGGAATTCCAGCCACCACCAGGCCACGCTGCCGCTGGCAGTGCGGCTCAGAAATTCCTGCTCGGGAACACTGCGGAGGCGCCCCCAGCCCTCCCGGATATGCCTGCCCACGCGCTCCACCCGCCTGGGCAGGAGCCGCAGGGCGTCGATGGCCCGAAGCAGCATGGCCAGGAGTTTTAACGGCAGCAGCCTGAGCAGGCGCCGCACGCTGATGTTCTGAAAGAGGTTATGGGCTGAAATCTTCATGGTTCTCTAATGCCGGTTTCCGCTGCCGAAGCACGGCTGCCCCCGCCCCTACTTAAACCGGATGGCCTTTACCGGGCTGATCCTGGTGACCAGGTAGGAAGGGATGACCAGGAAGAGCAGGGTGATGGCCAGGGTGCCCAGGTTGAGCAGGAAAATGGGCCAGAAATGGAGGGCGATGGGCGCCGTGGACAGGTAATAATTCTCCTCGCTGAGCCGGATAAACTCGAACCTGTCCTGCAGCAGGCACAGCCCGATGCCGATGAGGTTGCCCCAGAACAGGCCCAGGGCGACGATATAGGCGGCATAATACAGGAATATCTTCCGGATGCTCCAGTTGGCGCTGCCCAGAGCCTTGAGGATGCCGATCATATTGGTCCGTTCCAGGATGAGGATCATCAGGGCAGTGACCATGTTGATGATGGCCACGATGACCATCAGCCCGAGGATGACCACCTCGTTGATGTCCTGCAGGTCGAGCCAGTCGAATATCTCCGGCATTTTGTCGCGAATGGATTCGGCGTAGAGGTCGGTGGGCAGTTGTTCGAAATAAATGTATTCGGTGAGGGTTTCCAGGTCGCCGATATCGTCGATGAACACTTCGAAGCCGCTGGCCTGGCCTTCCTCCCAACCGAGCAGGCGCTGTATCTGGCGGATGTCCACCAGGGCAAATTTCCGGTCGTACTCTTCCAGGCCGGTGCGGTAAACGCCGCAGACGTGAAAGCGCCGCTGCAGTTGTTCGCCCTTTTCCACGAAGTGTACGATAAAGGAATCGCCCGTATCCACCTGCAGGCGGTTGGCGGTCTGCTGGGAGATGAGGATTTCCCGCGACATAGCCGAGTCGGGCATGTTCAGGCGCCGGCCGCGTTTGATGTACTGGCCCATGAATTCCCAGTCGAAGTCCTGCCCTACCCCTTTGAGGATGATGCCCTCGATATCTTTATCCCCCTTTTTCCCCGCCTCGATGATCCCGGGTTTGATGGCGAAAACCTGGATGTGGCGAATGCCGCCCTTTGTCCGGCGCACCCGCTCAACCCGCTGGCCGAACCAATTTTCCTCCACCATGTACTGCACCTGCCGGATGGTGTCCAGATAGGGATAAAATTCCTGATCCTTGCGGATGGGGTAGGCTTCCAGCAACGAGCGGTTGATGTCCGTATCGGTGATGTGGATATGCCCCCAGAATCCGAATATTTTGGAGCTGATCTCGTTTTTGAAACCCGCGATGAGGGCATTGGCGCATATCATCACCGCGACGCTCAGGGCTACGGCCACTACGGCAATGCGCAGGATGAGCCGCGAAAAGGACTGCTGGCCCGAGGCCGCCACCCGCCGTGCTATGTAGGCTTCGAATTTCATGCGGGGCAAAGATAGGAAAAGTCTTGTACGCCTTGTAGGGCTTGTACGTCAAGGCCTGCGAAACTTGCGGGTATTTTCTCCCGGAACTTTCCTGCAATTTCCCCCGTTTATTCCAAAAGCCTGGCAAAAAAACTAAATTTGCCCGTCGCAAAAAAAACAACGGAACAAAACAACAGAGGGATGAACTTTCTGGAAGAACTGGAATGGCGGGGCATGTTGCAGGATGCCACACCCGGGCTGGACGAAGTACTGAACAAAGGCAGGGTTACCGGTTACATCGGCTTCGACCCCACGGCCCCTGCCCTGACCATCGGCAACTATGTACAGATCATGCTGCTGTCGCTTTTCCAGCGCTCCGGCCACCAGCCGCTGGTGCTGATGGGCGGGGCCACAGGCCGCATCGGCGACCCCTCCGGGCGGGATTCGGAGCGGGAGCTGAAAACCTTCGAAGAACTGGACGCCAACCTGGAACACCAGAAAAAGCAGATCCGGAAATTCCTCAGCTTCGAAGAGGGCCCCAACAAGGCCCTGATGGTGAACAACCTGGACTTCTATAAAAGCATGAACGTACTCGACTTCCTGCGCGATGTAGGCAAGACCCTGACCGTCAACTACATGATGTCGAAGGAATCCGTGCAAAAGCGCCTGGACAGCGGGATATCCTTCACCGAGTTCAGCTACCAGTTGCTGCAGGCTTATGACTTCCAGGTTTTGTACCAGAAGTACAACTGCATCCTGCAGATGGGCGGCTCCGACCAATGGGGCAACATCACTTCCGGCACGGAGTTCATTCGCCGCAACCTCGGGGAGAAGGCCTACGCCGTGACTACGCCCCTGCTTACCAAAGCCGACGGCAGCAAGTTCGGCAAGTCGATGGGCGGCAATATCTGGCTGGATCCGGAGCTGACCACCCCCTACAAGTTCTACCAGTTCTGGATCAACGCCGACGATGCCGATACGCCGAAATTCACGCGTTACTTCACCCTGAAACCGCGGGCGGAGATCGAAGCCCGGGAACAGGAGCATGCCGGCAACCCGCAGGAACTCAAGCGGCTGCTGGCCGAGGAACTCACCGTGCGGGTGCATTCCGAAGAAGACTACCGTTCGGTGCTGCGCGTCAGCCAGTTGCTTTTCGGCCGCAACGCCACCAAAGAGAATCTGCTCGAACTGGGCCAGGGCGAACTGGCCACCGTGGCTGCCGAGATTCCCAGCTTTACCATCCCCCGCGGGTTGCTGGCCAACGGGGCCAACATCGTCGATTTGCTGGCGGAGCACACCGGCATTCTGCCCTCAAAAGGCGAGGCCCGGCGCGCCATCCAGGGCAACGCCATCAGCGTGAACAAGGACAAGGTGGACAGCCACGAACATACGGTCAGCCACGAAGCCCTGCTGCACGGCAGGTATATCATGGTGGAGAACGGGAAGAAAAACAAGTATATCGTGGTGGCGGAGTGAGGCTGTGCGCAGCGAGGACGGGCAGGGGTTGCCACAGGCTCACCTTGTCCCTCCCCTCACCCAGCTTGCCCGGCTCGAAAAAAAGCTGTCAGAAGCAATATCCTGCGCGTATTGCATGGGATAAGCCCCCCTGTACAGGTACACGGCCCAATGGGGAAGGGCATACTACCCTTCAAATGCATTATCTTTCCCTGCTAAAACCTCAACCCATGAAAAAACCGGCGTTTTTCGCAACCCTGTTCTTCATCATCAGCCTGTTTTCCTGCACTTCCAGCACTCAGCTCCAGGTCCTTCAGCCTGCGCAGGTCGTATTGCCCGACCACGTAGAAGTGATCGCCATGGCCGACCGCAGCAAGCCGGCAAAAGGCTTTGTGAACGTGGTGGAAGGGCTTTTCACCGGAGAAGACATCGGCCAGGACCGCCGCGGCCGGCAGCGCGCCATGGAGGGGCTGGCGGCCGCCATGATGCGCACCCCGCGGTATTCGGTAAAATCTACCGGCATCGAAATGACCGGCAGCTCTACGGGCAACAGCTTCGAACCGCCGCTGCCCCGGGAGGAAGTGGAACGCATCTGCCGGCAGTACGGCGCCGACGCCTTGATCACGATCGAGATGTACGACAGCGACAACTACATCAGCACCGGCGCGCGCTCGGAAAAAAAGAAAGACAAGGACGGAAAGGAGCGCACGGAAACCTACTACGTAGCGGATATGCGCACCCAGGTGCGCATCGGCTGGCGGGTTTACGACGCCAGTCAAGGCCGCATCCTCGATGAGTTCACCACCATGGAGGATGCCAGCAGCGATGCCCGCGGCAACACGGAAGACCAGGCCCGCCGCAACCTGCCTGCCCGGGAAGGCATCACCCAAACCGTCAGCCATGCCGCCGGAGAAATGTACGGCATGCGCATCGCTCCGGTATGGATAACCGTCAGCCGCAACTGGTACACAAAAGGGAAGGGCAACGCAAAAACCGACATGGAACGCGCTGCCCGCTACGCCCGCGCCGGCGACTGGGAGCGCGCCACCGATATCTGGAACGGGCTCGTAAATGGCCCTGTTGACGATAAAACCCGCGGCCGCGCCGCCTTCAACATGGCCGTTGCATACGAACGCGAAGGCAAACTCCGCCTCGCCCTCGACTGGGCGCAGGCGGCCTATACGGACTATGGCAACAAAAACGCACGCTCCTATATCGATGTCCTGCGCTACAGAATTTACGAACAGGAAGAGGCAGAGCGGCAGATGGAGGGGAGAGAGTAGAGGGCGGGGGCAGGTTTGGAGGCTAACTCATTGATGGATTGGCGGGGGGAAATGAGCACGATGGCGCAAAGTGGGGGGCTCTGTTACCATAACAACATCTCTGTAGTTGGAGGCATAAAGGGTGTCGTTTAAATAATTAAAAGTGCAACAAATGACAGCTGCTGCAGGCAAGTTCCTTTGGGTTAGCCAGGGAATTTATTTATCCGCAGCGCCTTGCTTTAACCATTGCAGCACCCAGGGCGTTTAGCACTTATAATCAAGAACCCAACCGATCGATGGAAATTACCCTGTATCAGGCCGATGCCTTCACCAACCAGCTGTTCCGCGGCAACCCTGCTGCGGTTTGCCCTTTGAAGGAGTGGCTGCCCGACGCCACCCTGCAGGCCATTGCCGCCGAGAACAACCTGTCCGAGACCGCCTTTTTCATCCCCAAGGGGCCGGATTTCCAGTTGCGGTGGTTCACTCCGGCCATCGAGGTGGCGCTTTGCGGGCACGCCACGCTGGCTACGGCCCACATCCTCTTTCAGCATCTGGGGCACCCGCGCGACACCATCAACTTCCACACCCTCAGCGGCCCATTGTCGGTATCCAGAGGAGATGGCCTCTACATCATGGATTTCCCCACCGACATCCTTGAACCCACCCCGGCGCCCGCCGTTCTGCTGCAGGCCCTGCGGGCCGAACCGGTGGAGGTATTCACCGGCCGGGAGGACTACCTCGTCGTGCTGGAGTCGCAGGAGCAGGTGGCCCGGCTGCGGCCCGATTTCCAGTTGCTGCGCCAGCTGAAGGGCCGGGGCGTCATCGCTACCGCTCCGGGGGAGGAAGTGGATTTCGTCTCCCGATGTTTCTTTCCCAATGCCGGCATCGACGAAGACCCCGTCACCGGCTCGGCTCACACCACCCTGACGCCCTACTGGGCGGAGCGCCTGTCCAGGCAGGAGCTGACGGCCAGGCAGATCTCCGCCCGCGGCGGCGAGCTGAAATGCACCATGCTCGGCGAGCGCGTCGCCATCGCCGGACAGGCGGTCACTTACCTGGAAGGGAGGATTTGGGCGTAGGCGCGGTATTTCAGCACCTCAGTGAGGGCTTTCCAGCCCCCCAACAATATAGCCATATCACAATATAACCATACCACAATATAGCCATACCACAATATAGCCATATCACAATATAGCCATATCACAATATAACCATATCACAATATAACCATATCACAATATAACCATATCACAATATAACCATCCCCTACCCCGCCCTCAGCTCCTATGCCCGCAGAAAAGCGGTGACTAAAATCATTGAGAAATATTGCAGAGAACCCTATACTATGGAGTAGAAAAGTCAGGAACGCCCAAAGCCGGAGTTTGATCCAGGCAACCTGAAATTCTATCAACCAAAGTGTAGAGGCATGAAAAAGAATCGAATTTATCCGGTAATTGGAGTGATGGCCCAGGCCGTTGCAGCATTTATTCTGCTGTTCGTATGCATGGCTTATCTGTCGCCGGGGGAAGAAGTTGTTGAAAAAGACTTTACCCTGAAGGCATGCGAACGGGAAACCATTGAATTCACAGTAACAGAAGCGGGGTATATTCATGCCGTTGCCGAATGGAGCCCGCCGAAGGCCGAGTTGTCGCTCATCCTTTTCCGGCCCGGGCAGATGAACTACGCCGAGCGCGTCGACGACAAAAGCCCGGCCAAGCTGTACTACGAAGTTACGGCTGATGACACCGTCAAAGGCACGGACTGGAAACTGAAGGTGGTGAACATGACAAATGAAACAGTCGTTGGCCATGTCCGCCTGGCGTTTCCGGGCAAGGTTGACAGCCTGGTGCAATAGCAAGAGGAAGGGGTAAAAAAATGAGGCCAGCCAAGTGGGAAGTCCTGCCGGCTGGCCTCTTTTTGCATAAGCCGTTCTTATCTGCCGTTCACCCTCACGAAAGCCTGGTGGCCAAGCTGATTGCCGGCCATCACCACTACGTGGTATATGCCGGCAGGAAGGTTGGCATCCAGGGCGAAGGTGATGGCCTCGCCAGGAGTGAGTTCATCCAGTTCGCGGCGCATCAGTTCGCGGCCATAGGCATCGGTAATGCGGGCCAGGGCCTTTCCGGAGGCCGGAACCCCGAGCCGGATGTTCAGCTGGTCGGTAACCGGGTTGGGGAAAAGGATGAGAGGCAGTTGATCCGAAATAGCGAAATCGCGGTTTGCTGTTAGGCTCTGGGCCATGAAGATATCATCGTGCAGGCAGGTGACCGGGCAGTTTCGGCGGATGACATCGGCCAGGCGGTTGCCGCTGATCCAGCTTTTTTCCTCAGGCGTCAGCCAGGGGTCGTTCTCATAGTAAAAGCGGTCGCCCTCGCGCAGGACGTGGAACTGCCGCCCTATGATCTCCATAGCTGTTTCGCCGAAGAGGGCCCCGGGCATGTGGTCTTCCGCCAGCATACCCACCCAGGGGTCGATGTGGTTGACATCGTGATACACGAGTTGGAGGGAGGCGCTCATGAGGGGGTCGGAGCAAATTTCCGGGAAGCTTTCCCGCGGCGCCAGCCCGAAGTCGGCCCGGATGGTGTTATAATCCGCCAGCCCGCGGTCACGGCCGCGGTTGAGGTTGATCGACACCAGGTCGAGCCCGCCGGCGCCCGGAGGGCCGAAGAGGAAGTTGCGCAGGTCGTCGATGACCTTGCAGTCAAAATTCTGCTGCACCACCGTTGACATGCCGATGAGGAGGGGTTCGATGCCGCCTGCTTCGATGGTTGCCTGGGTATTGAAGAAGGCGTCGCGCAGGTTGATATTGCCCTGAGGGATGGTGTGCCCGTTGTCATCCATCCTCAGGAGGGTGGGGTTGATGGTGGTGTGCCCGTAACGGAAAGCCGCTGCTGAGAATATGTTCATGACGCCGGGGTCGGTGTAGGGGTTGTAGCCGTTATAGGGGTCGAGCTTTATTCCCAGCGTTGGCAGCCATTCTTCATACACGATGGCCTGGATAATGGCCCCCACCAGTTTGCGCGCATGCTGATAAAGCTGCTCGTCCGTCCAGCCGGGATGCCGCTCGCCCAGTTCGTCACACAGGCGGTTGTGTTCGCGGACGAAGAGGGCATGCATGGCGAGGAGGAAGGGGTTCTCATTGCCGCGCTCATCACCCAGCACATACCACTTTGTGACGTAGGGCAGGGGCATAGCCATGTGGGGGACAGTGGGGTCAACCGGGGCCCCGTATTCGCCAGTGGTTGTGTTGAAAGGCGGCATGTTGCCGGCCGACACCCTGAGTTTGCCGCCGGAAAAAGTGCGCAGCCAGAAAGCCCGCTCCTCATCGGAGCCGTAAACCGCAGAAGCGTCGATAAAGGCCGTGATGGCATTGAAATGCTGGCGCGGGTTTTCGGGCCCGGTTCCGGTCGTGGGGTCATAGGCCGAGCGAAGCATAGGGATTACGGCCTGGCCCGAGCCATAGGGGTCAAAAAAAGCGTCGAAGGGCGGAACGGAGATGTTCATCGGTTCGTTCGGATTGTCGGGCACCAGGGTGACATCATGGTCGATAAACTGCCCCCAGGCCCAGGCGAAAGCACTCAGCCCGCGCGGGTCATTGGCCATGGTGTTCTGAGAAAAAATGGCATTGCTGACCGCCCGCGGGTTGGGCCTGTCCGCTCCGGATGGCGTGGAAAAGCCGTCTTCATAAGCTATAGTGGCGGCGTACACCAGATTAGCCCCCGCTGCCCCCCATGAGGGCTTAAGAAAATTGTTGTTGGAACCGTCGATAGCCCGGTATTCCTGGGCCTTGAGGTTTGACAGGCTGCCGAGAAGCAAGGCGGCCGCACAGAGTGCACAAATGCAGTGTAATGACCTTTTCATGGAATTCGCTTTTGATAGATGAATGTTCATGCCAATGCGGGGGGAGAAAAAGGCGGATGGCTGATGTGTTGAAAAGGCCAATGGGTGGTCAAAAAAAAAACGGCTGAACCTGAAAGGCCGGCAGAAATTGCCAGCCCCTGATTCAAATCATAATATTAATTATTTATTAATTTAGTTTCAATAAACGGGCGCCTTTTTTTATCTAGGGCTCCCAAAATCTCTACCAGGATGGTTGTTTTCAAAGAATTTACATTCGACGCTGCGCACTACCTGCCCAATGTCCCGGAAACCCACAAGTGCCGGCACATGCACGGGCACACTTACCGCATACGGATCTTTGTAGAAGGGCCGCTGGACCCTGAGCTGGGCTGGGTTATGGATTTTGCAGAGCTCAAAAAAGCGTGGAAACAGATCGAACCCATACTGGACCACAAGGTGCTCAACGATATCCCGGGCCTCTCCAACCCCACCGCCGAATACATCGCCATCTGGGCCTGGGATCAGCTCAAACCGGCGCTGCCGCTGCTCTCCCGCATCGAACTGTACGAGACGCCCAGCTCGGGAGTTGTGTACTGCGGGCAGTGAGGCCGGTTGGCATATCCCAGGAGGGTTCAGGTTCCCGCGGAGGCTCCGCGCTAAGCTGGCATTGCTTGCTTTTAACCAACAAATCCCAAATCTGGTAGCGCCTTGTTATCGTAGAGGCTATTCCAGGTTCCTTCAACCTTGGCCCTTCAACCCGTCCTGTTCATCCGGGTTCTGCCTGCTGGCGCACCGGCCTTCTGCCAACTGCCCTACCGCCCTTCCTGCATCACCCGGCGGAATTTTTCCCGGTATTTGGGGCCGATGCTGAGGGTGCGCATAGGGCTGCCGGGCTGAAAGCAGAGGCTGACGGAAGTAAAGTTGCTGGCGTAACTTTTGACGTAGGAAAGGTTGATGATGAAGCTGTCATGGATGCGCAGGAAGCGGGAAGGCGGCAGGGACTGTTCGAGGTTTTTGACCCTTTCGCGGGTGAGGTAAGCCCCGGCAGGTGTGACGATGCGGACGTCGACGTTGGCGCCTTCGCAGAAGAGTATCTCATCATAAGCCAGTTTCACCCAGCGCTTTTTTTCCTTGATCAGCAGGTATCCACCGGGCTCGGGCGGCGGCGGCCAGGCGGCCATCTCGCCGATAGCTTTGTCGATCGACTGGTTGAGCCTGGCCAGCTCGATGGGTTTGAGCAGGTAGCCGCTGATGGAGTAGTCGTAACTTTTGATGGCGTAATCGGGGAAAGCCGTGGTGATGATCACTTTCATGTTTTTGGGAACCTGCCTGAGGGCCTCCAGCAGGTTAAAACCGCTCAGTTCAGGCATTTCGATATCCAGGAACACGATATCCGGCGAGGGTTGCTGCTCATCGGAGAGGAAGCTGTAGGCGTCTTCGGCGTTGTCGAAGCTGCCCAGCAGTTGCAGGTCCAGGCGGGTGTCCAGCAGGTGGATGAGGTTTTCGCGCTGCAGTTCCACATCCTCCACTACGATATAGCCGTATTTCTGCTTCATGACAGCGGGATTTGCAGTTGAACGGTGAACATCTGGCCATCCTGCCTGATATCCACCTCGTGCTGGCCGTTGTAAACCAATTGGAGGTTTTCCAGGGCGGTGGCCAGCCCTACCCCACCCTCTGCGGAGGGGCCGGGCAGGGTGTCTTCATTGCGGGCGTTGGGCTTGAAGGTGTTTCGAAGGGTGGCGTAAAGGCGGTCTTCCCTGATGCAGAATTGGATGTGGATGAGCTTTTTCCCGGGGCCCTTGCTGTTGTAGTGTTTGAAACAATTTTCCACAAACAGCAGCAGGATCATGGGGGCTATGCGGTGAAAGGCCTTTACCTCACCTTCCTTCTCCAGCACCAGTTCGGTATTGCGGGACAATTGCAGGCGCTGCAGGTTGATATAGCTTTCGATGAAATTCAGTTCGTCTTCCAGGGGCGCCAGTTTTTCATTCGTTTTGTAAACCAGATGCCTCAGCAGGCGCGACAACTCGCCGATCAGTTCGGGCAGGTTGTCGGCTTTGCGGCGGGCCAGCACCTGAAGGTTGGCCAGGGTGTTGAACAGGAAGTGCGGCCGTATCTGCTTTTTGATAAAGTTGAGCTCCCGCTCCAGCTCACGGCCCCGCCGGATAGCCTCCTGCCTCGATTTGCGCTCCAGCTCACGGCTGTGCTCTATGGATTCTTTCGTAAAGGAAACCCCTGTGGTGCAGATAATAAGGAACAGGATGACGATGCTGAGCTCGTACCACCTCTGGTCCGTCACCTGAAAATAAGAGCGGATAAGGGGTGCGTACAGGAGGGCGAAGGCAATGGAAGTGACGAAACTCAGGCCCAGGAAGATGTGAAAACCCCATCCGCGCAGGCGCGCCCGGGGAAAAATGCGCTTTTCAAGGAAAGCCTGCACCCTGCCCTTGTAAACGAAAACGAGATTGAAATACACCGGCGCCGCCATCAGGAAGGTGTACAGGAGCGCCTCCCCGAAGATGATCCAGAAAGCCTCCCGTTTGTAGTCCAGCGCTTCCAGCAGTTCCGCTTTGCCCTGATACCAGGCATGGATGGCAAAAAAACAGAACACCACCACAAAAACCAGCGCTCCGAAGGCCAGATGCTGCACCACATCTTTGCGCAGAATCTGGAAGACCTGTACATGCGCCCGGCTAAGGCGGAGGGTTGATCGAGGCATTCTCATTCTGCTAATTTTGGACTTTTCCGGGTGATAAACAAGCAATTGCCGTTAAAGCTGCCCCCTTCAGGCCAAAGCATCCGAAGGCCTTTTCGCACCCCATTCTTTCTGCTACAAAAAACCGCCATTCTGCTACAGGAATTTTCAAGGCCCTTGTTTTTTCTGTAAATTTCAAAGGTGTTGAGGCCCCGTTTTTACACCCTAAAAATGCAAGATTATGTCACACAGGCATCACCAACCGGAGAACTGGAAAAGCAAGATCATCGCCATTGCCGCCTCTTTTGCCGCCATGGTAGCCGCCACCCGCTGGTTTCTGGTGCAACTGGCCCGGAAAGCCATGCGCGCCTGAAGAGGGCAGGCCTGATGCTTTTTTCTCCTGCCCCCCCTGCCGTGCCGCTGACTGATAGCAGTAAAGGGCGGGAAACAGGGTATTTCTCCAGGCTGCCAATTTAAAAGCCCACCAGAAAATTCCCTAGCTTTGGGGAAAAAACGAATGCACCTCAGTGAGATACTGAACCACCTGGGTGAAACGAGGGAACATTACTTTCATGCCGTTTCCCCTCCTGTCATTCAGAGCAGCAACTTCGCCTTCCAAACGCTGGATGAATTCCGGCTGGCATTTACCGACGAACTTCAACACACGGTATATACCCGGGGCAACAACCCCACCGTTGACATCCTGCGCCAAAAACTGGCGGCAATGGAAAAAGCGGAAGATTGCCTGGTTTTCGGCAGCGGCATGGCCGCCATCTCCGCGGCCATTCTGGCCAATGCCAGCGCCGGCAGCCACATCGTCTGCGTAAATTCGCCCTATTCCTGGACCAAGATCCTCCTGCGCGACTACCTGCCCCGCTTCGGCGTGGAGCACACCTTCGTCGACGGCCGGAGCCTGGCCCGGATCGAGGAGGCCATACGCCCGAACACCAGCCTGATCTACCTGGAAAGCCCCAACTCCCTGACTTTCGAACTGCAGGACCTGGCAGCCTGCGCCGAACTCGCCCGCCGCCATGGCATCGTCACCTGCGCCGACAACAGCTATTGCTCTCCTGTTTTCCAGAATCCCATCGAACTGGGCATCGACATCGTAGTGCATTCGGGCACCAAATACATCAACGGCCACAGCGATGTGGTCATGGGCGTCCTTTGCACCAGCAAGGCCATTGCCAGGAAGATCTTCGAGGCGGAATACATGACCCTCGGGGGCATCCTTTCTCCCCACGACGCCGCCCTGGCCATCCGCGGGCTGCGCACCCTGGAGCTGCGCATGCAGCGGTCGGACAGCAGCGGCATGGCCATCGCCCGCTACCTGGAAAAACACCCGAAAGTGGAAAGGGTGCTGCACCCCCTGCTGCCCTCCTTCCCCCAGTACGAACTGGCGCAACAGCAAATGCGGGGAGCCGGCGGGCTGTTCTCCTTTTACCTCCGCGCGGAACGGATCGAACAGGCGGAAATGTTCTTCGCTCACATCCGGCGGTTCCTCCTGGCCGTCTCCTGGGGCGGGCACGAATCCCTCATCCTGCCCGCCGCCGCTTTTTATAAAATTCCCGGCCGGCAAAATCCCGCCCTCCCCTGGAACTTAGTCCGCCTTTACATCGGTTTAGAAGAAGCGGAATGGCTCATGGAAGACCTGGAGAGCGCCCTGGCAGTAGTTTGACCCTTACCCCACGACTGAAGTCGTGGGATATTCCTGATACACCCAAACCCACGACTTCAGTCGTGAGTATACCGTAACCCACGACTTCAGTCGTGGGCAAAAAAACATGAACAAAATCGTCGTACTAACAGGCGCTGGAGTCAGCGCCGAAAGCGGGATCAGCACCTTCCGCGACGCCGGCGGGCTGTGGGAAGGGCATGACGTGATGGAGGTAGCCTCACCGGAGGGATGGCGCCGCAACCCGGCGCTGGTCCTGAATTTTTACAACCAGCGGCGGCGCCAGCTGAAGGAAGTAGAACCCAATGCGGCGCACTTCGCCCTGGTGGAGCTGGAAAAGCGGTATGAGGTCAGCATCATCACGCAGAACGTCGATGACCTGCATGAACGCGCCGGCAGCAGCAGGGTGATCCACCTGCACGGCGAACTGCGCAAAGTGCGGAGCACCCGAAATCCGGGCCTGATTTACGAATGGACGGAGGATATCAATGTAGGAGATACCTGTGAGCTGGGCAGTCAGCTGCGGCCCCATATCGTCTGGTTTGGAGAGGCCGTGCCTATGATCGAGCTGGCCGCAGAGGAGGCCAGCATCGCCGATGCCGTGATCATCATAGGCACTTCCATGCAGGTGTATCCGGCAGCCGGGCTGGTGGGTTTTGCCGATCAGGCAGAGCGTATCTTCTACGTGGACCCCAAACCCGCCATCAATTACGAACTCAGCCGCATACCCGGGCTTTCCGTTTTTGCCGAACGGGCCACAAGTGGGGTGCGCAAGGTCGTGGATGAGTTGATGGGGCTTGCCTGAAATTGGCCGTTCCGGTGCGGCGGGCGCCCTGGACACCGCCCAAAGAAAGGCCGTGCTCACCCTGGGGCGGCACGGCTTTACTCCCTATACTATGAAAAAAACTACTTGAAATGATCACTTGGCAGCCCGCCTCTTTTGCGGCCTGCCCAAAGGGGCTGTCGGCCCCGCCTCAGAAAGCTGATTTGGAAACCAGAATCTACTGGCCGGTAATGGGATATACAGGGGGGGATAACTGGATGAAGTTGTTCTTCAGCGGCTAACCGCAAAATACCTGCATGTTTACGGAAGCTCCACCTTTTAAGTTTCAATTTAAATTGATTTTTTTTGAATTTTCAGAATGGCTGTGCGCCCCGGCCATGGCATGCAGGCCTTCCCTTCAGCCCTTAAAAAGGGCAAAATGCACATCCGGCAGATGCCGGCAGGTGTTCTGGAAGATATATTTCCTCATAAAATTCCGACCAAAATGGCGAGAAAAACCACTTTCACATTCCTTGCCCTGGCCATGCTGGCCTTCCCCGCCTGCCAACAGGAGCAGGAGGCGCTGGACGTCAGCTCTCCTTCCGGCAAATTACAGGTACGGCTTCTTCTGGCTCCACAGGGGCAGCCGGCTTATTTGGTTACCTACGACGGCAAAACCATAATCGACACTTCAACGCTGGGCTTCGAATTCCGGGATGCGCCACCTCTGGCAGGAGGCATGGAACTGGCCGGGCAGGCCCAAAACAGCATAAACGAAAACTGGGAAATGCCCTGGGGCGAACAGCGCATGGTCGTCAACCACTACAATGAATTGTCGGCCACTTTCCGGGAAACAAGCGGAGATAAGCGCTACTACAACATCGTATTCCGGGTATATGACGATGGGCTGGGTTTCCGGTATGAATTTCCGGAACAGCCGGGGCTGAAAGAAGCCTCCATCATGGATGAGAACACCCAATTTCAGCTCACCGATGACCATAGCTGCTGGTGGCAGCCCGGCGACTGGGATATCTACGAGCACCTCTACAACACCACCAAAATATCCGGCATCGACGCCATCAGCAAGCGCAACCACCCCAACCTGGCGCAAACCTACATCCCCGAAAATGCCGTTAACACGCCCGTGACCATGAAGACGGCCGAGGGCTTGTACCTGAGCTTCCACGAAGCGGCTCTTTACGACTACCCCGACATGACACTGAAAGTGGATAACCATTCTTTCCTGCTCCAGAGCGAACTCGTGGGCTCGGACAGGCTGGGCTATAAAGCCGAAAAAACAGTTCCCTTCACCACCCCCTGGCGCACCCTCCAGGTGAGCGAAACCGCGGGCGGGCTGATCGAATCGCGCCTCATCGTCAACCTGAACGAGCCCGGCAAGCTCGATGACGTTTCCTGGTTCAAACCCACCAAATACGTCGGCATCTGGTGGGAGATGCACCTCGGCAAGTCCTCCTGGGATATGGCCAGCGGCCGCCACGGCGCCACTACGGAAAATGCAAAAGCCTACATCGACTTCGCCGCCGCCAACAATATCGGCGGGCTGCTGGTTGAGGGCTGGAATACCGGCTGGGAACACTGGATCGGCTTCGAAGACCGCGAAGGGGTGTTCGACTTCGTGACGCCCTATCCCGATTACAACATCGAAGAAGTGGCCCGCTATGCACGAGAGAAAGGTGTGCAGCTCATCATGCACCACGAGACATCGGCGGCACCGCGCACCTACGACCAGCAACTCGATACGGCCTTTGCTTTGATGAAAAAGCTCGGCATCCACTCGGTCAAGACCGGTTATGTGGGCAAGATCATCCCGAAGGGCGAATACCACCACGGGCAGTGGATGGTGAACCACTACCAGCGGGTGCTGGAAACCGCAGCCCGCTATCAGGTGGCCGTCAATGCCCACGAACCGATCAAGGATACCGGCATTCGCCGCACCTGGCCCAACTTCATCTCGCGGGAGGGCCTGCGCGGCCAGGAGTTCAACGCCTGGGCCTCCGATGGCGGCAACCCGCCGGAACACCTGCCCATCGTCGCATTCACCCGCATGCTGGCCGGGCCCATCGACTATACGCCGGGCATCTTCAATATCAAACTCAGCCCCTATAAGCCGGACAACCAGGTGAATACGACCCTGGCTCAGCAACTGGCGCTCTACGTCGTCATCTACAGCCCCATACAAATGGCCGCCGACCTGCCCGAGTCTTACCAGAGCAACCCCGCCCTGCAGTTTATCCGCGATGTTGGCGTCGATTGGGAGCGGTCGGAAGTCCTCAACGGAGAGGTTGGCGATTTCGTCACCATCGCCCGCCAGGAAAGGGGAACCGACAAGTGGTTCCTGGGCAGCATCACCGATGAGAACGGCCGCAACCTCAGGGTGAAACTGGACTTCCTGCCAGCCGGCAAACAATACGCCGCCACCCTCTATGCCGACGGCCCCGACGCCCACTGGAACGAGGACCCCGTCAATTTTACCATCCGGAAGTTTCTGGTAGGCGCCAATACCGAAATGGAGCTGCGCCTCGCTCCCGGCGGCGGCGCCGCCATGAGCCTCCTGCCGGCCACAGAAGAGGATTTACAGGCTCTGAAGGCGTATGAGGAGTAGGTTGGAGGCAAGCGGGGAATAAAACTATCAATCTGGCAGGGGTTGGGAGCCTCAGCCTGCCTGGCCCAGCAGGGCCGCCTCGAAATCCCGGCTATTCAGGGAGAAAGCCAGGGTGTCCGGGGCTTCCTGGCTTTCCGCGCTGCTGCGGCCCGGGAGGCGGGCTCTGGTTTTAAAACCGAATTTGCGCAGCAACCGGATGGAAGCCTGATTGTCAGGGGCGGCGAAAGCCTCGATCCGCAAAAGCTCCATTTCCGAAAACCCGATGCGGATCACCTCCGGCATGGCCTCGCTCATCAGGCCTTTGCGGCGGAAAGCCATATTCCAGATGCCATAGCCCAGTTCGGCCTGGCGGCTGCGCAGCCACCAGGTGTGAAAGCCGCAGTCGCCAATGAGTTCCCCCCTGCCGGCTTCGATCAGCAGCCAGTTGCGGTAGGACAGGCGCTGGTTGTGGGTTTCAAAACTGCGGTAGCGCTGGCTGAAAAATGCCCAGTCGGCCTGCGTTCGGCAGCCAAGCAGCCGGGATGCCTCTTCCTCGGGGTATTCCTCGAGCAATATCCGGGCGATGCCTGGATTTATCTCCCGCAGCAGGAGGCGGGGCGTTTGTATTTCCGGGAAGTGGAAAAGCATTTTTGGTTTTGATGATGCATGTTCTCTTTCCAGAACGCCGGGCCAGGGCCCAGGGGTTGTCAGCCTGCCCGAAAAACAGTTTGGCCATCCCCGCCGGAACAGGCGGGGCCGCTTCAGCCGGGCATCCTGAAGGGCTACTCCACCAGTACTTCATCCAGAAACACCCAGCAGGGCTGGCCGGGGTTGGGATGCCAGGCCGGGTTCCGCAACTGGCTTTTTACTTCTACTCTGACATAACGGGCTTCTACGGGTTCGAAGGATTGGCTGAAATTCCGGGTATGGGCGCTGCTGGCTTCTCCGGTTTCGGGGTAGTCCACGGCGGCCGTTTTCCGCCAGTTTTTGCCATCCGCGGATGCCCAGACGGCCAACCCCCGGGGGAAGAATATCCAGGCGCCGGTATCTTCGAGGGCGCCAATGGTTACGCCAGATACCGGCACGCTGCGCCCCAGGTCTACCGTCGCTGTCACGTTTTCGCCTTCCCAACCGATCCACTGCCCGTCGCTGAATCGCTCGCTGCCCTTGCTGAAGTCGTGGAGGGTTCGGCTGCCCTTGCCGGCGTAACGCTCATCGGGCCCTTTGGCCAGATGAATGCCCTGGGGGCGGTAGCGCACCCGCACGAACTGCTTTTCCGCAATCTCGCTGGGGCTCCAGTTCTCCTTGAACGCCCTGGCCCGCAGGCGGGTGGTCCGGCCCAGTACGATGGGCTCCAGGTATTTGAGGGCATTGCTGTCCGGCTCGCTGCCATCGAGGGTGTAGCGGATGTCAACCTGCCCGAAAGTGAGCTCAAGCTTCACTTCCAGGCTGTCTTCAAATAATTCCTTTTCGGCGGTGACCAGGGGGGCTTTCAGCTGCACCTGGCTAAAAGTAGTGTCCTGTTCCAGGCCGTTCCATATCTCCAATCCGGGGCGGGCCTGCCGCAAGCGGGTAATTCCATCTGTTGTCACTTTGCTTTGCCAGGTGTACAACTTGCGCAGGGCTGGAAGTATAGAAAGTGTTTCAAGCCCCGCGTCCGTTATGCCTGTGCCGTAGAGGTTGAGGGATTGCAGATGGCGGGCTTTGCTCAGGCGGTGCAGGGCGGCATCGGTAATGGCGGTATGGTTCAGGTCCAGTTCGATCAGGTTGGGCAGCCTGGCCAGCACGTCCAGCATTTCATCAGCAGCAGCGGTGTGGCTGAGGTTCAGGCGCACCAGTTGGGGAGCTATTTTATGCAACATCCGCAGTTTTTGCGCCGTCAGGGCGGTGTCATAAGACAAATTCACTTCCAGCAGCGGGCTGCCCTGGGCGATAGGCTGCACGGGAACGCCGGCCCGGCGTAGTTTCTGGAGGCTACGCGCCGGGGGAGGCTGTGCAGTCCGGCCCAGAATACGCCAGGCGTCGTTCACCTTTTGTTCGAGGATTGCCTGGATTGCTTTCGGGGCTTCCAGGCGGGCAACCATGGCAGTGGTATCAGCGCCGGCAGCGATCCACCACTGGATCAAGGCCAGTTCTTCCGCTTCGATCTGTGGCAGCCCCTCCGGCGGCATGTGTTCTTCGGCCTCCACAGGCAGGATGATGCGCTGCAGCAACAGGCTTTCCCAGGGCTTTCCGGCAATCAGGGAAGCGCCATGTTCGCCTCCTTTAAACAGGGCGGCCGCCTCATGCAGCATCAGCCGCCCTTTGGTTTTATCGGGGTTGTGGCAACTGACGCACTTTTTGTCGAGTATGGGTTGGATGAAAGCCGAATATACGACGGCGCTGTCCAGGTTCCCGATTACTGCCGCTTCGGCTTCCTGCCCGGCGCCCATCAGCCGGTTGAGGCCTGCGGGGGCGTACTCCCACAAATAGTTTTTTCCGTGGGTCAGCACGCCGCCATAGTGGCCGGCAACCAGTACTATGGCCACATTGAAGGCCAGCAGCCGGAAACCCAGGCGGGGGTTGTTGCGCTGCCACCAGGCAGCGAGCGAAAGGGCAGCCACGCCGAAACCCGTCCACTGATGCCAGTTGAGCGCGCCTGCTTCATACCCCCCCTCCAGGGAAAGCAGGTAGCCCATGGCTGCCGCCGGCAAAGCGCTGGCCATGCCCAGAAACAGCGCGAAACGCACGGGGCTTTCCCAGCCCCCGGAGCGCCGCCAACGCCGCCAGGCTTCCATAGCGAAAGCCAGCAGCAGGAAGCCGATGGGCAGGTGCACGATGAGCGGATGAAAACGGCCGATAAAGGGCAGGAGGTTCGTCATAAGTCAAAATGTAGAATGTAAAATATAAAATGTAAAAGGGGCTCAGCTAAGGCTGGAAACCCCTATTGCTATTCAGCGCTTTACCGAAAGATGATTTCGTCAATAAACAGCCAGGCGGGCGCGCCCTTGCCCTGGTGCCATTCGGGCAGCAGCCCGAAGTGGCGGATGCGGATTTCCCAGTACGGGGCTGCCGTCGGAGGAATATCGATGCGAAAAAATGCCATCCCGGCCAGGGCTTCGGGGCCGGGAGGAGCGATTCCGGCTTCCCCGATTTTCAGGAAATGGCCTTCCTCTTTTGCCCCGGCCCACACTTCTATTGCGGCGGGCGGAAATATCCAGGAGCCGGGGTCGGAAAGGGCGCTTATAAGAATTTCACTGGTTTCCGCTGCATCCTCCAGCGCCAGTTGGAAAACCACATCCGCGCCATTAAAGCCGAGCCATTCGCCATCGCGGAAGTCGGCGCTGCCTTTGCGGCCGTCCACCAGCCCATTGGCTCCCCGGCCGGGATATTGCTGAGCAGGGGCCTGGCCTAATGCGGCTGAAGCCACCTTCAATTTCTGGCCGCGGCGCACGAATTCCAGCCCTGACGGCTCGCTGGGTTGAAAGGAAGGGTGAAAAGCCCGGGCCTGCAAACGCGCATCCTGCCATATTACGAGCGGCTCTCTGTACAAAGCTGACTTCTCATCCGGCAGGCTGCCATCCAGGGTATAGCGTATTACGGCGCCTTCCCAGCCCAGCGACAGGCGAACGACAGCACTGTCCTGAAATAACTGGCCTCCATGTTCCATCTGCGGCGCTCCGAGCCGGAACTCCCGGCCTTCCGCGTAGTGCTGGGCGCACAGGGGAAGGACGGGCAGCAGGACGAGGAGGGGGATGAAATGGTTTTTATTCATTATTTTTTTGTTTGTCAATGCCGCGCCTGAAATCAGAACCGCAAAGGCGTATGGGGTTCAAAAAACGGGGCTACACCCGTTCCAATTTTACCGGGTACGTTTTCCCTGAATTCCACTGAGCGACATACAGGTTCTCGTCTTCATCCACGCAAACGTCATGGGGGTGCCGGAATACCTTCACAGCCTGATGGAGGGGAATTAGCTTACCCCCGGCATCGTATTCCGGCCTGCTGCCTCCGGGTACGGAAACCACCTTGTTGTCCGGCCCAAGAATAGTAATGAAGCCGGTGCCGGAGTCCATGGGCAGGCGCGACACCAGTGCAGCCAGATAGACATGATCGCCATGAACCACCGGCCTGCAGATATAGGCGCCGGGCAGGTGAATAAGCTCCAGCAACTTTCCGTCGAGTGAAAATCGCTTGAGCTTGTTTTGCATGCGGGCGGTGATGAGCAAGGTTGGCGAGCCTGGGCTCCGCGTATCCAGGCAGATGCCGTGGGCGTTGTCAAAAAACTGCTCCCCCTCGCCCCGGCCTCCGAATATATTGAGCAGTTCGCCACGGGCGTTGTAGTGCAGGATGTACTGCAGCCCGTAGCCATCCGCCACGTAGATGTCGCCATTGGGAGCGACGGCCGTTTCCGTGGGGATATACTGATCTGCCCGTTCGTACTTTCCTGATTCCGCCGGCCAGGGCAGTATCAGGGCAACCCGCCCATCGATGGTTGTTTTGATCACTTCGTGGCGGCTGTTGTCGGAGATATAGAGGAAGTCCTCCCCGTTTTCGCGGCTCAGGGTCAGGCCGTGGGCGCCTGGGTATTCTGTTCCCCAAACTTCCAGCAGGCGGCCCGATTTGTCGTAGACGATGACGTTGTTCCGGGTGTGGTTGGTCAGCAGGAGTATGCGCCCTTTGGAATCCTGCACCATTTCATGGCAATCATTGACGGGGTAGAACTGTGCATTCAGCGCGCCCCAGTTCATGTCGATGCGGTAGCGGTGGCTGTTGTGCCCGATGATCAGTTCCCGGAAAGGCTGCCAGGCAGCCCGGGCCGCTGCGGCGGGCGCCAGTATGGCTCCTGCCAGCGCGGCGGCGCCGTATTTGATGAAAGCCCTGCGTTCCATACTCAGGCGATCAGTTCTTTAACCAGCCTGCCTTCCACATCCGTCAGGCGGAAGCGGCGGCCCTGGTATCTGTAGGTAAGCCGTTCGTGGTCGATGCCCAGCAGATGGAGCAGGGTTGCCTGAAAATCGTGCACGTGTACGGGGTCGCGGGTGATGTTATATCCAAAATCATCCGTTTCGCCGTAAACGATGCCCGGTTTGACGCCGCCGCCGGCCATCCAGATGCTGAAGCAACGCGGGTGGTGGTCGCGGCCGTAACTGGTGTCCGTCAGCATGCCCTGGGAGTAGTTGGTTCGGCCAAACTCGCCGCCCCAGATGACGAGGGTGTCATCCAGCATACCCCGCTGTTTGAGGTCGAGGATGAGGGCGGCGGAAGCCTGGTCGACGTCTTTGGCCTGGCGGGCCACGGCGCCCGGCAGGTTGTCGTGCTGGTCCCAGCCCATGTGGTAAAGCTGGATGAAGCGGACGTTGCGCTCCGCCAGGCGGCGGGCCAGCAGGCAGTTGGCGGCGAAGGAGCCGGGAGTCATGGCATCGGGGCCGTACATCCGGTAGATGTATTCGGGTTCGCCGGAGATGTCCATTACTTCCGGAACGGAGCTTTGCATTCTGTACGCCATTTCATACTGGGCAATGCGGCTGCTGATCTCGGGGTCGCCGAACTGATCGAGTTGCTGCTGGTTGAGGGCGGCGATGCGGTCGAGCATTTCCCGGCGGCTCTCCCTGCTCATGCCTTCCGGGTCTTTCAGGTAGAGCACGGGGTCTTTGCCGGAGCGGAACTGCACGCCCTGGTGCAGGGAATGCAGAAAGCCGTTGCCCCAAAGCCGGGAGTACAGGGGCTGGCCGTTGGGCCGCCCGGTGCCCCGCGACAGCAGGACGCAGAAGGTGGGCAGGTTCTCGTTGGTGCTGCCCAGGCCGTAGCTGAGCCACGACCCGATGCTGGGCCGGCCGGGCTGCTGCGAACCGGTCTGGAAAAAGGTAATGGCCGGGTCGTGGTTGATCGCCTCGGTGTACATCGATTTGACGATGCAGATGTCGTCCACCACTTTTGAGGTGTAGGGCAGGAGCTCACTCAGCCAGGCGCCGCTCTGGCCGTGCTGTTTGAATGCGTAAAAGGAACCTACCAGGGGAAAAGAGGCCTGGTTGGAGGTCATGCCCGTCAGCCGCTGGCCCATGCGCACCGATTCCGGCAACTCCTGCCCGCGCAGCTTTTGTAATAAGGGTTTGTAATCGAACAGCTCGAGCTGCGAAGGGCCGCCGCTCTGGAAGAGGTAGATCACCCGCTTGGCGCGGGGCGCGAAATGGGGAAGCCCCAGAGCTCCGCCGGCAGCCTGGCCGGCAGCTCCGATCAGGCCGCTTTCATCGCCGCGAAAAGGGTTGCAGCCCAGGAGGCTGGCCAAAGCCGCCGTTCCTATTCCTATGCTTGCCTTCGACAGGAAGGCCCGGCGGTTCATCAGGTGGGATCTTTCGTTGATTGGGTTGGTCATGGTTTTGGTTTTGGCCCACGACTGAAGTCATGGGTATAGCCCACGACTTCAGTCGTGGGTGTGGGTGAGGGTGAGGGTGAGGTGAGGGGCCCGCCTCACCGGGATCAGCCTTTGGTAATAGTTTCATCCAGGTTAAAAATGGCGTTGGCCAGCAGGGCGTAGGCGGCCATTTCCGGGGCCGGCAGCAATTCCTTTTGGGGGTATTGGCCCACGGAGAGGAAGCTGGCGGCTGCATCAGGCCTTTGCCTGAAGCGGGCCAGTTCCGAACCGAAGTATTCCACCAGGCTCTCCAGCTCACTTTCCCCGGGCTGGCGGGAAGTAGCCAGGCGGAACATAAAAGCGATGCGCTCCCGGATACCGGCGCCGCCCTCCTCCACGGCCCGGTAGGCCAGCACGCGGCAGGCTTCCACGATCTGCGGGTCATTGAGCAGCACCAGCGCCTGCTGGGGGGTGCTGGTTTCCTGCCGCTGCACGGTGCAAAAGTCGCGGGTGGGCGCGTCGAAAGACATCATGCTGGGGGGTGGGACGGTTCTTTTCCAGAAGGTGTACATGCTGCGGCGGTAGAGTTTTTCACCTTCATCCATAATGTAGGAGGCCGTACTGCCGCCGCCGCCGCCGGTAGTTTCTTCCCAGATGCCTTCCGGCTGGTAGGGTTTAACGCTGGGGCCGCCCACTTCGCTGTTCAGCAGCCCGCTGATGGCCAGAGCATGGTCGCGGATCATCTCGGCCGAAAGGCGCAGGCGGGGCGCGCGCGCCAGCAGCCGGTTTTCGGGGTCCTGTTCCATCAGGCCCGGCCGCAGTTCGCAGGATTGCTGGTAGGCGGCCGACAGGGCGATATATTTCAGCAGGGCCTTCGCGTCCCAGCCATCCTCCACAAACCGGATTGCCAGCCAGTCGAGCAATTCGGGATGGGTGGGCAGAGCGCCCTGGCTGCCAAAATCGTAAGGCGTCGCCACAATGCCCGTTCCGAACATCTGCTGCCAGAAGCGGTTAACCGTCACGCGGGCCATCAGTGGGTTGGCGGGATCGAGCAGCCATTCCGCCAGGCCGAGGCGGTTGGGGGGGAGTTCAGGGGGAAAGGCGCCGATCGATTTGGGCGTGCCGGGGTTTACCGGCTCTGCCGGCTGATCGTATAAGCCGCGCCTGAGCACATAGGCCTGGCGGGGCGTTTTCAATTCCTGCATCACCATCAGCGGGATGTCGTCCAGGGTATCAGCGTTGTTGATGAAAGTGAGCACTTCACTGATCTCCTTTCTGCTGAGCCTGATATAGGGCTCCGGGATGGCGCCGTAAGGCTCGATCAGCCCGTATTCGGGCACGTTGTTAAAAAAGCTGAACAGCTGGAAATATTCTTCCTGTTCGACCGGATCGTATTTGTGGCTGTGGCAGCGGGCGCATTCCAGGGTCAGCCCGAGGAAAGCCGTGCCGAAGGTTTGGGTGCGGTCTGCCACGTATTCCACCCGGTATTCCTCGGGGATGACGCCTCCTTCCTGGGTTATTTTGTGGTTGCGGTTGAAGGCCGTAGCGATGAGCTGTTCGCGGGTAGGTTCAGGCAAAAGGTCGCCGGCCAGTTGCCAGCGGACGAACTGATCGTAGGGCATGTTTTGGCCGAAGGCGTGGATGACCCAGTCGCGCCAGGGCCACATTACGCGTTCCAGGTCGTCCTGATAGCCATGGGTATCGGCATAACGGGCCACGTCCATCCATTTGGAGGCCAGGTGCTCTGCGCAGGCCTCCGAATCCAGAAGCCGGTTGATGGCTTTTTCAAAGGCATTGGGAGCGGCGTCTTTCAGAAAGGCGTCGATCTCTTCCAGGGTTGGCGGCAGGCCGGTAAGGTCAAAGCTGAGGCGGCGTATGAGCTGTTCGCGCGAAGCCGGCGGGCCTGGCTCTATGCCCTGCTCTTCCAGGCGGGCCAGGATAAACAGGTCGATCTCATTGTGGGCCCAGGCTTTGTTTTTCACCTTCGGCAGGGCCGGTTTTACCGGGGGGATGAATGCCCAGTGTTCTTTCCAGTCAGCCCCCTGCTCGATCCATTTCTTCAGGATGGCCTTTTCGTAGTCTTCCAGAAGCAGGTTTGACTCCGGGGGCGGCATCACCAGGTTGGGGTCATCGGAAAAAATGCGCCGGATCAGGGTGCTGCGCTCCACATCACCGGGAACGATGGCGTGCCTGTCGCCGGCCTCCCCCAGAGCTGCGAAGGCGCCTTCCCGGGTATCGAGGCGCAGCCCCCCCTCCCGGGTGCGGTTGTCGGGGCCATGGCATTTAAAACAGCGGTCGGAAAGAATCGGCTTGACGTGGAAATTGAAATCCACAACTTCGGGCACGGCTTTCTGCCCGGAAGCCAGAGCGGGGCCTCCTTCCGCCTTGGCCCGCTGGCATCGGGGCATCAGCAGGACGCAGCAAAGAACGGCCGCAGCGCCGGCGGCAAGGGCGAACCTGCCTGCTTTTGTGGTAGGGCTGTTTGACGGTTTCATGTAAATATTTTTTTAAAGCCAGCTATTCGATCTTTCAAACGTTCTAATTTTACCATGGCCAACGACTTTAAGCCTATGTACCAACACCTTCCCTATATCGAAATCCCCACTGAAACCCAGCACTCATGGGAAGGGTGGGACGCCATTCACCACGAACTGGAACGAGCCCTGGCCCGTTTAGCCAGGCCGAGGGTAGTTATCGCGGTAGAGTGTTATCACGGCACCCTCGACGAGGCCAATTTTCAGGAACTCAAAAAGCGCCTGCAACCCGGCGCCAGCTGCAAGGCTACACACCTTTTCCAGGAAAGCGAGGTGCTCCGGGAACTGATCCGCCGGCGCATGTACGGCGAGAGCGGTTCCGCCGGCTTTACCGGCTTGTCCCTCTATGATTACTTCGACCCTCAGAAGCTCCTGGCCATCCAGCACAGCATCAACTCCATCGAAGAAGGCATAGTGCTCATCTATGGGCCCGGCGCCAGCCTGGTGCTGAAGCCCGACCTGCTCATTTACGCCGACATGTCGCACTGGGAGATCCAGCAGCGCCTCCGCCGGGGTGATACGAACAACATAGGGCTCGACAATGCCAAAGCTTCCTTTGAGCAGAAATACCAGATCGCTTTTTTCAACGACTGGCAGGCCTGCAACCAACTGAAACGGGAACTCCTGCACCGCAGCGATTATTTTCTGGAGACAAACAACTGGGCAAAGCCCAAGCTCGCCACCGGCGAAATAGTACGGCGCGGCCTCGAACAGGCGACCCGGCAGCCCATAAAAATGGCGCCCTTTTTCGACCCCGAGCTATGGGAACAGCTTCCATACCACAATGGGCATTCGAAAAAGAGCCCTCCTCTGGAATGGTGGTTCAGTTGTGTGCCAGAAGAAGACAACCTCCTCTTCCGCTTTGGGGGCCTGCTTTTCGAAGTCCCCCTGCTCAACCTCGTTTTCTACAAACCCGAAAGTTTCCTCGGGTTGGAAGTGGTCCGCACCTTCGGCGCCTACCTTCCCGTCCGCTTCAATTTTATCGACACTACCGAAACCCAGGATACTGATTTCCAGCTCAATCCTATTACTGACGAGATTGTGGACAGCCTCGGCTGCCGCTACCGGCAGGCCACCGGCTACTACCTTCTAAGGGCGCAAGCCGGCGCCAAACTGGAGCTGGCCGGCCCGGAACAGCACCCTCAGGTTTTGAAAGTCAAAGAACTCGGGTTACAACAACACGATTTCGTGCAAATACCCCCCAACATACCCTACCGGGCCGGGAAAAAACTAACTGCCCTGCAGATCAATACGGCGCCGCAGATCTTTTCCCTCAGGCTGCCGCCTCCCGCCGCCGAAGAGAAGCTGGCAGCCGGCTTTGTGGAGGTCATTCGCCATCCCGAAGCCCCCGAAGGCCAGGAGGAAGTGCTGAGCAGGGACATCATCCTGCTGACCCGCAACTGGTTTTCAAAAAGCCTCGATTTCAACAGCAGAGGAACGATCAACATTCTGTTGCTGGTCGCCGGACAATCGGCCGTGGTGGAAAGCCCCGCCGGCCTTTTTCAGCCTTTCCTGGCCCGCTATGGGGAAACCTTCATCATTCCCGCGGGGGTCGGCGCCTACCGCATCCGGCCGCTCGGCAAGCCGGGCCAATTGCACGCCCTGCTTCGGGCAAGCGTAGCGCCGGAGTAAGGTTCCGGTTTTACCCGCCTCCGCGGGCCATTGCCGCTACGGCGGGCGAAAGCCCGGCTGAACTCAGGGAGGCCGGGACAGGGTTTCAGGGTTCGGGTTTCAGGTTACCTGGTTTGCCGGGGGCTCACCTCGTCTCCCCCTTTCCCAGCTTGCCGGCTAGCAGAGCCAAGCCTCCAAACCTCCCTCTCTCCCACACTAAGCCTGGGAAACCCGAAAGCCTAAAAAGCCCTCTCCTCCATACCGCGCAACCTTTGCACTACCTCCATATTTCGTTCTATGAGCGCCCGGCGCTGCTGAACGCAGGCGAAGGTGCGCCCGGCATCCGGGGGCGTGTTGATGGTATAGTCCAGCAATTTCTCCAGGGTGGTGGCGGCCACGTGCATGCGGGTGTCGGAGGAAGCGTAATAGATGAATACATCTCCGTTTTCCCGGGCTACCCAGCCGTTGCTGAATACCACGTTGGACACGTCGCCCACCCGTTCGCCGCCATGGGGGGCAATGAAATGCCCTCCCGGCTGATGGGTGATGCGCCAGGGTTCGCGCAGGTCGCAGAGGAAACAGTATAGGACGTAGCGCAGCCCGGCTGCGGTTCGGCGCACGCCGTGAGCCAGGTGCAGCCAGCCGTGCTCCGTTTTCAGAGGCGCAGGCCCCATGCCGTTTTTCACTTCCTTGACCGTATGGTACTGTTTGGCGTCGATGATCCTTTCGTGCTCGATGCGGGCGTTTTCGATATCCGGGCAAAGGCCCCAGCCGATGCCGCCACCGCCGCCGGTATCAATGAAGCCATCCATCGGGCGGGTGTAAAAGGCGTACCGGCCGTCCACAAATTCAGGGTGCAGTACGCAGTTGCGCTGCTGGGGTGAATGGGTGATGAGGTCTGGCAGCCGCTCCCAGTTGACAAGGTCCTTGGTTCGGGCGATGCCGCATTGGGCCAAGGCCGCCGAGGTGTCATAGGGCTGGCTCCTGTCCTTGCGCTCGGTACAGAAGGTGCCGTATATCCAGCCGTCCTCGTGTTGCACCAGGCGGATGTCGTACACGTTCATGTCGGGGTCATCGGTTTCCGGCATGGTGATGGGATAATCCCAAAAGCGGAAGTTGTCGATACCGTTGTCACTTTCCGCTACGGCAAAGAAAGACTTCACATCGTGGCTTTCTATGCGGGGAACCAAAATGATTTTCCCGTTCCACTCCATGGCGCCGGCATTAAAAACGGTATTAATGCCCAGGCGTTCCAGCAGGTGGGGGTTGGTTTCATAGTTCAGGTCATAGCGCCAGAATACCGGCGTATGCTCCCAGGCCAGCACCGGATGCTGGTAACGGTGATATATCCCGTTATTGGTTTCCAGGCGTACGTTGCGGCGGCTCAAAAATGCCTCCTGCTTTTCCATCAGGTGGCGCACTTCCTGTTCGAAGGTTATTCTGTCCATGTTGCAGAGTTCTTGTGAACCCACGGCTGAGGCCGGGGGAGGGGTCTTGGGTACCCACGACTGAAGTCGTGGGATAGTCTGCCAGCGGGGATGCCCACTCAGGGGGCGCCCACGGCTGCATGCGGGGGGTGCCCACTCAGGGGGCGCCCACGACTGCAG
>CAUJDW010000061.1 GCA_963169455.1 Bacteroidota bacterium | reverse complement strand
TTTGGAAATTTTTCCTAATATTTGTTCTGTGAGTGTCTTGACGCTCATAGGGCAAAGTTTAGCTCGGTTGTGTAGGAACTCCCAAGCTACGGCTTTTGCCCTTTTTTATGCCTATGCGTCAAATTCGCCACGGACTATTGATTAAATGCATGTGCACAAAAGAGTCGTGATGGGTAAACACGGCCTGATGCGCCGTGGAGAAAAAGCCGATGATGTCGGCTTCCCGCTTGGATAACCGAAAGCTCGTCAGCCCCTGATGTGCTTCCAGGGGCGAACGCACGGTGGCCCCTTTGGGCAGGTTGACGATGTGGATGGAGGCATCCTCGATAGTTCCGGATAGCCTGAAGGCAAATGGCCTTACCGAATTTCGGGTTATCTGATCCAGGAAATTTTCAAGTTGAGGGATGGACCGAATGCTGTCCGGCAGGATTTGTTCTTTCCAGTTTTCAACATGAGCATAGACGAAAAACGGGGCTTTGGCCTCAAAGGTTTCTTCCACTTTCATACTTGAATCAGTCAGGACAGTTGATTTATAGGCCCTGCCGTCCATGACCAGGAGTTCCCCCGAGAGGTATTCCACAGGCCCAAGCCCGTAGAGGTGTTGTTTGCCGGATATGGTGTCCAGCGCAATAGTTCCATAAAGCTGGCCCTTCCACATGACATTATTCATGGCGCCAACTACTTTCACGGCGCTGTCATTTTGTTGTGCTGCTGCGAGGCTGATAGCCATCCAGGCGGTTATCAGCCCCAGGATTGTTCTTTTCATCATTTCTTTTTCCGTTGCTCAGGCAGCAAAAATAAGACAAAATCAGGCTTGCCCTCCATCATGGCGCCGTTTCCAGGGGCGCCGTTTCTTTTACCATTCGTTCCAGCCTTTTCAGCGCATCCATCATATCCTTTTCTTCTTTTACCCCTTCCAATGGCTTGCCTTCCAGCCAGGCCGAAGCGATGGCCGGGCCCTCGTAGATGGCGCCAATGATGCTTACCCCCTGTTGTTCCAGTTTTTGGGATACAAAACTTTCCATGCGTTCGTCCCTGATCTTATTCAGCAGGGCGAAAGCGCCTTTAATCCGGGCTTCCCGGTATAATCTGTTCGCCAATGCTTTCAGTTCTGGGCTTTCCAGGTGGAAAGTGGCGGGCAACTCCCCGGCCCTGATGCGGGCGATGAGGGTTTGGATATCTGCGGCAATCTGAATGGCGGCAACCGTAGGGTCCACCACCGTGATAATCCAGTCCATGCTGGTGATCACCCCCCGGGCGGAATCTTCCAGGCCCGCTTTGACATCGATGAGGGTGGCCGCCTGAGGGCCGGCGCCCTGTACGCGCAGGTCTCTTGTTATTTTCGCGATGGGGCCATCGCAGCCGGCGCCCGGGCCCTTGTCGCCAATTTTCCCCAACTGAAGCAGGAACAACCCATTGTTGTCAGCGGCGTAGTATTGCCGGGGGATACTGTTGATGTCAATTGTTGCATCCGGCAAAAGCGTGGGGTCATCTACCGGACAGGAAACCCTGCCTCCGGTAAAAACAGGCCCGCCAAAAAAGTCCATCAGAGAAACAGGAGGTTTTTCGAAGCCCAGCGCCTGGTGAATGCCCGCATTGGTGGAGTCGGCATCCAGGACGACAACAGGATAGCCGGATTGCCGCAGGGCCCGGGCCAATAAGACGGTGACAGTGCTTTTCCCGCTTCCGCCTTTCCCAAAGACCCCTATTCTCTGGTTTGCGAATGTTTTATTTTTCATGATCTGGTTTTATTTGTTTCCGTGTAAGGATTGGCAAGCCCCTCTTTTGTAAAAACAGCATTTGGGCTCCTCAGGATGGGATAAAACCAATAAGATGGAGGGTTCAGATGATCATGAAAGGCCACCCGGCTGCCGGTCAGGAAAACAGGTGCTGCAGCGCAGAGAGGAGGAAAATACCGGCTTTCAAGGCTGTCCAATTCACCTTTTGCCCCGGTGGTAAACTTCGGCTATTACGCTCCTGAGTTCGTTTTCTTTTTGCGTCCCGATGCAGTATTTCCGGCCATTAATAAGCTTGATGGCCAGGCCCTTTCTGCCCTTGACGTTATAAACGGCACCATACCTGGCCGACAGCCGGATACCCCAGCCGCCGACGAAACCATAATCAACAACCTCCGCCGACCTGACCTCCGCCCACCGGAACTGCTTCTTCACGAAGGGGAAAAAGCTGACTCTGATGCCCCCGGCGTCAATTTCCGTTTCCAACTGCAAAAACCAGAAAAAAACCAGCATGCCCAGCATAAGGATGGAAAAAACGGCCAAACCTACATCGGACAAGGGTTTGTCGCCGAATGGCACGCCAAGTATCAGTTGCTGGTATAACCCATATACGAAAATCAGGGCGATTCCTATCAGGATCAGCCATATCCACCACTGGGTGAATTTTTGCTTTTCGTGGAAATGGATTTGCATTGGCTTTGGTTTTCAAGGCTTGTTGAAATCAGCGGCAGCCTTCCTTTTTAGTTCTTTTGCCATCATTAAAGAATGCTTCAATGAATTTATGTTTTTCCAATCGTTATGTGCTATGATAATAAACTTGGGGTTTTTGCACTTTTTCTGCACTTTTTTCAGCGTAGATGCATATTCCGTCACATTCGCATCGCCCAGGTAACCCAAATCTTCGTCATCAACACCCTTAATTAAGCATCCACCATAGAGAATTTTTTCTTTTTCAAACCAGATCACAATATTGTCTGCCGTATGCCCTTGCCCGGGGTAATAAGCCTCAAAAGAATATTGCCCTACATTGAAGACAGTATCCTTTGCCATTAAAAATTCAGCCCTTTTCATATTGTTCTTCTTGCTAAATTCATCTGTAAGGGCAGTAGTATAGGTTTTAATTCCCTGTTGCCGGTAATATTCAAGCCCTGCAGTTTTATCGTTATGCCAATGGGTTGCAATACACAATACTACCATTTTATTATGCTTTAATTTTATGCTGTCGAGCAATGGTTGGAATTGTGTCGTGTCCCAGGGTGTGTCAAACATAACAACGCCATCGTGCGTGACAAGATACATCCCGTTTGCAGGCGCCTGGCTTTCTTTGTATGTATTATAAGTTGTATAAATATGAAAATCTCCTGTTAAATGTGAGATTTTTAGTTTCGCTTTTTCTGCCTGTCCAAAAATATTGGCCAGAGAAAAAATACATGCTAATGTCAATATCATTGCCCGCATCATGTTTCTGCAGATTATTTGGTTATAGCCTGCCATCCTTTGCAAGCTCATATTCCAAGCTCTCCCGCTCGGCCCGCCTCCCTCAAAGCCTGCACACCTCCGGTTGCAAACGGCGCTCCCCCACCCTGCCAACAAAGCGCTTTCCAATTTAATGGATTATTTCATGGGGAGCAATTTTGGGTGGGAATTCTTGCCGGAAGGCCGGAAGGTTGGAAGGTTGGAAGGTGGCCTTGAGGCCGGAAGGCTGGCGCGCGGCCCAAGGGAGGCCCATAGCCACGAAGGAGGCCGGGATCACCCCGTCACCCAGTCTCTCGCCACCCCGTCCCGTCATCACCGAACTTTTCTGTACTTCTCCCCACAGGCCTCGATACAGGGATAATTCAGGATCAGTTCCTCGCCTTTCAACTGGAATTTCACCGGCAAAGCACCCGGGCCACAATTGCCGGAGATGATCTCACCGGTTTCCACCGAGTATTTCCCGGTGCTGCTCTGCCCGGCTTCGCCACCCATGCCACAGAGGCTGCCGTTGGAAACCACGGTTCCGTCTTTCCGGAATTCGATCGTTTTCCCGCCCTCCGATTGGACAAAGGTTCCCTTTCCGTCTCCGATGTCGATCAGTTGTTCCGTCAGTTGCCAGGTTCCGATCAGAGGGTTGTTGTTTTTTTCCTGGCAGGAAAGCATGGATAAGCAGAGAATCAGGATGAAAATTGGGTTTTTCATGTTTGTAGAGGTTAAAGTGAGCATAAAATTCCCCGGCTTGGCCGCAGGGCGGCCGGGCCAGTATTCCATCATTCCAAACACCTTCATTTACCCCTATGCCAGTTCAAACCACTCCACGTACACTCCCAGTAAGATGTGCCAGAACAGATAGTGCCCCAGCCGGACGGACAGGGAGGCCAGGAAGCCGGATTTCCGGTACCAGACAGCCTGCAGGAAGTTCATTAAAAAGCCTGTGAACAGGGAGTAGAAGATCAATCCGGCGCTTCCTGACGGAAGTTGTTCCAGGGGTTCCCTCAGCGCTGTAAGCGCCGCTCCGGCCCAGAAAAAGGCCGTGAAGTATTTTCCCTTTTTAAACCATTTGGCAAAAATCAGGATCAGCGTCAGAGGAATGAGGCGGTAGAACACCTCAACCTCGAAGGCGCCGGAGAAGTACAAGAAACAGGAGTAGGGAAAGGGTTGGAGGAAAGGCGGCAGTTCCTGGTAGGGCGCGGGATGCAATATCACCTTGAATACCAGTATATCCAGTATTCCGAACACCATGCCGATTAGGGCGGGAAAAAGGAACCTGTTTTTTTGCGAAACACGCTCGTCCCAGAAATCGGGCAGCCCTGCTCTGGATTGCACAAACAAAAACGGAAGCCCGGCCAGCAGGATGAGGATATTCGAAAACGCCCATACTCTCAGAAAATCGTGCCGCCCGGCAATGGCCTTTCCGAAATACAGCCCGACAAGCGCCACGATCAGGAAAATGGCGTAGGTGATGAGGTTTTGTTTTACTGCCCTGAGCATGGCGGTTACAGGTTTTTTACCCGCCTCCGCGGGCCGTAGCCGCTATGGCGGGCGAAGGCCCGGCTGAACGCAGTGAAGACGGGCAGGATTTAAGAGCTTAACTTCTAAAGTTCCGCCAGGCTGATACCCTGATAAACTTCAGAAGTTTCCCCCAATACAACCATATCCCATCCTCTCCCGACACCCGTCGGGATCAGCCGGGTAAAACAATATAGCCATAACAATATAGCCGCATAGCCATAACAATGTAGCCATATAACAATATAGCCTTATAGCCATAACAATGTAGCAATATAACAATATAGCCATATAGCAATATAGCAATATAGCCATATAGCAATATAGCCATTCAACCATCCAGCCCCCCGGCCAGCCAATGCACCTTGCGGGTGATCTCCTCCACCGGCCAGTCCCACCATTTCAGCTCCAGCAGATACTGAATCTGCTCCTCCGAAAAGCGTTTGCGGATGAGGCGGGCGGGGTTGCCGCCGACGATGCTGTAGGGCTCCACGTCCTGCGTAACCACCGAATAGGAGCCGATGATGGCGCCGTCGCCGATGTGCACGCCGGGCATGATGGCCGCTTTGTAGCCGATCCAGACGTCGTTGCCGACCACGGTGTCGCCTTTGGTGGGGTATTCCCTGCCCTCCATAGCGTGTGCCCAGCCCTCGCCGAAGATGGCGAAGGGGTATGCGCTGATGCCCATGAGGTGGTTGGCGCCGTTCATGATGAACTCCACGCCGGAAGCGATCATGCAGAACTTGCCGATGATGAGCTTGTCGGTGGAAAAGTCGAAGAGGTAGCGTACGTTTTTCTCGAAGTTGCGCACGTCATCGAAGTCGTCGTAATAGGTATAGTCGCCGACTATGATTTTGGGGTGCTGCACCAGGTTCTTCAGGAAGCAGAGGCGCTCGATACCGGGCAAGGGATAAAGGGTGTTGGGATCGGGTGCTATTGCGGAACCCGCAGGGACGTTTTTTTCTTTTCTGGTTTCCATTAATTATTGCCATTTGAATATGAAGATAAAAAACTTCAACCGGCATCCCTGCGGGTTTGCCCTTAATTAGGCCCTGTTGATGCTATTCCCTACTGAACGCCCGCCGGCGGCGCCGGCTGCGGCACGATGTTGTGCACCGGCGGGGTGCTTTTGAGGTAGGCGAAGATAGCGCGCAGGTCTTCATCGCTCAGCCTGGCGTAGTTGGGCCAGGGCATGGGCGGCAGCAGCATGCGGTTGTTGGCCAGGCCTTTGGACTTCCCTTCGCGGATGGCGCGGAAGAACTGCTCTTCGCTCCAGTTGCCGATGCCCGTTCCGTCGGAAGTGATATTGGCGGCGTAGGACGTCCCCCAGGGGCCGACGGCGGCCGTGAGGTCGGGGCTGAACAGCGCCCAGGATTTCAGGATTTCCGGGTCAACCTCCGGAAGGGCGCCATCCTGCTGGAAACCGGAAAACCGCCTTTCGGGAATCAGCTCCGGCCCCTGGGGGCCGAACCGTTTCGGCGAATGGCAGTCGTCGCAGCCTATGGCGTTAACGAGGTAGTCACCCCGGGCGATCAGTTCTTCCTGGGACATGGATTCCGGCCGGGCTTCAGGTTCTTTGGCCTTGGCTTCCGCATCCTGGCAGGCCGAAAGGAGGCAGCCAGCCAAAGCGGTGATGGACAGAAAAAGGAAAAAGAAACGCTTGGTCTTCATGGTAACAGGTGTTTAGTGAAAGTACAATTTTCGGGTTTTGCCAGTACCGCGGTTCTGCGTACCTTTACCGCTGCCTTTGGCAGGCCCCGCCCACAGGCGGCAGGGCCGGAACCTTAGCCCGGCAAAGTATGACCATCTGACAAGTTATGGAGGGAAAGGGCCGCAAAATCTACAAAAAAATTTCAACCAACTTTACAACCTTATGGCAAACGTCCTGCACCACAGCCTTTTAACCGAATTCGACATCAGCCTTTTCCGCGCCGGCAAGCATTTCAAGCTCTATGAGAAGCTCGGCAGCCACATCGTGGAAGTGGATGGGCAATGGGGAACCTACTTCGCCGTATGGGCGCCCAACGCCCAGGCCGTTTCGGTTACCGGCAACTTCAACCACTGGAACCGCGACAGCCATCCGCTCGCTGCCCGCTGGGACAGTTCCGGCATCTGGGAAGGCTTTATCCCCGGGCTGGGCAAGGGCGAGTTGTACAAATACCACGTCCACGCCCGTGACGGGCGCCACCTCTCCAAAGGCGACCCCTTCGCGCTGTTCTGGGAAATACCGCCCAACACGGCCTCCATCGTCTGGGACCTGGACTACCAGTGGAACGACAGCGCCTGGATGGAAAAGCGCCGTGAAAAAGCCGGGCTGGAGCAGCCTTATTCGGTTTACGAAGTGCACATCGGCACCTGGAAAAAGAAACACGGCGGCATGCGCAGCCTCAGCTATAAAGAGCTTGCCGACGAACTGGTGAAATACGTCAAAGACATGGGCTTCACCCACGTGGAATTCCTGCCCGTGATGGAGCACCCCTACTTCCCCTCCTGGGGCTACCAGATCACGGGCTATTTCGCCCCGACCAGCCGCTTCGGCACGCCGCAGGAATTCATGTACCTGATGGACGCTTTCCACCAGGCAGAAATTGGAGTGTTGCTCGACTGGGTGCCCTCCCATTTCCCGGCCGACGCCCACGGGCTGGCCGATTTCGACGGCACCCACCTCTACGACCATGCCGACCCCCGCAAGGGCTTCCACCCCGACTGGAGGAGTTGCATCTTCAACTACGGCCGTCACGAAGTGCGCTCCTTCCTCATCTCCAACGCCCTCTTCTGGCTGGACAAATACCACGCCGACGGGCTGCGGGTCGATGCCGTAGCATCCATGTTGTACCTCGACTATTCCCGCGAAGCCGGCCAGTGGATACCCAACGAATACGGCGGCAATGAAAACCTGGAGGCCATCTCTTTCCTCAAGGAATTCAACGAGTCCGTTTACGCTTCCTTCCCCGACGCCATGACCATCGCCGAAGAATCGACTGCCTGGACGGGCGTTTCCCGCCCCACCTATACCGGCGGGCTGGGCTTCGGGCAGAAGTGGATGATGGGCTGGATGCACGACACGCTCAACTTCTTCAAACACGACCCCATACACCGGCAGTACCACCACAACGAGATCACCTTCAGCCTCGTGTACGCATTCAGCGAGAACTTCATGCTGCCCCTGTCGCACGACGAGGTCGTGCACGGAAAAGGCTCCCTGATGCACCGCATGCCGGGCGACGAGTGGCAGCGTTTTGCCAACCTGCGCCTGCTGTACGGCTACATGTTCACCCACCCCGGCACTACGCTGCTCTTCATGGGCGACGAATTCGCGCAGACCAGCGAGTGGAATATCGAAAAAGGCCTGGAGTGGTGGCTGACGCAGTTCGATTACCACAAGGGCATGCAGGCCTGGGTGAAACAACTGAACCAGTTCTACCGCAGCCAGCCCGCTCTTTTCGAGCAGCAGTTCAGCCCCGAAGGCTTCCAGTGGATCGACCACGGGGATTACCAGAACAGCACCCTCTCCTACCTGCGTTACGGCAAGGACAAGGAAAAGCCGCTGGCCGTCATCTGCAACTTCACGCCGGTCATCCGCAAAGATTACAAGATCGGGCTGCCCCTGCCCGGCATCTGGAAGGAAATACTCAACAGCGACGGCCAGGAATACGGCGGCACGGGCCAGAACCACAACTCCGGCCCGCTGGAAACCGTGCAGGAAACCTGGCACGGCCGCCCCTACACGGCCAGCCTCACCCTGCCTCCTCTGGGCGTCATTGTACTGGAACTGGCCGAGCACAGGCCCACGGCGCCTGTAAAAGCCAAAGCCAAAGCGGCCCCGAAGGCGAAAAGCACGCCCACAGCAGCAAAACCTAAGGCGCCGGTGAAGAAAGCAGCGGCGAAGCCGGGGGCGGTTAAGAAGAAGGAGTAAAGCGTTCAGTTCAGCTTTGTTCCAAACTTTTACTACATTCGGGCAAACCCTCGGCAAGCATGAAAAACAGCAGCGAGAAAAAGAAAACCAAGGCCCGCACGAAGAAAAAGGAGGCCCGCCCCAGGCGCGTGCCCTACCACCGCAAACCCGAAGAAATGGAGTTGAACACCTGGCAGGTGGCGCTCCGCAGGCAGTTTGCCCAGCAGGAAAAATTCGAGATCGAAAACATAGGCGAACAAATGGTTTGGTCGGAGTTCCGGGTGGCCAACCCCAAAACCAGGACGGCTTACCGGGTGGCATTAAGGGCCAGGGAGCCCGGCGCCAACTTCTGCTCCTGCCCCGACTTCCGCACCAACACCCTGGGCGCCTGCAAACACATTGAAGCGGTAATTCACAAGCTGTGGCACACGCGCGGTTTGCGAAAGCATTTCAAAACACCTTATGAAGCCCGGCACTCTTCCGTCTTTCTCCACTACGGCGAACAACGCACCATTCGCCTGCGCATCGGCGCCGAAGCGGAAGAACAGATCAGGCAACTGGCCCGCCCATACTTTGACGAATCGGGCCTGCTGCGCCCCGAGGCATACCAGAAGTTCGAGCACTTCCTGGAGTCCGCCCGGCAGCTCAGCCCTTCCTTCCGTTGTTACCCCGACGCGCTGGAGTTTATCCTGCAGAAAAGGCAGGACGAAAGGCGGGAACGGCACGTTGCCGGCATCGCCCCGCAGGCGGACGCGTATTTCGGGCAGTTGCTACGGGTGAAGCTGTACCCTTACCAGCGGGAAGGCGCCCTCTTTGCCGCCGCCGCCGGCCGCTGCCTGCTTGCCGATGAAATGGGGCTGGGCAAAACCATCCAGGCCATCGCCGCTGCAGAACTGTGGCGGCAGGAGTTCGGCATCTCCCGCGTGCTGATCATCTGCCCGACATCGCTCAAATACCAGTGGAAAAGCGAGATCGAAAAATTTGCGGGCAGCAGCGTCCAGGTTGTCGAGGGCATGCCCCAGCACCGGCGCAGAATTTACGAGCAAAGTGAAGCTTTCTACCTGATCCTGACCTACAACATGGCCATGTACGACGCCCGGCAGCTGCAGGCCATGGAAGCAAACGCCATCATCCTCGACGAAGCCCAGCGCATCAAAAACTGGAACACCAAGATATCGAGGGCCGTCAAGCGACTGCAGACGGACTACGCCATCGTCCTCACCGGCACGCCGCTTGAAAACAAACTGGAAGAGCTGTACTCCATCGTGCAGTTCGTCGACCAGTACAACCTGGGCCCCCTGCATACCTTCCTGCACCGGCACCAGATCAAGGACGAGCACGGAAGGGTAATCGGCTACCGGGGCCTGGAGGAGATCAAGGAAAAGCTGCGCAGCGTGATGATCCGGCGCACCAAAAAGCAGGTGCTGCAGCAGCTGCCTGCCCGGACGGACAAGCAGCTTTTCGTGCCCATGACCCCGGCCCAGCAGGAGTACCACAAGGAATTTAGCGACCAGGTGGCGCGGCTGGTGGCCAAATGGCGCAAGAACAACTACCTCAGCGAAAAGGACCGGCAGCGGCTGATGATCAACCTCAACTGCATGCGCATGGCCTGCAACAGCACCTACCTCATCGACCAGAAGAGCCGGCACGACACCAAGATACTGGAGCTGATGTGCATCCTGGAGGAGGCCCTGTCCGACGGCGGCGCCAAAGCCGTCATCTTCAGCCAGTGGGAGCGCATGACGCGCCTCATCCGCGAAGAGCTGGAAGAACGCGGCATCGGCTACGCCTACCTGCACGGCGGCGTTCCCGGTTCGGAGCGCGGCGCCCTGCTGGACAATTTCCACAATGAAGAGGCCTGCCGGGTATTTCTCTCCACCGATGCCGGCGGCGTGGGGCTCAACCTGCAGAACGCCTCTCTGGTCATCAACATGGACCTGCCCTGGAACCCGGCGGTGCTGGAGCAGCGCATCGGGCGGGTGTACCGCATGGGGCAGTTGCAGCCCGTGAGCGTGGTCAATTTCATTTCCGCCCAGACCATAGAGCACCGCATGCTGGCCACCCTCGATTTCAAAGCATCCCTGGCGGAAGGGGTGCTCGATGAGGGCGAGGGCTTCGTATTCATGGGCAGCGAACGCTTCAGGAAGTTTATGGAAGAAGTGGAAACCGTCACTGCGGGCATCGGGGAAGGAGAAGAGGTGCTGTCTTCCGTTGCAGAAGAAGCCGACATGGAAGAAAATATTCCAGGCGCCGCTGTAGAGCTGGAGCCCGCCTTCCTGGAGGAGGATGTTTTCCCCGAACCGGCGGCCCGGCAGGAAGCAGCGCCGGCGGGCCGAAAGCGGAAGGAGCAGCCCCAGGCCAGCCCCGCCGCCCTGGTGGAAATGGGCAGCCGGTTTTTCAGCTCCCTGGCCCGAACCCTCAGCGACGAAAAGGCCAGGGGAGAGTTGCTGGACAGCCTGGTGAAAAAGGACGAATCAACAGGGCAGCCCTATCTGCATATCCCCGTTGAGAGCAAGGAAGCGGTGCAGTCCGCGCTCAGCCTGCTCGGCGGCCTGCTCCGGGGAATGGGGCAGCAGTAGCAAACGCTTATCCAATACCCCGGTAATTGTCTTTGAAAAGCCGGATCGGAAGGATGTTTCTGAAATTCAAAAAATCCTTATCCGTGGTATATATCTGGAAGCCGTTGGCCACGGCCACGGCACAGATGAGAAAGTCAATGTGAGAACCCTGGACGCCATTCTTCCGGCAGGTGTTGAAATAATCCGCCGCCAATTCATAATCCGGCGTACTTATCGGCGTATCGGGGAAATAGCTCAGGTGTGACCTCAGAGCCTCGAACTGGGCCCTGTCCGGAATACCGGAAAGCAACTCCTGCCTGATAGGGCCTATTATCTTTACCAGGCCGTCAGAAATCAGGTTCGTTAAAGTTTCTTCCTGGAAGGAAGGCGCTGTTTTCCTCCTGAGCGCCAATGACCAGATGCTCGTATCAACCAGTACGCTCATTGCCGGTTCCGGTGAACTTTGTAATCGTAATCAGGCTCATACGCGATACTCCCGAACAGAGAAAGTACATCCATTTGTTTCCTCCGCTGAATGAATTCTTCCAATGCCTTATTAACCGTAGCCTTTTTGGTTTTTAACCCCCCGATCCTCAGGGCCTCTTCCAGCAATTTCGGGTCAATTTCCAGGTTGGTAGCCATTTTACACAATATTTCACACAAAGATATGTTGTTTTTTACAAACCCGCAACAGCCCTCCCAAAACAAGGAGGGTGCTGCGGGAACGCTCCCGGGGCCTGAAGCCCCGGCGCGATCAGCCTCTTACTGCTCGCCGCCGCCTTCAGCGGCGCTTTTCTCCTTGCCTTTTTTCACGCTCTCTTCCAGTATCCGGAGCTTCTCCTCAGCCTTTTTGATATTCTCTTCTCTTTTTTTGGCCTCCTCTTCAGAAATCTTTTTGCCCTTTTTATCCCGCTCCAGTTTTGCTTTTGCTTTATCGATCTTTTCCCTGCCGCGGGCTATTTCGGCTTCGCCTTCTTCCACCACGACTTTGGTTTCCTCCTGTTTCATTTCGCGCTGTTTGCGGGCCTCTTCGGCGCGGGCCTGGCCGAACTCCCGGCCTTCCAGGCCGCCTTTGTCCTTGCCATAGGCATTGCCCTTGCCGGCTTTTTCCGCCTCCTTACCAGCCTTCTCCATTTCCTTGTCCGCCTGCTCTTTCTCCTTCTTCATCTCTTCTTTCGTCTTTTGCATATCCTTTTCGGCCTCTTCCATTTCCTTTTTCGCCTCCTTCATTTCCTGCTCGGCTTCGTCCATCTCTTTACCGGCTTTTTTCATCTCTTTTTCGGCTTGCTTCATTTCCTTTTCGGCTTCCTTCATCTCTTTCCTGGCCTGCGCCTGTTCCTTCTTTTCCTGCCCCTTACCCTTGCCTTGCTCCTGGGCGTACAGTCCGTCGGTGAATACGAGCATAAAACCCATAGCGAGCATGACAAAAAAGAATTTTCTGCTTTTCATGATCAGCGTGTTTTTGGTTAACAGAATATTAGTTTTCTTCTCCGGTATCCAACGCGTCGAGTGCGTCCTGAAGTGCTTTGGTGTCCGCCTCGATTTCCCGGGCGGTGCTGTCCAGCTCGGTTGTTTCGGCTTCCAGTTGCTGAATTTCTTCCTGAAGTTGCTGTTCTTCGGCCTGTTGCTGGCTGTTGTTGCCGCAGGCAACCAGGAAGGCGAGTGCGAGGATGGCCAGCAGGCCCGGCAGTTTGCTGCGTTTCATCTTTTTTCTTTTTTAAGCTTGTTTCAAAATGCTCCGAAAAGAGGAGATGCAATCATCCTTTAAAATTAAGTTTTTTTGTAACTATTCAGGTTGGAAGGCGGGCCTATGGCCCGCAAAGTGATAATCAGCGAGTCTCTGCCAGCGCCGCGGGCCACGGGCCTGCGTTCCAGATTGCTGCTAAAGAAGTCCCGAATAGTTACTTTTTTGAAACCGGGCTTCCGGAGCCTGCAGGAACGGATTATGGCCTTTTTGACGAAGGCATTTGGAAAAGGCCACTCTGGAAGAGGGAAGTGCAGGCATACAAGCACCCCGCTGGCTCCGCCGATTGGCGGGAGTTTCTTACCTTACCTCCAGCAAACCCATACATCATGAGCAACCTATTTAAAATCATTCCCCTGGTTCTCACCCTGGTTATTATGCCCCTTTCCGGGCAGGCCCAGAGCTGGAAAACCTACCCCTACCACGAAGCGGGCAGCGTGCTGCACTTCCCCGAAGACGAAGGCCGCCACCCCGGTGAGCCCATCGAATGGTGGTACACCAATGCCCGCGTCACGGGGCTGGAGAGCGGCGCCGAGTACGCTTTCATGCTCACCTACTTTTACTACCCGGCCTTCGGTTTTGACGGCTTCCGCATCTTCAACATCGCCAATGAGGATACCGGCGAATTTTACGATGAAACCCTGCCCTGCACCTACCCCACCCTGGCGGAGGATCACCTGGAAATCAGGGCCAGCGTCACCCTGGCCGGGCCCGAGAGCTGGGTGGTGAAAAAAGACACTCAGGGGCAGCTCATCCCCTTTGAATACAACATCTCCGCCGGCGGCGCCTTTGGAGCCATCCAACTGGACTACAAGGCCCTCAAACCGCCGCTCATGGTGGGCGGCACGGGCTTCCTGCACCAGGGGCTGAGCAACTACACCTATTACTACTCCCAAACCGTGCTCGAAGTGACGGGCACGCTCACTTTCCTGGGTTTCAGCGAGCCCGTCAGCGGCATTGCATGGATCGACCGGCAGTACGGGGACTTCAACCCGAATACCGACGAACCATACGAGTGGTTCAGCCTTCAACTGGACAACGGCATGGACATCAACCTGTGGAATATTTTCACTTTTGAAGATCAGATTCCCGACACGGCCACCTACCGCATCTTTACCGCTTATATAGACGATTCCACAAGCGTCACCAGCTCCGATTTCGAGCTGGAGCGCCTGGGCTACGCCTGGATGCCGGACAATGGCGCGTGTTATGCACAGCAATGGCGCTTCACGGCCGGGGAGCTGGGCATCGACCTCCTGCTGACGGCGCTGCACGCCAACCAGGAAGTCGCTCTCCCTTTCCGCTTTTACGAAGGCGCGATCGGCATCGAAGGCACGGTGGGCGGGCAGCCCGTCAGCGGGCAGGGCTTTGCCGAGCTGCTGCATCAGTACGAGCATCCCATGCTGAGCATCCTGGCGCCGGCAGCCGGTGAGCCCTGGAACCCCGCAGCCCAGCCCCTCCGCTGGCAATTGCTCAACCCCGATGACGGGCGGCCCGTGTACTACGATGTAGCCCTGAGTTTCGACGACAAAAACAGCTGGGAAACCATTGCCGAAGGCCTGGCCGGCGCCGAATACCAGTGGGAGCCCGCCGGCTGGCCTGCCGATTCCCTGTACTGGTTCCGCATCAGTGGTTATTCCATCGACGGAACGCTGATGGGTGCGGTGGAAACGGAAATGCCCTACGCCATCGTCACGGGGGCCTCATCGCTCCTGCCTGAGGCGCAGCGGGTCAGGGTATTCCCCAACCCCGCATCCCGCAGGCTTTTCATCGGCCTGGACGGCCCGCCGGAATTCGCCGAAGCCCGGCTGCGCAACGCCGGCGGCCAGGTGCTGAAGCAAGCCTCCGGCGCGGGGCTCCTGGAATGGGATGTCTCGAAGCTGCCCCCGGGGCTGTATTGGGTGGAAATCCGCCGTGCGGGAAAGGTGGAGGTTGCCAGAATTTCCGTTTCAAGGTAGCGGCTTTATTCCAGGCCCGCCATCCGCTGCAGGAATTCCTCCCTTTTCTTCGGCGAAATGCTGACCTGGGCGTTGTTTTTCATCAGGATGTAACCGCCCTCGGCCCGCACGTAGCGCTGCACTTCGCGCAGGTTGACCAGATAGCTGTTGTGCACCCGCATGAAGGGGTGTTCCTCCAGAAGTTTCTCGTATTCCCTGAGGTTTTTGCTGACTACGGCCTTGCGGCTGCCGCGCAGGTGAAAAGTGGTATAGGAGCCATTGGCCTCGCAGTACAGGATGTCGTCCACCTGCAGGAACTCCAGCCCCTCGGCGGTGGCCAGGCAGATGCGGCTCGAAGCGCCGGGGCGCCGCCCTTCCAGGCTTGCCAGCAGCACTTCCAGCTGGGCCTTGCTGTGCTGCTTGTCCTGTTTCTGCCTGGCTTTGGCAACCGCCTCCTGCAGCTCGTCTATATCGATGGGCTTGAGCAGGTAGTCGAGCGAACTGAACTTGATGGCCTGTATGGCGTACTGCTCGAAGGCGGTGGTGAAGATCACTTCAAAATCCATATCGGGCAGCCGGCGGAGCAGGTCAAACCCGGTGCCGTTCTGCAGTTCGATATCCAGAAACAGCAACTCCGGCGAAGTGGCGCGAATCAGGGGAAGGGCTTCTTCGACAGAGCCGGCAGCGCCGCAGACTTCCACTTCCGGGCAAAAATCGCGGAGCAGGTTTTTCAGGCTCTCCCTGCTGTGCATTTCGTCTTCGACAATAACTGCTCGGATCATGGCAATCACTTTAGGGTTTTGGGAATAAAAACGGACACTTCCGTGCCTGCCGCTTCGCCCGTTTCATCGTACAGGTCCCTGATCTGCACGGGAATGAAACCGGCCGCATTCGGGTAAAGCATGGCCAGGCGTTTTTCGGTGATGGCCATGCCGCGGGAAATGCGTTTCGGGTGGTGCGCTGTTTTGAGCGCTTCCGAAGCCCGCCGTCCAATGCCATTGTCGCGGATGGTGCAGGCCGTGTGGGCGCCGGCATCGGTAAACAGCACCGTCAGGCGCCCCTCTCCCTGTTTCGGGCTGAGCCCGTGCAGGATGGCGTTTTCCACATAGGGCTGAACGAGTAATATCGGCACTTCGGTATTGTAGATATCCACACCGGAGCCGGCTTCGACCGAGAAGCTGAATTTCGGGCCGAAGCGCAGGGCTTCGAGCTCGAGGTAGTTGTTCAGCAATTTGATCTCCTCGGCCAGGACAACCTGAATATGGGTGGACTGCTCCAGCATCTGGCGCAGGAGCATCGAGAACTTGGACAGGTACTTCAGGGCCGACACTTTGTCATTGGTCGTGATGAAGTGCTGGATGGAACTCAGGGCGTTGAACAGGAAATGCGGATTGACCTGGGCGCGCAGCAGGCGCTTTTCGAGTTCCTGGTTGATAGCCTCGGCCTCCTTTTTCTCCGCCCTGGCCTGCCGGTTCTGAAAGAACAGCAGAAGGGCGGTTACGGCAAAAAACAGCAGCGCGATGGCCAAAAAAAGCGGTGTTCCTGACATGAATTAGGGATCTGGGTGCAAAATCGGGAGCGACAGATGGATCCTGGCCTTGTATTCCGTGGCATTATCGCCCGGCAGGATTTCCGACCCCGTAGTTATCTCATATCCCTTTATACGGTTGAGCAGGCGAACCTGTTCCTCCCAGGGCAGAAATTCTTCGCGATAATTGACCAGCCGTTCTTCGGGCCCGCTGCCGAGGTGGATGGGGCCGTACAATACATCCAGCTTCACGCAGCGGCCTTCCAGGCTTGCACTGAGGAAGAGCCTGCTCATCCCTGCCTGGTGGAACATGGACTGCTCGACGGCAAATTCCATGAGGGACGCCAGGATGAGGGAAGGAACGTAAACCTGGCCATCCACCAGCCCGGGCGCTCTTTCAAAGCGGTAACCGAAGCGCTCTTCGTAGCGCAACTGCTGCAGGCGCAGGTACCATTCCAGCATGTCGAGTTCTTTGCCGAGCAGCACGACATCCTTTTCATAATTGTTCAGGTGATAGCGGATGAGCTTGCTGAACAGCGACAGAAAGCGGATGGCCATTTCCTTGTTGTCGGCCGTGATAAAGTGCTGAATCGCGTTCAGGGCGTTGAAAACGAAATGCGGGCTGAGCTGGGCGCGCAGGGCGCGGGCTTTCAGTTCGTTCATGAGCTGCCGGGCTTCCTCCCGCCCGGTTTCTGCCCGCACCCGCTGCAGCTTGTTGGCGCAAATGGAGGCGATGGCAGTCAGTATCCGCAGATGCTGGGCCGTGAAATACCCCTTTTCAGGGTGTTCGCTGTCGATCAGCCCCAGCACCCGGCCGTCGGCTTTGATGGGCACGCACAATTCGGAAAGGCGGGCCTCGTCATCGACGATATAGCGGGGGTCGGCGGAGGTGTCGGAGATGATCTCCGCTTGGCCCGTGAGTGCGACATGGCCGGTGATGCCCTGCCCCAGGGGGATTTCCATTGGGTCCAGGATTTCGTAACGCTGCGGGTTCTTGGGGCCCAGGGCGGCCTTTTGCACCAGCAGCCCCCGCGCTTCATCGAGCAGGTAAACTACGCAGTCCACAAAACCCAGCCGGGAAATGCAGTTTTTTGCCAGGTCCCACAGGATGTCCTCTTCCGTATTTTTTCCAAAAATGGAAGTGGAAAAATAGATCAGGGTTTCTTCCAGCTCTTCCAGCGACAAGGCCGCAGAGCCGGCGGAGTAGTGCGCATTGTTTTTCACGATGGCGAATTTTCTGAACGGGATAAGATGTCGATGTTGCCAGGCCCGCCTCTCTTTCAGCAAACTTACAAACTACTTTCCACAGTAGGGCCATTATGCGGAAACGCGGAGAGGACGATGCCTCTCTCGCGTTTTCCTGCAGGAAATAATCAGGTTTTCGGGGCGAAAATGTTCCGGGATTATAATGGGATAATGTTCACGGGACTGAATCGGGATAATGTTCGTGGGATTATATCGGGATTACGGTTTTACCCAGGCGTCGTCGTAGGCATTGCGGAGCATGGCGCGAAGCCCGGAGGAGCTGTCCATGTTGCCGCCGCGGGAATTGCCCATGATGACGACCTCGACGCCGTTGTGGGGGAAGCTGGCCACGATGTTGCGCACGCCCTGGCCGTTGCAGTTGCCGTCATCGGTGTTGTTGCAGAAGGAGCCGCCTTTGTAGTAGTAGGTTCCGTAGTCGCCCTCGGGTTCATTCTGGGGCTGGGCTCCATCCGACCAGCCGAGGAACTGGTTGTACATCACTTCGCGGGTTTCCTCGGATATGATGTCCTCGCTGTGGTTGAGGTAGGCCAGGAATTTGGCGCAGGCTATGGGCGAGAAGTAGAAGCCGCCGTTGCCCAGGCGGTTGCTCATATCGCCCATGTTCCAGCCGTCGTTGAGGTCGCCCCACTGATAGTAGCGCGCCGGCTTGTTGCCAAAAGGCCTGGTGTTCACCTCTATGTCGAGGGGCCCGAATATCTCCGTCTCCATGTAACGGCGGAAGCCGGAGAGGGTAGCGTTCGACATGGCGTCGTCGCTGGGGTCGAAGGTGTCGGCATTGCCGCTCATGCGGGCGATGAGGATGCGGAGCAGGGCGTAGTTGGCGTTGCTGTAAACGTAGTTTTTGTTGGCGGAGGTTCCGGAGGCGATGAGCGTGCGCAGCCCGGCATAGTCGATGGGGGCGTCACTGGCTATGCCCGAGCGGTGTTGCAGCAGGTTGCGGAAGGTGATATTCGGCGAGTTCGGGCCGAAAGACCAGTTGGGCGGCAGGTATTGGGCGATGCTGGCGTTGAGCATGAAGCCGGCGTCGCCGTTGCCAAGCCCCTCCAGTATTTTCAGCATGGCCACCGCCGTCATGGCCTTGTTGATGCTGGCGCCGTAAACGGGGTTGGTTTCCTCGAAATCCACATTGCCGTCGTTGCCGGCCAGGCGTTTGCCGAAGGCGCCGCTGCGCCTGAGCTGGCCGTTCTGGCTGATGGCATAGCCGTAACCGGCCCACTGGTTGCCCAAACCGGCTTCGATATTTTCCTGGAAGAGGTTCATATCGAATTGTTTGTCATTGCTGAGTATCTGCCCCGGGCCGTCCAGGATGGGCTTTTCGCAGGCAGAGGCGGCGATCAGCAGGACGGCCAGGAATCCGATAAAGGCCGTTGTTTTGAAATCAGTCATCTTGATCATGTCATGGGTTTTTTACTGTGAATTAATTTTTTGTTGAGGCAAAGATAGCCCGCCCGCCCCCCGCCCGCCCGGCGGATTGACGGATGGGGGCCCTGGATTGACGGATAAGGGCAGCAGTTTGAGGGATGAGGTGTGCTGGCTTACCGGCCTGCCGGGCGATGCGCAGGGGCTCTTCCTGCAACACCCCGTTCTCCAGCGTCCAGAAACCCGTTGCCGGGCTGGTTTGACTCAGCCCGATGGCGCAGCAGCGGCTTCGAAACCGGCGATCTGTTCCTCCGCCAACGGCGAATGGGTTAGCGCCTGCGAGGGGATGTGGAGCGCGTAGCGGCGGGAAGGGCGGCATTCGCCCATCGCCAACAAGGCTTCGTTTTCGGTTTGCACCCCGCTGCCGCGGCCGGCTTACCCGGCGAAGAAGGGAATAGCCGCCAAAGCGGCGGCGTGGGAAGGGAAAATGAGGATCATAAGAACACCTTTGAGGTTGGCGAAACCTCAAAGGTGTCGTTTTTTTAATTAAAAAGAGCTCCCGGCCTCTCTGTGCCTGTATTTTCTTTATTTCATCTACACTTCAGGAGCCATCCTGGCGGCTGTTATTCTACCGTAATGTGATAAGTCACATCCAGTGAAAACCCGAATTCGGGGATTCCGCCCTTGAAGTTCAGGGTATGCTCCCCGTACTGCAGCGGCTTGAGCATGATCCAGTAGCCGTTGGAAAGCCACAGGAGGCCATCTTCGTTGAGGCAGGGGTCGCCGAAGCAGCCGGCCAGGCCGGGATTGGGGTCAAAGCTGTACAGGCCGGAGTTGTAGCGGTAATCTCTGAGGTTGTTGAAAGCAACACCGTCGAGGGCCGCCGACAGGATGATGTCTGGCCCGGTGAGTACGGGGTCGGTTTGCGATAAAATGTATGCTTCCAGCGTGCCGTTTGCGAACGCCTCATCTTCTTCGGCTGCCCCGTAGCAGGGGCTGTAGGCCCACAAGTTGTTTAAAATGGGAAAAAGAAGCGCTTTGCCGTGGGGCACCGTGATGCTGCGGGTGGAGGCGCCGCCGAAGTTGCCGGCGAGGAAAAGGACGGGGCTGTCGAGATTGAGCCCCGCATTACTGCCATCCGCATCGCTGATCGGAAGGTTGTCACAATCGAACGAGAACATGTGGGCCCACCAGTCTGCTGACCATTCCGACACAGGCTTGCCGTAGGGATGGGCGTTCGGCGGGAATATCCTGGAGTTCGGATTGGGGCTGCGGCCTTCAATGGCCTGATCGGCAGGAACATTAGCGCTTTCTTCCTTTTGGCAACTGAATACCAGGGTGAAGGACAGTAAAGCGATCAGGGTAATCATTTGTTTGTTCATATTGGTTTTTTAAATGGTGACACGTAACTGCCTCTCCGTTTTACAGCTTTAAGAAAAAATCCTGCACGAAGGTAGCCAACGCCCGGCGGGCCCGAATGGCAACAGGGCCAGTGGCGGGAAACACCGCACGAATTGTTGCTTTGGCCGAACGCAGCAATATCAGGCCCGGGCCAGGAGATCCGGTAACTCCCGGAAGGGGGCGCGGGCATTGGCGAAAAAAGCGGCCTCTTTCTTCCCCTAAGTGGAAGAAAAAAGAGAAGGCGTTTTCCTTGTATTTCGCTTACTCCCTCACTACCCTTCTGCTCACGCGCCCCGCCTCGGTGCTCACCGTCACCACGTACACCCCGGCAGGCAGGCCCCGCAAATCCAGTTCCGTTGTCCAGGCGCCGGAGGCCGGGATTGTTTGTTGCCGGAGCAGCCTGCCCTGCATATCGTGAAGCAGAAGGGCGCAGGCGGACGGCGAGGGGTTATCCACCGCCACCTGCAGCACATCTTCCACGGGGTTGGGAAAGGTGTTTATTCGCGGAGAGAGGGGGTTAAGCGCCGGGCTGCCGCTGATGGCGTCGCCGTCCACTTTGATCAGGAAGGCGTCCCAGGCGCCGCCGCCGTAGATATTCTGATATCCAGCTGAGGCAAAGCTGTAAGAGCTTTCGGTCCGGCCTGTCACAAAAATGTTGCCCAACGGATCGGTGGCGACAGCCTGGGCCTGGTCATCGGGCGGTGCGCCGTAATAGGTGCCCCACTGCCGGGCGCCGGAGGCGTCGAATTTGGCCAGGAAAATATCGTCAGTGCCGCCCGGGGTGTTCTGAAAGCCGCCGGAAGCGATGTTGTCCGTACTGCCGGATGCTCCGGCCAGGTAGACATTGCCCTGCCCGTCGGTGGCCACCCGGCCGCCGCTCTCGGATGATGCCCCGCCGTAGTAAGTCCCCCATTGCCGCTGTCCGGCCGCGTTGAACCTGGCCAGGAAGGCATCCCCGAACAACCCTCCCCCAAGTGTCATCTGATGCCCCGCCGCCGCTATGTTATTGGTGCTGTTGGTGTTGCCAGACAGGTACACATTACCCGAAACATCCGTTGCGACGGAGAAGCCCAGGTCGTCTTTTGTTCCGCCGTAGAAGGTCGCCCAGAGCCGGGCGCCCGAGGCGTTGAATTTAGCCAGGAAGGCGTCGTAGGCGCCGCCGCCGAAGTTGTTCTGATGCCCGCCGGAAGCGATGTTGCCATACCCTTCGCTCCTTCCTGCCAGATATACGTTGCCTTGGCCATCCGTGGCCACCGAGGAATTTTCCTCAAAGCCGAAGCCGCCGTAATAAGTAGCCCATAAGCGGGCGCCGGAGGCGTTGAATTTCACCAGAAAAGCGTCCGTTGCCCCTCCCTGCGTATTCTGATGCCCGCCGGAGGCGATGCCCGCCGTGCTCTGCGTCTGCCCCGCCAGATACACGTTGCCCTGTTTATCAACGGCGACGTCCCTGCCGGAATCAATACCTGAACCGCCGTAGTAAGTGGCCCACTGCCGAACGCCAGCTGCGTCGAACTTCACCAGGAAGGCGTCATTGTTGCCAGCATGGGTGTTCTGATGGCCGCCCGAGGCTATATTACTGCTGCTGATGGTCGTACCCGCCAGGTACAGGTTGCCCTCCTGGTCAATGGCCAGGGAATAGCCATAATCCCATCCTGTGCCGCCGTAATAGGTGGACCATAAGCGCGCCCCGGATGCGTCGAATTTCACCAGAAAAACATCCAGGTCTCCTCCCCCATAGGTGTTCTGGTGCCCGCCGGTATTCATAATATTATCGCTTTCGGTGTGCCCCGCCAGATAGACGTTGCCCATGCTGTCGGTAGCGATGGCAGAACCGAAATCGCTGTCCAAACCGCCGTAATAGGTAGCCCAGTCCAGCCCCGGGCCTCCGTTCAGTGTTTGTTCCGCATCGCAGGCCCCTGGCGCGGCGGGTATGCCAACACGGGTTATCTGTGGTTTTACCTGATGGCCGGGGAGGCCCGGCAGCAGAGAAGGCAGCGGGATGCCGGCCAGCAGGAGGGCAAGCTTGAAAAACAGAAGGGAAAAGGGAGTTAGCATGGTTGTGGTGGTTTATATTTTCAAACCTTCGGGGTTTTTCAAACCTTCGGGGTTTTTCAAACCCCGAAGGTTTTCCCATTATTACTGTTTCAACACCCTGGCTGTGTACAGCCTGCCGCCCTGAAGAGCCGAAAGCCAGTACATGCCGGCAGGCATGCGGCCCAGATCCAGCTGTATCGGCTGCCCGTCCGCCTGCGGGAAAACGGAAGAATAAACGGTTTGCCCATGTACATTACAGAGGCGCAGCTGCACCTCCCCGCCTTTCTCTGTTTCCAGTTGAAGGGCAAGGGTTCCGGCCGTAGGGTTGGGGTAAACAGCCAGGCCATTCTGCGCCGAAGCTGCTTCCTGCGCACCCACCAGCATGGGGTCGTAGCGGTAAACGCCAAATTTTCCGGAGCCCACGGCCCCGATATCAAAAGCAAACCACAGCCTGTTTCGGCTGTCAACTTTGAATCCCCAGGGAACGTCGCTTGTAAAGCCCTCCCCTGCGGGCGGAATCAGTGCTGTCCAGGCGCCGTCGCGCAAAACGGCAATAGCTGCCCCTGTATAACCTACATACATGCCGCCGGCATTGTCAAAAGTGATCCGCCAGGTGTCGTTGGAAGGCAGGCCGGAATTTCCCGTAGTCAGCACCGACCAATTCTGGCCGTCGTAGCGGGCCAGCCCGGCGCCGGTGCATGCCCATATCGCGCCGTCGTCGGGCGAAATGGCCAGGTCGCGGATGGTATTGCCGGGCAGGCCGGAATTGCTCGCTGTAAAGTTTTGCCAGTTGGCGCCGTCATAGCGGAACAGGCCATTCCAGTCGGTGGCGAACCAGGCCGTCCCGTCTGCCTCGAAGGCAAACTTATTGACAAAGTTGAGCAGTACCGGCGTGGAATCCTGTGGTGTAAAAAAGCGCCATTCGCCATTGGCATAATGCGCCAGGCCGCCCGTTCCCACATTATCAAACAATGCAAACCACTGATCTCCATTGGGAGCGGTGGCGGATGACCAGACTGAGCTGCCGGGAAAAACGGCGGTGCAGGTATCGAAAAAGGACCACGCGCCATCCTCGTTAAGCAGGATTTCTCCGTTGTCCAGGCCAAACCAGAGGCGCCCGTCAGGATCGGCCTGAATGCTGTAAACATCGCTATTGGAAGCGCCAAAACTGCCAGGGAAATATTGATTCCAGGTGTTGCCGTCCAGTTGCGCGATGAAGCTTCCATTTTCTGCGAAGCTTCCATTTTCTGCGCCAAACCACATGCTGCCGTCCGGCCCCTCGGCTAATCCATTGAAAACGATTCCGGAGGGAAGCCCCGGCAAGCCGGCGCTGAGCAGGCTCCAGGACTGCCCGTCGAACCGGGCCAGCTGGCAGTTTGTCAGGGACCAAAACTGCCCCGCGCCGTCTGCTGCCGGCGATGCCGTTCCGTCAATGTCACATCCGATGTCTTCCCGGTAATAATGCGCCCAGGCGCCCTCCTCAAATACCGACACGCTGTTGGGAGTAGTCAACCAGAGCCTGCCGGATTCATCGGGCAGTATTTTTCTAAAGACGGGGAGGCTGGTTATGCCAATGCCGGGGGCTGTATACCCCGTCCAGGTTCCCGCCTCGAATTTAGCCAGTCGGATTGCCGAAGTAGCGCTAAATCCACTAATGGCCCAAAGTGCGCCGTCGGCAGTCAGCGCTACGGAGAAGACATTATTATTTAACAGCGCGCTGCCGGCATTGGCGGAATTATAAACCGTCCAATCAGGCCCATCCTGAATGACGAGCCCACTGCCGGAAGTGGCAAAATACACTTTCCCATCCGCCCCGAAGGCTATATCCCAAAGGTTATTGGAAGGCAGGCCGGAATTGGACGTATTCAGCACCGACCAGGCGCCGTTCTGAAAAATGGCTGCGCCATTGTCGGTGGCCGCATATAAACTGCCGCCGGGGGCCGCTTTCAGCGTCCGGATGGCAGCAGCGGCAGGCAGGCCCGTTTCGGCAAGGCTCCAGTTCTGCCAGCCGGCCCCGTCGAAGCGGCCGATGCCGCCGGGGTGGTGAATCCACCAGTTTCCTTCCGTATCGATAGCAAGCAGGAGGACAGTGTCGGAAGGGATGCCGGAATTGCCGGTGTTGATAAAAGAGCGGCCTGCCAGGGTGTCAAAGCGCACCAGGCCGGCGCCTTCGGTTCCTGCCAGGATGGTATTGCCTCGGGCGGCCAGGCTCTCCAGGCTCGCGGCGGGGCCAAAGTAATCCCAGGCGCCTTCCTGGGCAGCCAGTTGCAGGGCCAGAAAAAGGAGGAAGGTGGTAAAGGGTGTTCGCATCGTTAAGATGTTTAAAGGGATAGTTCCACGAGGAGGAAAAATCTTAACAGGGAAGAAGAATTTTTTTTTGCGCGGGGCGGCTGGCCCGCGTTGCTACTCCACCAGCACCCAGCCCGCCCAGTAATACGGTTCGTACCCCTTATCGCGCATCTCTTGTTGCGCGGCCAGCAGCGCCCGGTGGATGGGCAGTTTGTTCAGCAGCCATTGGCGGTAGAAAGCCGTCATGAGTTCCCGGGACTGAAAGTCGGGCGCCTGCCACAGGGACATGATGAGGTTTTTGGCCCCGGCGATCCTGAAGGCCCGTTGCAGGCCGTAAACCCCTTCATTGCCGCGGATGTCGCCCAGGCCCGTCTCGCAGGCGCTGAGCACGACGAGTTCGGTGTTGGAGAGGTTCATCTGGCTGATCTCGTAGGCGGTGAGCACGCCGTCTTCCCGGTTGCCGAGGGGGCGGCCGGTTTGCCAGGCGTGGTTGGCGCCGGCCAGGATAAGGCCGGAGCGGATCATGGGGTGTTCCGAGCCTTTGAAGGCCGGCTCAGCACTCGCTGCCTGTTGTTTACCCCCGGATGAAAGCGGGTCGGGGAAGAAATAGCCGTGGGTGGAAACGTGCAGGATGCGGGGAGGATCAGCATCCCTGCCGATCCGTTTAAAAGCCTCTTCGGTCGCGGCGTATCCCTGAAAAGCCGAAGCCGGGATGCCGGCCTCCTGAAGGATAGCGGCGACACTGGCCGTTTCCTTTTCCGAATGTTTGAGAAATTTCCAGGAGCCGCCGCGCAGTGCGGCGTCGGTGTGGGAGAACGACAGCCCCCGCTTGGCCAGTTCATCCGGCGCGGAGGAGGCGGCAATTTCCGTGCTGTCCATATCGTAGCGGATGCCGCCGAAAATGAGGGCTTCAAGGCCCTCAACCTGCCGGCCTGCTGATGCAATGCCTGCTGGCCTGGCGGCAACCGAACGCGTGCTTCCGAGCGAAAAAAGATCATAGCGGGCGGCGAGGATGCCCCCGGCTACAGGCAAAGCCCCGGGGTTCAGGCGGTGGAGCAGCCCGGAAGGCGAATAGTAAACCGTTCGCACACCCTGCAGATGCGGTTCGAGCGGCGCCCAGATCAGCCGGGCCAGGGTTTCGTTCTGATACAATTGATTGACATATTCAGAGCGGTTCCTGTGGAGCGGGGGGAGCAGCGCCTCCAGCACCTTTTCTTCGAAGAGGGGAATGAAAAGCGGGTGCTCCATTCCCGGCTTAAGCAGGAGGGCGGCGTACAGGATGCTGTCGGTGGGTTCGGGAGTGTAGAAGTTGAAATGGATGAATTCCAGGGCGGCTTCGCCCGGCTCCAGGGCTGCCTGCACGTCCTGCCAGTTGATCCGGCGGACGATTTCGCCGTAGCCGGAAACGGTTCGGGCCAGATTCTTTTCAATGGTGTTGGCCTGCTCTTCCAGCTCCACTACCCTGCTGCTGTCTCTTTCGGAAGGAGCCCGGGCGTACTGATTGGAAAGCAGGTTCCGGATGGATTTCAGCCGGGATAGTTTTTCAGCCAGTTCCTGATCCGCTTCGTTCTGGTTTCTGAAGTGATGGGAGATGTTGAGCAGAAAACCTTTGTAAAAAAGGGTGTTGTCGTAGCAGGCGCCCGCAAAGGAAGGAACGGCATGAGCAGCGGCGCCGGCAAAAGAAAAATCCTTATCCAGTTCCTGCTCAAAATTCCGGACGTAAGCATACACCTCCTTTTCGGACAGGTGGCGGGAGGCATCGGAGAGCAGGCTCCGGCGCATTTCGGCGGCTTCCGCGAAGTGCTGTGCAGCTTTGTCGTATTGGCCGGTTTGCCAGTATAAAACAGACAGTTTGGCAAGGCTCATTTCATAGGAAAGGTGCTCCTTACCCAGCACTCCGCCCCGCAATTCTTTTGCTTTGAGATGGTGTGTTTCAGACAGGGCGTATTGGCCGGTTTCAAAATATAGCATGCCCAAAAACTCCATCAAAGACATGTAAGCCGGGATTGCGGTATAATCCCGAAATCCTTCAAACCGGCTCTTTGCTTCAAAGAAGAGGGGTTCGGCCTTTTCGAAATCGCGCATATACAGGTAAACGCTGGCCAGGTTCATGATGGCGCTGGCGTAAGAGGTGTTTTCTTTGCCAAGCACCTGCTCGATGATTCTGATGTTTTCCTTGTAGAAAAATTCGGCCTTTTCATAATTTCCTTTTGAAGTATATACGAGAGCCAGGTTGTTCAGTGTCCAACCGTAAGAGGTGTTTTCTCTTCCGAGGATTTTCTCTCTGACGGCCAATACTTCCAGAAAATAGGCCTCTGCAAGATCATAATTCCCCATCCTTAAATACACTATACCCAGGCCATTCAGGCTTGCCGCATACTCGAGGTGTTCTTTGCCCAGTTTTTTTTCCCGTATAGCCTTGATTTGAAGGTAGCACTGTTCAGCGCGCTCGTAATTGTTGCCCATGTGGTAATAAACGCTTCCCAACTGGTATAAAACCTCCGCATAACCGAGATGCTCACTGCCCCATAGTTTTTCCCGGATCCCTTTCGCTTTGATCAACCACTTTTCCGCTTCCCGGTGATCCCCTTTCTGGTGGCAAATGGCCCCATATTGAAAGCTGACATTGCTATACACGGCAGTTTCTTCGCCGAATGAGCCCAATGCCAGCCGGTTGGCGCCGGCCATAGTTTCAAGTGCCTGCTCAAATTTCCGCTCCCCGGCCAATTTTCGGGCTACCTGTATCAGGCTGTCTACCTGCAGCGCCACCGCTGCGGTATCGGCCTGCCCGAAGGAAGGCAGGGGCAAGAGGGATAGGAATACCAGAAGGGCCAGGGTGTTTTTCATGCGCTTGCGTTTCTTAGGGATGCCATCCCTTAAGGGATGGCATCCCTAAGGGATGCCGCCTCCGCCTGCCTCGGCGAGGCGGCATCGCCGGCGATTTCCTGCAGCAGGGCTTTTGCCTTTTCCCGTTCTCCATTCTTCAGGCGGGCCAGCGCCAACAGCCATTTCGCCTCCGGCAGAAAGCGGCTGCGGCCCGTTTGGAGGACGTTCTCCAGGACTGGCGCGGCTTCCTTTGCCTGCCCTGTGGCCAACAGGCAATTGGCCCGCAGGAACTGCAGGTTGCCATTGTTTTTTATGCCATTCTCCAAAGCCTCGAAAGCGGACAAGGCTTCCTCATAGCGGCCGTCCCAGTACAACTGCCGGAACTCTTCCTCCGGGGTTCCTTCTCCTTCTCCCCGCAGGGCGGGCTCCAGCGATTCATCGCGGTAAGGGCGGAAATGGGCGGTAAATAGTTGCTCCTCAATGGAGGTGTTTTCAGCAATGGGAGGCAAAGATGAAGGCCTGCCGCTTTCTGAAGGTTTCGGTTCGGCCTGCTCTGCCGGGGCCGGGGCAGGCAATGCCGGCGTTTCGGTTGTATTCCTTTGCGTTTCGGCCCCAGGCAATTGACTTGGGTAAGCTTTTCCCTTCCCGCCCAAAAACCACCAGCCCAGCGCAATCAATACCAGCACGGCAAGCGCCATCCACCAGTGGAGGCGAGCGCCCTGGCGGCCCTTTTCCGCATCGAGTTGCCGGCCCCGTTCGGCCAGGCGGGCTTTCAGCGCCTGCCGGCCCTGAAGGCGGATGAGGCGGAAGGTGGATTCGTATTCCGCCACTTCTTGCCGGAACAGCGGGTCCGCCTCCCGCCGCCGTTCAAAAGCTGAACGTTCCTCCGCCGGCATAGTACCGCGGAAATAGCGTTCGATCCATTCCAGGGCTTTATCTTCCATTTCCGGATTGTTTTGACCCTGCCGCCAGGCCGGCTACGATATCCTTCAGCCTTTTCAGGCAGCGGGAGAGGGTAGCGCTGGTGGTATTTTCGGAATTGTGATTCAACGCCTCCCGGATGTCTGGTATCTTTTTACCCTCGTAAAATCGTTGTACCAGAATTTCCCGGCACTGCGGAGACAGCGCCCCCATGCTTTTTTCCAGCAGGGCCTGCGCTTCATCGGAAGGGGCGTCCCAATGAAATTCGATCTCCTCCACTTCCTGCAGGATGGCCTGATCTATGGCGTCCGGCCAGAAGAAACGCTTCATTTTGCGGTGGTGCTGAAGCATCCGCCTATAGCCGACGGCGAAGAGCCAGGTGCGGAGGTTGTAGCGCAATGCCGTCAGCCGGCCGTCGCTCACCTGTTCGTAAAAGGCGATGATGGCTTCCTGCCAGGCATCTTCATAGTCTTCCCTCCTGGCTTTGAAACGCCGCCCGGCCCAACGGAAGAAGCCCTGCCGGAAGCGCACATAGAGGGCTTCCAATACCTCCACCTCTCCTGATTGCAGGGCCTGAATGACTTTTGCCGGCTCTTTTGGTAAAGGGTTTTCCACCTCGCCAGGTTTTAAGGGTACAATTTATGGAGCAAAATTGATATTTTCCTGTTGGCCTGCTTGCGGGCAGAAGAATCGCATTTTACTTTTTTTGCATCAAATGCCGGTATGCGCATCCTGCCGGGAAGCCTGGTTAAACCGCCCGACGGCTTGTTTTAAATCCAATTGCCCTGGCTTGCGGGAACAACAGCCAGGGCCGGGAGGCGAAACGGCAGCCTCCTCCCAAAAAAAACCTTAGCCAGGACAGGCTCACACCCGCTCCGGCTCCAGCCCCCACTTTTCCGGGGAGCGCCAGAGGCTTGACAGCAGCAGTTCGCGCATAAAGAAGAACTCCTTGGGTAGTTTGTCGTAACCTTTGGCGAAGAGGTCTTCGTGGGCTATGATCTCCTGTTTCCAGTCTTCGCGGTCAACGACCATGATCTTCTCGAAGTCCTCGATGGTAAAACCCTCCAGGCCTGTCCAGTCCATATCCTTGTAGCGGGGCATCCATCCGATGGGGCTTTCCACCGCAGAGGTACGGCCTTTGGCGCGCTGGATGATCCACTTCAGCACGCGCATATTTTCGCCGAAGCCCGGCCAGAGGAAGTTGCCGTCCTTGTCTTTGCGGAACCAGTTGACGCCAAAGATGCGCGGGGGGTTGGGCAGGTCGCGGCCGAACTGCAGCCAGTGGTTGAAGTAATCGCTTACGTGGTAGCCCATGAAAGGCAGCATGGCGAAGGGGTCGCGGCGCACCTGGCCGACGTTGCCGAAGGCGGCGGCGGTCATCTCCGAGCCCATGGTGGCGGCCAGATAGACGCCGAAATTCCAGTTGAAGGCCTGATAGACCAGGGGCACCGTCGTACTGCGGCGCCCGCCGAATATGAAGGCGGTGATGGGCACCCCTTCGGGTTTTTCCCAGTCGGGGTCGATCACGGGGTTCTGGCTGGCCGGGGCGGTGAAACGGGCGTTGGGGTGCGCGGCGGGTTTTCCGCTGGCAGGATCCCAGGGTTTGCCCTGCCAGTCGGTGAGGCCGGCGGGCGGCTCCTTGGTCAGGCCCTCCCACCAGACGTCGCCGTCGGGCGTGATGGCTACGTTGGTAAAAATGGTATTCCTGCTGATGGTTTCGATGGCGCTGGGGTTGGTCTTGGCGTTGGTGCCCGGGGCCACGCCAAAGTAGCCGAGCTCGGGGTTGATGGCGTAGAGCTTACCATCCTCGCCTTTGTGTATCCAGGCGATGTCGTCGCCGATGGTGGTCACTTTCCAGCCGCCCATTGCCTCGGGCGGGATGAGCATGGCAAAGTTGGTCTTGCCGCAGGCGCTGGGGAACGCGGCAGCCACGTAAGACTTTTCCCCTTCCGGCGATTCGGCGCCCAGGATGAGCATGTGCTCGGCCAGCCAGCCTTCCTCGCGGGCCATGGTGCTGGCGATGCGCAGAGCCAGGCACTTTTTGCCGAGCAGGGCGTTGCCGCCGTAACCGCTGCCGTAGGAGACGATCAGCCGGTCTTCGGGGAAGTGGGTGATGTATTTCACGGTTGGGTTGCAGGGCCAGGTGGCATCCTGTTGCCCCGGCTCCAGGGGAGCGCCGACCGAATGGACGCATTTGACGTATTCCCCATTGGCCATGGCTTTCAGCGCATCGGCCCCCATGCGCGTCATGATGCGCATGTTGACCACCACGTATTCGGAGTCGGTCAGCTCGACCCCATAGCGGGCCAGAGGCGAGCCCAGAGGGCCCATGCAGAAGGGAATGACGTACATGGTGCGCCCTTTCATGCAACCCTTCATCAGGCCTTCCAGGATGGACTTCATTTCCCTGGGGTCCATCCAGTTGTTGGTGGGGCCGGCGTCTTCCTTGCGGCGGCTGTTGATAAAGGTGCGGTCTTCCACGCGCGCGACGTCGCTGGGGTCGCTGAAACAGGCGTAGCTGTTGGGGCGTTTTTCGGGGTTGAGCCGGATAAAAGTGCCTTTCTCTACCAGTAAATCCAGTAAGCGCTGGTTCTCTTCTTCAGAGCCGTCGCACCAGTAGACCTGGCTGGGTTGCATGTAGGCAGCCATTTTATCTACCCATTCTCGCAATTCCTGGTGCGCGTCATCCGCTTGGCCCTGACGAGGGAATGTTGTCGGTTGGAACATAGGTGGTGAAATTTGTTTTCCGGCCACAAGATAGGGAAATTGAAGGCAGGGGCAGGGGAAAATTGGAATTTTTAGGCGGTCAATATTTGGCGCTCCGTGTTTTTGCTGCTGTCCCCCCTGGCGCTCCATTTAAGTTGTAAAAAGTAGTAGCTATTGTGGTCGAAACCCGGGCCTATGGCCCGCGAAGTGATAACCACTGAGCCTTGGGAGGGGCGCTGCCTGCGCCGCGGGCCCGCGTTCCGGATAATGCCGCACAGCTGTTCTGAATAGTCGTAAAAAATAATAAGATATTAGCCCGGAGGCAGGCTGCACCATTGTTTTTATAATAGAAAAAACGTAATTTCCGGACGTATGGCGGTTTCGCCAGGTCTTCTTTTTTTCACCGGAAAACCATAAACCATGGCAAAAAAGTATTATTTGGCCACTGTATCCTGGGATCTCAACCAGAACATCCCGGCGCCTATTCCCAGCGGCTTCAGATGGAAAGCCAGCAAAAACATCTACATGCGCCTCGAAGAGCCCCCCACCTATGGCCTGATCCTCAAGCTGTCCCTGCTGCGGGGGGCTTCCAAGGACGGCTTCCGGGTGGACGCCCTCAGCGAACTGCCGGACAATTTCCGCCAGCCCTGGGCCGACGTGGATGTCTTTGAAGAAGGCATCACGGATATGTAGGGGCCGGTAAAAAACCTGAACCCCGAAGGCATTGAAGAGCCATCCCTGTGTAAAAGGGGTGGCTCTTACTTTTGGGGCTGCGCCCCTGGCGGGCCTCCAGCCCTTATTGCCACTGGTGCTGCACCATGGCCTGAAAAGCAATAGCCCTGGCGTCATCCAGAGCAACGCCCGTGATCACCAGGCTGGCCTTATCGAAAAGGATGATAAAGGTAGAAGGGTAAACCTTGTATTCGCCCGGAAACCAGGCCTCGGGGTGTTCCGCATCGCTCAGCAACTGGTAAGCGGCGCCGGCATTGCGCTCCTTCCATTCCTCGGCCAGGGCCTGCAGCTGTACGGCATCGCGGGGCGAACGGGGCGGCAATACATAGATGCCCAGGTAGTCATCGAGGCTGCGGGCAGGCAGGGTGTAGGTGCAGGCCGACAGCTCTCCCACACCCGCATTTGCGGGCGTCGGGTTTTTGACCGACTCGCGCAGGATGTCCTGAATGGTGGCTACCGGCGCCAGTTCACAGGCGGCGGGAAGTGCGGCGGCCTGCCGGGCAGCGGAATCGCCGCAGGCGGCCAGGCCGGCCATGGAAAAAACAACGAAAAGACTGATCCATCTCATGGGCCTTTTTCCGCGAAGATCGAAAATAAGGCGAGAAACTCCACATTTTTGCTCTGCCCGTCGGCATCGGTGGGCGCCAGAGCTTCCAGGTGAAAGCCCGCAGCCTCGGCATAGCCTAAGGCCTGCGCCACCAGCCGCCGCCGCAGTTGTTCATCGCGGATGATGCCGCCCTTGAACCGCCTTTTTTCCTTCATTTCAAACTGCGGCTTGATGAGCACCACGGCCAGCCCCCCCCTTCTGAGGAAGGGCGGCAGGAAGGGGAAAACGTGTTCCAGGCTGATGAAGGACAGGTCGGCCAGCAGCACATCCGCCCCTTCGCCGCCGAGCTGATCCGGCCTCAGTTGCCGAAGGTCGGTATTTTCGAGCGATACTACGCGGGGGTCAACCCGGAGGCTGGGGTGTAGCTGCCCCTCTCCCACATCAACTGCGATGACGCGGGCGGCGCCGTGCTGCAGGGCGCAGTCGGTAAAGCCACCGGTGGAGGCGCCCAGGTCGAGCACGGTTTTTCCACGCAGATCAAGCCCGAATTCCCGGATGGCCTTCTCCAGTTTCAGGCCGCCCCGGCTGACGTAAGGCAAGGCCGCGCCCCGCACCTCCACCACATCGCCATCTTCCACCTGATAGGCCGGCTTCTGCACCTTGCGGCCGTTGGCCAGTACTACCCCCTCCCGAATGGCCAGCCGGGCCTTTTCGCGGGATTCGAAAAAGCCTTGCTGAACGAGCCAGATGTCGAGGCGCTGGGGCATGGGAGGGGTTATATTGTTATATTGTTATATTGTTATATTGTTATATTGTTATATTGTTATATTGTTATATTGTTATATTGTTATATTGTTATATTGTTATATTGTTATATTGTTATATTGTTATATTGTTATGTGAATCCAGAGCTAAA
>CAUJDW010000060.1 GCA_963169455.1 Bacteroidota bacterium | reverse complement strand
CTTATGCCCTCCCAGTTTTGAGCATAACTCTGGAAATAACAGCAGAGGGGAACGCAAAAAAGCAATAGTTTAGTTATTTTTAAATTTGTGGGGGGGGTAATTGGTTAAAGGTACTTTTCTTCAGCATAGCGCAGGTTTTTTGTAGGTTAATTGAAATTAAGGCCTGGGATAATATTGCTTGGGAAATTGAGTAGAATATGACACCTGCAGCAATATACTTGTGATTCCTGGCATTTACAATCAGAACAATGTTAAATTCGAATTTTTCTAATCTCTTATTCTTTTACGATCCTCAAGACTTGTACAAAAGCATACCCAGGACGAGACAAACCCACTCTACCTTAGTATATTCCCTATACCCTCCAATATCTCCCGCCCGCGGACAGCGTACTGCCCTGATCCATAAGCCCCCTCTCCTGTATCCATCATTACCAGCAACACAAAATTATCCGCCAGTATTTCATCCGGGTGGATGATGTAGCTGGTGTTGTCCCCGATCAGCCGGAAGAAACCGGACAGGCTGTCGACAGGGGGCAGCGGGCTTTCGCTGCCGTTTCGCACCAGCACTTCAAAAGCACTGTCGCGGCGCACGACGGGGTAGAGCTGGAAATCGATGTACTCGAAGTATCGGGGGCGCGAATGGTGGTAATCCGGGAAGGCGGAGCGGATGAGGCCCACAGCTTGTACAGGCTGCCCATCGGGGCCGTCGAAGGTGATCCCGTATTGGAAATCGATGCCGTCGGGGTTGAGCAACAGGCGTTGCTGAAGGCTGTCGGGCAGGGCGAGGGGTAGGGGGAGCCGTTCAAAACCGATAATCCGGTACAGCGCTTCCCGCTGTTGCGGGTGATAGCGGGAATAGATGTGAAACACTTCGTGCAGCATAACCTCGGTGAGCACATCGGCATTGTCCGGCATGAGCTCGTTTTCGGGAATGATGATGCAATCTTCGCGGGTGTAGTACACGCCAGGCCCGTAGTGGCGCGCCCTGGTTTTGGCCAGGCGGACGGTATCGGGGAAAATGCCCGGGTTGAGCCTGCGGCAAAGCCCGAAGGCCCGGTGAAAAACTTCCCGGAGCAGGGCCTGCTCCTCCGGGCTGAAGCCGGCTACATCGGCCCGCAGAAATGCCCGGTACTCTTCCTGCAGGCCTTCTCCTGGCCTGCCATTCTGTAAAGGCTGCCCCATCTGAATGGCCATATCCAGCGGCTGCACATTTTCAAAATACCCCTCTTCCGCATCCCGGATGATGGCATCGGCCGCCTCCAGGCTGTCGAGCAGGAAAACGTGGGTTTTTGGAGACAGGCGGATTATTCCATCCGCTGCCTTTGGCCTGCATCCTGCCAGAAGCAGCAGGCCGGCCAGGATGGGTAGGAAGTAGTAGCGCATTGTGGTTTGGTTATCCGTTATTTGAAGCCGGAAAATTATTCGCCCCCGGGATGTCACGGGCTGACTGAACGATAGCAAAAACAGGGCGAGTCACCCCGTGACTTTCCAGGGTTTTACATTTTTCCGATCCACTCTTTTCCATACACCACCTTGAAATTCCCCTTCCTCAGATCCTCTCCCACCGGCTGCGCCTTTCCACCTAAATTCCGGCTGAGGAACTGCTCGGCGATGGCCCAGAAGGAGAGCCAGCTGCCGGGCTCCCGGTAGTCGTGCACTTCTTCGGGATAATAAAAATACACCACTTCCTTTTGAGCGTCGTACAGGGCTTTAGCCAGGGCGTCCACCTGCTGCTGCGGCACCCGCCCGTCTTTGCTGCCGGTGGTCAGCAGGATGGGGCTTTGGAAGCGGCCAGCGAAGTAGATGGGCGAGTGTTTGCGCAGCAGTTCCAGCCCTTCCGCGGTGTTGGGGTCGCCCACCCGGGAGCGCCACAGGCTGTTGTCGGTGAAGGGTATGCGCAAAAAGTCGTCGAGTTTGGCCGGGCCGTACATGGAGACGCCGCAGGCGAACTGTTCCGGAGCGAAGGCCAGGGCTGCGGCCGCGGCGTATCCGCCGAACGACCAGCCCCAGATGCCGAGCTTCTGCTCTTCGGCGATGCCCTTTTCCACGGCCCAGCCGGCGATATCCAGGATGTCGTACAGCATGCCTTCCCCCCATTCCCGGTCGCCCAGGCTGGTGAAGTGTTTGCCCAGGCCGGTGGTTCCCCGGAATTCGGTATTGATGACGGCGTAGCCCCGGTTGGCCAGCAACTGGAAGTTGCGGGTGTGGAACCAGTTGTTCCAGTGGATCACGCCTACCCATGGCCCGCCGTGGACGTAGAGAATGGTGGGCAGGGGATTTTCAGGGATGCCGTCGCCGTCCGCATCGGCGCCGGGGGGCAGATAGATATGCACGGGCAGCTCGTAGCCGTCTCTGGAAACTACGCTGAATGCCTTTCGGCTGGCCATGGGGTAGGGGGCCAGGGCCGGAACGTCACTGAAAAGGCGTGTCAGCTTCCGGCTGTTGCGCTCGAAGAGGAAATACGTGGCCGGGCCGCCGTCCAGCCGGCGCAGCAGCCAGGTTCTGCCGTCGGCGCTGGCTTCGGCAAAGCTGGCCTGCCCCTGCAGCAGGCGGTTGGCGTAGTCGAAATCGGCCTGGGCCCGGGCGTCGGGGAAGTGGCGGCGGGCGTCGGCGAAGACGCTCAGCACCATCTGCGGGCGCCCGTCCGGGCCCGTCATTGCCCCCGAAGGCAGTATGTCGGCTTTACTGTCGGCGATGAGCAGTTCCTGCCTTCCGCTGGAAACTGCTACCGAAACCAGGGCTGTTTTATCGCGGCCGGTATTGTCGGTAGCGTAAAAAAAGCGCCCGTCGGCGCTGACGCTGACGACGTCCTGGAAGCCGCCCAGGAACTGGCTTTCTTCAAAGGGGTAGCGCAGGGTTTCCACCCATGAACTGCCGTCGAAGCGGTAGATGGAGTAGCCGTTGATGTCGTTCTGCAGGCGCCCGGCGCAGGGTTCGAGCTGCTGGCTGAAGTAGAGCTTCTGGAAGTCCAGCGGCCCGCTGATCTTTTCCAGGGCGCCGTTGAGGAAGTTGATGCGGTAGATGCCGTTGAGGCTGTCGGCATCGGCGGTGACGGAGGCAACCAGCTCCCGGGGGCGCCTGGGGCTCAGGGCTTCGACCCGAAGCTGCTGGAAAGGGAACAGCGGCACGGGCTGCTGCTGCCCGCCTTCGAAGTACACCAATTGCCGGGCCTTTTTTTGCACCACGGCCACGACGCCTCCGGTATGGGCGGGTTGCCAGTCGATCAAAGCGCCGCCGGCATCCAGGTACGACTCGCGCCCGGGCAGATGGGTGTCTATGAAAAACAAGCGGCCCTCCTGCACGGAGCGGCGCTGGTAATACACCCGCAGCCCGTCGGGGGACAGGCGGATGTTGTACTGGTCCTTCTCCTGGAAAAAAGCTTCCCTGGGTATAAGCCGGGGTTGTGCGGCGGCTGGTGTCGCAATGAACAGCAATAGATAGAGCAGCATTGGCCTCATAAGGACATGTTTAATCAATACTCGTTTTGATATTGTTACTTTTTTAAGATACTTTTGAAAAAACACCTGCAATGGAAATGGTCAGGTTAAGAACGGTAGACGGTTTTACGGACGACATGTTTTTCGAATTCTGCCGCGTCAATGATGAATTGAAGATCGAACGCGACAGCCATGGAAATATTATTGTTATGGCGCCAACAGGCTTTGAAACTGGAAACCGGAATAGTGGAATCATAGCTGCATTGTACAACTGGAATCAGGAATCGAGCCTTGGCCGGGTTGGAGATTCCAGCACGGGTTATCGCCTGCCAAACGGAGCCGTCCGTTCTCCCGATGCTTCCTGGGTGTCCAATGAGCGCCTGGCCCGGATAAACCCTGAAGCGCTCAAAAAATTCCCAGCCCTTTGCCCGGATTTTGTCATAGAACTTCGCTCAGAGCACGACAGCCTGCCTGCCCTGAAAGAAAAAATGAAAGAATACATGGATAACGGCTGCCGGCTGGGGTGGCTCATCGACCCTGAGCACGGACAGGTTTTTATTTTCCGGGGCAATGGAACGATCGCTCTGGTTGATTCCTTTGACGCCATTCTTGATGGTGAGGACGTGCTCCCCGGTTTCGAACTTTCCCTTTCCCTTTTTAAAGGTTAAAAAAACGGGTATCTAGAACACCGGGCTCCCGGAATCCGGAGGGGGCCTGGCCATAAGCTTTCTTGAACGCCTTGGTAAAAGACCGGCGGTCGGAGAAGCCCAGCTCGAAGGCTATGTCTTCCAGCAGCCAGCCTTTGGAGAGCAGCCGGCGCGCGTTGTGCAGGCGGAGGCTGAGCACATGGCGGTAGGGTGTGGTGCCGAAAGCCTCCTTGTAGGTGCGCAGGAGGTGGAATTTGGACAGCGCCGCCTCCCGCGCCAGCTCGTCCAGCGATATGTCCTGTTTGTAATTGTCCTGAATGTAGTTCCGCGCCACGCACAGGCGCCTGTAGAGTTCTTCCCGCGTCGAACGGCGGGACGAGCTGATGCGCTGTATCTGCTGCTCCATCTCGATCTGGCTTCTGATCAGCTTCTCCGCCAGGGTGTAGTAGAGGGCGTCGAAGTCAAACGGCGCTCCTGATGCCAGCAACGGCCGCAAGTGGGCCAGGAAGCGCCCCAGTTCATTCTCATCCGTGCGGTAAACCCTTTCCAGGAACAGGGGTTCGGCGCTGCCCTGGCCAAAAGGCTGGTCCAGCCAGCGGGCCGGAAGCTGGAACAGAGCCGCTGCCGTTTCCGCCACCACCTCCCTGCCCAGGTAAATGCAGAAGGCCTCGATCGGCTCGTCGCCCTTCAGATGGCAATCAAAGGCCCGGCTGCGGTTGACGACCAGATAGCGCCCCGGGCTGATGGTGTGCTGCCGGCCGTCGATGACGTAGTGCTCGGCCCCCCGGTGACCCAGCTTGATGGAAAGCCCCGAGTCCTGAACGGATTTCTCGAAAAACCTGAAACGGGAATGGATGACGATATTGTCGAAGTTCAGCTCGCGGCGCCGCAACTCGTCCGACATCCGCTGTACAATTCCTGAAGTGGTGCTCACCATAGCTTTCTCCTTTTTCTTTTGAATGAATGATCAAAACAGCCCGCTTCCATGGGAAGGGGTTGCTTCAACTGAAAAAGGATGATGGGCGCGCAAAGTACAAATATCGGAAACGGGCTTCAATTAGCCCTGGCCATTCTATAAACAGCCTGACTTTATCGATGGAGGAAGGAAAAAGTAGGGTTTAAGTGCGGATTAATGGTTGAGGGAGGGGGCCCTGGCCCTCAACCCTCAACCATTTTTACCTGCCGAAGCTTTACGCGGAGGCGGGCAATCATTCACCTTCCCACCACAAAAGTCCTGGCTTCCATCAGCCCGCCGGCGGCGATTTTGAGCACGTAGGCGCCTGCGGGCAGTAGGGGCGCCAGTTCGAGGCTGTGGGGGCCGGCAGGCTGCAGGCCTGTTTCCTGGCTGAAGGCCCTTTGCCCCTGCATGTTGAATATTTCAAGCCTTACCGTTGCCGCCTGGGGCAGCTCGTAGCGCAGCGACAGGGGCCCGGGGCTGGGGTTGGGGGCGATGTTCAGCCCGAAAAAGCCGGGCCGCGCCTGTTCGCGGGTATCCGACGGCAGGTCTATGGGCTGGTTGGTGTAAAGCCGGTATTCGCCCGGCGCCAGGGGCAGCAGGATGTTGGGCGTAACCACATTGAGCGTCTGGCCGGTGAAGTACTCGTACCAGGTTCCGGCGCTGGAGAACACCTGCAGGGCCTGTCCGGAAGTGAGCCCCAGGTTGGCCACGGCCACAAGCTCCAGGCCCGGGCTGTGCAGCTTGACCTTTTTGACCGCCGGGCTGAGGTCCAGCTCGAAGTCCGTAGTGTTGAAGATGTCGAGATGGGCTTTCATCCGGGCCATCGTGCTGGTAACTTCGTACAGGCCACGGCGCGCGCTTTCCTGGTAATAGTCCCAGCGGATGGGTTTGGGGTTGGTGCGGCAGCCGTTATTGATGGTGCCGTCTTCGCAATAGTTGATGGAAAAATCATAGCCCACTTCTCCGAACTGCCAAAGCATCTTCGGCCCGGGAACGGCATAAAAGAGCGTGGTAAGGGCCTCTGCCCGGGCCAGGGCCGTTTCCAGGTCGCGCACGTTGTAGCTGCCGGATTGGCTGCCAAAGTTGAGGGCTTCGTATATCAGGCGTTCCTCATCATGGCTTTCCATGTAGGAGATCAGTGCGTAGGGGGTGTTCCAGCCCCGGTTGGTATAGGACGTTCCGTTGAGGCTGCCACCGCCGCCGCGGATAATGTCGCGGGAAGTAAAGTTCATATTGTTCCAGACCATCATGCCCTGGCCGTACTCCACCAGTTCCTTTTCTTCCGCCCAGTCGGCGAAGTGTTCCAGGATCATGTAGGCTCCGGGGGTGGTTTGCCACACCACATCGGCGTAGTGTTTGATAATGGCGATCCGGCTGGCGTCATAGGCGCCGGCGTCGTAGGGCCCGCCGACATTCTGGGTCAGCCCTTTGGAGAGGTCGAAACGGAAGCCGTCGACGCGGAATTCTGTCAACCAATAGCGAATCACCCTGTCGATGTAAGCCCGGGTATGGGGGCTTTCGTGGTTGAAGTCGAAAAAGACGCTGTAGTCGTGGGGCGCTGCCTGGTTCAGCCAGGGATTGTTGGCGGCCGGCTGGCCGGCCGCCTGGTTCCAGTAAAGGGATACGAGGGGGCTGGGCAGGTCGACGTGGTTGAAAACGACGTCGAGGATGACGGCCATGCCCCTCTTGTGGCAGGCATCGACAAATCGCTTGAACTCGTACATGGGGCCGTAGTACTTGTCGAGCGCCATGTGGAAGGTGGGGTTGTACCCCCAGCTGATGTTGCCGGAGAACTCGTTGACGGGCATCAGCTCGATGGCGTTGACGCCCAGGCGCTGCAGGTAGTCGAGAGTGTCGATAAGGGTGGTGTAGTCGTGGCGTTCCATGAAGTCCCGGAGCAGGAGTTCATAAATGACCAGTTCTTCACGGGCCGGGCGGTTATAGTTGCTGGCCTGCCAGTTGTACTGGGCTACAGCAGGGTCGACGAGCGTCACCATGCCTGCGGCTTTTTCCGGGTATTCGGGCAGGTTGGGGTAGGTTTCTTCCGGAATAAAGGGGTCGTTGTTGGGGTCCAGCACCAGGGTGCTGTGTGGGTCGGCAATCCGGAGTTCGCCGTCCACCAGATATTGGAAAGCGTAGGCGCTGCCGGGCTCCAGCCCGCCGATCTCGATCCACCAGTTGCCGTCATTGGACGGCGTCATCTGGAAGTCCGTGTCGGGGCGCCAGTTGGTGAAATCGCCGAGCACGAAGACGTTATCTTTGCCCGGGGCGTAGAGCGACAGGCTGAGGGTTCCGTTTTCGAAGCGGATGCCGGGTTCGAGGCCTGCCGGGGGGTTGGCGGGCGCGATGTCGAGCGGTACGGCATAGGCGAAATCGAAGCTCCGGGTAGTTTCACCGTTGCTGGCCGTGATTTCCACGATATGGGTTCCGACGGCGCCGGCCGTGAGGTTATATTGCAGCAACTGGGTGCTTTCTTCCACCAGCAGCACCCCGTTGTCCCGCACGCTTATGGTGGCCACTTCATTGGCAGCGACCCGCACCGGGATGGCAGCGCCGCTTTCCACCACGAGGGCGTTATTGGTGGGGCTCTGCAAAGCTGCGGTGAAGGACATGCTGCCCTGGAAGATATCGAGGAAAACATCTGCTCCGTTCACATCCCTACCCGAGAGGCTGCCGTTGCCGTTGCGGAAGACAAAAGCTATTTTTTCAATGGTTTCGCTGCCGGGCACGCCGAAATAGCCTCTGACAGAGGGAGAAAAGGTGTAGCTGTAGAGATTGCTCTGGCCGCTCACCGGCGTCATTTTCCAGGCCGGGTTGGCCACGCCCCAGGTAGTAGGGACGTAGAGCCAGTTGGACGGGCCGGAGCTCATGTTGGTTATGACCCCGGTGTGCAGATAGACATCGCAGTTGCAGTTGGCCAGCCCGCCGTTGCCCTGGGTGGCGTCGAAATAGATGGTCACTTCATCGTCGGCCGTGGGGAATGCCGGGTCGCTGTAAACGACCTGGGCATGTGTGGCGAAAGCGCTGAGCAGGAAGAAAAGCAGAAGGCGTAAATTCCGGTACATATTTTTAGATTTTGATTTGAAGTGGCTTCCGGTTTCTGTGCGGCATGGTGGCAAGCAGTGCAGGCAGGTGTCAAAAATAAACATTGGCTGACAAAAAAGCACAGCCGGCTTTTGTAAAAAATGGGCAAAAGTGGAATAAAAGGGACCGGATGCTGCCGGGACGGAAGCCGGAAAGCGCAAATAAAGAACGGGGCAGAGAGAAAACCCTCTGCCCCGCATCTTTTATTATTGTCCTAACCGCCCTGGATTATTCCCAGCGGTTGTACTTGTCGTCGTTATAATCGCGATCGCGCCGGCCGTAGCTGTCGCCGCCGCGGTCACGCCGCCCGTAGCTGTCGTCATCATTGTAGCCGCCCCGGCCGCCGCCGCCGCCGCCGCGGTTGTAACCGCCGCCGCCGCCGCCGCCGCGGTTGTAGCCGCCGCCGCCGCCGCCGCCGCGGTTGAAACCACCGCCGCCGCCGCCACCCGTCTTGGGCTTGCGCGGTTCTGCTTTTTTAACAACGATGGTGTTTCCATCCAGGTCCGACTCGTTCAGCGATTCGATTGCGTTGTAGGCTTCGTCGTCATTGGGCATTTCTACAAAGCCATAGCCCTTGGACTTTCCCGTAAAATGGTCCATAATAACCTTGGCGGAATCTACCACGCCAAATTCTTCGAAAGCCGCCTGAAGGCCTTCGCTGGTAGTGTCGAAATTGAGCTTAGCAACAAAAATGTTCATCAGAAAAACAATTAAAAAAGTGAAAAATATTAAAAAATCCTATGCCGCTTTTCTGCTGCTTCACGTGCCGGCGGCGCCGGCGCATCGAAGCGGCAGCATCCTTGTGAAGCTCGACTTTTACGGGGCATTCAAACTGGGAAAGTCCATAAAGAGGCTGGCTAAACTCGGATGGAGGGGAACCCCCTCTCTCTTAGATGCTAGATCATAATAGCTGGGCTTGATCACATATAACCGAACGAATTTTGAACTTTAAAAATTCCCTGTAATCCAACATCTGTTAAAAAAGTGAGAAAACAGTAGTCAAAGGTAGGGAAAAAAAGAAGTTGCTGTCAATAGGCGCGCAAGATTTTTCTTTCGAAAGTGCTGCCGCTGCAGTGCCGTTCAAGAAGGGCCTGCGTATGGGCGAGGCATTCTTCCAGGCCGTGGTTTCCGCCGAAGTCAAAAAAAACGAGTGCGATTTCCCGGCTGTACTCCTGAATGCTGGTGCGTTCCGAGTCGCTGGTGGGGCTTCCGAATGCGCCCTGCCTGTCGCGCAGGGCCGGCAGCCCGGCAATGTTTAACTCTCCGCGGGCGATGGCCTGATAGGGCTCGCCCTCCCTGCCGATGCCCAGTTCCACCGCCCCGTCGACGCGCCCGCAGTCATAGCCGCCGATGGAATAGCAAGTGGTGATAGAGGTGTAGTTGATCACGTCCACTACATTATTGATCTGGTACAGGCCCTTGCCGCTGACGACGCGGCGCAGCAACGCCTCGGCGCTGGGGCGGTAGCGGCCCGGTTTTTTCCCGCAGGCCTTATAGGCTTCGCGCGCCTGCCGGATCAGGGGCAGGCTGCTGATGGCCCCGATCTCCAGCTCTGCGCCGATACGCCGGCAGGCCTCATCGATCAGCCCGAGCAAGGCAGGGCCCGAAGGGCGCACCTCCACCCGCCCCCAAAGGCAGCCAAGGTGTATGGCGGGGCAACTGGCGCGAATCCCGGGCGTAAAAGTGATTGGAAACATAGCTGTCTTCTTGTGATTCCAGGTTCCTGGTTTTTTACCCGGCTGAGCGCAGCGAGGACGGGCAGGTTACATGGTTTGCCGGGGGCGCACCTCGACTCCTCCTCACCCAGCTTGCCCGGCTCGCAGAGTCGGGGCTCTCCGTCTCCCTTGGGGTTACAGGTTAGTCACGGGGTGGCTTGGCTTGATTTTGCTGAAGTTCAGCTACCCCGTGACTTGCCCGCGGCCGCGGTTTCGCCCCCTCTCCCCGTCCCGTCTTCGGAAGTTTGCCCCTCGCCTCAGATCATCTCCTCGGGCCTGACCCAGTGGTCGAACTGCTCGGCGGTGAGCAGGCCGAGTTCGACGGCGGCCTCCTTGAGGGTTTTGTCTTCGGCATGGGCCTTTTTAGCGATGGCGGCGGCATTGTCGTAGCCGATGTGCATATTAAGAGCTGTGACCAGCATCAGGGAGTTGTTGAGGTTTTCCCGGATGCGGCCGTAGTTGGGCTCGATGCCCAGGGCGCAGTTTTCGTTGAAGCTCTGGCAGGCGTCGCCGATGAGGCGCGCCGACATCAGGAAGTTGAAGATGATCATGGGCTTGAATACGTTGAGCTCGAAGTGGCCGTTCATGCCGCCCACGTTGATAGCCACGTCGTTGCCGATTACCTGGGCCATGGCCATGGTGAGGGCTTCCGGCTGGGTGGGGTTAACCTTGCCGGGCATGATGGAAGACCCCGGTTCGTTGGCGGGGATGATGAGTTCGCCGATGCCGCATCGCGGCCCGGATGCCAGCATGCGGATATCGTTGCCGACCTTCATCAGGGAAACAGCTGCCGTTTTCAGAGCGCCGTGGGCTTCCACGAGGGCGTCGTGGCTGGCCAGGGCCTCAAATTTGTTGGGGGCCGTGATGAAAGGCAGCCCGGTGAGTTCGGCGATTTTCCGGGCCACCAGTACGTCGTAGCCCTTTGGTGCGTTCAGTCCGGTGCCGACGGCGGTGCCGCCCAGGGCCAGTTCCGCCAGGTGTTCCATACTGTGGCGGATGGCGCGCAGGCCGTTGTTGAGCTGGGCGACATAGCCCGACAGCTCCTGGCCCACCGTCACCGGGGTGGCGTCCATGAAGTGGGTGCGGCCGATCTTGGCCACGCTCATGAATTGTTCCGATTTGCGATGCAGGGTGTCGCGCAGGGCCTCGATGCCGGGTATGGTGGTTTCCACCAGCATCTTGTATGCGGCGATGTGCATGGCCGTAGGGAAGGTGTCGTTCGACGACTGCGACATGTTCACGTCGTCGTTGGGGTGGAGGAACTTTTTGGCGTCCTCCAGGCTGCCGCCACGGAGCTCGTGTGCGCGGTTGGCGATCACCTCGTTGACGTTCATGTTGGACTGGGTGCCGGAGCCGGTTTGCCAGACGACGAGCGGGAACTGGCCGTCGAGCTTGCCGGCCAGGATTTCCTCACAGACTTCGCCGATGGCGTCGGCTTTCTCCTTGGATATGACGCCCAGTTCCAGGTTGGCCATGGCGGAGGCTTTCTTCAGGACGGCGAAAGCGCGGATGACCTCTATGGGCATGCGGTGCCCGCCGATCCTGAAATTCTCAGAAGAGCGTTGGGTTTGAGCCCCCCAGTATTTATCGGCGGGAACGTCCACGTAGCCGAGGCTGTCTTTTTCTTTTCTGAAGTTCATAATGGCTAGGTTGATATAGTTTTAAGAACATTTTTTCAGCGCCGCAAAGGTAAGGCCCGGCGCCCGTTTTTTGTTCGCCGGGCTGCATAAAATGCTTTGCGCCGGTGGTTGAAAATCAATCTTCTGCCCGGCGCCGGCTTCGGCTCCGCCCAGCCGGTTGCGAGGGGAAGGAGTTCGTCGGGCAAAGCCGAAACGGGCAATGCATTATCTTTCGGAAAAATCCCAAAACCTGCACAAAGGGGCGGGCCTGTTCGTAAACTTATTATTTTTAAAGGCGTTTAAAGAATCGAAACCAACTCTCTAAATTAAAAAATCCAAATTATGGCTTACAAACTTCCCGAACTACCGTACGCATACGACGCCCTGGAACCCCATATCGACGCCCGGACCATGGAAATTCACCACACCAGACACCATGCCGGCTATACCAACAACTTCAACGCCGCCATCGAAGGCACCGACCTGGAGAAAATGAGCCTGAAGGATATCTTCGCTCAGGTTTCCAAGTTCTCCGCCGCCGTGCGCAACAATGGGGGCGGCTACTGGAACCACAAACTCTTCTGGGAGATCATGTCGCCCGACGGCGGCGGGCTGCCCGGCGAGCGGATGAATATCCACAAAGCCATCATGCGCGATTTCGGCTCTTTCGAAGAATTTAAAAAACAGTTTTCCGCCGCCGCCGCCACCCGCTTCGGCTCCGGCTGGGCCTGGCTCTGCGTGGATAAGGGCGACAAGCTCTTCATCACCTCCACGCCCAACCAGGACAACCCCCTAATGGACGTGGCAGACCGCCGGGGAACACCCATTCTCGGTATCGATGTGTGGGAACACGCCTACTACCTCAACTACCAGAACCGCCGCCCGGATTACATCGAGGCATTCTACAATGTGATCAACTGGCAAAAAGTGACGGAAAATTATAACGAGGCCAACGAAGGCGCTTCGAAGTTCTGAGCCGCTGCATCGCCAGTACGCCGCCAGCCAGTCCATATCTCTGAAAACTGGCATGCCGGCGTACTGGCGTACGGATATGCCGGCCCTGCCGGGCCTTCCCCTTGCGAAGTCCGGCATATTGGCTTATATTTGCACACAACACGTTCTTTTACAAACATGCTTCAAGAGTGCCGGCGGGCATAAATGCTTTATTTTCAGGACACTATCCAAAAGAGCGACACTACAGCCGCCGCACATCGAATGGGAAGAATGGCTGACTTTATGAACCCTATTTGATAATTATTAACTCTTTTCCCATGATCATTCTCGGCATTCTTCTGTTGATTTTGCTTTTGTTCAATTTCGAATTGATCAAAGTTTCGTAAGCGCCAGGACATTTTGGCTGTCTGCATGAACACGTACCGAAAGAAAAAGGCTTCCAACCGCGGTTGGGAGCCTTTTTTGGTTATATCCTGCTCCGAGTTTCAGGTTCCTTCCGTCTCTGCGAGCCGGATAAAGGTTTTTTAACCGGCTGATCCCTTCGGTAGCCGGGAGAGGACGGGCAGGTTAAAAGTTGTCGTTCAGGCCAATATTCCAATATTCTTGCCCAATGCATCTTCCGGCCTTCTGCCGGAGCAGCCTTAACTTCAGCCCTCACCGCTGCCTTACCGCCTCCCACATCTCCTCTGCTTCCTCCTGGGTGAATTGCCCCACCAGCCCCGTCTGGAAGATGATCTCCAGGTCGCCCTGAAGGACGATATAGCGGAAGCCAAAGTTGGTGTAACTGCTGTCGAGGGCCGTTTCGTATAGGAAACCGTCTTCTTCCTCGCGCACGACGCGTCTGAAGTAGCGGTTGGCCTTGACATCGGCCAGTTGTTCGGCTTTGATGCGGGGCAGGTTGCTGTCTTCGGCGGTGGAAGCCAGCACCTGAACGGAGTAGTTGCCCTCGCCCTTGACGGTGACGTCGCGGTAAACCCCGGCAAGGTCCCGGGCCTGTATCCGGGCGCTGTCGGGCGCCAGGATGGTGACGGGGACTCCGTAGGGCAGCAGGTCGGTTTCTTTCAGGCCTCCGCCGGCTTCACTGCGGCAGCCGAACCACAGGAGAGGCAGGGCCAGGAGGAGCAATCCGTATTTTCTCATGCGCTTTCTTCGGTTTTGACTGTGTGCTAAAAATAAGGTAAATAAAAGCAAAAGGATTAACTTTGGGGCAACTTCCAAAGAGCCCTGAACAGGACCATGATCAAAAGCCTTCATATCCGGAACTATGCGATCATCGAGGAACTGGAAATCGATTTTTCCAGGGGCCTGACGATTATCACCGGTGAGACGGGGGCCGGCAAGTCCATCCTGCTGGGGGCACTGGGGCTGGTGATGGGCAAGCGGGCCGATATCAAGTCGCTCTACAACCTCGAAGACAAATGCGTAGTGGAGGGTTTTTTTGAGGTCGGCATGTACAATCTGAAGCCTTTCTTCGAAGAGAACGACCTGGATTACGACGACAGGCTGGTCATCCGCCGTGAGATCACCCCTGCGGGCAAATCGCGGGCCTTCGTCAACGATACGCCTGTTACGCTCGACATCCTGCAGGCGCTGAGCTCCACCCTGATCGACCTGCACCAGCAGTTCGACAACCTGGATATTCACCAGGTTTCCTTTCAGCTCCGCCTGCTCGATGCCCTGGCCGATAACAAAAAGCTGCTTGCGGATTACCAGGGCCGTTACGCTTCCTACCAGGAAAGCCGCCGCCGGCTGTCCGAGCTGCGCCGCCGCAGCGAAAGCGCCGCCAAAGAGTTGGATTTCCTCAGCTTTCAACTCGAAGAGTTCAGGGCCGCCGCGCTGAAGGCCGGCGAACAGGAAGTATTGGAAGAAGAGCTCAATCGACTGTCAAACGCCGAAGATATCAAACGCACCCTGGCCACCGCTTTCCAGCAGCTGAGCGAAAGCGAAGTGTCCGTCATGGGCCAGATCGGCGAGATCAACCAGGGGCTGGGGCAGGTGCGTCGCTTCGACGCCCGCATCGAAAGGCTTTATGAGCGCCTGGGGGCCATCATGGAGGAGTTGAAGGACATGGCGAAGGAGTTCGAGAACATCGGGGAGGCGTCGGAATACGACCCCGAGCGCATCATGGCCGTGCAGCAGCGCCTCGACATGGTTTACCGCCTGCAGAAGAAACACCAGGCCAACACCGTTGAGGAATTGCTAGGCATACAGGAAAAACTGGAACAGCAACTCGGCGCCATCGGCGACCTGAGCAACGAGATCGCCACCCTGGAACAGCAGGTGCGCCAACAGGAACAGGAGCTTCTCGTGCTCGCCGGGGAATTGAGCACCCGCCGGCATTCGGTGGTGGCGGGCTTTGAAAATAAAGTGGAAAACATGCTGGCCGAACTGGGCATGGAGTACGCCCGCCTGAAAGCGGAATTCACCCGCCTGGAAGAACTGGGGCCCACCGGCTTCGACGAGGTCAATTTCCTCTTCGCCGCCAACAAAGGCAGCCGCCTGCAATCGATCAGGGACGTCGCCTCCGGCGGCGAGCTGTCGCGCCTGACCCTGGTGGTCAAGTCGCTGGTGGCCAGCGCCATCCCCCTGCCGACCCTGATCTTCGACGAGATCGATACGGGGGTTTCCGGCGATGTGGCGCTCAAGATGGGCAACATCCTGCGCAAGCTCAGCAACGGGCACCAGGTGGTTTCCATCACCCATTCCCCCCAGATCGCCAGCAAAGGGAATATGCATTATTTCGTGTACAAACGAATAAAGGAGGACCGCACCATTACCGAGGTGCGCAACCTGGCCCCGGAAGAGCGCATTACGGCCATCGCCACTATGCTCAGCCAGAGCCCTCCCAGCGAATCGGCCATCAGAAACGCCATGGAGTTGCTGGAAGCGGGGGAGTGAAGGAATGGCTGGCTGGCTGCCCGCCTTCGCAAAGCCTGCCCCTCCCCTGAAGTTTCGGCCCACGGCGCCGGCAGGGAAAAATGGCTGAATGGCCGGGGGCGAGGGTAACTAACAACTGACAACCAACAACCAAAACATGAGTAACAACCTACTTGCAGGAAAAAAAGGCGTCATTTTCGGTGCGCTGGATGACAAATCCATCGCCACCAAAGTAGCGGAGCGCTGTGTGGAAGAGGGCGCTCAGATCATTTTGACCAATGCCCCGGTGGCCATGCGCTTCGGGGAGATACAGAAGCTGGGCGAGAGGCTGAACGCTCCGGTTATCCCCGCTGACGCCACCAGCACGGAAGACCTGGAAAAACTGTTCCAGGATTCCATGAAGGCCCTTGACGGCAAGATCGATTTTGTGCTGCACTCCATCGGCATGTCGCTCAACGTTCGCAAAAAACGGGAATATACCGACCTGAACTACGAGTGGATGCTGAAAACTTTCGATATTTCCGCCGTTTCCTTCCACAAAGTAATGCAGACGCTTTGGAAAATGGACGCCATGTCGGATTGGGGTTCCATCCTGGCCCTGACCTACATCGCCGCCCAGCGCACCTTCCCCGACTACAACGAGATGGCGGAATCCAAAGCCCTGCTGGAGTCCTTCGCCCGCAGCTTCGGCTACCACTTCGGCGAGCGCAACAAGGTTCGGGTCAATACCATCTCGCAGAGCCCTACCAAAACGACTGCAGGCAGCGGCGTCAAAGGCTTCGATGAATTTTTCGACTACGCAGATAAGATGTCGCCCCTGGGCAACGCCTCAGCCGATTCCTGTGCTGACTACTGCGTGCTGATGTTCTCCGACTTCACCCGCATGGTGACGATGCAGAACCTCTACCACGACGGCGGCTTCTCCAGCATGGGCATGAGCCCGAAGGTGCTGGAGATATAATGGATCGCGGGCCGCAGGCCCGCGAAGTGATCATCAGGGAGCCTTTGGAGGGGCTTTGCCTGCGCCGCGGGCCCCAGGCCCGCGTTCCGGATAATGCCGCTGAGGAGTCCGAAATAGTAACACGTTTTAAAAAGTATTGCATGAAGAGATTGATGCCGATGGCCATGCTGATGGCCCTGGCCGCCGTTTTGCCGGCCCAGCAGCAGGCCAACCTGTTGGGAACCTGGAAGGACCCGGCCCTGCTTGGGTCGGCGGCCTACAACAACACCTACAACGAAATCTGGGGCGTGGCGGCAAATGGCCGCGAATACGCCATTATCGGCTCCACGGCGGGCACGCATTTTATTGATGTCACCGATCCCACCCAGCCCTTCGAAGCCCACCGCGTGCCGGGGGCGGTGCAGGGCGGTTCGGTCATCCATAGGGACTATCACGATTTCAACGGCTATCTCTACGCCGTTTGCGACGAAGGCCCCAGCACCCTTCAGATCATGAACCTGAACTATCTGCCCGATACGGTGATCGTCGAATACGATTACGGGCTGCAGATCACGCGCTCGCACAACATCTTTATCGACTCGGCCACCGCTAAAATGTACACCTTCTCCACCAGCGGCGGGCCGGCCGGTTATTCCGCTATGCGCATCTACGATCTTTCCGATCCGCTATCCCCGGCGTATCTGGGCAAGTACAACAATTTCGGGGGGCTGCTCGCCGGCCATGTCCACGACGGTTATGTGCGCAACGATGTGGCATTCCTGAACTGCGGAGGAAGCGGCTTTGCCATGGTCGACTTTTCCGACCCCCAGAACCCCAGGGCGCTGAGCACCCTTACCGATTACCCTTTCCGGGGTTACAACCACTCGGGCTGGCTTTCGGATGACGCCCGTTATTACTACATGGCCGATGAGAACCACGGCCACCACCTCAAGGTGCTGGATGTGAGCGACCCCTGTGAAATTCAGGTGGCCGGCACTTTTGACGCGGGTGTGGCCAACCCCTACAGCATCCCGCACAACCAGATCGTGGCCTGCAATTACCTCTATGTGTCCTACTACTACGACGGGCTTGTCGTTTTCGATATCTCCGACCCGGCCAACCCGCAGAAAGTGTTGTATTACGACACCTCCTCCGAACCCGACGGGACGAGTTACAAGGGGGCCTGGGGCGTATATCCATTCCTGCCATCCGGCAATATTCTGGTTTCCGATATGCAGCGGGGCCTCTTTGTTTTTGAAGGGGTAGGCGACAACTGCGCCGCAACCGAAACCCTGGCGCCGGTTGACCTGTCCTGCCTAAACGTCAGCAGCAGCGTGGAAGAGGCCGCAGCTTCCGGGCTGGAGGTATTTCCCCAGCCGGCCCATGATGTGCTGAATGTGCGCCTCATGTCGGGCGAAGGCCAGGGCAAGGTTAACGCCAGCCTGCTGGATATCGGCGGCCGGGAGGTGCAGCGTTTTACCGGGGAAAGCCTGGCGCCAGGTGAAAATATCCTGCGCTATCCCCTGGGGGAAAGCATTCAGCCGGGGCTTTACCTGTTGCGGCTGCAGGGCGAAGGGCTAAATGTAATGCAGCGGGTGCTGGTGTGGTGAGGTTCACTATCTTTGCCGGGAAATGACGCGTAAATGATCCGATTGTTGTCCATCTGCTGTTTCCTCTCCGGCCTGTTTGCGGGCGTGCCGGCCCTTCAGGCGCAGCAACCCTTTCCGGGCCGCACGACGCAGCCGTCCGGTGCGGAAACAAGCTCACGGAACCAGGAGGAGGTGGAACCGGATACCTTTGACATCTTCTATTTTTACGCTGAAAACCCCAATCAGGATATTCCCTTTTCTGATTCCACCCTGGGCGATTACTTCCAGCAGTACGACCCTGCCCGCCACCGCAGCCTGGACTACAAACACCTGGGCAACCTGGGGTCGGCGCATGAACCCATCGTTTTTGAGGCGGCCGGCCGCCGCGGTTTTGAGGTGGGCCTGAACCAGTTCAGCCTCTATATGACGCCGGGCAGCAGGCTGGCCTATTACCGCATCGAACGGCCGTTCACCCAGGTTTCCTACACCATGGGGTCGCAACAGGCCGACGGGTACACTACGGCCCGTTTCAGCCGCAATTTTGCCAACGGGCTGAACTATACGCTCGATTTCAGCCGCATCAGCCAGCTGGGCCAGACCAGCCAGTACCCCAACCAGAATACCCGGAATACCGCACTGGCCACCGGGCTATGGTATCACAGCAAACGCGGCCGTTATGACGGCTTTTTCAGTTTCGCCGCCAACACGATAGAGCAGGAAGACAATGGCGGCATCACGCGCGAGCCACAGGATGAAGGCGACTTCAGCAGCCCAACCTCCGCCGAGGTGTTTTTGCCCGATGCCCGCACCCGCCATTCCCACCGGGAATTGAGCTATACCCACTACTACCGCTTTGGGGGCGGGCAGGATACCCTGGGGCGGGCGCGCCGCTCCTACACGCTTTCCCACCGGCTGCTGTACAACAACAGCATCTACAAATTTCACGACGAATACGAGGAAACCCAGGATTCCGGTTTTTACGATCTCTTCCCCGCCTTCCTGCCCGACCAGCGCGGAACCCGTTTTTACCTGGATCACCGCAAAGTGGAAAACGACTTCCGGCTGGCCACCTTCAAGCTGAACCAGGCCAACCAGGGCCGCGCCCGCAATCAGCGCGACCTGCTGGAAGCCGGCATCGTGCACACCATCAACTGGCTGGAGGAAGCCGGTGCGGATTCAACCATCAACAACCTTTTCCTCACCGGCCGCCTGCGCGTCAACCCCGGCGAACGGCTGCTGCTCAACCTCTACGGCCACTTCGGGCTGTGGGATAATGCCGGCGATTACCGCCTGAGCGGCGAGCTGTTCTTCGACCTGAAAAAGGTGGGGCAACTCCGCTTCAGCGCCATCAACCAGTTGTACCTCCCCAACCTGATCCAGCACCGCCTCTACCTGGCCGAGCAACAGGTGTACCGCAATAACTTCGATAAAACCCTTTCGACTACTTTGTCCGGAACCTACAGCCTCCCTCAGTGGAAGCTGGAACTCACCGCACAGTATCACCTGCTGAACAACTATATTTTCTTTGATACCCTGGGCCTTCCCCGTCAGTCCGGCATCCCCGTCAGCATCGCCCAGTTGATCGTAAAAAAAGACTTCTCCCTCTTTTGGAACCTGCACCTCGACAACGTCGTGGCCCTGCAGCAGTCCTCCGAGGATTTCATCCGCCTTCCCTCCATCTACTCCAAGCACAGTTTCTACTACGCCGGCAAGTGGTTCCGGGTGCTGAACGTCCGCCTGGGTGTCGATCTTCGTTTTAACAACAGCTACTTCGGCAACTACTACAATCCCGTTACCGGCCAGTTCCAGTTGCAGGATCGCAGCGAAGTGGAATTCTACCCCGCTGCCGACGCCTTCTTCTGCATGCGCGTGACGAAGTTCCGCGCCTTTTTCAGGTGGGAAAACGCCACGGCCCTGCTTATTACGGACCGGCTGTTTTACCAGACGGCATTTTACGGGCACCCTTCCTCCGTATTCCGCATCGGCCTGTCCTGGCGCTTCCTGAATTGAGGCAAACAGTTAGCCAGATCAATCCCCTTTCACGACCTTCACTGCCGGGCCTTCCAAGCCGCCCCACAACAAGGTATACATCCCTGCCGGAAGGCCGGAAATATCAAAGGTGAACCGGTTTGGCCCTTTCAGGAAGTGTACTGTTTCTGCCTGCACGAGCTGGCCGCCGGCGTTTAACCAGAAGACGGGGGTGGCCCCTTCCAGTTCCGAATGCCATAACAGGTGGACATCCGACCGGGCGGGATTGGGGAAAACCTTCAGGCCCGTGAAAATGGCCGGTGAGGGTGTATCCGGTTTTTCACCAGGTTTTATTTGCCGGGGTTCTATGCCCGGGTAGGCGAAGGTGTACAGGCCGTGCAGGTTTTCGCCGAAAATTTCCAGCCAGTTTTCCACCGTGTTGCGGGTGTTTACTGCCACGGGTTCCCAGCTCAGGCCATGGTCGGTGCTTCGCCAGGCGATGAGCTGGTTTTCATCCAGCCCGTTGAGTTCCTCATCGAAGTAGGAAAAGCGAATCAACATGTCAATGCCGGCTCCGCCTACGCTGCTCAGTTCATACCAGCGGGAGATGCTGTGCCCTCCGGGCGTAAAGTGCAGCGCATGGCCCCGGCGCACCTCCGTGTAGCTCAGGCCGCCGGCTGCCGTGATGGCGGCGCCAAGCTGGCCGGCATTGTCTGCTTCAGGGAAGAAAAGCAGCTTTCCTGCGGCGAGTTGCCCGCCGGCAGGGCCGAAAGCACGCCTGAGCGGAGCCTCGCCTTTGAGTTCACCGGCTTCGATGATGAAAAAGGCGGTGTGGTTATTCAGGTTCAGCCCCCCGTTTTCAAAGGCAATATCACCGGTGAGGTCGATGTCGGACTCCAGGCGGAGTTCGCCGCCGGGCCGGTGGATGGCGATATTGGACAGGGGGTTGAAGTTGTGCTCGGCAAGGGCTGCCGCACCGGGCGCAGAGCCGGCAAACAACAGGGTGCTCTGCCCCGCATCGAGCTGGCCGGCGCTTTCAAAAGCTGCATCGTTCAACACGATAAAGGGGGCGCCGCTGCAAACGAGGCTGCTGTTGTTCCCGATGTGGAGCCGGGCCTGCCCGGACAGAGCGGATGCCCATAACAAAAAGGCGACAGGTATATAGCGTTGATGAATTTTCATGACTTTCATTTTGGTTGTTTTGAGAAAGGAAGCCGGCCCTCTGTGTGAAACTTCAAAAAAGAGGGGCGCAAACCTGAATGGGTACGCACAATGGCTATACTGTCAGGGCTTGTACGTAACGAACTGGAAAGCCCCCTGCACCTGGTTGCCGTTCTGGTCGTAGATCATGACCAGGAGTTTTCCGCCCACGCTGCTGCTGGCCACCCTGCTGCCGCCGCTGACGGGGGTGACTGTGGTGATGTAGTCGAGCCAGAAGTAGTTTTCGCCTTCGATCTGGATTTCGTAGCGTTTGTGGGTAGTGTTCCAGCTACAGCCGAAATTGCCGGTGGAGGCAGCCGGGCTGGCATTGGAGCGGACGATGCCGTAGGCGATGGGGATGAGGTTGGCCTGGCCCGTGCGGCTTTTGTTGTTGAGTTCGAATTCCACATTGGCGCTGCCGTGTGCATTGACGGCATAGCCATCGGCTCCAAAGGATGCGATGGGGGCGTAGGAGGAAGTCGCCCAGGAGCCGTCGGGAGCCGAGTTGTAGGCCTGCATGCCCAGCCGCACCCCATCGTTGCCGGCCTGGAGGTTGTACTGGTTGTAGCTGGTGGCGCTGCCGCCGGTGAGCCGTAGCCCCAGAGCCGCCTTGCTGACGCCTTCGACCAGAAGGTCCATGTTCGCAGGGTTGTCATTCTTAATGGTGAGTTTGCCATCGGGGCTTTCGGTGCCTATCCCGACTTTGCCCTGGCCGGTCACCAGCGCATTGCCTGTGCCCCAGGCGCCGAAATATGCCGCGTTGCCATTTTCGCTGATGGCCTCTATGCCTGCCGATTTATTGGTGGCATGTACGGCGATGCCGGAGCCGGCGTTGGAGTTGAGGTCGACGTGCAGCCCGTAAGCCGCCATGTCGCTGGTAATGTAGGCCACTTCTGCAGCAGCGCCCTCGCCGATGAAGCGGGCGCCACGGCCGTGAAAGTAACGCGAGGACAGCACATCGCCATAGGCCGTCAGGGCGGTATCGCTCAGGGCGTTAAAGGAGGCGATGGCATTGAAGGCCGAAATGTCGGTGTCGAAGTCGTTGAAAGCCAGGTCGAAGCGGGGGTGGCTGCTGAGGGTTTCGTGCGCGGAGAGCACGAATTGCCGGTATTGGGTGGCGGATGCCGTTTCGGTGCGCAGGTGCACCTGAGTGCCGTTGCCGGCCGAGCCGTCCAGTTGAAGTTCCGGGCCATAGGTGTCGTTGGCGACTTCCAGTTTTGCGGCCGGGTTGGCGGCGCCAATGCCTACCTTGCCGGCGTTGAGGTTGAAAATATCGTCGCCGGAAGCGCCCCAGAAAGAGCTGCCGGCGCCGGCGCCGATCTTTGACCAGCCGGCGCCGTTGAAGTAATAGAAACCGGCATCGCCATTGGTTTGATACACCATCAGTCCCGTGGCGGGGCTGCCGATGGCCAGGCGCTGGGCTTCCACCATACGGGGAATGAGCAGGCCTTTGGTTTCGGACCTGATGTCCAGCATGGCAGAAGGGTGCGGCAGGCCGCCGTCTTCATTGATGCTCACATTCTGAGCTCCGAGTTGTAGGGTGGTGAAAAACAGGAGTAAGGCCGGAAGAATGGTATTCGTCTTCATCATAGCATTTGGTTTTAAGGAGTGTGAAATTTTTGTTTTCGCCTCTTTATCTTCAGAAAGGCCAGGGTGTTACCGGGTGGGCTGTTTTTTTTAGAGCCCGCCGGTTTGCGCCGGGTGGGGGCAATCTGGTGGGCTCCGGAGGGGCGGCATGTTGCGCCGTATTGCCCCCTCCGGAGTTTTTTAACGACAAATGCAATGCTAAAACTGGAAATAGATAAACGACCCGCTGCTTTTCTGGCTGATGATGATCGCCACCAGCATCAGCCCCCAGGCGATGCCGACGGCCCACCACTTTGACTTTTGCACCAGGGCCGAAACGGCCGTGTTGCGCATCAGGAAGTGGGTGGCCAACAGGCCCATGGTTACTACCGATACCTTGATCATGTCGATGGTGGGCAGCAGGGCTGCCCCTTCGGGCGCCATGCCGAACATGGAAGACAGCAGGCGCCAGGCCGTAGTGAAATCGGCAGCCCGGAAGAACACCCAGGTGACGTTAACCAGGAAGAAGGTCAGCAGCACCAGCAATAGCGTTCTGGCCTTCGGGGAACGCAGGATCGGCAGAGGCAGGGCCGATTTTTCCACGATCACCGCCTGGCCGGCCAGCGCCATGGCTGGTTCCGCCTCGGCCGGCAGGCCAGCCCGGCTGTCCTGCCGGCTTACTATCCATTTTTCTACCGAAAGGTAAAGGCCGTGTAATGCCCCCCAGGCCACGAAGGTCCAGGATGCGCCGTGCCACAGGCCGCCAACCAGCATAGTGATCATCAGGTTGATATAAGTTCTAACCTTACCGGCGCGGTTGCCGCCCAGGGGGATGTACAGGTAATCCCGCAGCCAGGTGGACAGGGTGATGTGCCAGCGGCGCCAGAAATCGGAGAAGCCAGCAGCGGCATAAGGATAGCGGAAATTATCCGGCAGGCTGAACCCGAGCATGGCAGCTACCCCTATGGCGCAGGTGGTGTACCCGGCAAAATCGAAGAATATCTGCCCGGAGAAGGCCAGCACGCCCAGCCAGGCATCCACGATGTTCAGAGGCATCTGGGCGCCGAAAACCATATCGGCAGGGCCGGACAGCAGGCTGTCCGCCAGGACTACCTTCATGAACAGCCCCAGGGACAGGAGCATCAGCCCGTGCATGAACTGTGCGGCAGTGGCCTGGCGAGGGCTTTTGAACTGTGGCAACAACTCGCCCGTGCGAACGATGGGCCCTGCCACCAGTTGGGGAAAGAAGGATACGAAGAGGGAAAAGTCCAGCAGCGACCGCTCGGGAGCGTGTTTCCTCCTGTACATGTCCAGGGTATAGGACAAGGTCTGGAAGGTATAGAAGGAAATGCCTACGGGCAGGATGATGTCTGGTTTTGCCGGATGAAAATCGATCCCCAGGGCGGAGGCCAGCAGGATGAAATTATCCAGCAGGAATCCGCCGTACTTGAAAAAGGCCAGCATGCCCAGGTTGGCGGCCAGGCTGGTTAACAGCAGCGCCTTGCGCTTCGCCTGCCCCTCCGCATGGTAAAGCTGTTTGCCGACGAAGAAATCCACCAGTGTCGACAACCACAGCAATAGAACGAACGGAGGGTTCCATACCGCGTAAAACAGGTAGCCGGCCAGCAGCAGGTTGGCCTTTTTGGCTTTCCACGACACCGGCAGGTAGTGGAACGCCAGGGCTATACCCAGGAAGGCCATGAACACATAAGAATTGAACAACATGACAATAGGGTTTAAGGGTTGAGGATGTTGGGTTTCATGGCAAACCAGCCCTTCTCACCAAGCTGCTTTACCAGATGGGTGGTGTAATCGATGGCGTCTGCGGGAGAGAGGTGCGACCATTCCGGGCAGACATAGTTTGCCGTTTCGGGGTAATCCTTGTAGTGGATGCCGGCAGCATCCGCCATTTCGAGCAGGCGGTTCCAGTACTGGCTGCGCGGGAAGGCTTTGTGCTCACCGGCTTCCATAGGCCCGCTGGAGGGGGTGCGGACGAAGATCACTTTGCCGCCTCTGCTGCGGATTTTGTCCACCGAGTTTTTGACCCCCGCCAGCACCCGTTCCAGTTCTTCACCACTTATGGGCGCCGCCGGGCTGTTCATGATCAGGCTTGTCCAGATGTCCGTCTGCCTTTTCAGGTCGCTGGAATCCGAAAGGAACATCTCCGACATGTAGGTTTGCCGGTCCGCAGTCGTCCATTCGAACCCTTTGGGGAAGGCCGGAAACTGGAACACTCCCGGGCGGTTGGGCAGGGGGATGTCATTGAGCAGGGTGTTCAGGGAGAACCGGCGTTCTTCCAGGAAGGCCAGCTTCGATTCCAGGGCCAGGCTGATCGCCGAGCTGGCCTTTTCAGAAGGCGTCTGTTTTTTGTAATAGCCCACCGCTTCCTGCGCCGATTGGTGGAAGGCGGGGTTTGGGGAGAAGAACAATGGCTCCGTAACGTCAATCACCAGTTTGCCGGCAAACTTTTCGTCTTCCGCCAGGTCCTGCAGCGTCAGGATGGGCGAAGTGCCTACCAGCGCCAGTTGTACGGCCTGCTCGCCGCTCAGTTTTTCCCAGGTGGGAATATCCAGGTTGAACTTGATGCGGGACGAACCGATGAAAACCGTGGCGCTGCCCGGGGGTTGATACACTTCCTTTCGCTTCACGGCCCACAGGGCCTTGTCGTCGTTGTAGGTGGGGATAAATCCCTGGCTGCGCCAGAACCCTTCCCAGCCCAGCAAAAACACCGTTGCTATGGCCAGGGATAATAATGCCGCCCTGGCCATTTTCGTCGTTTCCATTTTTAATTTGATTTGATCATTAAAAAATCGGGTTGATTCCATATCCGGTATCTGCAGCTACCGGATGTGGCGCAAAAATGGAGGTGTAAGGCTATTGCCCGCTGGAATTCTGAACCCAATTGAAAAGATGGCCGGATGAATTGTTTTTTTTGTTGCGTGAGTTGGGCGGGGGGAGAGGGGAGTTTGGCAGTGCGGCAGTAGGCAGTACGGCAGTGTGCAGTGGGTAGCCTGGGGGGCGAATACCCTCCGCGTTATTTGCGTCTCGTATGTTTCCGGAGAAGGCGCAGGGACGCTGAGCCCACACCTTGTTCCGGGTTTCGATGATTGGCCGTGGACGCCTTCAAAAAACTGTGTCGACACCCCCAGGAAAAGCCTGGCTATCAGGGGAACCTGAAACCTGGAACCTGTAACACCCCCTTGGCCGTTTCGGCTCCGCTCAACGGCCTGCCGGGAGGGATATACGGTTCAGGAATTCCGCGTATGCCTCTGCGTTTTTTTACCGCCAGGGCAACCCCCCGGGCCGGGGCTATCCCATCCGCAAAAAAAGCAATTCATCCCCTGTTTTCGACAATTCGGTTCCAAATAGCCCGGATACAAGCCGGAAAAGCGATAATTTCATTGCTGATATGGAACTACCGAAATACACCGGCAAAGACTATTACGTACTTGCGCTGATACTGCTCCCGGTATCGGTGGTGCTGAGTTATGCAGCGATGGGTAATGCTCTGTTTGCAGGATACCGGATATTTCTGGCCGCCGGCCTGATCTCGGCCATCGTTTTAGGGCTGTATTTCTGGGTTTGCGGCTGGTGGGCGGTGGCGATGAAACAACGCTTTCCCGGAGAGTCCGACACCGGGAAGAAGCTGTTTTTCATGATCGCCGCCTTCCTCGTCATGTCGGGCCTGGTATTGCTCCTGATCTTTAAGGTGTTTGAGTTCATCCCTTTTTTTAATTATAAAATGGACCAGGGCCGCTTTATCTGGGCGTATCTGGGGCTGGGGTTTGTCAATATTTTCCTCAGCTTTTTGTTTGAAGGGATATCGAGGTTCGAGGAGTGGAAAGCGAACCTGCAGCGCAAGGAGCAGCTTCAGCGGAACTTCCGGCATAGCCAGTTGCAGGCCCTGAAGAGCCAGGCCAGCCCCCATTTTTTGTTCAACAGCCTGAACTCGCTGTCCTGCCTGATCGAAGAAGACACGGAGGCTGCCGGGCGGTTCCTCGATGAAATGAGCAAGGTGTACCGCTACATGCTGCGCCCGCAAGCCGAGCAACTGGCGCCCCTGCGTGCGGAGATTCAATTCATGGAGTCCTATCTCCATTTGTTGAAGGTGCGCTTTGGGGAATCGCTGCAAACCAGGATCGACATCGATCCCGCCTGCCAGGACTGCCTCCTGCCTGCCCTGGCCCTTCAGGTGGCCGTCGAGAACGCCATCGGCCTGAACACCATGAGCCGCGGCCAGCCATTGGTGGTTGAAATTGGGGCTGCCGGGGGAGGGCCCTTGTTCGTGCGCCACAATATCAACCCCAGGTTGGCAGGCGGAGGGGCGGAGCAGGAAACGAGGCTGGATGAGCTGATCAGAAGATACAAGCTCCTTCGCCAGCCGCTGATATCGGTGCGGGAGGAGGGCGGCCGCAGAACCATTACCATTCCATTCATCAACGCAACGGAAGGGATATGGAAATAGAAGCCCGGGCGCCGATCAGTAAATTGCAATGGTATGCCTTCCTGGCTACCGCGCCCATTCTGTGGTTTGCCCTGAACTACATTCTCTACCAGGATGCTGTTTTCCAAGGCCTGCGGGTTTGGCTGCTTTCCATTCCCCTAATCGCCATGCCCGGCCTGGCGTGCTGGTATCTGCATTGCCTGCTGAGCCGGCGCCTGAAGCAGCGGTTCGGGGAAATGAGCCAGGCCGGCCTGCGCCTGTTCCTGCAGGCCCTGCTGCTCCTGTTGCTGGCTTCGGGTTTTACGCTATCCGTATTCTGGGTTTACGGCCGGGGCGGATGGCTGGGGTATAACTGGGAAAAAGCCGATGTGCAACTGGGGCTGCTGGTCACTCTGGGGCTTTGTTTCCTGGTGGAAACCTTATACGAAGCGGATTATACCTTTGTCCGCTACCGCGAGAGCGCGGACGAACTGCGAAGCCTGGAGCAACTGGCGGAGTACCAGGAATTCGAATCCCTGAAAAGCCTGATCAACCCGCATTTCCTCTTTAATTGCTTCAACACCCTTTCTTCTCTCATTTCGGAAGACCCCAAACGGGCGATCCGCTTCCTCGACGAGCTCAGCAAGGTGTACCGCTATCTTTTGCTGAATAACCAGAAAACGCTCAGCACCCTGGAAGATGAGATCAGTTTTATCCGCTCCTATTATCAGTTGCTGAAGACCCGCTACGGCAGGGCGCTCGAAATGAATATCGACGTAGCCCCGCATTACAGCGGTTATCTCCTCCCTTCCCTCTCGCTCCAGTTGCTGGCCGAAAATGCGGTAAAACACAATGTCGCCTCCAGCGCCAAACCCCTGGTGATCGACATCTTCACTACGGAGAGCAACCAGCTGATCGTCAATAACAATTTACAACGTAAGCTGGTTAAAGCCGTGAGCACCCGCATCGGGCTGGAGAATATCAGAATGAAATACCAGCTCCTGCACCAGCAGGGGTTTCAGGCCATCGAGGATGAAAAGAACTTTACCGTCGCCCTGCCGCTGATCTGGGACCAGGCGGCGCAAGGGGGCGAAAACATCATAAAACCCTAGCCTATGCAAGTACTGATCGTTGAAGACGAAGAGCTGGCCGTCAGAAAACTCCACAAGGCCATCCTGGCTGCAGACCCCACCATGGAGATCGCCGGCGTCACCGACAGCATCCAGGCTACCGTGGACTGGCTGCGCGCCCATCCCGCGCCGGGCCTGATCTTCATGGATGTCGAACTGGCCGATGGCCAGAGCTTTGAGATATTTAACCGCGTGGAAGTGGCCAGCCCGGTCATTTTTGTGACCTCCTATGACGAATTCGCCCTGAAAGCGTTCAAGGTGAACAGCGTGGACTATCTGCTCAAGCCCATCCAGAAGGACGAGCTGGAAGCGGCGCTTCAGAAGTTCAAAAGATCCATATCTTCCAATGCGCCACCTTATAACCTGGAAGCGCTTCTGCGCGAGCTGCAGTCCAAACTTCAACCCAGAGAATACCGGGCCCGCTTTCTGGTCAAGCAGGCGCAGAAACTGGTTTCCGTGGAGGTAAAAGACATCGCTTACTTCTACAGCGATGACAAGATGAATTTTTTCAGAACCTTCGACAACCGGCGCTTCGTGGTGGATTACCTGATGGATGAACTGGAGGAAATGCTGGACCCGAAACGCTTCTTCCGCATCAGCCGCTCCGTTTTTGTCTCCGCCGAGAGCATTGTGAAAATCGACGATTACTTCGGCTCGCGCCTGGTGCTGCAATTGAAGCCGCCACTGGAGAAAGAAGCCCTGGTGAGCCGGGAGAAGGTGAGCGGCTTTAAGGTGTGGATGGGGAAATAGGTTATAACGGCAAGCCGAAGCTCAGCTCTCCCTTCGCCCGGCCTTTCTCCATCTGAGGCGTAGCCCCCATGTCTGACAACAACTTCACCATTTCCCCGGCCTGCAGCAGGTTGTTCAGGGCCGTCTCCTCCACTTCGGCCGTGTCGAACCCGACCACAAAGCTCAACTGCATTTTATCCCGCCCCAGATACATCTGCAGGCTGCGCGCGCCGGCTTTCAGCAGCCCGCCGGCCGATTCCTTTACCAGGCGTAGCAGCATTTGCCGTTGCTGCATGTCGAGCGCCAGCGCCCTGACCTCCTGCCCGACGAGCAGGCCGATATCCGCCCGGCCTTCGCTGCGCAGCTTGTGCACATAAGCTTCGATCCGCTCCACGACCCTGGACATGCTGTCGTTTTCCGGTTCCAGAGCCCAGAGCATGTCATCCATGGCATGCATCATCTGCTGGGATTTGCTGTTGATCTGTTTCAGGTAGCCCGCTGCCCGGGCGGGGTCTTTCCCCGACTTGATGGCCGCCATTTCGCTCAGGATGTGGATGCTGTTCAATGCCGTCCTGACTTCCGCATGCAGGCGATCCGCGATTTTTGCCCGCATTTGCTGGACGGACTTTCTCCGGTGCATCCTTTCCCTGTCGAACAGGAAAATGATGCCTCCAAAAGCCAGGCAGACGAGGCTGTAAAACCACCAGGCCTGCCAGAAAGGCGGATAACGCGTGATGGGGAGTGATCGGATAGGGCCCAGCGTTCCGTCCGCATAAACGGGCTGGAGGAGAAAGCGGTAGGAACCGGCCGGCAGATAGGAATAGACGGCAACGTTATTCCCGTTGGCCTGCCAGTCCTGATCCAGGCCCTCCATTTTGTAGCGGATGCTGCTTCTCCGGTGGAATTGAAGGGTGGAGAACTCAATGGACAGGGCGGTTTGATAATGGCGAAGCCGGAGGGCGCCCTCTTCTTCCACCGAATCCGGCGGCATCAGGCGGTTATTCACCTGCAGGCCTGTGATCCTTGCTTCGGGCCTGGCTTTCCCGATTTTGTTAAAAACAGCCGGGTCAAATACCACGAAGGTTTCCGATGCGCCGAATAGTATCCGCCCGTCGGGGAGGGTGCAGGAAGATGCCAGTACAAAATGCTCATCGTCAAGCCCGTCGCGCCGGCCGAATTTCAGGATGGCCTGGTTGTGGATGTTGAGGCGGTATAATCCGCTGGTGGTTGACACCCATACCGCCCCGTCCTGGCCAAGGGCGAGGGCTGCGATATATCCGGCCAGGTCTTCCTCCGGTTTGATGCGGGCCAGCGTTTTTCGCTTCTTGTTGAACAGGTGCAGGGAGGACGGGCCTGAAATGACGAGCAGGCTATCGTTGTATTCCAGCACTGAGGAGACGCTGGCTTCGGGCAGGCGGAGATTCGGGTTTGAACTTGTGTGCGACAGGTGCATGGCGGCCCGGCCGGCGCCCGGGCCGATGGCGTAAAGCCCGTGGTTTTCGGTAGCTACCCACAACAATCCTTCCGAGTCTATGATCATTTTGCTGACCCGGCAGTCGGGCGTTCCGTCGAATTTCGAAGGGCCCTGTTCGGCCGGCCGGCCGTCAGGGCCGCATTTCCAGTGAAAAACCCCTGTGCTTTGCATGCCCAGCCAGAGATCGCCCTGTTGATCTTCCACGACTTGCCTGATGGTTCTGTCTTCCAGCATGGAAGCCCTGTAGGCCTCCATGCTGTTGGCCCGCTGATCGTAACGGATGATCCGCCCTGGTTGCGAAGACATCCAGATGATGCCGGCGCTCTTCGAGGGGTGCATGCTCCAGATGCTGTAGTTTTTCAATTCCGGGTCGCCGCTGTACGCAAATGGCAATTCATTCCAGTGCCTGTCGTAGCGGTACAGCCCGTCACCCCAGACGGACACCAGCACCGTGCTGTCGGCCAGCTGAATAAAGCCGGTGGGGCTGCCGATGCCGCGCCGGTTCATGCGCTTGTTGAAATGTTCGATATTCAGGAAGTACTCTTTGCCCGGGTTAAAGGAAAACAGCCCGTTGCCTTCCGTGCCCGCCCAGATTGTATTTTCGCGGCCTTCGAACAAAAAATGGATGGACCGGTAATGAATGGCCCGGTTGTTGGCATTGCTGTTCTGAACGAGTTGGAAGCTGCCCGAATCTTCATTATACCGTGCAAAAATATTGTCCCCATAGAGCCAGATTGTTCCATCCCGGCTTTCAAAAAAGGGCTTTGTCTCGATGTAGCCGCCAATGAGTTCAACCGGCTCGTAATCGCGGATCAGCGCCGTACGGCTGGCAAGGTCAAAACAGTGCACCCTTGGCGTGTGGAAGGGCCAGGCCTGAGCCCAAAGCCGGTTTTTTTGATCGACGAAAATGTTGTACACCTTTGTCCCCTTCGGATAGCCGGGCAGTAGCAGGGGTTCCAGCACCATTTTGCCCGCTTCCCAAACCCCATTTTGGGTATGCAAAAGGAACAGGCCGTTAGCTCCGAAGCTCAGCAGGTAATCAGAAGTGCCCGGCCATGGCGCAAAGCCGGATATCTGCCAATCACGCGATGCCGGCGCCGGGAAGCCGCAGGCCTCGAAATGCCCGTTCTGTTCATTCCAGATGAATAAACCTGCATTGTTTTCCAGTATAAAAATATTTCCCCAGGCATCGCCAATGAAACGGGCATCCGGCGCCCGTTCCAGCTTTATGCCGCCGGCATGGAGGCCGGTTTTTTTGAAAACCCGTTTCCTGGTGTCAAAAATACCTGCCTGCCCTTCCCCGCTTATCAACCACAGCTTGTTGCGGGAATCGAAGTGCAAATGCCTGATTACGTTCGAAGGGATAGTCCGTTCGTCATCCGGATCGTGGTAGAAATTCTGGAAGCGGATGCCGTCATAGCGCTGCAGGCCATGCGAAGTGGCGATCCAGAGGTATCCCTGGCTGTCCTGGGCAATGGCGTTTACCTCATTGGAGGATAAACCGTTATCGGTGCTGAGGTGCTGAAACGAAAAGTGCGCCTCCTGGGCCGGCAGGGCGGCAAGCAGCAGAAACACGACACAAAGGGTGCAAAAGCCTCGCATTCAGCATTTTTTTGAATACAAAAGATTTTTCCGCTTAATGGCTGGAAAATTCCTGCCGGATCGCTTTTTAAAGGTAACAATTTAGGTTGGAACCCGGGCCTTTGTCCCGCGAAGTGATAACCGAATAGCCTTTGGAGAAGCTTTGCCTGTGTGGCGGGCCACAACCCCGCGTTCCAAATAATACCGCCAGGGAATCCTAAATAGTTACTATTTTTAGGTAACCTAAGTTGTTGGACACATTTAGCAGAACAATATAACAATCCAACAATATAACAATCCAACAATATAACCCCAGTGCCGACAGCACTAGCCCCAGGAAAGAGGCTATTGACGCCGTATTTCCGAAGCAATATGAGTTACAACAAATGTGTCCAACTACTTACTAACCCTGGTTATGCCATGAATAAAAAACGCCAGCGCCCGCGGCAGCCCTCCGGCCGGCCTGCCGCCTCACTGCCCGGCTCCGGTCCGGGCCTTTCCGGCAGCTTCTGGAAGGCCCGTTGGTTGCCCGGCCTGCTGATACTCATTTTGCCTTTCGCCCTGTACCGGGCCAGCCTTGATTTCGGTTACGTGCTGGACGACAAGATCGTGCTTTCCGAGAACCAGTTCGTATTAAAGGGGCTGGGCGGGATCAAGGATATCTTCGCTACCGAGAGCTTTACCGGCTTTCTGGGCCGGCAGCAGGATCTGGTGGCCGGGGCGCGCTACCGGCCCCTTTCCATTGCCACCTTCGCCCTGGAGCGTGCGGCCTACGGGCTGAAGCCAGGCCTCAGCCATTTCTGGAACATCCTGCTTTACGCCTTCACCGGGCTAATCCTCTTTCGTTTGTTCTGGATGTTCGGCCTGGGCAGCAGCAAGCGGCCCTGGTATCTGGGAATCCCCTTCTGGGCTGCCGCCTTATTTGTGCTGCATCCGATACATACGGAGGTGGTGGCCAACATTAAGGGTCGCGACGAAATCCTGGCGCTGTTGCTTTCCCTGGCCACCTTGTACGGCAGCATCCGTTACCTGGAAAAGCGGCGGGCCTGGTGGCTGGCGCTCTCGGGCGTACTTTTTTTCCTGGCCCTGCTGGCCAAGGAAAATGCTTTGACTTTTCTGGCCGTCATTCCTTTGAGCCTTTATGTTTTCAGGCAGGCCGGCGCCAGGCAGGCGGCTGTGGCGACGGCGCCGCTGTTGCTGGTTTTCCTGGCTTACCTGGCTATCCGGCTGAATGTGATCGGGTACCTGCTCGACAGCGGAAAGGCCGTCACCGGCATCATGAACGACCCTTTTGTGGAGTCAGGCCCGGCGGAGAAATACGCCACTATTTCATACACCCTGGGCTATTACTTGCGCCTGTTGATCTTTCCACACCCCCTGACGCACGATTACTATCCTTACCAGATACCCATCATCGGCTGGGGCGACTGGAAGGCCTGGAGTTCCCTGCTATTATATGCGGGCCTCCTGTTGCTGGCCTTCCGGGCTTTCCGGCGCAAAGGGGTGGTGGCATGGAGCATTTGGTATTACCTGCTGACTTTATCTATTGTTTCCAATATCTTTTTCCCGGTGGGCGCCCCCATGAATGAACGGTTTCTGTATATGCCCTCGGTGGGGTACTGCCTGCTGCTGGCCTATTTGCTCATGGCGAAACTGCCGGGCTGGACAGCGCGCCTGCTGCCCGGCGCCAGCTGGCCTGCGCTGGCCCTTGCAGGCCTGGCAGGCCTGGGATTCGGGCTGAAAACCATCAGCCGGGCGCCGGCCTGGAAGGATGAAATGGCGCTCAACAGGGCGGCAATAAAAGTCTCCACCAACCGCGCCCGGGCCAATAGTTATATGGCCTATTCGCTGTATCAGGAAGGCCTTGGCGAACAGGACGCCGCCAAAAAAATGGCGCTTTTTGAGGAAGCCCTTCCTTATGTGAACAAAGCGCTGGACATCTACCCGGCCTATACCGACGCCATCACCTGCAAGGGTGGGCTGGTTGCCGGGCTGTACCAGCTGGATGGCAACCTCCAGAAGTTGCTGGAGGAATTTTATCAGCTCCTCAGGCACGGGCATGTGCCCTTCCTGGACCAGTACCTGGAATACCTCAATTCCCACGCCGACGCTACCCTGATGGCCGGCTTTTACTACCGGGCCGGCTTCGAACTGCTGGCCAGGGAAAAGAAGGATTACCCCCTGGCCATCAGATACCTCAACTACGGCCTGGGCCTGAGCCCAACCAATCGCCAGCTACTGGAAGGCATGGCCGTGGCCCGATATGAATCAGGTGATTTTGCCCAGGCCCTGGAGGTGGCGCAACGAGGCCTGCAGATATACCCCGCTTCTGCAGTTTTGCGCGAATACCAGCAAAAAGCCGCGGACAGGATTAGGGGTTAATTTCACATTTTGTCAACTTTTCCGTCCCAACTTGAAACGAATGAGCTCCGCCTGCGTAAAAGCAGATTGGATAAGTTGTTTGAGATGATGCCGCGACTCCGCGAGGGGCGCGGCATTCTTTTTGGCCCCCTTCGCAAGGAAAATGCCCCGCCGGCAAATGCCTTGAAAAAATTATATAACTTTATCTCACGACAACGGTAGCAAACATTGCCCATGTTCTATACTCCTGAAGAAATCCAAGGGTTTGAAGCACAACTGGAACTGCTCGTCCGCAAGCTCAACTTCCTGAAGAAAGAGCGGGGCCTTGCCGTGGACGCCAATGCCAAGTTCTCGCTGGATGAGGAGATCAACCAACTGGAAGGGCAGGTTCGGGAGCTGAAAAGCAAGCTGTCCGGCGCCCACAACCTTGGTGCTGCCGACAACAGAGGCTCCCTCCTGTACGAGGCGGCCCGGGAGCTGAACATCGATGAGGACGAAGAGATCGGGCTGCTGCACCTGGTCAATGTGGACCGCAAAGAGATGCGCGGCAAATTCTGGGAGGCCTTCGACCTGAAGGAAGAGGGAGAACAGGAGTTCCAGTTTTACTTCGTCAGCGCCTGCCCCAGCCAGATGCCGCCCAGCTTTTCCGAGCGCATGGTGTACGAACTGCTGGCCGAAGAGCTCGACGGCGATTCCGACGCCCTGCACATCATCACGCATGAGGATTCCGGCCGGCTGCGCATCCAGGACCTGCCCGTGGGCCGCAACACCCGCAAGTGCCAGCAACGCTTCAAAGAGTACGTCCAGGAGCGCTTTCACTTTGCCGACACCCAGTCTTTCGAAGCTTTTATCGAAACCGGGGTGCCCAAGCTGCCCTACGACTATGTGGCCGTCGCCTTCGAAATCCACGAGCGCAACTGGGAGGATTTCCTGCTGGAATACCTGCAATGGATGATCGACACCTTCCGCTGCCCCCACCGGGATGTGCCCACCTTTCTTTTCTTTTTTGTGGTTTACATCGAAAAGCAGCACGAAGGCAAACTCTCTCCCGCCCAGAAGGCCATCATCGACGGCCTGGCGGGCCTGGCGCAGCGCAATGAGGCCACCCTGCTGACGCCCCTGCTGCCCATCGAAGAGGCCGACCTCCGCGCCTGGCTGATGGACCTGGGCGAGCGCAACCCCAATAAGGTCCAACAGGTGCTCGATGTGTTCCTCTCGGGCCTGAGGGAGGCCGACCAGCAGTTGTACAAAGAGAAAAAACTCCTGAACATGAAGGATGTTGAGGAACTTCAGGCTGTCATTTACCGCCTGGCCCATGAATAACTTCTTTGCCAGATGGGCCGGCATCACCGGCCTGATGATTTACAACGATTAATGCCATGTTTTATGAGCTTCCACCTCTATAGCGAAAGCGGGCAGCGCGAACTGCCGAAAATCGAACTGAACGAGAAGATCAACGACCCCAAACTTTATCTGCCGCCCAAAGGCCTGGTCAGCGCGGTCAACGTCGCCCTCAACCTGGGGCAGCCACTGTTGCTCACCGGTGAGCCCGGCACCGGGAAAACCCAGCTGGCCCACCATGTAGCCCATTATTTCAAACTCGGCGAAGTGATCGTATTTAACGCCCAGACGACTTCTACGGCCAAAGACCTTTTCTACCGCTACGACGCCCTGGGGCACTTCCAGTACAGCCAGACACAAACCGAACCCCTGACGCCCGAACAGGTGGAGGAAAAATACATCCGCTATCAGGCCCTCGGCGCCGCCATCCGTAGCCAGAGCCGCCGGGTGGTGCTGCTCGACGAGATCGACAAAGCCCCCCGCGACCTGCCCAACGACGTGCTGGCCGCCCTGGAAGGCCTGCGCTTCGACGTGCCCGAAATCGGCAAAAGCTTCAAAACTTCTCCCGAAAACCGCCCCGTCATCATCCTGACCTCCAACTCGGAGAAAAACCTGCCCGACGCCTTCCTGCGCAGGGTCGCTTATTACCATATCGAATTCCCCGCCGCCGCCGATCTGTTGCGCATCCTGCAGCAGAAACTGAACGGCTTCGACTCGGATGCCGGGAAAAAACAACTCGACGCCATCATCGCCCACTTCGAAATGATCAGGGCCAAAGACCGGGTAAAACTCCGGAAAAACCCCGCCACCGCCGAACTGATCCAGTGGGCGGCCCTGCTCCGCAAAATGGAATTCGACGCTTCCAAACTGAACAACCTGGCAGCCCTGAACCCCGAGGAAAAGGAACAGTTGAGCTGGTCCTATTCCGTGCTGGCAAAAAACAAGGACGACCTGAAAACCCTCCAGGATTTATTGTCGAAATCCCAATAATCCAAATATTCCAATATTCCACCAACCTCCATGCCCCACACCGCCCGGACATACCACCTCATCGCCGAACTGCTGAGCACCATGCAGGCGGAGGGCTACCCTCTGGGCACGGGCCAGCAATTGCAGGTGCAGGAACTGCTGCGGAAGTTGCCGGAGGATACGGCGCCGGAAGAACTGCCTTACCTGCTGGCGCCCCTTTTTGCCAGCAGCCCCAAAGAACAGGCCCATTTTTACGAACTGTTCGAACAGTGCCGCAGGCGGACGGGCGCTTTCTACAAGGAGGTAGAGGCGGAGGAGGCGCCTGCTTCGCCGGACCACCATGAGCGCCGATTCCGGGGCATCATCTGGGTGCTTGCGCTGTTGCTGCTGATCCCGCCCGCCATCGTCCTCTTCCAGATGAGGAAGCCTGTGGAGCGGGGCTTCATCGAAAAGCCCTTTGAAGTGCAGGCAGGCGGGCAGGCCGTGCTTTGCCTCGTCGATTCCACAGACCTCGGGGAACTTGGCAGGCCCGAAAAATACGAAGTGCTGTACCCGGGCCGCGAAGGGCTCGGCACATTCCTGGTGGATACCCCCAACTGCCTGGTTTATATCGCCCAGGATAGCATCAGCGGACAGGACTCCATCGTCCTGGAATGGTCCAATGCAGGCGGGCAAAAGCTGCAGGTTCATTACAAGCCCGTCATCGTGCTGCCTACCGTGGATACTTCCAGGGCAGATACCATAATAGTAGACTCTATAGGCACTCCCCCTGCTTTTAATCTGATGGCTTTCCCCTTCTCCCACGACCCGTTGAAGTACGCCGTACAGCCTCCTTCCCGGCTCCGGCAATTCCTGGCCGACAATTTCGTGTGGCTGAAGTGGGGCGGGCTGCTGCTGTTCACTGCGCTGCTTCTGGCGGTGCTCTTTTACCGCGCCTACCGCCGCCGCAAGCTGGTGGCCGAGCTGGAGTCGAAAGACAAACCACCCTACGCCTGGAACATACGCATCGAAGGAGCGGAAAGCATTAACTTCGGCGAGGGCTTCGGCTTTATCCTCAACCTCATCAGGCAGCGCACCGGCAGCGAGGCCTATAAACTGGATGTGCCCAAAACCATCGGCGCCACCATCGAACAGGGAGGCATGCCTGCCTTCCGGTTTCAACAGCAAACCCAACCCCCGGAATACCTGCTGCTGATCGAACAGCAATCGGCCCGCAACCACCGCGCCCGACTGCTGGATTTGCTCTTCCGGGCATTCCAGGCCAATGAGGTTCACATCGAACGCTTCTTTTTCGACAGCGATTTGCGGGTGTGTTACAATGAACTCCACCCCGACGGGCTGCCCCTTTTGGATATTCAGCAGCGTTACGCCGGCGCGCGCCTCATCGTCGCCGGCCACGGCAACGGCCTGCTCAGCAAGCTGAGCGGCAAGCCGGAACCCTGGAGCCGCCTGCTCCGCAACTGGAAACACCGCCTGCTCCTGAGCCCGAACCCCATCCGCAACTGGGGCAAGCGCGAGCGCCGCCTCGGCGAGCTATTTACCGTGCTCCCCCTCTCCCTGCAAGGCCTGCACTTCTGGCTGGAAGAAATGGAAATGGCGGAGGACGCCCGCTTCGACACCTGGCCGGAAAGGGTGAAGGACGCCCCTGTGGAACCTATAGAAATCCATGGCGCCCTCGTTCCCAGCCTCCAGCCCCACTTCGGCGAACCCATGCTGCAGTGGATCGCCGCCTGCGCCGTTTACCCTACGCTGCACTGGGACCTCACCCTCTACCTCGGGCAGCAGCTTTCCATCGGCAGGGAAAACCTGCTCAGTTTCGATAACCTGTTGCAGCTTACGCGCCTGCCCTGGTTTGTCGAAGGCCGCATACCTCCGGCTGCCCGCGCCGGGCTCGTCAACTGGCTGGAGGCGGCGAACCCCGCTCTTCTGGAAAAGGTGCGCACGCAACTGGCGGAAATCCTGCGGCAGAACCCCCCGCCCGCCGACTCGGCGGCTTTTGAAGATTACCGCATGAATGTGGCGCTCAACGAATGGCTCACCACCAGAAAAGGGAGCCGCAAAAAAGAGCTGGAAAAAGAGATCAGCCGCCTGATGGAAGCCGGCGCCGAAGCTGATGTCACCGTCATCAAACAACTGAAGCGCGAGCGCCACCCGCTGGACTTCATCGTGCCCGACGAATGGAAAAAATACCTCTATCCCCACGGCCTGCCCGGCCTGGGCTGGCGCGGGGAGTGGCGCGACGTGATGCGCTGGGCACTGCCCCTCTGGCTGCCCGCCCTGCTGATCACGGCCTGGCCCTGGCAGATCAGGCCGGCGGACTGCGCCGGGCCTTTGGTGGACTACCGCCTGGAAGGGGAATCCGCCTTGCTCTGCCTGGACGATGCCCTGGGGCTTGCCGCCATGCTGGAGGCTCATGCCAAAGCGGCCGTAGCCTGGGACTCCCTGCCGGCGGCCACCGGGCGCAACCTGAGGTTCATGGACTGGCTGGAGAGCGGCGGCGGCGAATTCCAACTGCCGCTTTCGGCTTACACCAACGAGGCGAGCTGGGCCTGGCGCACCGGCCAGCTCAAAAGCTGGGACGGCGCCAAAGTGGAAATTTCCGGAAATGCTTTTTCCGTTTCCGGGCCCGGCCAAACGGCCATTCCCGATTCCTGGCAGGCCGAGTACCGCAGCAACATGGCGGTGGCTTTTTACAACAAGGGCGTGGATTTGTACCTGTCGGGTTCGCAGTTCTACGGGCAGAGCCCTGCCGAACGGGAGGCGCAACTTCGCGAAGGGCTGGAAGCCTGGAAACAGATCAAAGCCGGCGTGAGCGAACTGCCTCCAGATGTGCAGCAGTCCATGCTGAATACTTTCGAACGCCTGGGGCTGCGGGAAACTTCCCAGCTGGCGCCCGGCCAGGCCGCCCTGGACTCCCTGATCATCCGCTTTGAACAACTGCTGAGCACGGGGCGGGAAAGGGTATGCGCCTACTTCCGGGAAGCCATTCGCCTGGATTCCTCGCACCTGGACATGGGCCGCATCCGCGCCTGGTGTGCAGGCGATGTAGCTGCCGACTCCATACCCCGGGAAGTTTGTTTCAGGATCGCCGCCGCCTCGGGGGAGATCGCCCTGCGTTCCCGCCAGCTCAGCCGGCAGGAGGCCGATGAGCTGAACGCAAACTTTGGAAAGCCCGGGTGGCTGGAGTTGCGGGTCAACCGGCAGACCCTGGTCAAGTCCATAAGCCCCGGCGAAGAGGTATGGCTGCTGGAAGAGGGCGCCGACTATTACCGCGTCCGCCACAAAGGGGTGGAGGGGTATATTATCAAAACCTACAGAGGCCGATCCACCCTCGAGCCCTGTTACGCCCAAACGAAAGCAGATTCCGCCTCCGTCCTTACCCAACCGGAAACACCTGCGGAGGAAACAGAACTGCAGAAACTTCTTGCCCAGGCCCCGGAAAGCTGGGATGTGCTCAGAAAAAAGGCCGACATGTCCTGGGAGGCCAGCGGCACCACCTTCCCGGAAATCGGCGTGCGCGGGCGCTATGCCATCCTGAAACCCCTGCTCAACCCCACCGTCCTGGAAAAGATTTTCGGGCAGAAAGTGTACCGTTCCGGCCCGCATCGCGGCAGCAATATCGACTACCGCAATGAGGAAGCCTTCGGCTATTACAACTCCGCCTTCCTGAGGAAGCTGTACGCCACCCTCAGCAAGCTGTCCGGCAACAGGAGGCTCACCGGGCAGCTCCAGGGGATTTACAACAGGGAGTTCCGCGACATCCTGCGGGTGTTCTACCTGGCCTACCCGCAGGCGGCCAACCAGAAAGACATCCAGGCGGAATTTCTTTCCATCCTCAATACCCCGGCGGCCAAGCGGGAGCGCTTTGCCCTCAGCATGTATTTCAACAACCGCTTTGCGGGTTTTGCCGGCGAAATGGCGAAGCAGGGCTACGATCAACTGGAAGGCTACATGGCCGCCCGCTTCTGGGTGCGCCGCTCCGTTGACGGCACGGCCGGCGAGTTCTACCGGCTCTTGCAGCTCGCCTTGTACACCTTCGACCCCGGCTTTGTGGCCCGCGAAATACCGGCAAAACAACTCCGCATCGACCCCGGGCTGCTGAGACTGGAGCGGGTTCCCTCTACACAACAAGGTGGGAACCTCAAACCGGCAACGGTAAACCCCTCCCTTCAGCAGGCTGTCCCCAGGCTTCATACGCCCCGCTACCTCTGGTGCCTCGACAACCCGCACGGCAGGAATACCCCAGGAAAGCGCTCGCCTGTTTTTGACGACGGCAAAACCCAGCTCCTCGAAGGCGAACTGAGCCGCGACGTGGTGCAGCGCATCGTCAGGCGCCTGGAGGAAATCGGGGTGCAGTACTATCTGGTTGTCCCCGAAGAAGAGGATATCGACCTAAGGGTGCGCGCCGAACGGATCAACAATTTCCAGAGCAGCCTGCCCAAACTGGCGGTAACGGTGCATTTTAATGCTGCCCCCACCACCAAATTGGAAGAACCCTGGACTGCTGAGCGCAATCGGGGAATAGAAGTCTGGTTTCAGGCCGGATCGCGCCAAAGTGAACGCCTGGGCGCTGTTTTCCTGGAAAAAATCATTAATAAAACGGGCTTGAACAACCGCTTTTTGAAATCCAGACAAGAGGGGATGGCGGACTTTTATCTGCTCCGCAACGTCAGGACAACCCTCATCCACCCTGAAAACGGCTTCTACAACAACCGCGCCGACGCCGCCCTGCTGGCCCAGCCCGCCTTCCGCCAGAAGCTGGCCGAGGCCTATGTGGAGGCCATCCTCGAGATCGAAGCGAAAGGCCTGGAAGATACCCCGGCTCTCCTCATCGACGAGAAGGACAGCGATGGCGACGGGGTGGAAAACAGCAGCGATGGCTGCCCCTTCGCCCCTGGCCCTGCAGACAACAATGGCTGCCCGGTGGAGTATGCGCCGGAACAGGCTCCCTTGAAATCCAAAAATAAATAGTAGAGGTTGCTCCGGAAAGGAATGGATTGGAAAAGGTGGAGTACTGGAGTACTGGCCCGCCGCCGCCATCGGGCGATGTTGCCTTATTCGAAGGCGCCCGACGGCTTTGTCGGGTAAAAATACTGGCCAGGCTCCGCCCGCAGGCTACGCCGGGTAAAAATGGCTGGATGGCCGGCCTTCCGGCCTTCCCACCTTCCGACCTGTACTGAACATTTGCCAATTCTTACTACCTTTGCCCTATTCCGAAAACACACAAAAAACATTAAGCGATGTATCTGAAAAAAGGGCTTTGGTTGATGGGATTGATCCTGTTGGTGGGGGCCTGTGAAAAGAGCAACCCCAATTTTCAGGAAGAGGCTAAGAATCCCGAGTATTTCCACCGTTCCATGAAGCAGTTGTCGGACGTGATCGTGCACGACATCTTCTCCCCTCCGGTAGCCAGCCGCATTTATGCCTATTCCAGCATTGCCGCCTACGAGGCCCTGCGCCCCGGCTTTCCGGACTATCAGTCGCTGGCGGGCCAGATCAACGGGCTGGAGCCCGGGCCCCAGCCAGAAGCGGGGCAGGAATACTGTTTCCCCCTGGCCAGCCTCCAGGCATTTCTGACGGTTGGGCGGGCTCTGATCTTCTCTGAAGAGAAAATGAAGGCCTTTGAAGAGGAGCTCTACGCCGAGCTGGGCGCCATCAACATGCCTGCAGAGGCCTGGGACCGCTCCATTGCTTACGGCGATGCGGTAGCAAAGCACATCCTGGAGTGGTCGGCCGGCGATATGTACAAGCAGACCCGGACTTTCCCCAAGTACTCCATTTCGGAAGACCCCGCCCATTGGCAACCCACGCCGCCCGACTATATGGACGGCATCGAGCCCAACTGGAATAAAATACGGCCCCTGGTGCTCGACTCGGCTGCGCAATTTCCACCGCCGCCGCCTACCGCCTTCAGCACCGATATGAGCAGCCAGTTTATGAAGGAAACCATGGAAGTGTACGAAGCGCTGAAAGCCGAAACCCCCGCCGAACATGAAGAGCGGGTTGCTATCGCCAAATTCTGGGATTGCAACCCCTACGTTTCCCACCACACCGGGCACGTGATGTACGCGACCAAGAAGATCACCCCCGGCGGCCACTGGGTCGGCATCACGCAGATCGTCAGCAAAAAGGCCGGCGCCGACATGATGAAAACCGTCGAGGCCTATACCCTCACTTCCATCGCCCTCTTCGACGCCTTCATCAGCTGCTGGGACGAAAAATACCGCAGCATCCTGATCCGCCCCGAGACCGTGATCAACCGATACATCGACGAGAACTGGCGGCCAACCCTGCAAACCCCGCCTTTCCCCGAATACACCAGCGGCCACAGCGTGATTTCCCGCGCTGCCGCCACCGCCCTGACGTCCATCTTCGGCGACAATTTCCAGTTTACCGACACAACCGAAGAGGAGTACGGGCTGCCTGCCCGCACCTTCAATTCCTTCTTCGAAGCTTCCGATGAAGCCGCCGTGAGCCGCCTTTACGGTGGCATACATTACAAACCGGCCATTTACAACGGCGTCGCCCAGGGAGAAAAAGTGGGCAGGTTTGTTGTGGAGCACGTGAAAATGAAGCAACAACTGAGTTCGAACTAACACCGGCGCCGGGCCGTCCTGCATGGCCCGGCGCTGTTTTCCTCCCTTTCCGCATGCCCAATCTCGACCGCAAGCTCACCCTCTACGGCCTGACGATGATCGCCGTAGGCTCCTGTATAGGGTCCGGCATTTTTGTGACCCCTTATGCAGTGGTGCAGGCGGCGCCGCACCATGGCTATGCCCTGCTGGCCTGGGTGCTGGGCGGGGCCATTGCCCTCACCGGGGCCTTGACTTTTGCCGAACTGGGCGGGCTTTTTCCCAAAGCGGGTGGGGTGTATGTATTTCTGAAAGAAGCCTACGGCGAGCTGGCGGGCTTCCTCTATGGCTGGGTCATCCTGCTGGTCATCAATACCGGCGCTCTGGCGGCCCTGGGCATCGCCATGGCGGAATACCTGTCCTACTTTTTTCCATTTGCGTACCGGGAAAAAATCGGGCTGGCCATTGTGGTTATTGTCGGGCTGACGGCTTTCAACATCTTCGGCGTCGGCGCCAGCCAGTGGTTGTCCAACGTATTTACCGCCCTGAAGCTGCTGGCCATTGCAGGCATCATCGTCGTGGGGCTGCTCTTTTTCGAGCCCGGAAAGGTGGCGCTCCAGTTTGATCTTGCGGTTAACGCCCCTGCCCGGCCGGCCGGCGCCCTGCTGCTGGCCCTCATCGGGGTGTTGTGGTCGTTCGGGGGCTGGCACCACGCCTCCTACCTGGCCGGCGAAGCCATCGAGCCCCGGCGCACAGTGCCCCGCGCCATGGTGCTGGGTGCGCTGATCGTTACCCTCACCTATGTACTGGCCAACCTCGGCTACATGCTCCTGCTGCCGCTGGACGCCATCGCCAATACCACGCGGGTGGCGGGTGAAGCGGTGGGGCAGGTGTTCTCCTTCGGCGGCAAACTGATGGCCGTCGCCATAGCTATTTCCATTTTCGGCACCATAGGGATTTACACCATGTCGGCTCCGCGCATCTACTTCGCCATGGCCCGGGATGGCATCTTTTTCCGGCAGTTGGCCGAAGTGCACCCGCGCTTCCATACGCCGGTGGCGGCCATGCTGCTGCAGGCCGGCTGGGCCATCGTCCTGCTGCTGGCCTGGGGCGCCTTCGCCGAGTTGATCACCTACGTTACCTTCATGGATATTGCCTTCATGGCCCTGGGGGGCTTCAGCGTATTCATTTTCCGCCGCAAGCTGCCGCACACCGAGCGGCCGTACCGCACCTGGGGCTACCCGGTAGTGCCGGGAATATTTGTTCTCATCAGCAGCGCTTTTGTGGTGAATACGCTTATCGAACGGCCCATGCAGGCATTGGCGGGGCTGGGGCTGCTGGCCCTGGGCGTGCTGGTGTTCTTCCTGTTTAAAAGATTTGGAACAAGAACGGAACAGGCGGGTTAATCCCGAAATATCCTTTGCAGCACAATGGAAAATTCCGGAAAAATTCCGACCGGAATGGCGTCGTCGCTCGCGTAAATCTTGCGGAAGTTATATTTGCCATCCTCCAGGTCAAAAACGGCCACTGTCTGGTCGGAGGGAAAAACCAGCCAGTACTCCCGGACTCCGTTTTCCTCATATAACCGAAATTTATAATCCAGCTCCTTTTTGTTGTTTCCGGGCGACAGGATTTCAATGATCCAGTCCGGAGCGCCCAGGCAGCCTCTGTCATCCAGTTTCGACAGGTCGCATATCGTGCAAATGTCGGGTTGAACGACCGTATAGATATCTTCGTCTTTGGCCGATTTTTGGGAATCCAGCAGGCGCACGTCAAAAGGGGCAAAATACATCTGGCACGGTTTCCCCTGAAGATAGGGCAGAATCTGCCCTGTAAGCTGAGTGGCGATGCGCTGGTGCTGCCGGCTCGGCGCCGGCGACATTTTAAATATCCGGCCTTTGATGAGCTCTACCCTTTCCTCGAGTTGCCAGCTCAGATAATCTGCATAGGAATACAGGCCGTTGAGGTCGAGTTGATCCAGGCTGGTGATATTTGCCATGATAACCTTATTTTTTCAAAGATATAGCTTTCCGTGCTTTGCCGCTTTGCTGAAAACCAGCACCTTTATATTATGTAAACAAAAAATCCATGCTGAAAGATAAGATCAGGCAACTGGCCGGTAGGTACCATCAGGACGTCATAGCCATCCGCCGCCACCTTCACGAAAATCCGGAGCTTTCTTTCCAGGAAGTGGAAACCGGGAAATTCATAGCAGCCAGGCTGGCCGAGTTCGGCATCCCGTTCCAGCACGGCATGGCCGGCAATGGGCTGGTAGGCCTCATCCGGGGCCGAAACGGCAGCGACAGGGTAGTGGCCCTGCGCGCCGATATGGACGCCCTTCCCATTGAAGAAGCAAACGATGCGCCTTACAAGTCGAAAAAACCGGGCGTCATGCACGCCTGCGGGCACGACGTGCACACGGCCTCCCTGCTGGGAGCCGCCCGCATCCTGAATGAACTGCGCGGAGAGTTCGACGGTACGGTGAAGCTCATCTTCCAGCCGGGCGAAGAGGTGTTGCCCGGCGGGGCCTCCATCATGATCAGGGAAGGCGTTCTGGACAATCCACGGCCGGCCAGCATCATCGGGCAGCACGTGCACCCGCCCCTCGAAGCCGGTAAGGTAGGCATGCGCCCGGGCAGCTACATGGCCTCCGCCGATGAACTCTATGTAACGGTGAAAGGCAGGGGCGGCCACGGCGCCCTGCCTCAGGACTGCATCGACCCCATCCTCATCGCCGCCCATATCCTCACGGCCCTGCAGCAGGTCGTCAGCCGTCATGCCGACCCGCACGTTCCCTCTGTCGTCACCTTCGGCTATATCGCTTCCAAAGGCGGAGCGACCAATATCATCCCCAACGAAGTCCGCCTGGAGGGAACCTTCCGCACCATGGACGAGGAGTGGCGCTTCAGGGCGCACAACCTGATGAAAAAGATGGCCGAAAGCATCGCCGAAGGCATGGGGGGCTCCTGCGATTTCGTAGTGGACGTCGGCTACCCGGTGCTGGTCAACGACGACGCGCTGACCCAAAAGGTCCGGGCTTTTGCAGAAGAATACCTCGGCCCGGAAAACGTAGTGGAACTCCCGCCCCGCATGACGGCCGAAGACTTCGCCTATTTCTCCCAGCAAATGCCGGCCTGCTTTTACCGCCTGGGCACCGGCAACACGGCCAAAGGCATTACCTCCCCACTCCACACCAATACCTTCGATGTGGATGAGGATTGCCTGGAGCTGAGCATCGGGCTGATGGCCTGGCTGGCAGTGAAGGAATTGAATGGCTGAATGGCTGATCGCTGAAGGGTTGAGCCAAGATGTTCGCCTCCCTGGGATACAGAAGAAAATACCGTTGGTTTGCCCGGTGTATTAACGAAGCCTTGCCAGGCTGAACGATCAGCCATTCGGCCAATTATCTTACCATTCAAAATCAGTACGCCACATCCACCGGCGGTTCCGTCATGATGCGGGCAATGGGGCGCAGGTTCAGCCACCACTGTTTGACGGGGCGTTCGTAATTGGAGGCCACCATCTCCGGCCAGCGGGCCATATCCACGAATTCTACCTTGTCCTTCTGCAGCCCGATGAAGGAAACGGGCTTGCGGCCTTCCAGGCACTCGGTAATGAGGTATTCGAGGCACAATTTGGCGAGGCGGATGGAGAGGATGCGGTCGAAGGGGGAAGGGTCGCCCCCCTGTTGAAGGTGCCCGAGGATGGCCTGGCGCACGTCGTAATGGCGCCCGCCTTCTTCCTCAAACAGCGCGGCCATGAAACCGGTAGTGTACAGGGAGTTGGCCTTTTCATTTCTGATCATCAGCCCCAGGCGCTTGCCCTTGGAAAAGCCATCGACGAGGTGTTCCAGATCCTTTTGCAGGTCGTTCAGTGTGACGCCTTCCTCGTGCAGGTACACGCGCTCGGCGCCGGTGGCGATGCCGCTGACCAGAGCCAGGTATCCGCAGTAGCGGCCCATGACTTCTACGACAAAACACCGCTTGGACGCCACGGCCGACTGCTTGATCTTGTCCACCACCTGAACGATATTGTTCAGGGCCGTATCGGAGCCTACGCTGCGTTCGGAGCCGGGCAGGTTGTTGTTGATGGTGGCCGGCAGGCAGACCATGGGGATATTGAAGGCGGAAAAATCGCTGCGCTTCTGATACATGGTATTGATGGCCTGATAGCCCGACCAGCCGCCGATCATGAGTATGGCGTCGATCTGATACTCTTCGATCTTTCGCGCCAGGGCGTAGTAATCAGTGCCGGAAAGAGGGCGGCGGTTGGTGCCCAGCTCGGCTCCGCCGGTGGTTGTCCAGCCGGCCACGCTCATCCATTGCATTTCCTCGACCTTGCCCTCGATGAGCCCGTGAAAACCGTCTTTTACGCCCAGCATGATGTGCCCGCCGTCGAGCCCGATGCGGACGGCGGTAAGGGCGGCCGTGTTCATTCCGGCCGCGGGGCCCCCGCCGTGCAGGACGGCGATCCGCAGCCGCTTCTGCCTGGGGGCCGGCTGGTTGGGCAGGGCGCGGATCATGACCTTCATGGTGTCGTAGGCATCGGCGAAGCCGCCGCCCCGCAGGGCCATGGCCTGATCATAATCGCCGGATTGGATAAGGCCCCGGATCTTGTGGGTCATCGCAACGCACTCCATCAGGGGCGCCGTGATGATGTCATTCTCCTGGGTGCCGACCAGTACCGGTTCGTCTTCCGGGCGGCTGGTGGAGATGATCTCGACGGCCTTGCAGCCCAGCATGGTGGTCATGTAGCGGTCGTAGGCGCTGGGCGCGCCGCCCCGCTGCACGTGCCCCAGAATGGTGATCCGCGCATCTTCGCCCAGCCGCTCTTCCAGCACCTGTTGTACGTAGTGGCTGCTGATCAGGTTCCCTTCCGTATCCTGGGCGCCTTCCGCCAGGATGACGATGCTGTCGCGCCGCCCGGCTTCCCTGCCGGCCCGGAGCAGGGCGCACATGTTCTCTTCCCATTCTCCGGGTTTCGGGGGCGATTCGGGAATGAACACCCAGTCGGCTCCGCAGGCCAGGCTCGCCATGAGGGCCAGGTATCCGCAGTTCCGGCCCATGACCTTCACGACGAAGGTGCGCTGATGGCTGGCCGCGGTGCTGATGATGGCGTCCACCGCTTCGGTGATGCGGTGGAGGGAAGAGTCCGCCCCGATGGTCATATCCGTTCCGGACATGTCGTTGTCGATGGAGCCGACCAGCCCGGTGATGAAGATGGACTGGTACTCGTCGGCCAGGCCCTGCTCTATATCGCCCCGATTGATCAGTTCCTGAACGTGGTCTTTCCACTCCTGGCGCAGGATGTTGGCGCCGGTCAGGCTGCCGTCGCCGCCTATCACCACCAGCGCGTCGATGCCCCGGGTGATCAGGTTCTGAACGGCGACCCGGCGGCCTTCCAGCGTGCGGAATTCGTCTGAGCGGGCCGACCCGATGATGGTTCCTCCTTTATGCAGGATGCCTCCAACCGACGACCAGTTCATCTTGCGGATGTAGTCGCCGCCCTTGATCATGCCTTTATAGCCTTCGTAGATGGCGTAAACGTCAAAACCCTTGTGGATCGCAGCCCTTACTACCGCCCGCACAGCGGCGTTCATGCCCTGGGCGTCGCCGCCACTGGTCAGTACTGCTATTGATTTTTTGCTGGACATGGGTGTTTCTTTCTATTTATGTGTTCGGGAAATGGCAATTACTGCTCAAAATCAGACCCAAAGATGAGAATTTCCCGGAAGATGTGATCACAGCAGGGGAATGTTCTTTGCCCGGTTTTAATTGAGAACCAGGCCGGGGCGCTGAAAACTTTTTTCCCGGACTTTGCGGAAAATAGCGATTTTTACAGGATCAATACCTGCTGATGAAGCTTCCGATTTACCTCAGCGCCATCGTTGTTGCGGCGCTGTGCCTGCTGCCCTTTCCGGGCGGCGCTCAGTCCGGGCCGGCATCGGACGATGGCCGCGAAGTAGTCTATACAGGCGCATACCTGATGAACCTGTATGACATGAACATCAACGACCACTCTTTTTACGCAGATTTTTACATTTGGTTCAAATGGAAGGGGGATCGGGACCCCACAAACATCGAGTTCGTCAATGCACTGGATAAATGGGGTTTTACCCAGAATGTCTTTCACGAGGAGCCCCTCCTGCTGCCCGATGGCTACCTGTACAACGGCATGCGCATCGAGGGGCGTTTTTACCACCCCTTTGAACTGTACAACTTCCCCCTGGATCGACACCAGCTGGAGATTCGCATCGAAAACGTGGACTTTCCCCAGGATTCCCTGGCCTACCTGCCCGACAGCATCAATGCCTTTGTGCGGAAAGACCTGCGGATACCCGGCTGGAACATCAGGGGCGCCACCCTGGGAACGCAGCCCAACTTTTACGTGACCAACTTCGGGGAAACGGGTAAAAAGCCCGAGGCTTTCAGCAATTTCACACTCAAACTGAACATTGCCCGGCCCCTCAGTTACTTCTTCCTCAAGCTGATGCTGCCCCTGCTCATCGTGATTATCGCCAGCCTGGGGGCTTTGTTTATCCACTCCACCCAGCTCGACGCCCGCATTTCCCTGCCCATAGGCGGCCTGCTCACCGCCGTTTTCCTGCAGCAATCCTACAGCGACGCTCTGCCCGATGTGGGCTATATGGTGCTGATGGACAAAATTTACCTGGCCGGCTACGGGCTCATCGTCGCCGTTATGCTGCGGGCCATCCTGGTGGGCAACCGGGTAATCCTTCAGAAGAAGAAAGAGGTGGACGTGGCCGGCCTCAAAAAAGCCGACCGGCGCCTGGCCTGGTGGGGCGTGTCCATCTTCCTAGCCCTGGTGCTCGCCCTGATGCTGGCCCACGGCCTTATCCGCTGAGCAGCGCAACAATTTCTGCCATCTCCCGTATTGTGGGTATTGCCAGTAAGCACAAATACCCGAACACATGGCCAAAATACTCATTGTTGACGACGAGCAGAACATCCGGCGCACCCTCAAAGAAATACTGGAATTCGAGCAATATGAGGTGGACGAAGCCTCCGACGGCCTCGAATGCCTGGCCAGGCTCAAACAGCAGAAATACGACGTAGTGATCCTCGATATCAAAATGCCGAAAATGGACGGCATGGAGGCCCTGGAGCGCATTCAGATCCTGGCGCCCGACACCCCCGTGGTCATGATATCCGGCCACGCCAATATCGATACGGCCGTGGAGGCCGTCAAAAAAGGCGCTTTCGATTTTATCTCCAAACCCCCCGACCTCAACCGCCTGCTCATCACCATCCGCAACGCGATGGACAAATCGAACCTCATCTCGGAAACGAAAACCCTGCAGCGCAAGGTGGCCAAAGCCAGAGTGCAGGAGATCATCGGCGAGTCGGAACGCATCCGCCAGGTAAAGGAAACCATCGAACGCGTGGCCGCTACCGATGCCCGCGTACTCATCCTGGGGCCCAACGGCGCCGGCAAGGAACTGGTTGCCCGCTGGCTCCACGAGCAGAGCTCGAGGGCCGATCAGCCCATCGTCGAGGTCAACTGCGCCGCCATCCCCTCCGAACTGATCGAAAGCGAATTGTTCGGCCACGAAAAAGGGGCCTTCACCTCCGCCGTCAAACAGCGCATCGGCAAGTTCGAACAGGCCAGCGGCGGCACCCTCTTTCTCGATGAGATCGGCGACATGAGCCTCTCCGCTCAGGCAAAAGTGCTGCGCGCCCTCCAGGAAAACCGCATCACCCGCGTCGGCGGCGACAAGGAGATCCGCGTTGACGTCCGCGTGGTGGCGGCAACCAACAAAGACCTGCGCCGCGAGATCGATGCCGGCCGCTTCCGCGAAGACCTCTACCACCGCCTGGCCGTCATCATCATCAACGTACCGGCCCTCAACGACAGAAGAGAGGATATTCCCCAGCTCGCCAAACATTTTATAAGCCAGATTTGTAATGAATACGGCGCAAGCCCCAAGCAGATATCAGAAGAGGCCCTGGCCCTGCTGCAAAAGGTAAACTGGACGGGCAACATCCGCGAACTGCACAACGTTATCGAACGCCTCATCATCCTCAGCGGAAACGCGATCGGGGAAGAGGACGTCAGGCGGTACGTGATGACGGACGCCGCTGCCCCCAGGGAACCACTGCGGCGGCTTTTCGAACAGTTTGATGACAAAGAAGCTTTGTATCAGTTCATAGAAGAAGAATTTGCCAGCTATAAAGGCATACAAGCTTGACAAAAAGGTTCAAAAGATTTAACTAGGAAAGCCTGTCCGTTTTCGGCAGGCTTTTTTCGCTGGAACGCAGCCCTCCAGTGCCGCGGACACAAGGGGAAACCGCTCAAAAGGCGCTTTCCTTTCACGGGCCGGAGGCCCGCGTTCCACAATCAGCCAATTGATAAAAACCATAAATGTATGGTACAAGAAAATAATATTCCTAAGCACCAGATGAAATCATGGGGCCGGCAGGTCAAAGGCGAGAACTCCTGGACGATGTTCAAGGTGATTTCCGAGCTGGTGGAAGGGTTCGAAACGCTGAACGCCATGGGGCCCTGCGTGTCTATCTTCGGCTCGGCCCGAACACAGCCCGACAGCCCCTACTATAAAAAAGCCGTAGATATCGCCCGCCTGCTCACCGAGGCCGGCTACGGCGTCATCACCGGCGGCGGGCCCGGCATTATGGAGGCCGGCAACAAGGGCGCCCACCTCTACGGCGGCCGCTCCGTAGGCCTCAACATCGACCTGCCTTTCGAGCAGGGCTTCAACAAATACATCGACGTCGACGCCAACCTCAGCTTCCGCTACTTCTTCGTCCGCAAAGTGATGTTCGTCAAGTACGCCCAGGCCTTCGTGGCCCTGCCCGGCGGCTTCGGCACCATGGACGAGCTGTTCGAGACCCTGACCCTGGTGCAGACCAAAAAAATCACCAAGGTGCCCGTCGTCCTGGTCGGCGCCGAATTCTGGGGCGGCCTTAAAGAGTGGATCAAACTGGCCATGCTGGAGCAACATAATAACATCAATCCGGAGGACCTCGACCTGATGCCCATAACGGACAGCCCCGAAGAAGTGGTCCAGATCATCAACGATTTCTATTCGGAAAAAGGCGAACAACTGAGCCCGAATTATCAGTTGTAAATCCTGTCCCCGGACTTCAGTCCGGGGTTCAGGGATCGCCCGGCCCTGTTGTCAAGCCCCCCCCCCTAACCCACGATTTCAATCGTGGGTAGATAGATGACTGCCCCCCCGCCCTGAGCCGCCCTCATCGTAGGTGGGTACCCCCTACCCTGAGCCGCCCTCATCGTAGGTGGGTACCCCCTACCCTGAGCGCCCACATCGTGGGCCGCCCCCCCGCCCTGAGCCGTCCTCATCGTAGGTAGGTACCCCCGCCCTGAGCCGCCCTCATCGTAGGTGGGTACCCCCTACCCTGAGCCGCCCTCATCGTAGGTGGGTACCCCCTACCCTG
>CAUJDW010000059.1 GCA_963169455.1 Bacteroidota bacterium | reverse complement strand
GGAGCAGTTGAAAGCTCAGGTTATTGACAGGCTGGGAGAATAGCCATATTATCATTGAAGCTACCCGCCTGGAGCCCCGGTTTCTCCGAGGCATCAGCATCCTGACATTGATAGCATCTACATCGAGGGCAGCCACGTGCTTATGAGTTCTCTCGCCTCCTAGATCATCGCCGGCGGCCTGCTGATATACCATCGGGTATTTGGAAATTCGGATAACCTTGATGGGAAAGGAACGACGTTGGATAAAAAAGTCAGAAATAGTAGCAAAAAGGAGGAAATAGTAGTGTGTGATTTTTTAAAACTATAAAGCACTGTAAATCAGCCTTAAAAAATAAATCTAAAGTATAATTTATTTTATTTTAAAAATAATAATTACCTGAATTTCAGACAATTGTGATTAAAAAGTGGTCCCACCAGGATTCGAACCTGGATCTTAGGCTCCGGAAACCTACATTCTATCCCTTGAACTATGGGACCTATGCAAAATCGGAAGGCGGAAAAAGGAAATCGGAATGGCGGTTTTTTCCTCACTACTTCCGTTTTCCTCCAATCCTCCCCACTTCATTTGGGCGGATGCAAAGATACCAAAGCCGCCGCATCGGCGCAAATCCATTGCTGGTTTTGTTCGGAAAAATGGTAGAATTCTGCCTGGAACAGTACGCCGGTTCGCAAAGCCTTAGGAGATTCCAGGATTTTTTCCGGGCTGAACGCAGTGAGGACGGGCAGGGTTGCCTCAAGCTCACCTCCTCTACCCCTTACCAAGCTTGCCCGGCTCGCAGAGTCGGGCCTCCCAGTCTCCTTTGGGGTTCCATCCGTCTCTGCGAGCCGGATAAAAGTTTTTTACCCGGCCTGGCCCGCAGAGCGGTGTCGGGCCAGTACTCCACCACTCGCCCCTGTAATTTGTTTTATTAACAGGCTGCTATTTGCCGAATTCAATTCTTTTGCTATGAAAAAGCACATAAGTTGGGCCGCTATCGCCCTGGGGCTGCTCCTGGCCGCCTGCTCCGCTCCGCAAGGGGCGCAGGAGGGCAAGGCAGCCGACAGGCATGGCCCGGATTCTACTGCCCTGGCCGAAGAAGGCCGCCATGCCGGTTTCAACCCCGATATCGTGTCGAACAAAAAAATGCCGCAGGCGATGAGCCTCAGGGACTACCTCGCCCGCGTGCCGGGCGTGGTTGTCGAAGGCTACAATGTCAGCATCCGCGGCGCCGGGGCGCCGCTGTTCATCATCGACGGCATACAGGTGGGCCGCAGCCTGAGGGATGCCGAAAATATGATCAATATCAACGATGTGGACTACGTCGAAGTGGTGAAAAGCCCAACGGAACTGGCTATGTACGGCAGGCTGGGCGGAAACGGGGTCATCCGTATCTTTACCAAACGCCCGGAACAGTAAACTCCGCCAACCGGCATACCGTTTACTTCCGCATCGCATCCACCGGGTCCATCTGCGAGGCGCGCAGGGCGGGGATGAAACCGGAGACGACGCCGACAATGGCCGATACCATCACTCCCAGCACCATGTTGCCAACCGAGAGGTACATCTCAAAGTCGATGGCGTTCGAAAGGATGGTGATGACGATGGCGACGAGCAGCAGCCCCACGGCGCCGCCAATCAGGCAGAGGATGATGGACTCGATGAGAAACTCCAGCAGGATGGCGTACTGCTTGGCGCCCAGGGCTTTTTTGATGCCGATGAGGTTGGTGCGCTCCTTGACGGAAACGAACATGATGTTGGCCACGCTCACGATGCCCACCAGCATGGCGAACAAGCCGATCACGATGCCGATGAGGTTGAGCACGCCGAAAAAGCTGTCGAAAACGCTGGAGATCATCGACAGCTCGTTGAGCGAAAAGTTGTCTTCCTCCTTGGGTTTCAGTTGCCGCTTGGCGCGCAGGATGCCGCGCAGCTCGTCTTTCATCTGCCCCACCGTGATGCCCTCGGCAGCCTTGGCGTTGACGGAGGTGTCGAACACCTGCGTCGCCTTCAGGTTGGCCAGGCTGCGGGCGTTGGGATAGGAAACCAGCACGCACTCGTCAAAATCGAGGGGGTTGAGCAGGTCGTCGCCGGCCCTCTCGATCACCCCGATGACTTCGTACTTGCGCCCGGCCATTTTGACCTCCCGCCCGATGGGGTCTATGTTGGCGAAAAGTTCTTCCGCTACCTTATACCCCAGCAATATCTTGGGAGCGCCGTAGTGGTATTCCGCAGGAGAAAAATAGCGCCCCTGCTCAAATTCCAGCTTGAACATCTCGCTGAACTCTAAGGAGGAGCCGATCAGTACGGCCCCCTCTACGCTGTTTCCCCCGAACTTGACGGTCTTGAACCCGATGACCACATGATAGGAAACCATGCCTGCGGTCTTCGATTTTTTCAAAATGGCTTCGTAGTCTTCGTAGTCGGGGTTGGGGCGCTTCATGAGCTTCCACCAGGTGCCGCTGGCGTCGGCCCAGGGCCACTTCTTGACGTACACCACGTCGTTGCCCAGTTTTTCGAGGCTGCCCCGCACGTTGTCCTCCAGGGAATCTACCGCGGAGAGCACCCCGATGATGCAGAAAATGCCGATGGAAATGCCCAGCAGGGAAAGAAAGCTCCGCATGGGGTTGGAGCGCAACTGCTGAAAGGCCTGGGCCATTGCTTCGAAAAATACTCTGATTACGACCATAAGCGGGTTTTCCGGACTCTTAAACTTCCCGAAGGTACTGCCCCGCCGCCTGATCCCCCAATTCATTCGATGAATGGCGGTTTTTTTTCTGCTAAAATACAGGGCGGGACGCGTCTCTGTGTCAAAAACTTTCCGCAACGCCCTCTTGGGCAAAGGGATTGTTACGAGGTCTTAGGGGTGACAGGCCTTAAGGCCTTAAGGCCGCCTTGTCTCCTAACCCAGCTTGCCAGGAGCAGCCGGGGTCAACGCCCGTAGCTGCTGAAAAAACTGCGCAGCCGCATCTGCAGGACGCCCAGGATGGCCTCTTTGACGATGCCTTTCGACATCTTGGAAGTCCCCTCCAGCCGCTCGGTAAAAGTGATGGGCACCTCCCTGATGCGGAAGCCCAGCTGATAAGCGGCGAATTTCATTTCGATCTGGAAGGCATAACCCACGAAGCGGATCTTTTCCAGCGCGATGGCTTCCAGCACTTCGCGCCGGTAACAAACGAAGCCCGCGGTGGGATCCATGACCGGCATCCAGGTGATGAGGCGGACGTAGAGGGAGGCGCCCCTCGACAGGAACACGCGGTCGAAAGGCCAGTTCTCCAGTTTCCCTCCCCTGACGTAACGCGAGCCCACGGCCAGCCCGGCGCCGCCTTCCGAACAGGCGGCGTGGAGGCGCAGCAGGTCGTTGGGGTTGTGGGAAAAATCGGCGTCCATTTCGAAGAAATACCTATAGGATCGTTCCAGGCCCCAGCGGAAACCGGCGATGTAGGCTGTGCCCAGGCCCTGTTTCCCCGGCCGCTCCAGCAGGAACAGCCGCCCGGGGTAGGCCTGCTGCTGCTCCCGCACCAGCTCTGCCGTTCCATCCGGCGAGCCGTCGTCAACGATAAGCAGGTGGAATTCCTTCTCCAGAGAAAATACCGTCCCGATCATCCGGACGATGTTCTCTCTTTCATTGTAAGTGGGAATGATGACTAAATTTTCGGCCAAAGCTTACTGATTATTTTCTATATTCTGAAGGGTTCAAAGATAGGTTATTTTTCGTCAATGACACTTTAACCTCGCCCGATAAAATCCGCTACTTTTTGCACCAGGACGGGGTTTTTCATCAGCCGGTAGTGGCCCTGGCCGTCGGTTATCAGGAGGGAGGCATTGTCCCAGGCTTCAAAGGCCGCCATGGCCTCGGAGAAGGGCGCCACGGCATCCTGTTTGTCGTGCACGGCCAGAACCTGGCTCACCTGCATCCTGCATCCCGCATTGCTGAGGTTGGCGTGATGCAACGAAAACCAGGCCTCGCGCTCGATTTAACGGAAAAAATGGCGGGCAGCCGGCGGCGGCACGAAGCCTCCATCCTTCAAATCAGGCTCATTCGCCTTTTGTTTCCGGCGCCGAAATTAGTCAATTTTTCTATCAGTTCAGCAAATGCCGGGAGGCTCCCCCCACCTTTTTCAACTTTCGCGCCTCTGCGCGCGTTTTCCGCTTTGCCGCAGTATCCAAACCCAAATCGCTGCGTCAAAAACTAAAAACTACCCGCTAAACGGCATACCTTTGCGAGCTATGAACAGAATCTATCTCCATACCGGCGCCAACCTTGGGGACAGAGCCGCCAACCTGCAGCAGGCCAACGACTGGATCGGCCTGGAGATCGGCGCTATTGCCCGGGCCTCCCGCGTGTACCACACCAAGGCCTGGGGCATCACCGACCAGCCGGATTTCCTGAACCAGGCGCTGCTGGTGCTCAGCCCCCTGGGCCCCTTCGAAGTGCTGGAAAAAATCCAGCAGATCGAAAGGCGCATGGGCAGGGTCAGGGAGGTAAAGTGGGGCGAACGCATCATCGATATCGACATCCTCTTCTTCAACGACGAGGTGCTGGAAACGGACGCGCTCACCATCCCCCACCCCTACCTGCACTACCGCAATTTCGTGCTCATGCCGCTTGTGGAGATCGCACCGAAACTGGTGCACCCCGTATTTAAAAAAACCATAACAGAACTGAGCGCCGCATCGGAAGACAGCCTGACGGTGGGCGTGTTCCGGGGGTGAATTATATTGCTATATTGTTATAGGGCCATATTGTTGGCCGGGAGGATGCCGGGAGAAATGCTCTGGGTGACAGGGGCTTAGCTGGTGAGCTGCTATATGGTTATAGGGCCATATTGTTGCCCGGGAGGATGCCGGGAGAAATGCTCAGGGTGACAGGGGCTTAGCTGGTGAGCCGCTATATGGTTATAGGGCCATATTGTTGGCCGGGAGGATGCAAGGAGAAATGCTCTGGGCGACAGGGGCTTAGCTGGTGAGCCGCTATATGGTTATAGGGCCATATTGTTGGCCGGGAGGATGCCGGGAGAAATGCTCTGGGCGACAGGGGCTTAGCTGGTGAGCCGCTATATGGTTATAGGGCCATATTGTTG
>CAUJDW010000058.1 GCA_963169455.1 Bacteroidota bacterium | reverse complement strand
CAGCGAGGGCGGGGCAGGCCAGTCACGGGGTGGCTTGCCTTGATTTTGCTGAAGTTCAGCCACCCCGTGACTTATCCGCGGCCATGGTTTCGCCTCAGGCCAGGGCTCACCTCGTCTCCCGATCAACCCGATCAACCCGATCAACCCGACCGACCCGATTGACCCGACCGACCCGATTGACCCGATCAACCCGATCAACCCGAGAAACCCGATTCACCCGATATACCCGAAACACCCGATTAACCCGACAAACCCGATTGCCCCAAGCTACCCGATCAACCCGATTAACCCGACAAACCCGATTAACCCGACAAACCCGAAACACCCGATTGCCCCAAGCTACCCGATATACCCGATATACCCGACCGACCCGATATACCCGATCAACCCGATCAACCCGATCAACCCGATCAACCCGATCAACCCGACAAACCCGACAAACCCGACAAACCCGATATACCCGATTAACCCGACTCCCCCGATTGCCCCAAGCTACCCGACAAACCCGAAACACCCGAAACACCAGAAATTCCTATCTTGCACTCCAGCAATAAGCCATTCACCCTATAGTCATTCAACCATTCATGCCTCACACACCGGATTTTCAGCTCAACGACAAGCGCGTCATCAACGGCTGGGCCTTTTTTGACTGGGCCAATTCGGCTTTTGCCCTGGTAATCACGGCGGCAATCTTTCCGGCCTACTACGTGGCCGTTACGGATGAGGTGGTACAGGTATTCGGCATCGAGATGTCAAACAGTTCCCTGTATGCCTATGCCATTTCGGCGGCCTATCTGCTCATCGCCCTGTTTTCGCCCCTGCTCTCCGGCATAGCCGACTATGGCGGGCGGCGGAAATTCTTTCTGAAGTTCTTCACGGTGCTGGGCTCGGCGGCCTGCCTGAGCCTGTATTTTTTCAAAGGCATGGACCAACTGGCGCTGGGCACCATCGGGTTTATCCTTGCCATGGCCGGCTTTGCCGGAGGGCTGGTATTTTACAATGCCTTCCTCCCGGTGATCGTCACGGATGACCTTTACGACCGGGTCAGCGCCCGGGGTTTTTCCTTCGGGTACATCGGCAGCGTGATCCTTCTGGTCGGAAACCTGGTGCTCATCCAGTTTTCCGACACCTTTGGCTTTCCCGACAAGGGAGCGGCCACCCGTTTCGCCTTTCTGACGGTAGGGCTCTGGTGGATCGGCTTTGCCCTGATCCCCTTCCGCCGGCTGCCGTCGGACGCCCGGCAGAAGGGAGCGCCGGACCTGCTGGCCCGCGGGTTCCAGGAACTGAAAAAAGTGTGGCGGGTAGTGAAAGGGGAAAGCAATATCAAATCCTTTCTGTTTTCCTTTTTTGCCTACAGCGCCGGAGTGCAGACCGTACTGTTCCTGGCGGCCACCTTTGCAGAAAAGGAACTGGCCTTCGGCACTGCCGAACTGATCCTGGTCGTCCTCATTCTGCAGATCGTCGCTATCGCCGGGGCCGTTGCGGCAGCGCGGTTGTCAGAATGGAAAGGCAACAAATTTGCCCTTATCATCCTGCTGCTCATCTGGGTAGGCATCTGCCTGTCGGGCTATCTGGTTCATGTAAAAGGACAGTTTTACGCCATTGCCGCCGCAGTTGGGCTGGTCATGGGCGGCATACAGTCCATGTCCCGCTCTACCTATTCCAAACTCATACCGGAAGGCACTAAAGACCCTACTTCCTTCTTCAGCTTTTACGATGTGCTGGAAAAAGTGGCCATTATTCTGGGCACTTTCACCTTCGGCTTCATCGAACAAATCACCGGGAGCATGCGCTCCAGCCTGCTGGTGCTGGGTGCGTTTTTCATCATCGGGCTGCTGTTGCTGCTGCGCGTGAAGGTGCGCCACGCCAGGATGGAGGGCGCAGAAAAGTAAAATGGGAGCCTTACCGCAAGCCGCAGCAAACAACTGCCGGCCTGGCCCTGAAATTTGAGCAGCTTATTTTTAATCTCCCCCCTCAAATAGTATCTTTGCACAAATTTTGGGAAACCGATGAGCGAATTGCAGCCAGTACCCGCCGTCCTCCTGCTTGAAGATGGCACTGTTTTTTACGGAAAATCGGCAGGCAGGATCGGCGCCGCCACCGGTGAAATATGCTTCAATACGGGCATGACCGGCTATCAGGAGATTTTCACCGACCCTTCCTATTATGGCCAGTTGATGGTGATGACCAACGCCCATATCGGAAACTACGGCGCCAGGCGCTCCGAAACGGAGTCGTACAGCGTCAAGATCGCGGGGCTGATCTGCAAGAAATTCACCTACGAATACCACCGCCCCCTGGCCGACCAGTCGATACAACATTTCGCCGAGGAAGAAAACCTCGTAGGCATTTCCGATGTGGACACCCGGGCGATCGTTCGCCACATCCGGAGCAAGGGCGCCATGAACGCCATCATTTCCTCGGAAATAACGGACATTGAAGTGCTCAGGAAGCGCCTGGCAGATACGCCGCCCATGGAAGGGCTGGAGCTGGCTTCCAGGGTGAGCACCAAAGAACCCTACTTTTTCGGCGACCCGCATGCAGAACTCCGGGTAGCGGTAATGGACTACGGGATCAAGCAAAACATCCTGAACTGTTTTGCCGAGCGGGGCTGCTACCTGAAGGTCTTCCCCGCCAAAACGCCATTCGAGGAAGTCCGGGCCTGGGGCCCCGACGGCTACTTCCTTTCCAACGGCCCCGGCGACCCCGCCCCTATGGACTATGCGGTAAAAACCGCCAGGGCCATCCTGGAAGAGGACAAACCCCTGTTCGGCATCTGCCTGGGGCACCAGTTGCTCGCCCTGGCTGTCGGCATCCCCACCTACAAAATGCACCATGGGCACCGCGGCATCAACCACCCGGTCAAAAACCTGGAAACGGGCCACTGCGAGATCACCAGCCAGAACCACGGCTTCGGCGTCCACCCGGATGCCATACGCGCCAATGCCGACAAGGTGGCCGCCACCCACATCAACCTGAACGACGGCACTGTAGAGGGAATGCGGGTGCTGGGCAAAAAAGCTTTCTCGGTGCAGTACCACCCCGAAGCCTCACCCGGCCCCCATGACGCACGCTACCTCTTCGACAATTTTGTGAATTTAATGAAGAATTAAACCCGATAAATTTTGCCGCCCCCACAAGGGCGTTTATTTTGCCACGGAAAACCTGAAATACACAAAAAAACATAAAGGCATGAGTGCTATTGTTGACATTACCGCCCGCGAGATACTGGATTCCCGGGGCAACCCAACCGTAGAAGTGGAAGTGTTCACCGAAGATGGCTTCATGGGCCGGGCCGCCGTACCTTCCGGCGCCTCCACCGGCAAACACGAAGCGGTGGAACTGCGCGACGGCAAAAAGGACCGCTTCCTCGGCAAAGGCGTACTCGACGCCTGCCATAACGTGGAAGAGGTCATCCGCGAAGAACTCATCGGCGTCGATTGCACCGAACAGCGCTATATCGACAACCTGATGCTGGAACTGGACGGCGCCAAAAACAAGTCCAAACTCGGCGCCAACGCCATCCTGGGGGTCTCGCTGGCCGTAGCCAAAGCAGCAGCAGCGGCCACCAACCAGCCACTGTACCGCTACGTCGGCGGCGTGAACGCACACCTGCTGCCCGTCCCCATGATGAACATCCTCAACGGTGGCTCCCATGCCGATAACAGCATCGACTTCCAGGAATTTATGATCATGCCCGTTGGGGCAAGCCACTTCTCCGAAGGCCTGCGCATGGGGGTGGAAGTGTTCCACCACCTTAAAAGCGTGCTGAAAAAGAAGGGATATTCCACCAACGTCGGCGATGAAGGCGGCTTTGCGCCCAACATCAAATCCAACGAAGAAGCGATCGAAACGGTGCTGAAAGCTATCGAAGCGGCAGGTTTCACCCCCGGTGAAGACATCGTCATCGCTATGGACGCCGCCGCCTCGGAATTCTACAACGAGGAAGAGAAAGTGTACCACTTCCACAAATCGACGGGCGAAAAGCTGAGCAGCTCCGACATGGTGAGCTACTGGAAGGCCTGGGCCGACAAATACCCCATCTTCTCCATCGAGGATGGCCTGCACGAAGACGACTGGAGCGGCTGGAAAGAACTGACTTCCGCCCTCGGAAGCCGCCTGCAGCTCGTTGGCGACGACCTCTTCGTGACCAATGTCGAACGCCTGCAAAGGGGTATCGACGAAGGCTCCGCCAACTCCATCCTCATCAAAGTGAACCAGATCGGCACCCTGACGGAAACCATCGACGCCGTGCGCCTGGCCACCCGCCACGCCTATACCAGCGTGATGAGCCACCGCTCCGGCGAAACCGAAGATACGACAATCGCCGACCTGGCCGTGGCGCTCAATACCGGCCAGATCAAAACCGGCTCCGCTTCCCGCTCCGACCGGATCGCCAAATACAACCAATTGCTCCGCATCGAGGAGGAACTGGGCGATGCCGCCGTGTACCCGGGGCGGTCACTGCTGGGATGACCACGCACCCCGGGGCACCTGGGCCACGCCCCCTGACCCACGCTCCCTGACCCACGCTCCATAACCCACGACTTAAGTCGTGGGCTAGGGGCTAGGGGCTAGGGCCAGGGGGCCGGGACAGGGCCATCGTAGGCTACAGGCTAAAGATGCATAAAACCAATAATCATGGCAGACTCCAACAACATCTGGCAACAATTCCTCCAGCAGATACCTGCGCCGCTGCGCAACAAATACTATCTCATACTGGTATTGTTCTTCGGCTGGATGGTCTTCTTCGACAAGCACGACCTGCTCACGCAGTTCCGCCTGCAGAAGGCCGTCAATAAGATGGAGAACGAAAAGGAACTGTATATGGAACAAATCGAGCAGGCCAAAAAGGACCGGCTCGACCTGGAAGTCAATAAGGAGAAGTTTGCCCGTGAACAATACTACATGCACAAAAACGGAGAAGAAGTTTTCATCATGGTGGATGAGGAAGGCGAGTAACCCTCCCCCCTCCCTATCCCACGATTTCAATGGTGGGGAAACAGCAACCAAAACACAACCGATAAAACCGTTATCATGTCAGTTCTCGTTAACAAGGATTCCAGAATAATCGTCCAGGGGTTTACAGGCAAGGAAGGCACCTTCCATGCCGAGCAGATGATAGAGTATGGCACTAAGGTGGTAGGCGGCGTCACGCCGGGCAAAGGCGGGCAGAAACATCTCGGGCTTCCGGTTTTCAATACGGTAGCGGATGCCGTGCAGCAGGCAGGCGCCGACACCTCGGTCATCTTCGTACCGCCGGCTTTTGCCGCCGACGCCATCATGGAAGCTGCGGAAGCAGGCATCAAGGTGATCATCTGTATCACGGAAGGCATTCCCGTACAGGACATGGTCAAGGTGAAGGCCTACCTGAACAATTTCGATACCCGCCTCATCGGCCCGAACTGCCCCGGCGTCATTACGCCCGATGAAGCCAAGTGCGGGATCATGCCGGGCTTCATCCACCGGAAAGGAACGATTGGCATCGTCTCCCGCTCCGGCACCCTCACTTACGAAGCGGTCGACCAGGTCACCAAAGCCGGGCTGGGGCAGTCGACCTGTATCGGCATCGGCGGAGACCCCATCTGCGGAACGACTACCAGGGAAGCCGTGGAACTGCTCATGAATGACCCCGAAACAGAGGGCATCATCATGATCGGTGAGATCGGCGGCGGCATGGAAGCAGAAGCCGCATATTACATCAGAGACCATGGCACTAAACCGGTAGTAGGTTTCATCGCCGGCCAGACGGCCCCAAAAGGGCGCAAGATGGGCCATGCCGGCGCCATCATCGGCGGCAAGGACGATACCGCAGCAGCTAAAATGAAAATCATGGAAGCCTGCGGGCTGCACGTGGTCAAATCCCCGGCCGACATCGGCGAAACCATGCTCGCGGCCTTGAAAAGATAAACACTGCCCGGCCCGCGCTTTGGCCGGGAAGCGCGGGCCCCACTTCCAAACCGGCTATCATCAGGAAAACATCACCACGACCGTGATGATGAGCAGGACGACAAGGGCGAGTATGAGGTAAAAGGTATTGTTGTTCCTGTATTTGTCGAACAGCTTCTCCATAGCGTCGCGCCACTCCAGCCTGCGGCCCACCGGCTCGAAAAGCATCACCATGTACTTGGCTTTTTTCAGCCGCCGCTGGTCTCCATGTTTGGCCAGAATAAAAAACTCCGGGTCCAGAAACGCAAGGTCGAAAAGTTCGCTGTCGTCACCGAGGTTTATGAGCATCTTGTTGGAAGGCTCCAGATAGCGCCAGGTACCGTGCTCCACATCGCCGTTGACCGAACGGAGGTATTCTCCTTCGTCATTGAAATAGTGCAGCACGGCATCGTGAAAATGCTCGTCATCGCGGAATTCCAGCCAGGGTTTGTTCAGGTAAAATTTGACTTCCCTAAGGTCCTCACTCAATGGGCGGGCCACCCGGAGTATCTCGTCCAGGTACTCATCCATCGTTTCGTTCCGGGGCATTTCCACCCGCAGCGAACTGGTTACCTTATCCAGGAATTTGTTATCCACCTTTCCAATTGCCTTTACTTCAGAAAGTAAAAGTACCAAACCTTTTTGGAAGTGGGAAATCGGAAATTTTACCCGAACACGAGTGCAACGAGTGGGCGGGCGGAAACCGGAAACACCTCAGGCCTTCTGCTTCGCCCATTCCCGGCGCTTTTTGAAATATTTGGGGTTCACAACCAGTAGCCCGAAAGACTCGCCATCTTCCTTATCTTGTTTGGCATGGTGTGCGCCGTGGGCGCGCAGGATAGCACGGGAATAGGTATTGTCCAGCTGGCGGAACCACTTGAAACGCTGGTGGATGTAAACGTCGTGAATAAGAAAGTAGATAAGCCCGTAGATGGAAATGCCGATCCCGACGAAAAGAAGCCAGAAATGGGGCGTGGACAGGCCGAGAATATAACACAAGGCGCTGGGAATGGCGAAAACCAGGAAAAACAGGTCGTTTTTCTCAAAAAAACCGTCTTTGTGATGGTGGGGTTTGTGGTGGTCTTCATGCCAGTTCCACAGGAAACCATGCATGACGTATTTGTGGGTGAACCAGGCCATGAATTCCATGGCTACGATAGCAGCCAAAGTGATCAGGACATAAATCAACGCGTTCATAACTCGTCTTTTCTTTAGATTAATGCGCCCAAAATAAGGAAGAACAGGAATTGCAGAATAAACAAAGCCGCCGCCACTTTGTTGCGAATCCCGCCCAGCCAGGCCGCGAAGAGGCATTCCAGCGGCAAAGCGACTACAAACCAGCCGATGTAGTTCCGCAGCGGTACGGCATCACCAGCCCATGACCAGAAACCGTATGCCATAGCCACCGGTTCGATCAACACATCCAGAGCCACCATCAGTGCTGCGGCGAGCGCACCACGCGCAGGCCAGCGCCAGCCGGGCAACAGGTAATTGGCCACGACGCCGGCTGCGTACCCGAGCATCACCCAGTTCACCCCGATCATCAGGGGCGTGCCCCATACTTTCGGGCCCAGCACCCGGCCGTAAACGTAATCCCCGAACAAAAGGCCCGTCTGCACCCCGAACAATTCGGCTCCGAAGCCCACCAGATAGGCTATGGCCAGGTACCAGGCCACGCGCCCGTTCCAGGCAGGGTGGTTCCACAGCATCAATGCCAGCGAAACCAGAAGGTTCAAAGGCGTCAGCAGGATGAAATCCGGGTGGATCGGGAGGCCGATTCCGAATATGCCCACCAGATAAAGCACCAGCAGGATCAGAACGGCTGTCTTTTCCCGCCCCTGCACATTTTTCAGAATGTCCATGAATTCGATTTTATTCCGGGCCGGGCTTTCCCGTTCGCTCCGTGCATCACCTCATCAACGATCTTTGCCGACAGGAGGCAGAGGGGTATCCCTCCTCCCGGATGCGCACTGCCGCCGCAGAAGTACAAGCCCTCGATCCGGCCGGAAAAATTGGGGTGCCGGAGAAAGGCGGCCATCCTGCTGTTGGAACTCGTGCCGTAAAGCGCCCCGAGGTGGGACGCCGTCCGGCTTTCGATGGTGCGCGGCTCCAGCACATCCTCGCATTCGATGAAGGAAGCCACGTCCACCCCGAGTATCCGGCTGAGCTTGGCCAGCACACCGGCCCGGCTTCGTTCGATGATGGCGTCCCAGTCCTGCCCGGCATGGTAAGGCACATTGATCATGGTGAACCAGTTTTCCGCGCCCTCCGGGGCGTCGGCCGGCTCCAGTTTGGATGTGATATTGATGTAAACCGTGGGATCCTCATAGACCCTGCCCTCGGAAAGGCGCCCGAACTCAGCCCGGTAATCATCGCTGAAAAAGATGTTGTGCAGGCCCAGCTCGGGGAATTCCCTCCGGATGCCCCAGTAAAAGATGAGTGCGGAAGTGGACTTTTCCTGCTTCAGGATGCGGTGGGGGTGCTTTTCCCGCGGCAGCAGCTTTTTATAGGTAAAGAACACATCCATGTTGCTGATGATGCGGTCGAAGGCATGCGTGCGCCCCCCCACTTTCAGGCCTGTGGCCCGCCCCCGTTCGACTACGATCTCCTCCACGGGCGAGCCGAATGAAAAACGGGCGCCCTTGCGTTGGGCAAGCTCGTATATGCTCCGGGTGATGGCGTACATCCCGCCTTTGGGGAAAAAGGCTCCGATGTGATGTTCAAAATGGGGAATGATGGTCAGCAGGCCCGGCGCCTTGTAAGGGTTGGAGCCGTTGTAGGTGGCGAAGCGGTTGAACAGTTGCACCAGCTTGGGATGCCTCAGATGCCGCCGGTTGACAGTGTCCATATTCGTAAACAGGCCCAGCCGCGGAATGGCCAGCATGGCGGGCAGCACCCCCGGCCCGAGCCAGGTGCTCAGCCTGTGCAGGGATTTCTCAAGAAATATCCTGCCTGTCAGCTCATACTTGCGGCGGCTGTCCGCCAGGGCTTCGTGCAGGCGCTGCGGCGGCACGCCGAGCTGCCGCTCCACCTCCCGGGCAAATTCCTCCTGGCCGGCGTGGGCGAGCAGGCGGGCGCCGTCTTCCCAGAAATAATGGCAAACAACAGGCAGGCGCTCGTACCGAAAGTGTTCCGCAGGCTCCTCGCCGGCCAGCCGGAACAGCTCGTCGACGTAGTGCGGCATCGTGAACAGGGAAGGCCCTGCATCAAAGCGGTAGCCGTTCAGGCTGAATTCCGACAACTTGCCCCCCGGGTAGCTGTTGGCTTCAAAAACCTGCACCTCATGCCCGCGGCTCGCCATCCGCACCGCCGACGCCAGCCCGGCAATGCCGGCGCCTATGATCCCTATTTTCACGGTTCCCTCTTTTTGCTGAAACGATAGTCGATACGCATGGTGGGTTAACAATCGAAGGCAGAGAAGGTTGTGCGCCCGTCATCCCCTGCCCAGATACAACTTCACATAGCGGGCGATATACTTGCCGATGATGTCGAACTCCATATTGACGGCATCCCCGGGCCTGATGGTTTTGAAGTTGGTGTTTTCCCACGTATAGGGAATGATGGCCACCGAAAAGGTGTCATCTGCGGGTTCCACCACGGTGAGGCTGACGCCGTTGATGCAGACGGAGCCTTTATCGACGAGGAGGTGCTCTTCAGTCGGTTTGTACCGGAAACGGAAGTACCAGCTGCCGTCGCGTTCATCGACGGACAGGCAGGCGGCGGTGGCGTCGACATGGCCCTGCACCATGTGGCCGTCGAGGCGGCTGTTGGCCAGCATAGCCCGTTCGAGGTTGACCAGGCTGCCTGCTTCCCACTGTCCGAGATTGGACCGCCGCAGGGTTTCTTCCACCGCGGTAACTGTATGCGCGCCCTCGCTCAGGGCGACCACCGTGAGGCACACCCCGTCGTGGGCGACGCTCTGGTCGACCTTCAGGGCCCCGGATATGGGGCTGGCAATGGTGAAATGGACGTTGGAGCCTTCCTTCCGGATGTGCTGCACCCTGCCCAGAGATTCAATAATTCCGGTAAACATGAACTTTAGCTTTTTTATCTGGTTAAATCAATTCGCAATAATCCGGGAAATCCGGGTCCGGCTCGTTTTCCGAACACCGGCAAGTGGCTTATCTTTGCCCGGTGCTTTTGTAACTTTCACGCGAATCGGCGTTAGTAAAACAAAAAGGCAGGGCAAAGCCCGTTTCAAAAAAACCCTGCCAAAGCTAGGAAAAATGGAACAATTCAACCTGGAGGAACTTCTTTCAACGGCATTGGAGTGGATAAAAACCGGAGGCCCTGTACAATGGATAGCGGGGGGCGGCATGCTCGTCATTTTACTGCTCATGTTTTCCATCGCCCTGGGCAGGCGCCGCAGGAAGCGACAGGCCAAACGGCTCGCTCCCCGGCTCGTGCTCGAAGCTTTTCAAATCTCTCCCCTGGGGCGTGACGCCTCTTTTAAGGTACAGAACACCGGGCAGGCAGCCCGGCTGTACACCCTCAGCATCAAAGGCAGAAATGACATCCTGGTGAAAAACGCCATCGCAGGCCATGAAATCCTCGGCGGCGAAACCTACCGGATACTGCTGGAAGCCGCCGGCCAGAAAAAGCTGGATGCCGGCTTCACCATCGAGCTGTCTTACCTCGACCAAATGGGTAATGTTTACCGGCAGGCCTTCCCGCTCAGCCAACAGGCGGCACGCCAGCCCAAACTGGTGAAATTCGCCTGACCAACCTTTTCAAATGTAAACCCCTTATGAAAGTTGATATCCTCGCCATTGGCGTACATCCCGACGATGTGGAACTGAGCTGCAGCGGCACCCTGCTCCGGCATATCGAACAGGGAAAAACCATCGGGCTGCTGGACCTGACCCGCGGCGAGCTCGGCACCCGCGGCACGGCCGATATCCGGGACAGGGAGGCCGCCGAAGCCGCCCGCATGATGGGCGCCGCATTCCGCAAAAACCTGGAGATGGCGGACGGGTTCTTCACGTACAGCCAGGAAAATATCCTCCGCATCATCGGCCTCATCAGGGAGCACCAGCCGGAGATCGTGCTGGGCAACGCCCTCGACGACCGCCACCCCGACCACGGGCGCGCAGCAAAACTCATTGCCGACGCCTGCTTTTACGCCGGGCTGTCCAAAGTTGCTACTTTTGACGGCCAGGGGAAACCCCAGGATCGCTGGCGCCCCAGGGCTGTTTACCACTACATTCAGGACCGCAACCTGTTGCCCGACTTCGTCGTCGACATCTCACCTTTTATGGACAGGAAACTCGAGCTGGTGCAGGCTTTCCGCTCCCAGTTTTACATCCCGGGCGACACGGCCTACGAGCAGGAACTGAGCTCTCCGATTTCGGGCAGGGATTTCATGGAATTCCTTCGCGCCAAGGCGAGGGCATACGGCCGGGATGCGGGTTTCGAATACGCCGAAGGCTTTAATACGGCGCGCACTCCGGGGATCACCGACTTGTTCAATCTAGTATGATTTTGTTCGGGAAAGCACAGTAGAAAACCGCGCCTTCGCCTTCCTCCCCTTCGGCCCAGAAGCGCCCCTGGTGGAGGTTGACAACCTGCCGCACGATGGCCAGCCCGATGCCGGTGCCCTCGAACTGATGCGCGGAATGCAGCCGCTTGAAAGGTTTCCCCAGCTCGCCGATAAACTTTTTGTCAAAACCTGCGCCGTTGTCCTTTACATAAATCACCTTCCCGCCCTGCCCCTCTATGACGCCAACCTCGATGCGGGGATGGGGTTCGTAGCGGGTGTACTTCACCGCATTGGAGATCAGGTTGGCGAACACATGCCACAGCAATTTGGGGTCGGCCCGAAGCACGCCCATCGCTTTGCATTCAAGGACGAGGCCTTCGCGGGGATCATCCGCAGTCTGCTCCTCCCATATCTTTCTGACCATGGGCTCCAGTTCGACATCCGTCAGTTCCAGCCCGCCTTTGCCTATGCGCGAAAGCAGCAGAAGGTCATCAATGATCTGGAACACTTTGCCGATGCTGCTCTTTATCTGGCTGAAAAACTCGTCCAGCCCCTCCGAATCTCCGGCTTTGATCCGGCGTTCCAGCAACTGGGCAAAAGACTGGGCCAGCCGCAAAGGGCCCTTCAGGTCATGGGTAATGGCATAGTTGAAACTGACCAGGTTTTCATTGGCATACTGCAGTTCCTGCCGCTGCCGGGCAATTTTCTCCTCCCGTTCCTCCAGTTCGTACAGGGCAGTGGCTTTCTCCCGTTCCTGTCGCTCCTGCTGGTACATGACCAGGAATGAAAAGGCCGCCACCAGGTAAATGGTAGCGATAAACCCGATGCCCTCGGCTTTGTCGATGGCCAGATAAATGGCCAGAATGCCCATGAGGATGCTCCCTGAGATGGAAATGAACTGCCGTGCGCCATTGGCCGTCATGGAAATCAGCAGCCAGAGCATGATGCTGCCAACGGTAATGGCGTAAACCTGCTTCTGCAGGAGGTCGTAATCCTCCGCATCGGGCCTGGCGATTTCCGGATTGGTGAAGATGCGGTAGGCAATGCCGTTCATCATGGCCAGGAGGCAGGCCACCATGAAGCCAAAGGCCAGAATGCGGTTTCTGGCAGACTTGAACATATACTGGCCGATCAGCGACAGAACGGCCGAACCGAACCCCAGGGCTCTCCAAACCAGGGTTCCCTCCAGAAAAAGGTCATTCTTGTCCAGATAGAAAAAAACGGAAACCCCTATCATGGCAAGTATAGCTCCCGCCTTACCTACCCTAACGGTCTTCTGTGCACTCTCTTCAATGTATCTCTCGAAATGGTCCTGTCTCATGATAGGGCCGGAGTCAGTAAGGGATCAGGTGGATTATAAAACGCCCTACAAATTACACTTTTTCCACAGAGAATTGAAAACCCGCAGAGTGAACGACCAAAAAATAAGGGGCTCCGGCCTGAAAACCTTCGCTAATAAGTGGGAGACTTGCCCTCCAGGCGGTCCACATACTGCACCTCGCCCAGCCGAAACCGCACCGGAATACGGGCTTTTTTTTCCAACTGGACTTCCCATTTGCAAAAGATGCCCAGATTCTGATAGGAATAGTCCGCTGATATCTCCGGCATGGCCCTGAGCTCCGTTTTTTTACCCGGCAGGCAATCTGAAAACAGCGGAAACACCCTGACGGAAAGCGGGGAAAGCCTGGGTAGCGGCAGGCTGCCGGGTTTTACCTTCAGCCCTACCCCGCCAAAACCGGCGGGCTGCGCCTGGGCGGAAAGTGGCCGCGCCAGGCCGGCAAGCAGGGCGCACAACAAAAAAAAGCGGAGCAGTTCAGCTTTCATCGTTTTGCCTTTTTTCTTTCCGGCTGCCTTCGTACAGGTCATATTTCTGGAATTTGCACTCCAGCGCCCCATTGAAAAGCGACAGCTTGCGGGAAGGGCGCAGGCCTATCTGCTTCAGGGCTTCCAGGTTGGAGGAAATGAGCCAGGCCTGGTATCCGGAAAAGGCTTGTTTGAGCCGGTCTCCGATCATTTTATAAAAGGCGCCGATATCCTCATTGCCGATCCGTTCGTCATAGGGCGGATTCATCACGATGAGCCCGGTTTGAGCCGGCGGCTCCAGCTTTTCAAAGGCCTTTCTTTCGACAGACACCCTTCCTTCCAGGTGTGCGGCCAGGCAGTTCTGCTGCGCCACTTTCAGGGCGCGGAAATCCTTGTCATAGCCGAACAGGCCGTATTCGAAAGGGCGGACACTATCCCGGGCCTCAGCCAGCACTTCATCCCAAAGCCGGGGTTCGTAGTTTTTCCAGGATTTGAAGCCGAAAAACTGGCGGTGCAGTTGTGGCGCCATATTGTGCGCGTACGTAGCCGCCTCGATCAGGATAGTGCCCGAGCCGCACATGGGGTCCACAAAGGCGCAGTCGCGCTGCCAGCCCGTCAGCAGCACCATGCCGGCGGCCAGCACTTCATTGATGGGGGCTTCCAGGGTTTCCATGCGGTAGCCGCGCTTGTGCAGCGACATGCCGGAGCTGTCGAGCGCTACGGTGCATTCATCATTGTAGATGTGGATATTGATCCGAAGGCTCGGCTTATCCAGATCCACATTGGGCCGCCGCCCGAATTCCTGCCGGAAGCGGTCCACGATGGCGTCCTTGGTTTTGAGGGCGGCGTATTTCGAATGTTTGAAATAAGGCGAGTGCGTGGCGGCATCCACGGCCAGGGCGCCATCCACCCCCATGTACTTCGGCCAGTCTATTTCCCTGATCATTTTGTACAGGCCCTCCTCGCTGCGCACCTGGAAGGCCCGGATGGGCAGCAGCACCCGCAGGGCGGTGCGCAGCTCCAGGTTGGCGCGGTACAGCAGGCGCTTGTCGCCCTCGAAGGCCACTGCCCGGGTGAGGGGTTCGATGTTCTGCGCTCCCAGTTGCCGGAGTTCTTCCGCCAGGACGCCCTCCAGGCCGGCCATGGTTTTGGCGATCAGTTTCATGGGTGAGTCATTTCAAAATGAGCTGTATCAAATACTCATGGGCCTCCCCGGGCCAGAGCCACTCTTTCTTATCATCCGAGCGTTTGCGGGGGCGAAGCTGGTATTGCTGCGGCGGCGCCCCCGCCGCCTGCAGCGTGTATTCGAAATTCATGATCCGCTCCCGGAGTACGAACTCCGATTCGCCGCCCACCGCGATCAGCAGCTCCGCCCCGGGAAATAAACGCAGGGCCCGGCCCATCAGCCAGAGGTGTTTGTTCACCTGCTGTACATTACCCGCCGAATCGGCAAAAAGATGCTGTTCCATACCGGCGCCGGTGACGGTAAAGCGCAGGCGGCGCCCCTGTTCGGCCAGGTAGGCCCGCAGGGCCTGTACATCGGCAATGCGGGGGTCCGCCACCGTATCCAGCGGCTTCCTTTCCGGAGCCGGGCTGCTGCAATCGATGGGAATAAGCGCAGAAGCTTTGTCGAGCAGGATATTGCCGTTGTATGGCGCGGCCTGTGGGTTGAGGAAAGTGGCTTCGAAAAAAATATGGGTATGGCCTTGTTGCGGCCGGAAGATCATGTCGAAAGGCGCCCACTGCAGTTGGGCCACGACATCGGTTTCCCACAGCAACTCGCTGCGCCCGCAGTTCTCCGAGCCGCCCCAGGCGCGCAGCCGCAGGGCGCGGTTATAGTTGGCCTGCTCCCCGCTCAGGCGGCTGTAGCTCCAGTAGTCGTCGGAACGGGCGGCGAAGATGGAAAAGCTGTAACAACGGCCGGCTTCCAGGGGGCGGGACAGGCGTTGCCCCAGGCCTTCGGAGGTGCCGTTATCGCGCGCAACCATGCCCACGTACGTATGGCCGTCAAGGGGTTGAACATCGACCTCGAAGAACCCGCCGGGATGGATATCGGGCGGGCTCTCGCCGGGCTGCCCGCAGTAAAACCAGCCCATGGGCGGCCGGGCGTAAGCCGGTTCGTCTTCGAAAGATGGGTTGTCAAGGAAAATGGCTTCCTGAGCGAGGGGGGAAAAGTAAAGGGAAAAATGGAACAGGAATAAAAGGAAAAACGGGCGCATAGATTCGGGTATTGGTCAGAGCGTACACCTGCCGATACCTACAAATATAGCAATCCAAACCAAACCTTTGAGGAAGAAAAACATAAAGCCCGCCAGCCCGACGCGCTTCAGCCATAGTTTTACCTGATTAGCCGCCATTGAATTGTATTTGATGTTACAAAAGTAACAGGAAAGCCCCTAAAAGGTTGCTCTCCCTGTTTTCTTGACAATTCTATGACTTTTCCGGCAGCTGTTCCAGATAATCGACGAGCGCGTCCAAATCCCAGGCGTCCTCGATGCGGAACTGGCCGATACGGGTTCGGCGCAGGGCTGCCAGGTAAGCGCCGCTGCCCAGAGCCTTGCCGAAATCATGGGCGAGCGAGCGGATGTAGGTGCCTTTGCTGCAGCGCACCCGGAAGCGGACTTCGGGCAGGGCTACATGAGTCAGCTCAAATTCGTAGATATGCACCTGCCGGGGTTCCACCTCCACCATTTCCCCCTTGCGGGCCTTTTTGTACAGCGGCTGCCCGTCCACTTTTATAGCGCTGAACATGGGGGGCACCTGCCCGATCTCGCCGAGGAAGCGGCGCCGGGCCTCTTCGAGCAGTTCCGGGGTGATATGGGCGGTGGGGAAGGTTTCCTCCACTTCGGTTTCGGCGTCATAGGAAGGCGTGGCTGCGCCCAGGATCATGGAGCCGGTGTACTCCTTGTCCAGCCCCTGGTAGGCGGCCAGCTTTTTGGTGGCTTTGCCGGTACAGGCCAACAGCAGCCCTGTGGCCATGGGGTCGAGGGTGCCGGCATGGCCCACTTTGAGCTTCTTTACACCGAGCCTGTGTTTGAGCTTGTAGCGTATCTTGTTCACCACGTCAAAGGAAGTCCAGCCCTGCGGCTTATCGATCAGCAACATGGCGCCGGCCAGAAAATCGTATCGCGCAAGCGGAACGTCTTCAGCATTCATGGATTTGGTCATTGCTTCAGGTAAAATGCGGCAATCGCAATAGCAGCTATGATAAAGCAATATACGGAGAAATAAGCCAACCTGCTGTTTTTCACGATTTTAATCATCCAGACGCAGGCCATGGCGCCGGTCAGGAAGGCCGCGATGAAGCCGGCAAGCAGGGGCGCCGCCCCGACGGAGGCCTCCGACAACTCGCCGTCCATCAGGTCTTTGGCCATTTTGCCCAGGATGAGCGGTACGACCATGAGGAAGGAAAAGCGGGCGGCCTGTTCCCGGCCGATGCCCAGCAGTACTGAAGTTGAGATCGTGGCCCCCGAGCGCGAAATGCCCGGCATGATGGCGATGGCCTGGGCGATGCCCACCAGGAAGGCGTTGCGGTAATTCACCCCCTTTTCGGAATAACGGGCCCGGGTGGCCAGCAGGAGCAGCAGTCCCGTGACGCCCAGCATCAGGCTGACCAGCACTACCCGCTGGCTGAACAGCTCCTCGATCTGGCTTTCGAACAGCAGCCCCACCGCGGCGGCCGGCGCCATCGACAGCACGATCTTCAGGCTGTACCGGGTTTCCTCATTCCAGCGGAAGCGGAAAAGCCCCCGGAAAATATCGGCGATGTCTTTCCGGAAAACGACGATGGTGCTCAGGGCGGTAGCGGCGTGCAGGGTCACCGTCATCAGGAGGCTCTCCTCTCCGACGCTGGTGTCGCCCAAAAAATATTTGGCAAGCTCCAGATGGCCGCTGCTGCTCACAGGCAGAAATTCTGTCAGCCCCTGAATGACGCCCAGGATGACTGAACGGATGATCTCCTCCATGTATTAACCTCTCTTGAAAATAGCCACGATCTCCACCGCCAGGCCCGCCAGGATGACGATGGGGGCGATCAGGGTGCGGCGGGTGCTGTAGATGATATCGGGGTCCCAGGTTTGCGGGTCGGGCATGTCGCCGCCGGCCATGAGGAACAGGCCGATGGCGATGAGCACAGCGCCTGCGCCCATCAGGATGTAGTTCTGCCGGCCGAATTCCAGTTCAACGACGCGGGCGCCGGAATCGGCCAGGCGGCGGCGGCCCGGCGCAGGCGTTTCCGCTTTTTTCTGCGTGGTAACGACGACTTTTTTCTTTGGTGGCCTGTTTTGACTCATTTTGTTTATGGTTCAATTGGTAATGACAGCATAGCGGGCAGCTTTTCAGTAAAGGTCGTCCACCCGCATTTTCAGGTATTTGCGCACCACATAATAGGTGCTCAGCGCATTGATCGCCAGCCCCATCAGGCAAAGCAGCAGGGCCAGCAGGATGATCAGGTTCTTATTGCCAACTTCCCGCAAGCCGGGAATAGTGTTGTACAGCCAGAGATACACCATCATTATGCCCGCCGACGCCAGCAGCCCGCTGAGCACGCCATGCCAGGCCCCTCTGCGGATATATGGCCGGCTGATGAACTCCCAGGAGGCGCCCACCAGTTCCATGTTTTTGATCAGGAAACGGTTGGCGTACAGGGCCAGGCGCACGGTATTGTGAATGAGGGCGCCGGAAACGATAACGGAAAAAAGCAGTATGCCCAGCCCGATAAGGCTCAGGGAGCGTATGTTTTTCGCGATCTCATTGACCAGGCTTTCCTGATAATAGACATCGGAAACGGCGCCCTCTTCCAGCAGCCCCTCCCGGATTTCCCGGAGGCTGTCGGGATCCATGTAGGCTGCCCGCACGTTGAACGTGATCACGTCATAGAGCGGGTTGGGCATGCCCAGTTTCAAAAAGTCGTCGCCAAAGTCTTCCTTCATGGCCTGCGCCGCTTCCTCGCGGCTGATGTACTGGGCCGAGGCCTCCTTGACGTACGGGCTGGCGGCGAGCTTTTCCTTCAGAAGGCGGGCTTCCGCTTCGCCGCTTCCCTCCTTCAGCTCGACAATGAGGTTGACCTTTTCCTTCAGCCCCTGCACCAGTTGCCGGGCGTAGAGCACGGCCAGCGCGAAAAAGCCAAGGACAAACAACACCAGCGCCACACTAATGATGGAATACAGATAATTCGGGCGGGGCCTGCCTGCCATATTGCTGTTCGGTTCGGCCATGGAGTCTCAATTGCTGCGCAAAATTATAAAATATACGCCAAAGCGAAAGCAGCCGGCCAATTTATTGGAGGCTCCCGTCGTTATGGAATGAAACGCCTTCTTCCCGATTTTATCCGGAAGAAAGGCAACCCCGGGAAGCTTTTGCCGTATGAAGGGCAAAGGGCTTGTTCAAACAAACTTTACTATTTATGAAATGGTTTTCTTTCGTGGCGCTGTTTGCCATCCTGCCTTTTTTGCTGACAGCTCAGGCCTATATAAAAAACGCTTCCTTCGAGGGGAAAGCCCAGGACGCCACCGTGCCCGCCGGCTGGTTCCCCTGTGAAGCCGGCACCACGCCGGACATCCTGCCCGGCCCCTGGGGCGTTTACGAAGAAGCGGCCGAGGGCGATACCTACGTGGGGCTCATCACCCGCGAAGACGGCACCTGGGAAAGCATCGGCCAGCGCCTGTCGGCCACCCTCAACCCCAAAGAGTGTTATACCTTCACCCTCGACATCGCCCACTCCCGCACCTATGCCGGCTACAACAACCCCCTGCGCCTCCGCATCTGGGGCGGAACGGCCAAATGCGAAAAAGGGCAGTTGCTCCTCGAAACGGGTTTTATCCGCGAACAGGAATGGGAAGCGCATGAAGTGCAGTTCGTGCCCAAAAAGCCCATCAACTACATCCTCATCGAGGCCTTTTACAAGGACGGGCGCTTCTCCTACCGCGGCAACATCCTCATCGACAATTTCTCGCCCATCAAAAAGTGCGTCCGGGCGGAACTGGCGAAGTAGCACGTCTTTTCAACTGGCATACTGCCTACTGCCCCGATTCCCGTTCGGCGCGCTGCTCCATTTCCTGCATCAGGCTTTCCGTTTTGCGGATGATGTCCTCCCACTCCCTTTCTATGGCTTTGCGGTCGGCGCTGTCGGCGATGACCCGGCGGCCATCGGAGCCGTATTCCTGCATGTCGGTGCTCTGAAGCCTGGCGTCGAGGGCGCGCTGGCGCTGCTGCAGCTCGGCGATCTCGCTGAGCAGGTCTTTGTTGTCCTTCAGCTGCCGGGCCTTGCCCTGCAGGTTGTCGAGCAGCCCGCCCACCTTATCCACGGCGTCGTCGTACTTGCCCTCGTCAAATTTCTCCTTCTCGGACTTCAGCAGGCCAATGGCCGACCTGGTGAGGCTGCGGACGTCCTCAAATATCTCTTTGGATTGCTGCTTCTCTTCCGGCGTGCCGAAAAAATAATTGTACACCAGAATCCCGACAACCAGGATCAATCCCAGTTTAATGAGGCTCTTCATCATGATCTGTGCAGTTTTTTCTCAAAGATAACAATTTTGAAGCTTGGCCGCGTTCCCATGGCTGGGGGAACTATTAGGCTCCGGAAAGTCCTTGAGGGCCGGAATAATGGCCCGACTCCGCCCTGCTGGCTACGGCCGGGTAAAAGTAATGGAGTATTGGAGAAAACCTGCTCGCCCGCCCGCTCCGGGCCTCGCCCCAACTTCGCCGGCTCGCCTCCAGCTCGCCGCGCTCCTTTGGGCCTCTCACTTCGATCAAAGTAAATGGCCCCCCGCGGGGGTACGGTAGGGAAACGACGAGGTGGTTTGCGCGGGCATGGCGGCAGCTTTTTTCAAATGTAGTAAATAATGGCAACTATTCAGGACTCCTTTGCAGCAATCCGGGACGCGGCACTAACCAGGGCGCCCGGGAATGCCCGTAACGCGCAAATTTATTTGCGGCGTCAAAATTCAATAAACTGAAAATCAGTGTCTTACAATTATGGCCGCTCAAATAAATTTGAGGGCTACTTATTCCCGGCCGCTCAAATAAATTTGAGGGTTACTTATTCGCGGACGGGCTCAGGAGCCACCGCCGTTCGATCCCGGGCTCCTGCCGCCGGCACGGGATTTCGCTATGCTCAACGTGCTGAAGTGCCGGCCTGAGGCCTGACAGGGCGCCCGGGAATGCCCGTAACGCGCAAATTTATTTGCAGCGTTGAAATTCAAAAAACTGAAAATCAGTGTATTACAATTAAAGCCGCTCAAATAAATTTGAGGGCTACTTATTCGCGGACGCTCAAATAAATTTGAGGTTTACTTATTCTCGGCCGCTCAAATAAATTTGAGGGCTACTTATTCGCGGCCGCTCAAATAAATTTGAGGGCTACTTATTCGCGGCCGCTCAAATAAATTTGAGGGTTACTTATTCGCGGACGGGCTCAGGAGCCACCGGCGTCCGATCCCGGGCTCCTGTCGCCGGCACGGGATTTCCCTATGCTCAACGTGCTGAAGTGCCGGCCTGAGGCCTGACAGGGCGCCCGGGAATGCCCGTAACGCGCAAATTTATT
>CAUJDW010000057.1 GCA_963169455.1 Bacteroidota bacterium | reverse complement strand
CCTGGAACTTTGAACCTGGGACCCCGGAACCTCCTAAGGCTCTGCCTGCTGGCAGACTGGCCTATTCCGGGCAGCACTCCTCTTCCGGTTCTTCCCTTTTTTCAGTTTTGCGGGGAAACCTCGGCTGGTAGCCCAATACGTTGCCATACCTGTCCGTAGCCACTTCGCAGCAAAGCAGGACGATCTCCCGCAGCTTTTCCCGCCCGCGCTGCACCCTGGATTTTGCGCCGGAGTAGGAAATCCCCAGCTTGCCGGCCAGCTCCCGCTGCGTCAAGCCTTCGATGTCCGTCAGGTACAGGGCTTCCCGGTATTTCTCCGGCAGCAACTCCAGCATGGCTGGCAGCCATTGCGACACCTCTTCCGTCAGTGCGCCGCTTTCCGTTTCTTCTTCGCCTGGCTCCGCTTCAGGCGCCGGCAAAACGGCCTTCCGGCTCCGTTGCCGGCGGTAGTGGTCGTGTACGGTGTTTTGAGCGATGCGGAACAGCCAGTACTCCGCCTTTTCCACTTCGTTCAGTTGATGCAGCTTGTGGTGCATCCGGAGGAACACCTCCTGCAGCAAATCGTCGGCGGTAGCCTCGTCCTGGACTTTACTGCGTATGTAGGCCTTCAGCCTGGCCTGTACTTTTATCCAGATGGCTTCTGCTTCCATGGGTTTTATTTTTAAAGACGGAAAAAGCGGGGGATGGACGCAGTTTATCAGTACGCCAGTTTCGTAGGGCCGCTTGCTGCCCAACTGCAGTACTGCCTACCGAAAATACTCCACGTCCATATCATAGGCCCACTGGTCGAAATAGAGGTTTCCGCCCCGCCATTCCACCTCGCCGCGCTGGAAGTCCACCGTTTCGCTGCGGGGGTGTATTTTGGCCGGGAAAAAGGGGCCTGAGAAATCGTCATTGACGATGAGGCGGTAGGCGTCGGCGCCGCCGAAAAAGAAGGTGCGGGCATTCTCCTGATCAGGAATATCCTGCAGGTTGAAATCGGGGTCCACGGGAACCCAGCCGTAGCCTTCGAAGTATATCTCCGCCCAGTCGTGCAGGTTCATGTTGTCGGGGTAGAGGAACCAGCCGCTCTGCCATTTTGCGGGAATGCCGTTGTAGCGGCACAAGGTGATAAAGAGCAGGCTTTTCATGCCGCAGTCGCCCCGCCGGTTGCGGATGCAGTAGGAAGGGATGTCGGGCATGGTGGAATATTCCAGCGCGCTGGCCCAGGGGATATTTTCGCCGATCCATTTAAAGATAAGCCAGGCCTTTTGCACAGGATCCTGTTCATCACCCACGATTTCTTCCGACAAGGTTTTCAGTAGCGGCGTGAAGCGGATGTGTTGGGCTCGCTCGGCGGTGAAATGCCGGTACAATTCGCTGCTGGTGTCATAGGGTTGAACATCCAGTTCCCGGAGATTGCGCCATTCGTCATATGCGGTGTATTCCGCCTGAAAGCGGAACTCCGTCCACTCGCCCGCGCGGGCGGCCTTTTCCATATATATAGAGGTGTGGGGGTAGGCCAGCGGCGAAATGATGTAAAAAGGTTCGCTGCTGCTGATCAGTTGTACGGGGCCCAGTCGGTTGCGGCTGGCGCGCGGGTAGGGCAGCCAGGCGCGTACTATTTCCCCCGCCGGCACGGCATCGGGTTTTACGCGCAGGGTGTAGGTGATCCGGAGCTGGCGGGGGCTGGCGGTGTTGCCGGGTTCTGCCTCCACGGCCTGTACGGCCCGGGGCAGGTAGCCCTGCAGAAAGCGGGCCAGTTCGTCCTCGCGGGGGCCATCCACTTTCTCCCGTTGTGCTTTGGCTTCCGCATTGACGCGGAAAAGGTTCCATACGGCATTGCGGAAATAGCGCTTTTCCCCTTCAATGATGCGCATCTCCAGTTCCCCTGACTGTTCCCAGGCACTGAGCTGCGCATCGCTCAGGCCGGGGTAGTAAGGAGCCAGCGTCCTGCGGACGTAAGCCTCATCCCGGTTGAAGTCCATTTCGATCCGGCTCAGCAGGGCGGATTGCAACTGCAGGTTATAAACCGCTGTGTCCGGCAGCCCGCCTGCCGCAATGCGCTGAGCTATCAGTTCCCTGGCTTTTCCGAAATTGCCGGCGGCTATCTCGGCATTGATGCCGGGAAATGAGGTTTGCGCCGCAAGCATGGGCCCGAAGCAGCAGAAGAACAGGAATGACAGGAGGTTTTTCATTTTTGTAACTATCAGGTGGAACGCGGGCCTGCGGCCCGCGAAAGGATAATCAAAGAGCCATTAGCGAGGCTCTGCCTGTGTCGCGGGCCGCAGGCCCGCATTCCGGATAATGCCGTGAAGGAGCCCTGAAGTTCATTTGCCCGGAACAGGCCCGAACCCTCCGGAATTCTCACTGATACGATAGCGCTTCCGCGACGGGAATGACCCCGTTTTCCCCGATCCCGCTCAGCATTCGCCTGGCGCAGACGAAAGACTGGAGCCGGTATTCGGTGAAGGTGGGGTCGCCGCGGCGCATGCTTTCCACTTTCACGGATCCGGAGGCGTGTATGATCTTGCCGTCGCCGAGGTAGATAGCGACGTGGGTGATTTTCTGCGGCGCCTCATCGGTGGCTTTGCGCCCGAAGAAGAGCAGGTCGCCGGCTTGCAGGTTGGCGAGTGTGGTGTCCGTTTCTACGGGCTGCCCGACATGTACCTGCTGGGAGGCGTCGCGCGGCAGTTGCAGCCCGTTGAGGAAAAAGGCCGTTTTGGTGAAACCGCTGCAGTCGACCCCCTTGCCCGAGGTGCCTCCCCAGAGGTAGGGCCGCCCCATAAAGGTGTATGCAGTCTGGATGATGTGGCTGGCGTCGGGCTGCCGGGATGCCAGCCAGGCGTCATAGCGCATGAGCGCGCTCTCCGGGATGTAGGCCGTGCGGCCGTCGGGGAAGGCCACCCGTGCGTAACCATCGGCCCCATCCTGCCATTCGAGGATATTGCCGGCAAGCAGGTCGGATACTACCGCTGCACCGGGGGAAGGTGCGGCATAGGCGAATCCCATGTCGGGGAGGTAAACGGCCTTTTGCGCTGATTTCCAGCGTGCGAATCCGGCTTCATCCATTAGGGTAAATCCACCATCGTCCAGCCAGCCGAGGTAGCCGTCTGGTGTCTGAACCAGATACCAGCCATCCGATTTCCTGTAAACCCGCAAGGGGGCGCCCAGCATGGCCTGGGTGGCCAGCTCTGCGGAATGCCGGGGTTCGGAGCGGATATTGCAGGCCGAGAGTTGCACGACGCCGTAAATGTTGCCCTCCAGGCTGGAATCGGGCAGCAGGCGGGCCTGGATGCGGGCGGGGAGCCCTGCAGATTTTATGCCTTCTTCCAGCGCCTGCAGGGCTTCCGGCAGGTTGGTTTCTGTGGTGAGCAGCCATTGCCCGCCCTCCGCTTCTGCATCCACCTGGAAAATCGCGACGCGCTTGTCGGGGGCGTAGGCCAGGCGCACCTCTTCGATCAGGCCGGCCAGGGTAGGGGGGATGTCTTCTTTCTTCGATTGGCAGGCCGCCAGGGCGGCCAGGGCGAAAGCCCAGAGCGTAATCCTTTTCATGCGTATGCCTCGGTTGGTCAACACCTCCAAAGATAGCAATTTCGGCCTTTGATAAGCATGAAAACGCAGAAGGGCGCTTCCCCTGAGGAAAGCGCCCTTCTGAAAAGCGTGAAAAGAAAGTTGGAAGCGCAGGATCAATACCCGCTGCTTATTGCCGTCTGGGTGCTGGTGCTGAATTGGGCGCCGGAAGCTTCCCCGCTTCCTACAGCAGCGGCGTTTTGTTCGAAACGGCAGCCGGCCAGGATGGCTTCGCAGGAGCCTTCGGAGCGGGCGTTGTGCACGCCGCCGTCGCGGATGTAGGCGATATTGCCTTTGAAGAGGCAGTTCTGCATGTAGGGGGAAGCCTTGCCGCTCTTTGCCTTATTGTAAACGCCTGCGCCGTAGGTAGCCTCATTGGCCAGGAAGGAGCAGTTCAGGATTTTCGGGCTGCAGTTGCCGCTCTCGCTGTAGTTCAGGATGGCGCCGCCGTCGAAATCAGCTTTGTTGTTAACAAAGGTGCAGTCTTTGATCGTCGGCTGGCAAGTGCCGTCGTTTACCGAGCGGTTGAAGATGGCAGCGCCTTCGCGGCCGGTGTTTTGGGTGAAAATGCAGTTCTGGATCTTCGGGCTGCTGTTGCGGCCGTTGGAGGCCAGGTTGTACCAGCCGGCGCCTCCGATTTCCATGAAGCGGGATTCGTTCGAGCCGTTGGCCGCGCCGTTGGCAATGGTAAAGCCGTCGACGATGGTGCTGGCGCTAACATTTTCCGTATATACTACGGTGAAGGCGTTGTCGTTGCGGGATGCCGTTCCGATTTCCCCGCTGAGGTAAGTCGGGTTGCTTTTCGGGTCGCGCTGGTCAACGGAGGATTCCGTGCCGGTGAAACCGCCATAAAGCGCAACGCCATCGGGGATGATAAAGGATTTGGAGCGGTCGCCGTCCGTCGTAGTGAAGTAGGTGCCGGCAGCTACCCAGATCTGGTCACCGCCCTTGGCGCGCTGCAGGGCTTCCTGCACGCTTCCCAGGGCATGATCCCAGGAGGAGCCGTTGCCGTTGCCGCCCAGTTTTACGTAGATGACCTTCGCATCCACCTGGCAAAACGCCAGCACTAGTACCGTTAGTAAAGCAAATCTTTTCACGCTTTTGAAGTTTTGAAGTTGGTATTGCCAAGTCGCCTTGGAAAAAAACGGGATCTAGTCGACCGGATGGTGGTCAGCTCCAGGATGGGAAAAACTGGGTTGGGACACCATCTTGTCAAAAAGAGGTGTCAAACGAAGATTGCAAAATGTGGGATAATGGGCGAGAGCTTTGGGAAACTCTCTGATAATACATGGGACGATTGTCAAACACAGCTGCAATATATGAACTTTTTATCCATAAGTGCAAACACCGGTGAAAAAAAATTCAGAATTGCTGATTTGTTTTCAATGGTTCGGGGCTAAAATACTTGGGATACAAAATAAATTGGGAAATTCTTTTCGCTCTAACGGGCCGTTCGCGCCTTTGTTTCATATATCAGGAAAAAAAATTATCCGATTCTGCAGATTTCTTTTGCGGAGCAGGGTAACCCTTGGTGAAATGGGCAAATTAGTTGTACAGAGGGCGGCAGGAGAAAAAAAGAGGTTGGCGAAGTGATTTTCTGACTTTTGTGAAACGAAATCCGGCCGAATCCGTAAAGGATAGACGCAGAGGCCTGCCTGTGCGGAAATGGCAGTTCAAGAGCCCCATATCTGGAATGTCACCCCCAGGGGCAATTTTTATATCCTGAAAATCGGCCATACAAGCAGGTTTTTCTTATTTTGGGCAGACGCCCGGAAGCAAGCTATCTACAAAACGGCCAAAACCTTTTTGATTCCCCCCCTCGGTATAATAGCAATTTGGATTAAAACGATACACTTTAACCAAAACCAGTTGATTTTGAGAAGGATACTATACTTCTGGTTACTGGCTTTCTGGGTAATTCCGCCTGGCCTGATGGCTCAGGACCTGCATTTCTCCCAGTTTGCCTACTCCCCTACAAACCTCAACCCGGCCCTGACGGGCATCTTCAGGGGCAACCTGCGCCTGAGCGGCAACTTCCGTTCCCAATGGCAGACGGTGCCCGTCGAATACCTCACCTTTTCCGCTTCGGCCGACTTCAAGCTCCCGAACCAGGATCCCAACAGCAATGGCTTTTTCGCCTTGGGTGGGGCGTTTAACTACGACCAGGCGGGGGCATCGAAGTTGTATCTGGCCAACGGAAACCTCAACGCGTCCTACACCCGCAGGCTGCACCCCAAAGTTTTCCTGACCGCCGGCTTTCAGCTGGGAGGGAGCAACCGCGGGTTCAAAATTGACCCCCTGCTGTTTAATAACCAGTACGACCGCAACCTCAGCGAAGGCAACCCCGGCCTTCCCAGCGGAGAGGATTTCTCGGGTTATCGAAACAGCTTCCTCGACCTCGGCACGGGGCTGAATTTCCGCTGGCAGGACTTCGGGAATTGCGAGATCATCAACACCCTGAAAAAGCGCTCCTACCTCGACCTAGGTATCGGCCTTTTTCACATCAACAGGCCCGACCAGGCTTTTGATGACAGCGACAAGGCCAGGCTGGGCGTCCGCCTCAGCCCCTATTTCCTTGGGAACCTGCAGGTCGATGACACCTGGGACGCTTTCCTGAACACCAACTTCCAGTTTCAGGGGCCCTATAAGGAATGGCTGGTGGGCGCAGGGGCCAGGGCTTATCTCGACAAGACCCCGGGCAAGCAGCTTTCCCTGGCGGCCAGCCTGGGCTACAGGTTCAACAACGAATTCGGCGATGCCTTCTTCCCCGCCCTGGAATTGCAGGTGGGGCCTGTGTACGGCACTATTTCCTATGACCTGAATATCTCGGATTTCCGGGCCGCCACAGGGCGGAGAGGTGGTTGGGAATTAACAGTCCGGTATATGCTCGGCGGCGTCTGCATCAATAACTATTTCTGCCCCTTGCTTTGACCCCCCCCTTTCGAAAAGAAAGGGTTGCCTTGCCCCCCTGAACAGATTTGCACAAGGCAGGAAGCCCGAAGCTTCCTCCAAACGAAAAGCATGCTCGGAAATAATGAAGACAGGCCATGGGACGGCGTAGAAAAAGCGCCCCCTGCAAAGATTTGCAATGCTTTTTCTGTAACCGCAAACATTGAAAAACAGGAAAGTTACTACCATGAGAATAATCTTACTGTCCGTTTTGGCTGCTCTGCTTACGCTTTCCTCCGGTTTTGGCCAATCACTGGAGAAAGTGCTGAAGGTCGGTGAGGAATCTTTCGGCACCAAAGACTACTACAGCGCTTTTCGGTGCTATGAAACCGTGCTTCAGTATGCTGTCCCCGCAAAATTCGATGGCGACACCTTATATGTCAAGTACAGATATGCGGAAGCCGCCCAGCGCTTCAACTACTACCAGGCTGCCGACTCGATGTACACCCGCCTGCTGGAGGAAGCGGAAAACCAGAACCCGAACCTCTATGCCCGTTCTGTTTTTAACCTCGCCCGGGTGAAGCAAAGCACGGCAAAAGACACCATCAACCTGAATTTCAACCGGATGAATGTCGCCCGGCTCGATGCTGCCCGGCAGCTTTACCAGCTTTTTCTGAGCGATGCCCTGTATACCCGGCTGGATGCCAGCGCCGAAGACAAGGAGGCTTTCCGGCGGGACGCCGAAAGCGGGCTGCGGAGTTGTACTTTCGCCATTGAAAACGAAGGGCTCGTCAGGGCAGATACGCTCTACCGCCTGGGCAGCGGCATCAATTCCGCTTTCTCTGACCTGGCGCCTGTCCTGGAAGGCAATACACTCTATTTTTCTTCCCTGAAATACTATGGCTCCCGCGAAAAGCAGTCCCGCCAGTCCCGCACCTATTCCAAGGTGCTAAAAGCGGATTTTGCGGGGACTTCCACCGGGCAGGCCGATACGCTGGTGGAACCCCTTGCCCAAAGCGGCCTGTTTAACGAAGACGATGTACACACGGCCCACACGGCCTTTACCGGCGACGGGCGGTGGATGTTTTTCTCCCGTTGTTACCAGGAGAAGGATTCCATCCGTTGCACCCTTTACCGCCGCGCCCGCCTGGGGGATGGCTGGGGCAAGCCCCAGTTGCTGAGTATCAATGTGGACAGCACCCGCTTCACCTCCCAGCAGCCCAGCATCAGCCGGGATATCTACTCGGGCAGGGAATGGTTGTTTTTCGCCTCCGACCGCCCCGGCTCAAAAGGCGGGCTCGATATTTGGAGGAGCGAGCTGGATTCCATCGGCAACCCGGGGATTCCATCCCCGCTTTCCGGCATCAACACCCCCTGGCACGAAGCTACGCCTTTCTTTCATACCCTCTCCGCCCAGTTGTACTTCAGCTCCGACAGGGAACCTGGTTACGGGCTCTACGATATGTTCGTCAGCTATTTCGACGGGCAAAACTGGAGCGCTCCGAAAAACCTCGGGCTGCCCTACAACAGCGGTTACAACGACCAGTATTATTTCCTTAGCCCCGATGGCAGCCAGGCCTACTTCTCTTCCGACCGCCCCGAGTCCATGCGCTTTATCGATACCCTGAATGCCTGCTGCCAGGACATCTACTCCTTCCCCATCAATATTTTTATGCAACTGGAGGTGGACGTCACCGGCTGCGGCGCCAGCTTAGCGGATCTGGTCAAGGTCAGTGTTTATGACATCACCCCGGGCGTGTCCGATACGGGGCTTATCGCCCTGGACAAGGTCAAGCGCTATCACCAGTACCGCATAGAAGTTTTAGCGGAGGGATTCAGGCCCGGCCTCGATACGATCGTGCTGGATCAGCGTTTCCTAGGGGAGGATGTAGCAAAGCACTCCATCAACCTGGAACCTCAGTTCATCGACCTGTATATTACGGCCTTCGACCCCGGCAACCCCCGCTTTTCCTTTGAAGGCGAAGCACTGGAAATTCTGGCCAACGGGGAAAGCCCGCCGGCGGGAAGCCCACCCGGCTCCTGCAAGGTGGACCCCAAGCAACCCTTGTACCTCTTCATCCGCGCCGATTACAACGCATACCTGCCTATCGACACGGCTATTTCCTTCGCTACCATAGACAATGACGGAGACTGCGTAGAGCACCTGCGCCTGCCCCTGAGCGTGGCCCCGCCTCCCGATACGCTTATCGTTTTTTATTTCGACAATGATAAACCGGACCGGGACCGCCCCAGCCCGACAGACCGGGACAAGCGATATTGGCCGAAGACAAAACTGTCATTTGAAGAAACCTTCGACCCCTATTACGCCAAAAAGGAGGACTATATGGCCTACATCCTGAAACCGGACACCATCCGGATCAACGAAGCAGTCCGGGCAAGGAGGTACACGGTCGGAAATGAAGAATACCTCCACGTGGGCGCCGATTCGGTCCGGGTGAAACAGGAGGGGAGGTACCTCATCACCGTGGTCGATACATTCGCCCTGAGGCGGCGGGTGAACGACGTTTTCGACACGGAATTAAAAGGGGGCCTGGAAAACCTCCAGCGCCTCTGCGCTTACCTGGAAGATTTCGTGGCGACAGGCCGCACTTTTGAAATGGAAGTCCAGGGCTTTTGCAGTATCCGGGGCAATATGGAGTACAATGACTCCCTGGCCAACCGCCGGATCATGTGCATCCGGCTTTCTCTCGAACGGTATAACGGGGGCGTCCTCAAACCTTATATTGATAACAAGACCCTGCGGCTGGTGCCCAAAGCCCTGGGCGCTTCTCAGGCAGCCAACATTTTCCCGAACCCCACCATGAACCCCAATAAAGATGCAGGGGGTATTTATAGCTTGTCGGCCGTGCTCGACCGCCGGGTGGAATTGAAGGTCACGGGTACAAACCTGAGATATACAAACCCCGATACCCAGACATCATCACAAACGAATACCCAAAATCCCAGGCAATGATAAAACCACGAATTATGCAAACACTATCCAGGGCCTTATTCCTGGGCATCTTTTGGAGCTTGCCGGCCCTGCTGTGGAGCGCTTCGGCTTTCCACTGGGCAGAACCGGATAACTGCCGGTGGCGGCAGCAGCAACCCCCGGCGCTTTCCCTGGAATGGGCAGTCCTCGCAGCCGATACCATCAGGCCAGTTTTTTCCACTCATGCCTGCGACCTGCGTTGCCCCGAATTCCAGGCCAACTGGATTGCACTCAATGCAGCCTGCGGGGAAAACAACGGGAAAATCTCGCTCCACCCTGTCGGCTATCCGGCGGGTACGTCCTTCAACTACAACTGGAGCGGCAACGTGAGCAACACCAATACGGCAGATAACCTGGCGCCGGGGGTTTATGCAGTGTCCGTTAGCGTGGCCCAGTCAGGCAACGGCGATTTCCGCAACTGCGATATCGTCGTCTATATCCCCGTCAGTGAAATTGGCGGGCCGGAGCTGGAAATTACAACCAAACCTGCCAACTGCCTGACAGAAGATGGCAAAGCCAGGGTAAATATCCTTTCCGGAACGCCGCCCTTCGTGATCAAATGGAACGGGAATTCCCAAACGGCCAACAGCCTGGGCATGACGCAGATCAACGGCCTGGCAGCGGGGCAATACCATTTTACCGTTACCGACAACAACGGCAACGGCTGCTCCACCGTCCGCGTTGTGGATGTGGGAAGGGATAACAGCGATGTGTTCAGCATCAGCCTTTCCCGCCTCAACCCAACGGCCTGCGGAACGGATGACGGATCCATTACCGTGACGATCAACGGCGGCTTTCCCCCTTACACCTTGTCGCTGGGCGCCGGGATATTTCAGACAACCAGCAGCAATACCTTTACCTTCGCCGGGCTTCCACCGGCATTATATACGGTTACTGTACAGGATGCTTTCCTTTGTGAAGCAGAAGGAGATATCGCGCTTTCCAACCAATGCCCCCCTTCAATCAATGGCTGGACTGCAGTCCATGCAGACTGCCCCGACGGGAATGGGTATCTGGTTTTTAATGGCTCCGGCAGCGCTTCGGAGTACTTCGAGATCAGGCAGAAAAATTCTACCTGGGTGATCGCCACCGTGCCTGGAAACCAGGCTGTTGTGGTAACGGCGCCCCACGGTGAATACAAGATCAAAAGGCTGAGTTCGGCCGACAACTGCATCTGTGAATTCGGAATTGAAGTGACAGCCCCCGGGCCGATCGAAGTCACCATCAATGCAGAGGGCGGCGATTGCGTGCCCGGAGGAACGGCCACCGGATATATAGAGGTGGAAAGCATTACCGGGGGCACTCCGCCTTATGAAGTTACTATAACCGATGGCTCCGGCGCAACAGTTACCGACCCCGGCGCACTGCCCGCCGGCTCCTACACCATTCGGGTTACCGACGCCAATGATTGCGGGCCTCTTACGACTACCGTGGATCTGGCTGGCGGCGGCGGCTTCGTGGAAATCAACATCACGCCGGCAGATACCCTAATCTGCGAAGGCCAGCCCGTTTTACTCGAATCCTTTGCCATTCCCGATTCGGTTCCCTTTACCCTTACCTGGTACAATGCCGTTGGAGATAGCCTGGGTTCCGGAAATTCAATCCTGTTGACGCCAACCGCCGGAATTAACGAATACCGGGCGGTAGCAGTGGGCCCCTGTAACGCAGATACTGCTTTCGCCCGAATCCGGGTTGCCGAATCCGGCCCCCTGGAAATCAGCCCGGATGACACCCTGGTTTGCACCCCTGATCTTGTTTATTTAACGGTTTCCGGCCCCCTTGCCGATGAAGTAGTATGGTCGAACATTATGGGGATACCTGTGGATACAGGTGCGCAACTTGCGCTTATTCCGCAGCCCGGCGATAATATCTATATCGCCACTGTGCCTGGCCTGGAGGCTTGTGTGTTCCCGGACACGGCCACGGTGAAGCTTGTTCCGGACAGCCTGTTCGTGTCAATAGCACCGGGCCCTGCGAAATTGTGCGTAGGGGACACGGCCTGCCTTGTAGCCACGGTAGGCCCTGACGCCACGATGGCCATGGTAACATGGCTGGACGAGAGCGGAGCGGTAGTGGGCGCGGGCCTGGAGCTGTGCGTAACGCCGCCGGCTCCCGGAACCTATACCTATACGGCGGTAGCAGACAACGGCTGCGCCACGGCCAGCGCCACGGCGCAGGTAGTGGTGATAGCGGACAATACGAAGCTGGAAATCATGCCGTCGGACACGGTGGTGTGCGGGCCGGAGGAAGTGTGCCTGGAAGTGGGCGGCCCTGCGCCGGAGTGCGTAGTGTGGACGAACCTCAGTGGCGACACCCTGGGCATCGG
>CAUJDW010000056.1 GCA_963169455.1 Bacteroidota bacterium | reverse complement strand
GCAAGTCCGACAGCGGCTGGAAGAGGTGGGTCCGGCCCTTGCGCCCGTCGCGTTTCTTGTATTCTTCCTCGCCGATGCCCGCCAGCACGGCCTGGGCGGCTTCTGCCTGGCCAGCGTCCCGGAGCAGGGCGTAAACCTGGTTGTTGGAACTGCAACTGCCCCAGCCTTCATCGTAGAAAAAGTGCCCGGGATAGGCTTTCACCGTTTCCCAACCGGACAAAAACGGAATGGGGAAATCGCAGTTGGCCGGCAGATCGGCCACTACGCCTTTCACTATTACCGGCACGAGATTGTCAATGATCAGAGGCTGCTCCATGGCCTGAAGGGGAGAGTCGAAGAATTTCCGGGCCCAGCGCTCCGTCAGCACGATGCTGTTGGGCCCTGCAAGGGCAGTGGCAGGGTCGCCGGCCAGCCAGTCGAACCGGAATATCCGGAAAAAGGCCGGCTCTACAAAAAAAGCCGTTTCACCCTCCTCGGTGTTGAATTTCTTCAGGGGCGCCCCGCCGTCCGGATTGGGCAGCGAAAGCGTGCCCCAGAATTCCTTCACCCGGCTCATCGCCTCGAACTGGCTGACCTTCTCCTCCATCTCGTTCATCGCCGGTATGGGCGTACAAGGGGTAAACGATTCCCCTTCTTCCGCCGAAGACAAGGCCGACACCACCCGCCCCATCCGATCGTAATTTTCAAAGTTCTTGTTGAAGCTCAGCTCGTAACTCACGATGCGGAAAATGAGCAGGGCCGCAGCGATGCCCACCGTCAGCCCGATGAGGTTAACGGCAGTGTAGATTTTATTTTTCCACAGGCTGCGCAGTGCGATTTTCAGGTTGTTACGGAACATATTCGGGTTGTTAGTGGTTTCAGGTTTCAGGTTTCAGGTTTCAGGTTTCAGGTTTCAGGTTTCAGGTTTCAGGTTTGCAAGGTTTGCCCAAGGCTCACCACGTCTCCCCCCTCTCCCGATCTCCCAGCCTCCCATGGGGTTACAGAGCTTAACTTCCGAGGTTTCCGCCATAGCAGCCATATCCCGCCCTCTCCCTACATCTGTCGGCATCAGCCGGGTAAAAACAATATAGCCATCCAGCCATCCAGCCATCCAGCCATATAGCCATATAGCCATATAGCCATATAGCCATATAGCCATCCAGCCATAACAATATAGCCATATAGCCATATAGCCATATAGCCATATAGCCATTCACTCACTCCGCAGCGCCCTCACCGGGTTGGCCAGGGCAGCCTTAACACTCTGGAAGCCCACCGTCAGGATGGCGACCAGTGCGGTTATCAGGCCTGCCAGGGCGAATACCCACCATGGGATGCCGATGCGGAAGGCGAAGCCCTGGAGCCATTTGTTCATGAGGTAGTAAGCCAGCGGGGAAGCTATAAAGATGGCGATGAGCGCCAGTTTCAGGAAATCCATTGTCAACAGCCGGGTGATGCCTCCCACGCTGGCGCCGAGGACTTTTCGGATGCCAATTTCCTTGGTGCGTTGCTCGGCCATGAAGCTGGCCAGCCCGAACAACCCGAGGCAGGAAACGAAGATGGCCAGGAAGGCGAAAACCTTGGCCAGCTCCCCGGTGCGCTGTTCGTTTCGGTGCAGTTCCTCGTATTCCCGGTCCGTAAAGTGATATTCGAACGGGTAAGCCGGGTTGTGTTTCCTGAATACCATTTCCATGGAAGCCAGCAGCCCGCTCAGGCCGTCGCCGGGCTTCAGGCGGATGTAGATGAAGTTTTTCCAGGGCCTCAGGATCATGATGACGGGGTCCTGTGCCTGATGGAAGGAGCCGACGTGAAAATCGCGGAGCAGCCCGACGATGCGGCCCGTTTCTTCCCACAGCGAAATCGTTTGCCCTACGGGCTCATCCATGCCCATCAGCCGAGCCGCTGTCTCGTTGATGAGAAAATTCGTCGAGTCGGCCGGAAATTCCGGCGAGAAATCCCTGCCGGCCTTCAGGCTGGCGCCTATTGTCTTCACGAAGCCGTAACCCACAGGGATGGTCTGGAACAGGATGGCCTGCTCGGGGTCTTTCCCCTCCCAGCTCACGTTTGAGGTGTTGTTGCCCCACTGGTGCACCTGCCCGTTGGTGGATGAAACGCTCAGGATGCCGGGCATCTGCATCAGCTCGGTTTTGACGGTTTCGTACTTGTCCCAAAGCGCGCCGTTGACAGGCACGTACAGCAGGTTCTCCTTGTCGTAGCCCAGGTTTTTGTTTTTGATGAATTGTATCTGCCGGTAAATGACCAGGGCGCCGATGATGAGGAGCACCGAGATGGCGAATTGGGCCGTGACCAGCGCTTTCCGGAGCTGCACGGCGCCGCCGCTCTTTCTCACCAGGCCCTTCAGCACCTTTACCGGCTGAAAGCCGGAGAGGAAAAAGGCCGGGTAACTGCCGGCTACCAGTCCGGTGATCACTATGGCGGCCCCCATGCCCAGCCAGAAGCCCGGCCCGGCGGAAGAGATGGCCAGCTCGAGCTCGAACAGGCGGTTGAAGTAGGGCAGGGCCACAGCCGCCAGGGCGATGCCCAGCAGCCCCGCCAGGGCCGACATGATGAGGGACTCGCTGAGGAACTGGCCGGCCAGCAGCCCCCTCGTCGCTCCCGACACCTTGCGCACCCCGACTTCCATGGCCCGGTTGGCCGATTTGGCCGTCGACAGGTTCATGAAGTTGATGCAGGCGATCAGCAGGATGAACACGGCGATGATGCCGAACAGCCGCACCGAGTCGATGCGCCCGCCCTGCAGTTTGCCGTCCTGGAAGCGGCTGCGCAGATACCAGTCGGACAAGGGGTGGGCCAGCAAGGCTACATTTTCCTGCCCGTTTTCGGCTACGATCTTTTTTATCTTTTCGGTAATGGCTCCTGCCTCCACCCCCGGCCGAACCCGGAAATAGCACTGGATACTGTTGTTGTTCCAGCTGTTCAGGGATTCATCCTGCTTCAGGTAGTTGTCCAGGGGCAGGAGAAAATCGAACTTCAGGGTGGAATTTTCCGGGATATCGGCCAGAACGCCCGCTACCTCGTAATCGGCCTCATCGTCCAGGCGCATCACTTTTCCCATGGGGTCTTCGCCGCCGAAATATTTGTCTGCGAGTTCCCGGGTAATCAGGATGTTGTTGGGGTTGGAAAGGGCTGTTTCCTGGTTCCCCTGCAAGAGCGGGAAAGTGAACATCTCCAGGAAATCCGGCTCTACACTGCGCCCTTCCTGATAAAACGACTCCCTGCCGTAAGCCAGCAGGCTGCGTTCCCCCCAGCTCACCCGGCTGGCGTGGGTGATCTCCGGGAAATCGGCTTTCAGCTTTTCCGCCAGGGGGCCCGGGGTGGCGGCGAAGGTGAAAACGGCGTCGTCATACGTCTGGTGTTCCAGTACCCGGAAAAGCTCAGCCTTGTGCTCGTGGAACTGGTTCATGCTCAATTCCCGCTTTATCCACAGCACAATGATCGAAGTGCAGGCAAGCCCCAGCGCCAGCCCCAGCAGGTTGATCATGGAATGAACCCGCTGCTTGAGCAGGGTGCGCAGGGTGATTTTCAGGTAATTCGAGAACATGCTTTTCAGGTTTAGGGTTACTTCCGTTTCTGCGAGCCGGACTGGCTGAGTGCAGCGAGGATTTATCCGGCTGACTAGACGGACGGGCGGGTTTCAGGTGTTTTCCGCGCCTCAGGCGTCAGGCGTTATGGGTTTATCTTCGCGGACGAATCCGTCTTCCAGTTTGATGACCCTGCTGCCGTACAGGGCGTTTTTCTCGTTGTGCGTCACCTGGAGGATGGTCATGCCTTCTTTGTGCAGCTGGGCGAACAGGTCCATGATCATTTCTCCCTGGGAGGTATGCAGGTTGCCCGTCGGTTCGTCGGCGAGCAACAATTTCGGTTTGCCGATGATGGCCCGGGCTACGCCCACCAGCTGCTGCTGGCCGCCGGAAAGCTGGTGGGGGAAAAGATCCTTCTTGGCCACAATATTGAAGCGGTCGAGCACATCGGCAACCAGCGATTTGCGCTCCTGGCTTTTTACGCCTCTGTAGAGCAGGGGGGTCTCGATATTTTCGTACACCGTGAGCTCATCGATGAGGTGGTAGGCCTGGAAGACGAAGCCGATATAATGCTTGTGCAGCTCGGTGCGCTTCTTCTCGTTGAATTTGTGCACTGCTTCGTCGAAAAACAGATACTCCCCTTTATCCGGCTGGTCCAGCATGCCCAGGATGTTGAGCAGGGTGGTTTTGCCCGAGCCGCTGGGGCCCATGATGGTGACGAACTCACCCGGCTGTACCTGGAGGTTGATATCCCTCAGCACCCAGGTTTTGAGCAGCCCGTTCTTGTAGAATCGTTCTATGTTGGATAGATGGATCATGTGTTTTTGTTTTCCATTCCCATCCCCATCCCATCCGATCCGATCTCATCCTATCCTATCCTATCCGATCCGATCCGATCTCATCCTATCCTATCCCACGAATGAATTCGTGGGTTATGGGTTCGTGGGTTATGGGTTATGGGATTACAGATACTGCCTGACCACGTTCTCCGTCACGACCTGGCCGTCCAGCATGCGGATGATGCGGTTGCCGAACTCGGCGCAGTACTGGGAGTGGGTCACCATGAGGATGGTGGTGCCTTCGGCGTTGAGGGAGGAGAGGATTTTCATGACTTCCTCCCCGTTGGAGCTGTCCAGGTTGCCGGTAGGTTCATCGGCCAGGATGAGCTTGGGTTTGTTGACCACGGCGCGGGCCACGGCCACCCGCTGCTGCTGGCCGCCGGACAACTGCTGCGGGAAGTGGTTGCGGCGGTGCATGATATTCATGCCTTCCAGCAGTTCCTCTACGCGTTTGCGGCGCTGCGGGCCGGGCACTTTGGTGTATAACATGGGCAGTTCGATGTTCTCGAACACCGTGAGTTCATCGATGAGGTTGAAGCTCTGGAAGACGAAGCCCAGGTTGTGTTTGCGGATATTGGACCGCTTCCGCTCCGGCAGCCGGCCCACTTCCGTTCCGTTGAAGTAGTAGTCGCCGCCGCTGGGGCTGTCGATCATGCCAAGCACGTTGAGCAAGGTGGACTTCCCGCAGCCCGAGGGGCCCATCACCGAGACGAATTCGCCTTCGCCGATCTCGAGGTCCACTTCGTTCAGGGCCGTTGTTTCGACTTCGTCGGTCTGGTAAATTTTTACCAGCTTGTTGGTTTTGATCATCATGGATTGTTTTTTGAAATTATTTCAGGACCAGTTCATCTTTATCCCCAAAGTTGTCGTAACTGGAGGTGATGGCCACATCGCCGGGCTGCAGCCCGTCCAGCACTTCGTAGAAGTTGGGGTTCTGGCGGCCCAGGCGGATTTCCCTTTTCACTGCGTTGCCGGTAGCCTGGTCGATCACGTACACCCAGTTGCCGCCGGTTTTCTGGTAGAAGCCGCCGCGGGCCAGCAGGGTGGCTTCCTCTTCGGCGCTCAGTTCCAGTTTGACCGACAAGGTCTGCCCGCGCTTGATGGCCGTGGGGAATTCACCGACGAAGAACATATCCGCTTCGAAAGCCCCGTTGACTACCTGGGGGTAGATCTTTTTGATCTTCATCCGGTACTGTTTTCCAGCGAACTGGAAGGCGCCCTCCTGTTCGGGGAACACCCGTGAGATATAGAATTCATCAATGCGCACGCGAACTTTAAAGGTGCTCAGGTCATCGATCTGGGCAATCTGGGCTCCCCGGCTGATGGACTCGCCGAGTTCGGCTGCCAGGCCGGAGAGCTGGCCATCGATGGGTGCTTTGGCCACCAGATTATCCAGGCTTTGACGGGTGATTTCCAGGTTGCGTTGCATTAAGTCGAGGGAATTTTCCATTTGTCGTTCCTGTATCCTGCCGGAGAGGCTGTCTTTTTCGATCGTCTTTTTCAACAAGGCCTTCCGGCGGACGAGGTTCTGGTACTCCGCTTCCATCTCTTCCAGCTCGACCTGGGAGATGACCTGGCCGGCAGCCAGGATGCGGTTGCGTTCCAGCCGTTTTCCCACCAGGGTGATGTTGAACTCGATATTGAGCAGGGTTTCCTTGAGGTTGAGGCTTTGCTGGTCGCGCAACAGGCTCATGTTCTGGATTTGGTTGATCTGGTTGACGATGTCCGCCTCCTGGTTGAGGTAGGTCAGTTGCAGGTCCGGGTTGCTCAGCCGCAGAATGGGCTGCCCGGCCGACAACATGGCGCCGTCTTCGACGAATTTTTCTTCCACCTTCCCGCCCTCATTGACCGCGATCACCACGCTCCGCATCGGCAAAACCACGCCGGTGACGGGGATGAATTCCTGGAATACCCCCTGCCGGACCGTGTCCAGCAGCAGGCGCTCCGTTTCCACATTGAGCCTGGAAGAACCGGCATCCTTATACACAGACCACCCAAACCACCCAATGGTTGCCAAAACGATGGCGCCGATTGTGATCCGCTGCCAGGTCCATGTTTTTTTCTCGATCTTTCTGTCCATGATTGGTTTGGCCTTCTTGTTTGATAAAAAAATTTCCAAGGGCTGTGCCAAATTTGCAAATAATTGATTTGCAGCCACATAATCAATAAGGCTGAATAAAAAAGTGTCCGTTTTCGAACAGCAGGTGTGCGTTTTTGTAAAAAAAAGGGGCGGCATGGGGCCCATTATTCAGTTGAAAACCCGGCCATAATTAGCGTATTTTGGTAACTATTAAGGTTGGATCTCGCGGGCCTGCGGCCGGCGGGATGATAATCAGGGTGCCCTTGGAGGGGCTCTGCCTGCGCGCGGGCCGCAGGCCCGCGTTCCAAATTGCCGCTAAAGGAGTCCTGAATAGTAACTCGAATGGAATGTTTTTTGAAAAAATCCAAGGTAGGCTGTTATGGGTCGTTTTTTCACTTTAACTGAAGCCGGCTTCGCCGGGAAAAGGCCGGTTGCTGTTTTTTTTACCCGGTTGCTGATAGCCCTGATGCCGGGCCTGGCTATGCTGGCCGGATGCGGAGATGCAGGCCAGGCTCCTGCCGGCACTGCCCGCATGGCCAGAGAACTGGCCGCCTTTGCCGAGCAGGCGGAAAGCAATCCGATGCCCTATTATCTGCTCAACAGCCGCCGGGCTGAAATAATGCGGGATCAGGCAGGACAGCTGCCGGGCAGGGACGCCCTCCGCCTGCGGGCGCAAATAGCAAAGGAATTGATGCAGGCCGGGCAAACGGAAGCAGCCATATCGGAATTGCAGCAGGTCATCAGGGAGATTGGCGAGAAACCGAGCATCATCGCCGCCGCCAATAAGCCGCTTTTTGAAGAGCTGGCCATCGCCTACCTTCGTTTGGGGGAACAGCAGAACTGCATCGACAACCACACCGATGAATCCTGCATCCTGCCCATCGTGGGCGCCGGCGTGCAGGCCCGCCAGCAAGGCACGCGGCAGGCCATTGCATTATATGAGCAGATACTGAGCCGCTACAAGGGCGACTTCGGCTCGCGCTGGCTGCTCAATGTCGCCTACTCGGCCATCGGCACTTACCCCGACAGCGTGCCGGAAGATATGCTGATCAAAGGCCTGGAAGCGAAACCGGACAACCCCTTTCCCCGCTTCCCCAATATCGCCACAAGCCTGGGCGTCGCGGTGAACGGCCTGTCGGGAGGGCTTTGCATCGAAGATTTCAACGGCGACGGCCACCTCGACCTCTTCACCACTTCCTATGGTTTCCGGGATCCGCCCCGCTTTTTCCTCGCCGACGGCATGGGGGGCTACCAGGACTACACCAAAGAAGCAGGCCTGCAGGGCCTGATGGGCGGCCTGAACGCCGTACACGCCGACTACGACAACGATGGTGATGTGGACATTTTCGTCCTGCGCGGCGGATGGCTGGGAGATGCGGGCGCCATACCCAATTCCCTGCTGCGCAACAATGGGGATGGTACTTTTGAAGATGTAACCCATGCCGCCGGGCTGCTGTCTTACCACCCCACCCAAACCGCCGCCTGGGCCGACTTCGACCTCGATGGCCACCTGGACCTGTTCATCGGGAACGAATCCAGAACCCAATGGCAGAATATCCTGGCAAAGGATCAGGCCGAACCCGGGCCCCCGCACCCCTGCGAATTGTACCGGAACAATGGCGACGGCACTTTTTCAGAAGTAGCAAAACAGGCAGGCATCGATCTGCAAACTTTCGTCAAAGGCGTGGCCTGGGGCGATGTCAACAACGACGGCCTGCCCGACCTCTTCGTTTCCGTTATGGGCGAGCCGAACCGCTTGTATATCAACCGGGGCGGCACATCGGCTGCCGACTGGCGCTTCACGGAGCAGGCCGAGGCGGCCCGAGTACAGATGCCGCTGTTCTCTTTCCCGGCCTGGTTCTGGGATTACGACCACGATGGCTGGGAAGACTTGTTTGTCTGCAGCTTTGACCTCCGACATCTGACCCAGCTCCATACCAACATGGCCCGCGAATGCCTGGGGCTGGGCATGCAGGCGGAACCCGCCAGCCTCTACCACAATAACGGCGACGGAACCTTCTCGGAAGTAGCCCCCGCCATGGGCATCGACAAATCCTTTTTCGGCATGGGCTCCAATTTCGGCGACCTCGACAACGATGGCTGGCTCGACTTCTACATCGGCAACGGCTCGCCGGACCTCCGCTCGGTCATTCCCAACCGCATGTTCCGCAGCCTTGGGGGCCGGTCTTTTGAAGAAGTGACCTATGAGGGCGCGTTCGGCCATATCCAGAAAGGCCACGCCCTGGCTTTTGCCGACCTCGACCGCGATGGCGATGAGGATATTTACGAGGTGATGGGCGGCGCTTACCAGGGCGATGTCTTTCCGAATGTGTTGTATGAAAACCCCGGCGCCTGGAAGCAGAACGCCTGGCTAAGAATTACGTTGGAGGGCCGCACCGCCAACCGCTCCGCAATCGGCGCCCGGCTCGAACTCGTGGTGGAGGAGCAGGGAGGGAAGGCCCGGAAGATCGCCCGCACGGTATCGACGGGCGGCTCCTTCGGCGCGGGCAGCCTTCAGCAGGAGATCGGCCTGGGGCCGGCAAGCCGGATCAAAAGCCTGCGCATCACCTGGCCGAATGCGGCACAAACTTCAGAAACTTATGAAGGGCTTGATGTAAATCGGTACTATCATATTGTGGAAGGGGAAGTCCCGCAGGTGCTGGGCCATGCGCCGGTTCCGTTCCGGAAGGATGGGGGAGGCGGGCATAGGCATCATTAGGGGGGCCTCCAATCAAGCTCTAAGGCAGGCATGGCTGATGCGCTGGCTGCCGGCCCGGGGTTACGACAACGGGCTGTGCTACGCCTTCACCAACCCCATCGGATACGATGGCGGACAACTGAAGAAGGGCAACGCTATGATCCTGGACCCGTACGGGGAGGGCCTGGATTTTTAATAGGTGACAGTGTTGTTTTTGAGGGTTTGGGGTATATTTGGGAACGTCCGGGTGGATATAGCGGATTTACACGCAATAGGGTTTATGAGGTACGCAATGCGGGTTTTGAGATAAACCCTATTTCGGTAGGGCCGGAGTTAGTGGCAAGGCTATGACGACACAACCCGTCAGACAAAATCGGGTTCTTTTTGACATTTTATATTTTAGCAGTTGCTTAAATAAACAAATTGACTACCTTTGTGCTATGGACAACAATTCTTGTATAAGACAACAAGCGGACATTAAACAAATAAACCGCTGTAAAGACCGAGTTTCAGAACTCAACGGCTCGTTTGACTATTTATCGAACGGACTTGAATTGGCAGGAAACAACGTAAGACTGAAAATTCTATTTCTGCTCTATGAA
>CAUJDW010000055.1 GCA_963169455.1 Bacteroidota bacterium | reverse complement strand
GAGGTCGCACAAGGGCAAGATTCCGGCAATGAAGCATTTAAGGTTCGACCTCTCCGAGGCCGTCTCACGCTTTAAATTATTCATCTACAAACGGTTGACCTCTCCGAGGTCATTTCCATAATTCGGGATGACTCATGTTTGAAATATCTCCACATTATGACATCATCTATCCACCCGTTTTTATGGCCGGGGTTCTTCCTGTTTTTTTTCACACATAACTTCCTGGCCGCCCAAAACCTCATAAAAAACCCAAGTTTCGAAGAATACTACACCTGCCCGGATGATGAAGGGCAGTTGATGGGTTATACAAAATACTGGAAATCATATTTTAGCACCACTGACTACTATAACCTGTGCAATTATTATCCTTCCTTTATTGCGCAGAACGCAATGCCAAGAACGGGAAATGCATTGGCTGGTGCAAGGTGGTTGATAACAACAGATCCAATACCAATGAGGGAGTATTTGCATGGAGAACTGGAAGAACCTCTTGAGCTAAATAATGACTATTACCTGGAATTCTATGTCCATTTGACCAACTATAGCATCTTGATCGACCAATACAGCGCGCATTTATCTCAGGATCCAATTACCGATATCCCTCCGGACGGCATCTTATACCTGGAGCCCCACGTTCAGAACCAGAAGGGCATCATTCCCAATCAGGAATGGGTGCGCATCTCGGGTTGTTTTTCAGCTGCAGGAGGGGAGCGATATGTAACCCTGGGCAATTTCGTCTCCAATGAAGAAACGGACACCCTGAACCCGGTTCCCATTCCCGGAATCCCGATTCAAAGGCACTACGCCCTCATCGACGACGTCGCCCTCTATTCCCTTTCCTCGTTGATTCCATCGGATACGGCTATTCTGGAAGGCGAAAGCCTGGCGTTCAACACCAGCCTGCCTTTATCCTACCGGCTCAACGGCGAGGCCCTGCCGGGCGGGCAGTTCGCGCCGGACAGCGCAGGATTATACACCATAGAAGTGGCGTTGGAGCCCTGCGGGCCTATCGGTTTCTTTCAGGTGGAGGTGTACACTTGCGAGGCGCTGGGGAAAGATTATGCGCCATTTCTATCCGACACATCGGTTTGCCTGGATGAAGGCTGGCAACTGCTTTTTCCCCGCACCGACACTTACAACTACCGGATAAACGGGCAGCTGGCCGTCGAAAATGTTTTTGCCCCTGCCGATACAGGCTACTACGAAATCCTGGTCGAACTACCCGATTGCGCCATTCTGGACACCATCCGCATACAGGCGCTGGACTGCACCATCAGCGGCGAAGCGCCGGATTGTTTTTTCATCCCCACTGCTTTCAGCCCCAACGGCGACGGCCGCAACGATTATTTCCGCCTGTATGGCCCCTGTCAGATACAGGCGGTTGAGGCCCGGATATTCGACCGCTGGGGCGGCCTGCTGTTTGAGTCCACCGACCCCGGTTTTCGCTGGGATGGCACGGCCGGCGGCAAAGCAGTGAGCAATGGCCTGTACGTATACGCTATCCGCCTGGTTTTCGTGGGGGAAGACAAACGGGTGTATGAATGCGAGGAACAAGGAGAAGCCCTGCTGTTGAGGTAGCACACATTATTCCACCACGTCAAAAGCCACCTGCGCCGGCGTTGCCCCGGCTGCGCTCCCGCCGGGAGGCCGGCGATCCAGTTGCTGGATGGCCCTGATAAAACGCAGGGAGCCCGTAAGCGAACGCAGGGCGATGCTGTATGTCGTGACGCTGCCGCGATCGCCGAAATGCACGCCTTCCAGAAGTGTGCCCGGCGTGATGCCAGTAGCCGCAAAGGATATATTATCCGACCGGATCAGCGTATCCAGGGTGAGCACTTCCCGTATTCTGACGCCGTCTTCTTTCAGGCGCCTTTTCTCGTCCTCCCGCTGGGGCGCCCGCATGGCCTGCATGCCGCCGCCCAGCGCTTTAACGGCGGCGGCGGCGGCCAGGGCTTCCGTTGCGCCGCCTACCCCCATCAGTACGTCTATGCCGGTATCGGGCAGGGCTGCCAGCAGTGCGCCCATCACGTCGCCGTCGCTGTGCAGGCTGATGCGGGCGCCGGCCTGCCGGATCTCCTCGATGAGCGAGCCGTGGCGGGCTTTGTCGAGCACGAACACGGACAGGCTGCCAGGCTTCCGGCCCAGCGCTTCGGCGATGCGGTGGAGGTTTTCGGTAGGAGACAACCGTATATCTATGGCTTCGCGGGCCTGAGGTTCGACGACGATCTTGTTCAGGTAAGAAGCATGGCCCGGTTTCCACATGCTGCCCCGTTCGGCCATAGCGATGGCGGCAATGCAATTGGGCCTGCCCTGCGCCAGCAGAGAAGCGCCATCTACCGGAACGGCCGCCACATCGGCCTCCGGGCCCGTCCCCGCCCCCACCTGCTCTCTCTTATGGAACAGGCAGGTTTCGCCCTGCTTCCCTTCTTCCAGGATCATGCGGCCGTCCACCTCCACGCTGCACAGGAAGGCCAGCATAGCTTCGGCGGCGGCTTTGTCGCCGGTTTCTTCCCCGCCACGGCCTGCAAAGCGGGCGGCGGCAATGGCGGCGGCTTCCGTTACGCGAACCAGGTCCATGGCCAGGTTGCGTCCGGGCTGGGATTTGTCGTTCCGGGTCATATCAGCTCAGTATTTTTCGGGAACTTCTCCTCATGGGAAACTCCGGTGAGCACAAGGTATGGGATTTAAAAACGGGCGTCAGTGCTTTTGGTCACAGTAGGGGGTGAGGCCCGGTGCGCCGGCGCACTGCCCATCCCGCCTTACACCCCAAGCAGCCCAGGGAGCTCATCGAAGCGGCGGATCGAAAAATCCGGCCTCATTTCCGCCAGCACTTCGGCGGGGCGGTAACCGTAAGTAACGGCGCAGCAGCGTATCCCCGCAGCCTGTGCGGCTTCCAGGTCGTGAGTGGAATCGCCGGCCATGAGGGCGTTTTCGGGCCGGGTGTTCAGTTCGGAAAGAATGAAGCGGATGCCCGCCGGGTCGGGCTTGAGGGCATACCGTTCCGGCTGAGCGCCCAGCACCCGGTCGAAGTAGGGCTCCAGCTGCAGTTCGCGGATGATGCCGGTGGTAAAAGCCTGGGCTTTATTGCTGAATACTGCTTTTTTAAGGTGGGAAAGGGCCGCCAGGGTTTCCACCACGCCGGGGTAGGGGCGGGTCTTATGGGCGTAATACCGGCCGTAATAGTCATCGAAGTGCAGGCGGGCCTGCTGCAACACTGTTTTATCGGTAGCGCCGGTGGCCGCTTCTAAAAGATAACTCAGCCCGCTGCCCAGCATAGGGGTAACTTCCTCATAGCTGATGCGCCGGGGCAGCCCCAGCTTTTCCAGGGCGTAGTTGACGCCATCGCATAGGTCGAAACGGGAGTCCACCAGCGTGCCGTCGAGGTCGAAGATGATCAGCTCGATGGGAGGTGTTTTTGCATTCATTTCAATACTTTGTCTATTCGCAGAAAGTTTTCCCAGTATCGCTCCCTGTCCATATCCGACCAGTGTATCTGCCAGTGCCGGTACTGGTAGGTTTGCACCTGGCAAAGCAGCACCAGCAAAACGATCAGCCCCGCCAGCGCTTTCCGGGGCCGGCCGGAACGGAGCCGGCCCAGCAACACGGCCAGGGGGGTGAAGGTGAAGATACTGTATTCCACCATAACCCGCGAGGAGAAACTGCCGCCATACCACCATTGCCACCAGGAGGACAGGATGTAAATGACGAGCAGCAGAAAGCCGGAAAGCGCAAAGAACCGGTAGCGGCTTTGCCGGTACAAAGGGATAAGCCCCAGCAGCGCTAACGCAGCCAGCGGGGTGTACAGGAAATATCCCTTTTTGTAACTGAACAGAAAGGGCGCCATCTCCGGGCGGCTGAAATCGAAGCCTTCTTCCCGATAGGCGTACACCCACCAGTGGCCGGTTTGCAGCTTGTAGATCAGGAGTTGGATGGATATCACCGCCAATGCCGGCAAAATGGCCGCCCCCAGCCGCCAAACGGGCATGAAGAGCTGCGCCGACAGGCGTTTTACCCCAGCCCAACTGCCTGCAAAAAACGGCAACCCCAACAGCACGATGCCGTTGACGGGACGGATGAGCACGATCAGCCCCGCCAGCAGCCCCATCAGCAACAGGTAGCGGGTGCGGCTGGTTTCCTGAAAACGGTACAGCAGCCAGATCAGGGCATTGAAACAGGCGAAGGAGTAGATGTGCGACATGCCGGGCTCGACGACGGCGTAATAAAAGAGGTTCGTGCCGAACAGCACCGCCAGCAGCACCAGCCACCGCAGCCTGCTCTCAGAAGTGAACCGCTTCAGGATGCTTTCCCAGAAGGCCAGCCCGGCCAGCAGGTAAAAAATACCCGCGATGTTGACGCCAATAGCGTAGAGCCGGGAGAAGCCGTCCTGCGGAAAGCCGAACAACCCGCTCAGGGCATGGGCGATGAAGAAAAACGGGCTTTGCAGTAAGGCCGTGCCGGCGTAGTACTTGTTCACCACCTTATCGCCGATAGCCTGCCGGTAGTCGCTGGCGTTGTGGGTATGGTAGTATTTGCGCTCTATGTCCGGCTGAAAGCCAAAGCTGAGGCCGTGGTAGATGAATGCGGCGGGCAGGTAGGCGTAGTAGCCCTTGGCGTCATAGACGATTATCCCGCCCCAGGTGGTGCTGCCCCAGTGGATGTTGGAGGATATCCACAGGAGCGGCAGGCTGAGGAGAAGGTAAGGTAGCCATCTTTTGGGCATGGCCGGCCGGCCGCTCATGGGAACAGTTTTTTTGATAAAAAATAGCTCCGCTCATCCACGCAAAAAAGGCAGGCGCCGGGCTGAACTGCAGCCCAAATTTAGCGACATCTTCGGAAAACCAGGCGGCGATCACAGATTTCGCCGCAAATGTCGATCGCAGGGCCATCAATCTAACAATATGGCAATATAATCAGCCCTGATCTGGTGTTTGTAAAAACAGTAAAAATATTTAATGGAATCAATCAATGTTTGGGTAATTGAGCGTAAAAACATGAGTCATCCCGAATTCTCGACCTCGGAGAGGTCGTAGATTTGTAGATAATACCGAAAATTTATGTTTTTCGACCTCGGAGAGGTCGCACAAGGGCAAGATTCCGGCAATGAAGCATTTAAGGTTCGACCTCTCTAGTGCCGTGGGTTGAAAAACTATTAAATCCGTTCCGTTCGCGAGAGACTCCGTCTCGATGCGGAATAATGAGCCAGTCTCTGACTGGCGGGGGTTGAAGCGAATGCCTGTGGTTGCTTTTGGGTAGACAGAATAACGCAAGTCAGAGACTTGCCGGTTTGCTCGTATCG
>CAUJDW010000054.1 GCA_963169455.1 Bacteroidota bacterium | reverse complement strand
TGCACCCCGCAGTTGTCGCCGGTGCTGGCCAGGCCGGTGTATTCGGGCAGGGAAGCCGAACAGGACGGCCCCAGCACCAGCGTCTGCGTGGCCGGGCAGCTGATGGCCGGCGCGGTATTGTCCACTTTGCTGACTGTAAACTGGCAGTTGTTGCTGTTGCCGTTGACGTCAGTCACGGTGAGCGTTACCATGGTGTTGCCTGCGCCAAAAACGGTGGTTCCCACCGGTGGGCTTTGCGTTACACCCTGCACCCCGCAGTTGTCGCCGGTGCTGGCCAGGCCGGTGTAATCGGGCAGGGAAGCCGAACAGGACGGCCCCAGCACCAGCGTCTGCGTGGCCGGGCAGCTGATGGCCGGCGTGGTGTTGTCCCCGGCAGCAGCTTCAAAGGCGCCAATATCAATTTGCGGGCCACCGGCATAGGCGTCGATCTGCCGCGGGTTGCCGGCGAGGTCTTTGGCAGTGGTATTGGCTGCGTCGTTTCCGGCGTCGATGGCAGGGGAGCAGGGCTGTAAGCGGAAGTCGCCGTTGGCGGGATCGACGAAGAGCGGGTCGGCGTTAAAATTGCCTTCTCCAAGATATCCCCCTTGTATAATCGAATAAGTGATATCTGGGGTACTGCCATTATTGGCTACAGCGTTGCCGTTGCCCCAAATGATACAATTTTTGAAAATAGATGGAGGAGAACTATAGTTTACAATAGCCCCTCCAAAATCAGCTGTATTGCCATAGAAAGTACAGTTGATGACCGTAGATGACGTACCAAATGTATTAGCAATACCGGCACCGAAAAAGGAGGATGTATTGTTGCTGAAGATACAATTCAATACCAATGGAGAGCCATTGACGACAACCACTCCTCCGGCCACATAGTTACCTGAATTGTTGGTAAAAATACAATTAGCTAGTGTGGGTGAGGCCCCATTAATATAAACTCCGCCTCCGTAGTCATTACCTATATCGCAATTTCCCGCAGTAATCGTAAAACCGTCTAGTCTCGATGAGCCGGTCAAACCTGAATCTACGAAAATTACTCTCAAACTATTGTCACTATTATCTCCAAGGTTGCCAATATCCCCGCTGAGCGTGGCCACATTCGCCGCCCAATTCCTTTGCGAGAGCTGCGTCTCCGTACCATTGAAGCCGCCGTAGATGGCCACGCCATTTATCAAATGGAAGGATATCGTCCGGTCGGCGCCGCTCGTAGGCTTATAGGCGCCGGCGGCAACCCATATCTCCGTCACGCTGGGGCATTGGCCGGCCAGCGCCAGGGCGTCCTGCAGATCTCTGAAAGCATTTGTCCAGGAAGAGCCGTCGTTGGCGCCGGGGGCGTCGTCGTTGACGTAGATGATATTACTGGATGGGCAGCAGTTGATGCCGTCGTCGATGGCCGTGTTGCAGTTGTTGTCCAGGTTGTCGCACACTTCGCTGGCGCCGGGGTTGATGGCGGCATTCGAGTCGTTGCAGTCGCCAATGCCCGCTAATTCAGTGATCAGATAGCCATTGGCCGGGCGGCTGCATTGCGCGACTGAGCTTCCTCCGTACAGGTCGCCATCTGCATCAATATAGTAAGTCGGAGGAGTTGGCTGATTTAAGGTATAGGTATAGTCCAGATAAACGCCGGGGTTATATTTCAGCCTTATCCGGACGGTAAAGGTACCCGGGGCTACTGTGCCAAAGCCGCTGGTGATGTTGAACGGGTCGGCAGTGATGCCGGAAAAAGTAGGTGACCCGGAAAAACTGCCGCCCGCCACGATGGCGTATTCCAGGCCGGTAGTATTGCCGTTGTTGTCGCCCGTCAGGTCGATGTTGAGGCTGCCCTGGGTAATGTTGGGGCAAGTGGGCTGCGTAGGGGCGAAATTGGCCGTGAAAACAGCCGCACCGAGGCATTCGATGATGACCTGTCCGCCGGCGTTGTTAGCGCCTGCCGTATTGTTTTGGTTAGAGCCGGGATTGTATGACTGCCCTCCCGTACTGGGGCCAAAGGCATTCCCTCCTGACTGGCCGCCGCCGCCGCCGCCATAAAAAAAACTGTCGCCGCCGCCGCCGGCGCCATAACCGCCGCCGCCAGTTCCTCCGTCGCCAACCCCACCAAGCGCATTAAAACCAGCTCCGCCGCCTAATGGCCCGCCGCCGCCGCCGCCGTAAAGGCCGCCGCCGCCGCCGCCGCCAACTACATACCAATTGCCTCCCCCACCACCGCCGGAGCTCGTCAGCCCCGGGCCGCCGCCGCCACTGAAATTTGACCCGCCTCCTCCTCCACCTGCAATAATTAAGGGCAAGCCGCCCTGAATGCGAGCGCCGGACCCGCCTCCTCCACCGTTACCAATGCCGGGCGCACCGGCGATGGACTCCAGCGCCTGGCCGGACGATACCATAAACTCTCCAATCATTACTGCTCCTGCACCGCCGGCTGAGCTGGGATGGTCGCCGCCCTTTGCCCCTTTTGCCGTAATTTTTATCTTGTAAGGCCCGCCCCCAGGCACCGTCCACGTGCCGGTAGTGCCGGTTTGGCTGGGATTGGGCGCTGAAATACTGAGAGCCTGCCCAGGGCAGGATTGCCCAACAGCGGTTTCCCGGGACAAGGCAAAAACCGAAAAGGCTATCAGGAGAAACCGCCAAAGCGAGCGTAGCTCAAGCCGGCGGGGGCTTATGCCGCAGCTTTTTTGTTGAAAGTGCATTTTTGCATCGGGAAGTAAGTCGTGAAATTTCATGGCTCAAGGTTTTAATAACTGAGATTTAGGGTTGTGGAAGTTACCGGGGATGAAATTGCGGCCGAAAAGGGGATAGGGGGAAATTTATTCAGTGAATGCACTCCGGTTCTCAGGGAAAGGCGGAAATGGCTCAGGGAAGAGGAATTGCGTCAACTGCCTTCGGGTAAAGGGTTTGTACAACACCTCCTGCCCGGCGTAGAAATCCGCCGACGCTTCGAGCTCCTGCGGGCGGGCGCCGGTGATGAACAGCACTTTCATCAGATAGCGGGTGCGCAGCAGGCAGGCAAGCGCCATGCCGTCGGGCATGTGGCCGGTGTGAAAATTCAGGATGGCTATGTCCGGCAAATGACGGGCAGCCAGGCGCAGGGCATCCTGCACATCTGCCGCCATTAGCGGCAAATAGCCTCTTGCTTCCAGTTCGCTCTTTAAATCGAGGGCGATAAGCGGTTCGTCCTCAACAAGCAGTATGGTCGTTTGATACATGCCGCACAAGGTGGCGCCGCAACGGCCCAAAAGGAAATTTTTTCAGGGAAGGGCGGGGATTGCTCAGGGAAAAAACTTTAGGCTTCCTGGAATTGCCCGAACTCGATCAGCGTCGCGTACCCGTTTTCATGCGACACTTCCGGGCGGCCTTTAAGTTTTTTGCTCAAAATTTCCACCAGGCTGGCGCCGAAGGAGGTGCTGTTTTTCAAAGCCGGAGCCCCGGATTTGCCCACGCCGTTGTCGGCGACTTTGAGGCAGAGCTTGCCGTTGGCATTTTTCCAGAGGGAAATTTCCACCTGGCCGGAGCGGCCATCGGGGAAGGCGTATTTCAGGGAATTGGTAAGCAGTTCATTGATGATCAAACCCAAAGGAATGGCCGTGTCCACGTCGAGGCGCAGGGGGCTGAGGTGGTAGATGATTTTCACCCGGCCGTCCTCCAGCCCGAAGGAATCCAACAGGGTGTCGCCGAGCTCGTACAGGTAGGCTTGCATTTCGACGGCGGCGAGATTGCCGCCCATGTATAGTTTCTGGTGGATGAGGCTCATGGCCTCCACCCGGTTCTGGCCTTCCCGAACGGCATCGAGCGCCGTTTCGTCCCTTATGTGGCGCGACTGCAGGTGCAGCAGGCTGGACAGCACCTGCAGGTTATTTTTTACCCGGTGGTGGATTTCCTTGATCAGAAATTCCTTTTCCTCGTTGCGCCTGCGCAGCCGGCGGGCCAGGCGGAACAGCAGCCCCCCGGCCGCCAGCGCTATGGCCAGGATTCCCGCGATGAGCCAGAACCTTATGCGCCCCTGCCGCAGGGCTGCCTCCTGTTTGGCAATGGTGGCTTCCTTTTTTTCGGTTTCGTAGCGGGTGCTGATCTCCTCCACCGCCCGGTACCTTTCGGCATTGGCCACGCTGTCGTGGTTGACGAGGTAGGCTTCGAGGGCAGCCAAAGCGCTGAGCGGGTCGTTGAGGTGCGCTTTGTAAATGTTGTACTTCTTGAAATATATCCTTTGCAGAAAATCGTAATCTTTCTGGCTTTCTGCAAGTTGAATGGCCTGCCTGTAATAGCTGACGGCCTTTTCGAAGGCCCCTTTCTCTTTGTGAATATCGCCCAGGCTTGAATAGCCGACAAACAGCCCGTCGAGGCGCCCGGTTTCCTCCGATACTTTTATGTATTTTAGGATGATTTCGATACGCTCTTCATCAGATTTGCCCACCTCATTTGCTATGGCTGCCAGAGCAGAATATCCGTCGGTGAGCAACCTTTTGTCATTCAGCTTTTCCGCCAGCGCTACGGTTTTTTCGAAATAGTAGTTTGCCGAATCAATGGCCGACAGCTTCTCGTAGGCATCGCCGAGCAAACGGAAGACATAGGCCATCCCCCGCTCGCTGCCCAGTTCTTTTTTGATATTCAGCGCCTTGCGGTAGTAGTCGATAGCGAGCTCACATTTGTCCAAATACTCACAGTTTATTTCCCCGATCCCCTGGTAACTTCTCGAGACGCCGTCTTTATTATCCAGTTTTTCAAATGTCCGCAGAGCCTCGAAATGCATGGCTATGGCCTGTTCATATTGTGCCTGGTCCTGGTAGATATAAGCCAGCGTACTCAGGGAATTTGCCTTTGGTTTGTCAGTGCCGTATTGTTTGCTGAAGGCAACGGCCTGCTGGTGGTAGTATATGGCAGAGTCGGGCGCCGACTGGTAGTAATGCCAGTTGCCGGTATTGGACAGCGTGCCTGCGTATCCTTCCAGTATTTTGCTTTTGCCCTCATTGCCGCCGTTTTTCATTAATGCTCCATATTCCCGCCGGGCCAGTTGGTTGTAATATTTCGAGGAATCGAAATCGGAAGCGATGAGGTGTATGACGCCGATGTCTTTGAAAGCGGTGGCGAGCGCCAGGCGGTTCCCTGTTTTTTTGCTCAAACGCACCACCTGGGAGGCATAACCCCGGGCCTTGTCCAGGTCTGCGTTCAGCTGAAATTTCAGCAATTGGTTTAGCACTTCGATCTTTTCATCGCCGTCGGGCAGGGCGGGCAGGAGGGCGGCAAGACTGTCCACGGAAGGTATCTGCGCCAGCGCCCATTGGGAAACGAACGCCATTGCCAGGACGAATTTCACTTTTTTGTTCACGGGAGATTCGGATTATAATGTTGCCGTAAAATTTTGGTAAAGCCCGCCATTCAGGTGCTTCTCAACCTTTTCATCAGTTCATCCCTGCTGCTTTTGCTGAACGGGATCTGCTTTTTACCAATGTGCAGATACAATTCCCCGATTTCCTCCACGTGCTCCAGGTTGACCAGAAAGGAGCGGTGCACACGCATAAACGCAGGTATTGTTTCAAAGGTTTCGCTGAACTTTCCCAGGGTTTGGGTGACCAGAAATTCTTTTTCACGGGCCACCACCTTACAGTAATAATCGTCGGCTTCCACCCAAAGGATGTCACTGAAAAACAGGCGCACCATGCGGTTTTTCACTTTGACAAAAAGGCGGTCCTTCAGCAAATAAGTATTGTTATTGCCGTCGTCGGGTTCGCGGTTTTCTTGCCGGGCCGATTGTGCGATGGCAAGCTCAATGGCGTGTTTCAGGTCTCGGCCCCGGAAAGGTTTGGAAAGAAAGGCATCGGGCTGTACCGCCCTGGCCTGCCGGAAGGTGGCGTCGTCCGAATTGCTGGTCAGGAAGATCAGAGGCAGCCGCAGTTTTTCCCGCATTCTCCGGGCGGTTTCAATCCCGTCCCACTCTCCTTCCAGCTGTATGTCCATCAGCAGCAGGTCAGGCGGCAGGCTGCCGTCCAGATGCCTGATGGCTTCCTCGCCGCTGGCTACCGGCCCCAATGCGGCATAGCCCATATCCGAGAGCCTGTCCTGCAGGTCGGCTCCGATGATTGGGTCATCTTCAACAATGAGGATTCTGATCTTTTCCATCCCTTCAAATATAAGAAATGGACATCAATCCCGGCAAGCCTGAAGTGAGCTGTTTATGGGAGAAAACGCCAATTTGTGGCGAAGCGGTTTACCCTTCGGCATCCTCCTCCCCTTCCTTCACCTCCTTCACCTCCTTCACCGCATCCTCCACATCCTTCGTGGCCTTCTTCAGCTCGTCCAGCTGTTGTTCCCGCTGATCCGCGGCCTTTTCTTTTCTTGGGGGCTCCTTCTTTTTACCGGGGGCCGATTCCTTTTTCAGCCCGGCCTCAGGCCCTTTGAAAGGTTCCTTGCTGAAAACGAGTTCATCCTTCGGGGCATCCACAAAGATGGTGTCGCCGGCGGTAAAGACATTGCCCAGCACGAACTTGGACAGCTCGTTGATGACCTCTTTCTGCAGGACGCGCTTCATGGGGCGGGCGCCGAACTGGGGGTCATAGCCCATGTCTGCCAGCAAATCGGCGGCTTTTTCACTCATTTTCAGCACCATGCCCTGCTGGGCCAGCATCTTGTCTACTTTTTTCATCAGCAGCCGCAGAATCTGCTTGATCTCCTCTTTCGTCAGGGGCAGGAACATGATGCGCTCGTCGATGCGGTTGAGGAATTCGGGGCGGAGGTTTTCCTTCAACTGCTCAAAAACTTCCTCTTTGGTGGCGTCGATGATCTCCTGGCGCTTTTCGTCGCCGAGGGCGTCGAGGTCTTCGAAGTTCTCCAGGATAGTTTCCGCCGCCATGTTGGAGGTCATGATGATGATGGTATTGCGGAAATTGGCCACGCGGCCCTTGTTGTCGGTCAGTCGGCCGTCGTCGAGCACCTGCAGCAGGATATTGAAGGTGTCGGGATGCGCCTTTTCGATCTCGTCCATCAGCACGATGGAATAGGGTCGGCGTCGAACTGCCTCGGTGAGCTGCCCGCCTTCATCGTAGCCGATATAACCCGGAGGGGCGCCGACCAGGCGGGAGACGTTGTGCCGCTCCTGGTATTCGCTCATATCGATGCGGGTGATGGCGCGCTCGTCGTTGAACAGCACCTCGGCCAGGGCTTTGGCCAGCTCGGTTTTGCCCACGCCGGTAGGCCCCAGGAAGATGAAGGAGCCGATGGGGCGGTCGCTGTCCTGCAGCCCGGCGCGGCTGCGGCGCACGGCGTCGGCCACGGCGCGCACGGCTTCGTCCTGGCCGATGAGGCGCTTGTGCAGTTCGCTCTCCAGGTGCAGCAGTTTGGCCCTTTCGCTCTCCATCATCTTGTTGACGGGGATGCCCGTCCAGCGGGAGACGACGCTGGCGATGTCGTTGGCGGTGACTTCGTCATTGGTGAAGCGCTGCTCGTCGGGCAGCTTGGCCAGTTTTTCTTCGGAGGCTTTGAGTATGGCCTGCTGTTCCTGCAGCTCGCCATATCGGATTTTGGCCACCGTTTCGAAGTCGCTGCTGCGCTCGGCTTTCTGGGCTTCCAGTTCCAGCTCTTCGATGCGTTTTTTGACGCCCTGGATGGTGTCGATCACTTCCTTCTCGTTGCGCCAGGCCGCGCTGATGGAGTCCCTTTTCTCCTTGGCATTGGCGATCTGCTCGTTGATGATATCCACTTTTTTCTGTTCGCCTTCGCGCTTGAGCGCCTCGCGTTCGATCTCCAGCTGGCGCACGCGGCGGTCCCATTCGTCCACCAGTTCCGGCACGGAGTCCAGTTCCAGGCGGAGTTTGGCGGCGGCCTCGTCGATGAGGTCGATGGCCTTGTCGGGCAGGTAGCGGTCGGTGATGTAGCGGTGGGAGAGCTCGGCGGCGGCCACGAGGGCTTCGTCCAGTATCTCTATCTTGTGGTACACTTCGTAGCGCTCCTGCAGCCCGCGAAGGATGGAGATGGTGTCCTCCACGCTGGGCTCTTCGATGAGCACGGTCTGGAAGCGGCGCACCAGGGCTTTGTCTTTTTCGAAATACTTCTGGTATTCGTCGAGGGTTGTGGCGCCGATGGTTCGCAGCTCGCCTCTGGCCAGGGCGGGTTTCAGGATGTTGGCGGCGTCGATAGCGCCCTGGCCGCCGCCCGCGCCGATGAGGGTGTGAATCTCATCGATGAAGAGGATGATCTCCCCGTTGGAGTTGGCCACTTCCTTGATGACGGCCTTGAGGCGCTCTTCGAAGTCGCCCTTGTACTTGGCGCCGGCCACGAGGGCGGCGATGTCGAGCACCAGGATCCTTTTTTGGCGGAGGTTTTCCGGCACGTCCCCTTTGACGATGCGCCAGGCGATGCCCTCCACGATGGCCGTTTTGCCGACGCCGGCTTCGCCGACGAGTATGGGGTTGTTCTTCTTGCGGCGGCTGAGGATGTGCAGCACCCTCCGGATCTCGTCATCGCGCCCGATGATGGGGTCGAGTTTGCCGGATTCGGCCTGGCTGTTCAGGTTGACGGCGTATTTGTTGAGGGCGTTGTAGCTTTCCTCCGCGCTCTGTTCCGTGACTTTGCTGCCTTTGCGCAGTTCCTGGATGGCCTTGCGCAGCCCTTCGTCCGTTACGCCGGACTCCCGGAGCAACTGGGCGCCCCGGTCTTTTCCCTGGGCGATGCCTAGCAGGATGAGCTCGATGGCGATATACTCGTCGCCGAATTCGGGCAGCATCTTTTTGGCGCGCGCCAGGGCCTGGTTGCCGTCCTTGCTGACAAACTGCTTGTCGGCCCCTTCAACCTTGGGAAAGTGCGCGATGGCCTCATCCACCCGGCGCTTCAGGGCGGGAATATCGGCCTGCATCTGGTTGAACAGAAAAGAGGTGACGTGCTCGTCGATCTCCATGATGCCGCGGATGAGGTGGGGCGTTTCCACGTATTGCTGCCCGAAGGCCACCGCGATCTTCTGGGCCTGCTTGATGGCTTCCTGGGATTTGGTCGTGAAATTTTCTAAAGTCATATTCTGGTTGGTTGTCGATTCAACTTCAAAGGCAGGCTTCCACAATGGCAAGCATTTAGCCCTGTATCCACTGTCGTGCGTGTTAGAGTATTAAATTTGAACCGCAATTGAGATTGTGATATCTTAGTAGTTCTTTGACATCCAGGATTTTAATAAGAGACATCTATGCCGAAAGCAATTGACATGGCGCTTCGCAAGACTATAGCTGAGGA
>CAUJDW010000053.1 GCA_963169455.1 Bacteroidota bacterium | reverse complement strand
CGATACGAGCAAACCGGCAAGTCTCTGACTTGCGTTATTCTGTCTACCCAAAAGCAACCACAGGCATTCGCTTCAACCCCCGCCAGTCAGAGACTGGCTCATTATTCCGCATCGAGACGGAGTCTCTCGCGAACGGAACGGTTGGCTTTGCCCGCGTCGCGGGCCGCAGGCCCGCGTTCAAATTGCCACTAAGGGAGCCTGAATAGTAATCTTTTTTTTCAGTCGATGAATTGCCGCCGCCAGTTTTCCAGGTTTATCCACTTCCAGATCTCCCTGGCGTAATTACCCTGACGATTCAGGTGTTTCCGGTAAGTTTCCTCCACCTTTTTCACATCTACGATGCGGTGGGAAACAAAAGACTCGGATCCGATAATATCCAGGATATAACGGCGGAAGGCCGGTGTTCTGAACCATTCATCCTGCGGCGTTCCGAAGCCGATCTTGTCCCGGCGCAACCGGATGGCTTCGGGCAGGATTCCTTTCATGGCTTCCCGGAGGATGTGTTTGGTCATGCCGTCCCTGATGATCCAGTCGCCGCTCATGGCCAGGGTGCGCTCCACCAGCCTGTAATCCAGGAAGGGCACCCGGGCTTCCAGAGAATACCACATGGAATTCCGGTCTTCCCATTTCAGCAAATGCTCCAGCTTGTATTCAAAATGATCGAGCAGGGCGCCGTTCAGGCTGTCCGCCGCGTATAAGCCTCCGGCAATGGTGTTGCCCTCCTGGTACTGGCGGACGAAATCCGGGTGGAGGTACCCTTTTTCGGCCACCCGAAGGCCGGTGCGCAGCCTTTTCGGGAGGAGGAAATAGGCAAAGCTCTTGAGCCCGTAGAGGCTGCGGTGCTTCAGCAGGTAATGCAACATTTCATTGCCCAGCGTGCCCAGCCGCCGCTGCCGCAACAGGCCCTTGAAAAAGAAGCCGAAGAAATAGTGGTATCCTGCGAGTTCCTCATCCGCCCCCTGCCCGTCGAGGGTGACGACGACATGTTGCCGCGCCAGTTCCATGACTTTGAACTGGGCGTAGGGCGAAGTGGACGGAACCGGTTCTCCATGGGCTTTTACAAAATTTTCGATATCATTCGCCAGGGTTTCGGCATTTGGCCTGGTGAAGAACATATTCTTCAGCAGAGGGCTGTATTCCATGATATACCTGCTCTCGTCGCCGTATTGCCCGTTTTCGTAAACGGCCGAAAAGGTGTGGAGCCCGTCCATGCGGAAGTCCTCGAGCAGGGTGGAAACGATGCTGGAGGAATCGAGCCCGCCGCTCAGGCAAACCCCTACCGGCACATCGCTGCGCAGGCGCAGCCCGACGGAAGAGCTGAACAGTTCGCGGAACTCCTCCGGTTTTTCAAAGGGCCTTGCGGCGGCAACCTGTTCCGGGAGGCTGTACCACTTCATGATCTCCAGCGCTTCGCCTTCAATCTTCAGGCAGCAGCCGTGCTGGAGTTTTTTGATCTGCGCAAAAAAGGTGTCCTCCGTCTGGTCCGTCCGGTTGAAGGCCAGGTAATCGAAGATGGCCTGGTAATTGGGCGAAGGCCGGGGGCTCAGCACCTTCAGGATGGGGGGGATTTCGGAGGCGAAAACAAAGCGCCGCCCGTCCATGAAATAGTAAAAGGGCTTGATCCCGTAGCGGTCGCGGGCGGCAAACAAGCTCCCGCTTTGCCGGTCATAGATCACAAAGGACCACATACCGTTGAAGCGGTGGAGGCACTCTTCCCCCCATTCCGCGTAGGCTGCCAGCAGCACCTCCGAATCCGCCTGGGAATTGAAAGCATGGCCTTTGCCTTTCAGTTCTTCCCTCAACTCGACGTAGTTGAATATTTCGCCGTTGAAGATCAGCACGTAGCGGCCGTCATGCGAAAACATAGGCTGATGGCCTGAAGAAGAGAGGTCCAGAATGCTGAGGCGCACAAAGCCCAGCCCCATCCGGCCGTCCAGAAAAACGCCTTCGTCGTCGGGGCCGCGGTGCTTCATGGCGTGCATCATGGCGCGGATTTCCGCTTCCGGCGCCGCTTTTCCGCTAAAATCGACAATGCCGCTTATTCCACACATTCCAAAACAATAGGGGAGCGCGGGCCTGCAGCCCGCTTGATGCCTTTATTCCGCATCGAGGCGGAGTTTCTCGCGAAGGGGGGTTCGCACCCAGGTTCCGAACCCCAGCAAAGTATCATATATCTGCTCCAGTTCGGCCTCTTTGCGCCCGAGTTCCAGGTGCCGGCAGGCGTACTGCTGCCCTGCCAGCCCTAGCCTTTTCCTCAGCCCGGCATCCCTGACCAGCCTTTCGATGGCGATGCTCAGCGCATCGGCGTCATACTCCGGCGCCAGCAGGCCCGTTTTTTCATGTTCTATCACGTAGGGGATGCCTGCATGGTAGGTGGAAACCACGGGAAGGCCGGCAGCCATGGCTTCGATGATCGTTCCGGGAATGCCTTCCTTGTCGCCATTGGGAGCTTCCACGCTGGGGTGGACGAAAATATCCGCCATCGCGTATTCGCGCATCATCTCCTCCGAAGCGTATTTGATGGGCCCGGCAAAGGCCACGTGCCGGCTCAGATTGCGTTCGAGGACATAGGATTTCAGCGCCTGTTCCAGTTCGCCTGTTCCGACGATGCGCAAAGAAAGGTTGTCAACTCCCGACCCGATGAGCCGTTCCAGGCTTCTCAGCAGGGCTATATGCCCTTTCTGGGGAACGAGGCTCGCCAGGATCAGCAGGTTTACGGATTGCTTTTCGGGGTAAGCGCGCTCCATGTAAAAGCACCCGGTGTCCGTCCCGTAATAATGCACCACGATCTTTTCCTCCGGGCAGCCGGCTTTGATCAGGTCCGCCTTCATATCGGGCGACATGGCGAGCACGGCCGTGGCATGGGCGAAAACCCGGTTTCTCAGGAATGTGGCCCCGTAGCCATAATACCGGCGGGGGAAGGAAGAACAGTCGTAGCCGTAAAAGGATACCACGGAAGGCATCTTCAATTTCCGCATAAGCGGGAAAAATACGCCGCAATCCGAACCATAATGAAAGTGGCACAGGCCGGCCCTGTACCGATCCAGGAATTCCAGCACCCTATTCACCTGCCGCTCCGAAAGCATTTTCGGCCCTGAAAAAAGCACTTTCTCCTTCCACCCTTCACCCTGGCTCAGGTCGAGGGCCGGAAAGGCCGCCTGGTCAAAATCGGCGAAGCCGCCGTCGTGGGGTTTCGATACGTTTTTTCGCCATACCACCGCCGCCTGGTATTTCTGGTGCGCAGCGATCTGGTTGCGGATAAAGGATGCCCGCAACTGGGTATTCTTCCTCACAAAATGCGCTACCCGGGGGGCTCTTGTACTCATCGTAAAAGTGTTTTTTATCAACTGATGCCCAGATGGCTGAGCCATATTTTCTGGGATATGATGCGGTTGAAGCGGTAACCCGTCCCGTTGTCCTCCACTTTTCCATCCAGGAAACGGCTGATGAGCCCGGTTTTGAACAGGGCCGAATCCTGCACGATGTGCTCACGGTTCAGCCGGTAGAAGGAGCGGGCCCAATCTTCCATCCGAAAAGTGGTGTTTCCAGCCCGCTTATCTCTTATCCTCGCCAGTTGTTTGCCGGCGGCAGATAAAGCCAGGCCCGCCAGCCCGTATTTCAGCCAGCCGGGTTTTAACATGCGGTCGTTGAAAAAATAATTCAGCTTATCATTATTCAGGGCCATCAGGTCGACATAGAGGTCGTGAGCCTTCCTCCTCCCCCATTGGTTCCTGGCAAACAGTCCCTTGTAAATGCCGGCGTAGGCGGAGCCGAACAGCGCCTCCAGGTAATCGAGGTCGGCAAAAGGCACATAATCGTCCACGAAAATGCCCACCAGGTGAAATTCGGTGTGCCAGTATTTCATGATGCTTTCCCTGAGCAGGAAAAAGAAATACCGCAGGTTTTCGTCCAGGTGCCGGTAGGGGGTGATGTACCTGTCCCGGATTTCCTCAAAAACCGCTTCGGCTGTTTGTTCGGTGAACAGGCTCGTTTCCAGGAAGGACCGTTGGGCAAAGGCCCGGCAGGCTGCTTTGAATGCCTCGAAACCACCATAAAATGCGGCCCGCGAGAACTCATTGAAAATCACCCCCGCGGGGTTGTTGTATATGGGCCTGATGAAATCGCACTGCCCGATGATGCAGGAGCGGCTGAAATCTTTTAAAATGCCGTAGGCATATGGATACATGCCGCGGTTGAAGCCCGCCAGCCCGCAACTAAGCATGATGGCGTCCAGGCCGTGCCGGGGGAATTCCCTTTCGAATTCCGGGCCGAAAAACACCGGTTCGTAGCGGAAGCCCAGGCGCCGGGCGATGCCCGCCGGGATGCTGATCTGCTCCGAGCCGGGCGCCCCGTAACTGAAAGCCCTCAGCTTCGGATAGTCTTTTTTTTCGATGAACGAAAAGTTCAGGCGCCCGTCAAAGCCACCGGTGAGGGCAATGTTGAAACGGCCGGCGCGCTGCACATAGCTGCCGATGGCGCTCTTCAGGCTTTCATTGATCTGATCCAGCGCCTCCTCCCGGGGTTTGGGCGCAGGCGTGTACCAATCCGCCACGTCATAGGCCAGCCTTTCGCCGGTGCTCCCGTCGGCGGAATAACGGCAGCAATAGCCGCCGGGAATGAGCTTCACATTTTCATAAATAGCCCGATTGTGCAGGCAGTGGTCGAACAGGGCGAACTCGGCCAGCCCCCGGGGGTCGATGGACAGGCGGCGGTGGGCGTGTAAGGACTCCAGGTAGTTGGAGAACATCAGGTGTTTGCCGGCAAAATGGGCATAGGCAGGAAAGAGGGACATGGGGGAAGCGTAAATGGAGGCTTCCATCTGCTCTTTGTGCAGCAAAACCAGATAGTAGTTGCCCTTGAGCGACTCGTAGTGCCGATCCCCTTCCCGCAACAGGATATCGAGCACTTCCTCAGGCGTCGGGGCGAAACGCCCACCCTTGGCTTTGCCCTTGCGAAACAGGACGGAACCGGCCAGGAAAATGAAATGCCGCTCGTCATCGTAGCAGGGGTTCGCCCAGTTTTGCTCCAGCAGGCCCGGCTGTTCCCGTTCATAGCGGAGGGCCGTCAGGGAAATATAAGGTTCGGGCTGAAAAACCTTTTCCTCGCTGAGAAAATCGCGGATCAGGCAGCCCGCAAAGGAAAAGGGCTGCACGACGGCGCGTTCGAGCGATATGGACAGGCAGTACCGCATTTCTTCAGCTTCTGAACAGGTTGCGGAGCCTGCGCCTCAGTTTCAGTTCCCGAAGGAATGGCCAGGGATCCGAGAAGGAGAACAAATTGCTTGATCTTAAAGGCAGCCAGCTCCGGAGGAATGCAGGCAGGGACAGCCCGTATTTCTTCCGGTACCTGATCCAGAACAACACATCCGGCAGAAAATCCACCCACTTGCCTTTCTTCTGGCTTGCGGCATATTTCTGCCCTTCCACCGGTTTCCCGGAGAGGTGGTCACAGTACAGGCGGACGAAGTTGACGCCCATGGATTTGGAAAAATTGACCTGCAGCCAGGCCCTGATGTTGGTTTCGATGTAATAGTAAACCTGGTTTTCCACCGAATACTTGAATTCCAGGTTCGTAAAGCCGTACAGTTCATTTGCCCGGATAAAGCCGGCCGCCATATCTTCCAGTTGTTTGTGCGGAAAATTTTCGATGCAGGTTGCCGTGCCGAAGAGGTCGGGATACTGCCTGAGCTTGCGTATGGTGTGCTGGGTGATGCGCCCGCCGGGCAGGTACAGGGAATTCACTTCGAAGTTGTGGGAGGTGTCTCCGGGCACCACCCGCTGCAGCAGGTAGGCGGAAGTAAAGGCGTTGACCTCATGCAATACCCGCCGGAGCTCATTTTCATCATAAACCACGAAGCCCTTGTTGCTGAAATGCCTTTTCCACTCGATGATATCGGACGGCTTTACCGCGATGGGGAAGGGCCATTGCAGCGCCAGCGCCTCCTCGTACTCCACCGGCCCGGGCACATATTCCGGCACGCTCAGGCCCGCCCTGGAGGCTGCTTCGAATTGCTGCTCCCGCCGGATGATCATCTCGATGGATTCGTGCGGCGGGATCAGGAAAGCGGCATGGCGGCCGAATTCCTCCCGGTATCTGGACAGCAGGCGGACAAACTGGTCTGAAGTGGGGATGGCAATAAAGCTCCCCCCCTCTTCCCTGATGGTATCGATCATGAAGCCCGCCGCTTGCCGTTCATCATCCGGGGCGCAGGGGATGAGATAGGGTTTTATCAGGCGCGAAGAAAAACCCGCCAGCCCGGAGTCGAAATCCATACCGACGAAGCGCGCGCCGGAGGGCTTGAGGCAGCGGGCGGTAGCCACCGCCGTGTCGAACAGGCCGAGCAGTAATACTTTATGCATGGAGAAGCCGGCCCTGCCGGCCATCGATCAGTTCAGCCAATGAAAAATCCACTTCTTCGACGCGCCTGATCCGGAATCCGCCACGGTATCGCTCGCTGACTACCTTCACCACGCGGCCGATGCCCAGGGCGAAATGCACCTTTACAGAAAGCTGGTTGTGCGCCATGACCCACAGCCACATGGTATGGAAGCCTTTTGCCTGCATGTGCCTGAAGGTTTGCGCCATCAGCGATGTATAAAGGCCCTTGCCCCGCCTGTCTGCAAAGGCATACGTATCATAACAGGCGAAACAGCCCGGCGGCAGCGCCAGCCGGGTGTGGGCCTGCCTGAAATCGGCCCGGCTTTCGGAAATGAAAACAAAAGCTGCCGGGCGCCCATTTTCAGCAAGCAGCAGGGCATAATCTCCCTGCCCGAAACGGGCTGCCGCCTCGCGAAGGTAAGACGGCCCCACCTCATCTTCCTCCATCCTGCGCCTGGCCAGGGGCTCGAAGCCCTCGGCAGACTGTACCAGGGAAAAACCGCAATCTTCCGGTAACGGCCTGTTTATGAGAGGCCCGCATGCGGCGATCGCCGTCTCCGTCAGATAAAGCCTGTCGGCGGGGCTGTACAGCCGGTTTCTCAAGGCCGAGAAGGCCAGGCCCGGGAGGTAAAATATATACCAGGGCTTCCTCAGCAGGGCCGTTTTATCGGCTTTCAACGCTTCCCTGATGTGCAGGCTTCGCAATGTCACGATATTTCCGATCTAAGTAGTTGGACACATTTATTGTAACTCTTACTGCTTCGGAAATACGGCGTCAATAGCATTGTTCCTGGGGCTAGGGTCATATTGTTGGATTGTTATATTGTTCTGCTAAATGTGTCCAACTACTTAAAGTTTTCCTGAAGGAAATCCACGTATTCGCCGTGGGTGGCCACCCAGATTTTGTCGCGGTTGGCGTCGATGTAAGCGAACAGCCCGGTCCAGATGTGGCTTACCACCAGCGGGTCGAAAGAGGGGTGGAACCACAGCACACAGACGGTATGAGAAGCCATGGCCCGCCTGATGATCTCCTTGTAGCGATATAGGTGGTAGTCTAGCGGCCATTCTTTCCGGTAGTAGAATTCAGCCGTTTGCTGCAGTTCCCACAAGCCGTTTCCGTGGCGTTTGGGATAGCCCAGCACGTTGCGGTAATCCGTGCGGAAGGAAGTAAAGCCTTCTTCCTTCAGGACGCCGAGGTTGCCTATGGTATGGCCCGGGTGTACGAAGGAACGCAGAGACAAGCCCCAGCCTTCCGCGAGGGCTTTGCAGGCGCGCAGTTCCGCCCGCATAAGTCCGGGCGGGCAGGTTTCATCGCTGCAATCGATATGGGAAAAGGTGTGGCAGCCGATCTCGTGTTTTACCGTGGAGCCGAGGATTTGCCTGATCAGGCCCGGGGCGTACCATTCCGGGGCATCCCGGTAACCGGAACAGGGGTCATGCTCGAACCAGTCATCGCCGGAAAAAACCCAGAACCGGTTTTCGAAATGCGGCAGGCGCGGAAGCTCCGGATGGCAGCGGCCGTTCTCCCTGCTGCAGGATTGGAGGAACAGATGCCCCACTGTCAGCCAGGTAATGGGAATGTTGAACGACTCACAGATGTCGATGATGGCCGGAATGTTTTGCCTTTCCTGCCGGGCTTTTTCCAGGGCCAGTTCCAGGGGCTTGCCCGCGCCCCTGGCATATCTCCAGGCCCAGGCCAGCTCGAAGTCGGCGGAAATGAGCAGGGCGCATTGATAGGGCTCCGGGATAAAGCGCCGGAAGTCGCCCGCCTTTTCGATCCTGGGGTTCCGGCCGAGCAGGAAATTGGCCCTGGAGAGGTATGGTTTAATGAACATCCGCGATTTCCATGTAGAGCTCCCGCAGCTTTTCGGCGTGTTTTTCCCGGCTGAATTGGCTCCTGCAGTGCTGGCGGGCCGCCAGCCCGAAACTGCGGCGTATGCCTTCGTCGCGGGCAAGGAGCAGGCACTTCTGAAAAAAGTCGCCCGTATTGTTGACGATGTAGCCTGTTTTTCCGTTCAGCACGATCTCGTTGTTGCCCCCCACGTCGAAGGCCACCGTGGGCAGGGCCATCATGCCCGCGTCGATCATGGCGATGGAGAGGCATTCCTCGCTGCTGGGGTTGACGAAAATGTCGAACAGGCGGTAGTATTTCGCCACATCCGGCTGAAAGCCGTGGAAGCTGATGTACTGCTGCACCTCCCGGGCGCGGGCCAGGCCTTTGGCCTCATTCAGCGCCTCGCCGTCGCCGACGATGTGCATCCGGAAATTGGTGAAATTGTTCTTCACGAAAAAACCGGCAAGCTCCACCAGGTAGTGCACCCGCTTGAGCTCCACCACCCTGCCCACATAACCCAGGTGAAGGGGGCGCGGAGGGTTTCCCTCCTCCATTTCGCGCATCCCGTTCAATTCGCTGTGGTTGTACAACACGGCCATTTTACGGGGCGGCAGCCCCAGGGCCGAAGAGAAATGGGCCATGAGTTCCTGATTGACGAAGAGTATCTTCCGCACCCCGGGGGCCCGCGACAGCAAGTTAAAGGCCAGCTTCGACCTCAGGGGCAGATCGTACTCGTGGGAGTGAAAATGCCAGATCACCCGGGCCCCGGTAAAAAGGGCGGCCAGCGCGGCCAGCACACAGGGGGCGAAAAGCGAAGCGTGGATGATTCCGATCCGGTTGGCCCGTATTCTTTTCCTCAGCCTCGATGCCGTGTCGAGGTACCCCTGCTTTTCGATGCGTTCCGCCCTGACCTGCGGAGACACCGCGCTTTTCAGCGGCCCGTCCTCGAAGTAGTACAGAAAAACCTCGTGCTCGCCTGCAAAGAGGTTGGCGTCCAGTACGGCCTGTTTTTCAGCACCACCGAATTTCAGGGACGAAACGAAAATCGCGATCTTCATTTTTTGTCAGAGGGATTTGTACAGCGCCTGCAGCTGCCCGGCGATATGTTCCCAGCGGTACTGTTCCAGCCCCGCGTGGGCCTCGATATTGCGGGCCATGCGGGCTTGTATGCCAGGAGCGGCGAGCAGTTTTTCGATGGCGGCGGCCAGGGCGGCGGCATTTCCGGGGGGCGCCAGATAGCCGTTGACATCGGGGATCACCACATCCGCAAAACTGCCGACGGAAGTTGCGGCGACGGGTTTGCCAAAGGCGAAGGCCGTCATGAGCACGCCGCTTTGGGTGGCCTCCGTATAAGGGCAGACAACCATCCTGGCCTGGCCGATCAGGGCTGCCAGTTCATCATTTGCGATGTACCTGTTCAGGAATGCCACATTGTCCATGCCTTCCAGGCGGGCCCTTCCGAAATCATAGGCCCCGCCGCCGCCGATGGCCACTTTGGGGCGAAGGCCCTTCGCCTTCAGAATGTCCAGGGCGTCGAGCAGGTATTCCAGGCCTTTGTAGGGGGAAATCCGGCCGAAGAACAGAATGTCAAAGGCGGGCGCGGGCGCTGCGCCTTCGGCCAGGAATGTCTTGTACACGTCGAGGTAGCCAAAGGGCAGGAACACCGTTTTTTTCGCCAATTCCGGATAATGCTGCCCGATATACCTGAAATCGGCCCTGTTCTGGATGACGATGCGCTTCGCCCGCTTCAGCACCACTTCCTGCAGCCTGAACGACCTGCCGGAGCCTTCGCCTTCGTGGGGCCTGAAATCATGGACCGTTATCATCCACTTTTTCCATTCCAGAAAAGGCAGCAAATGCAGCAGGGTCCCGTCCATGCCATTGATGTGGATCAAGTCGAACTTCCGCAAACGCCGCATCAGGCGGATGCTCAGCCAGGCATTTTTCAGAGACCGGAAACGGAGGTTGTGGTAAACAAAAACCGAAATATCGAACTGCCCGCCCACGTATTTCAGCACCCCTTTACCAAGCACGGCTTCCAATTGCTTGTGCGGCAGAAATCCATCGCTTACGGGCATATTGTCGAAGTTGACGATGCCTTCTTTCTTTTTATTACGAGCATAGATCAGAAACAGGCGCACCTCCGCTTCACCCCTGCAGGCGGAAGCCAGGTGTTTGGCCATCGGGATGATCATGTCGGACATCCCGAAACTTAAGATGGCGATCCTGGGCATTGCGGGTTCAGACATTGATAAAATGCCGAAGGGTGAATTGTTTGTTCCTCAGCCCCCAGTATATCCCCGACAGGAAGCCCTGCCAGATGCGGAGCCCCACCCAGGGGCGCAACTGTTTCAGTTGCACCAGGGAAGTGCGAAATACGCCTCTCCTGAAGTGGCGCCAGAAATAGCGCCGGAAATAGTCGGGCGGCCGGTGCTTCAATATGACCAGCATGGGGTTTCGGGCATCGTAGAAAGCCTTGAAAGCGGAATTTTTGCCGATGGTCATGCTTTCCTTATGCCATATCTTTGCCTTCGGCGTATAGAACACCTTGAAGCCCATTTGTTTTGCGCGCGCCTGCCAGTCGAATTCTTCCGCCTGAAAGCGGAAGGTGGTGTCGTACCCCCCGGCCCTGCTGTACACCTCCCGGCTGACGAGCATGAAGATATCGTCCACGAATATCCGCTCCGCAATATGTTCGAACTGCCCTTCATCCCTCATCCTGCCCCCTATGTGCTCTCCGTTCCAGCGGATGGGGTCTTCGTACTTGCCCACGGTCTGCAGGGTATCCGGCCGGTCGTGGTAATAGACCTTGCCCGAGACAAAACCGATCTGCGGGTCTGTTTCCGCTGCGGATACCAGGGCGCTGGCTGCCTGCCTGTCGGCCACCACGTCATTGTTCGTTATCAGCACGTAATCGGCTCCCAGGCGGTTGAAGGCATGATCGAGGCCAAAATTGAAACCGCCTGAATAACCCAGGTTTTTCTCCGTGCGGAGCACAAAAACCTCCGCCCAGTTGCGGCGCACATACTCTTCCGTTCCATCCGTTGAGCCGTTGTCGATGACAACCACCTCAAAGTTGGGGTAGTCATTGGCCAGATAGGAAGGGACGGCATCTTCCAGATACCTGATGCCATTGTAGGAGAGGATGAGGACAACAACTTTGGGATTGTTCACTTTAATCTTATTTTTGTCGGGTTTTTTCCAGCCACAGGTTTCCCCCCGATTCCTTGCGGCTCAGCGGCATATCCTTGAAGCCCTCCTGGTGAAGTTTCTGGATATAGTCGGTGAAAAGCCGTATTTCGAATTTGTCGTTGTACATGAGGAAGGCTCTGAGGAAGTAGTCTTCGTTCCAGTTTCTGCCCTGCATCACCCATTCCCGGGGGTATTCGAAGGGGTAAAAAACGTCGTGAAAATGAATGAGCACACCGCTTTGGAGCACGGGCAGTATTTCGAACAGGATATAATTCACATCGCTGCCGGTTTTAACGACATGCGTGCTGTCGACGAACAGGAAATCGCCCGCTTCCAGTTCTTCGAAAATGCTCAGGGGCACGGCCTGGACATCGCTCTGGATTACGCTTTGTTTTTCCAGGTCCTCCTCGCTCATCAGCGACCATAGGCGCTCCGTATAGGGTTCGATGAAAGTCATTTTGATTTCGCCGCCGAAGAAAAAGTCATTGGTATCCAGCATGAGGGCGGAGGAGAAACCGGAGCCGATCTCGATGATCCTTTTCGGCCTGAAGTGCCTGATCATGGAATACAGCACGATGCCATCAGTATAGGAGTAAAACTCGTTCTCGAAGAAAAACCTCATGCCATCCTGCTGCCCGGCTTTGAACGGCATCTCTTCATAATAGGCAGAGAGTTCGCGGAGCAGGGCCAGCTGCCTGTCCGTGTTCAGGCGTATCCCGCTGACGCCCTCCGCTTCTTCTTTTTCCCAGATTTTGCCTTCCTTTTTTTTGATCTCATCGACGGAGATGATGGGCGAATAGAAATGCCCGGCGGGAAAGCAGGAGTTTTGCCTGAACTGCAGGTTCTCCGTATAGGCTTTGCCGATGTGCGGCAACCTGCCTATCAGGCGCTGAGCTGTTCTTTTCAAATTCATCAGTTTTCTGTTAAAAGAGTGGAAATGAAAACTTTTCAGGTGTTAGGCGGGCTTACAGGCCCGCGCGCCACTCAGCCTTGCTCTTCGGCCAGCAGTTGGTAAACCTGGGCGAATTTCCCTGCGATGGCCTCCCAGGAAAACTCGGCTTTGGCGGTTTCCCGGTTGAAGAGGGGTATTTCCATCTCTCCCTTCAGGTATGCGGCGATGATATCTGCCCACTCGCCATAATCACGGGTTCCCGTCAGGCGCCCGCGGCCGTAGCTTTCCAGCAGTTCGGCCACGTAACCGGTGCGGGTGGACAAAACCGGCGCCTCGCAGGCGATGGCTTCCATACTGGTCACCGGCCCGCCCTCGTTTGTGGAGCTCATGATGAAAAGGTCGGCTGCATTGTAATACCGAACCAGTTCTTCCCCTCTTTTGTAACCGGTAAAAAGCACCTTGTTGCTGGCGGCCAGGGGTCCGGCCAGTTTGCGCAGGCGATCCATATAACCCGGGCTGTCGGAGCGCCCTACCATGATGAGCAGGAAGCCCGGGGCATCGTCCAGAGCGGCAAAGGCCTCGATGACTTTGTCATTCTGTTTGAGTTCGTTCATTCGGCCGACCGTCAGGAATATCTTTTTATCAGAAGGCAGCCCCAGTGCGCTGCGGCAGGCCTGTTTGTCCAGCGGCCTGAACAAGCCGAAATCGACGCCCATGGTGATCTTCCGGATATGGCCTTTGTAAATGCTTTTGAGGTCAGCCAGGTTGGCGTCGTTCTGGTAGGTGATCAGGCTGTAATCGGAAATGAAACTGTTCAGGGCGCGCTGCTCGAAAAAGAGGGAAAAATACCTCAGAACGTTTTTCCTGAGCCTGAATATCTGCCTGCCGGGTAGTTGAATGCTGCCGTGGTAAGTGCCGATTATCTTCAGATGCCTGTTGGGCCTGACCAGCCAGCTGAGCTGGGGCACCACGTCGGTCTGAATCAGTATCCGGTGCTCTTTTTGCTCCAGCTCCAACTGCTCTAGGATTTCCCTCGAATAGATGACGGGCTTGTAAAGCGTATGCCTGACCCTGGCCGGGAACAGCCTGTGGCAGAGGTTGTTTTCAAACCGGTGCGAATAGGCCTTATCCGCCCGGGGGTCCGGCTGCCAGACTTCAAAATCCACATTGGGGACATTGGCCAGTATGCTGTTCCCCAGCAGGTCGGCCCATTCGTAACCCCATATTCCCACCCATTGGCCATTGGCCGTATCCCAGTTGGCCCGGGGACGCGTATCCTTTACCTCTTCATAGGCATCATAAGCCGGAGGGTGGCTCATGACGTATATCACTTTCAACCTTTCCCCCTGCCTAATAATGTGCTTTTGCCGTTTTTGGGCAGCCTGGTTCTCAGAGCCCTTCATGATTTACCCCCAAGTTCGTTCTTCATATAGGCATAGGATTTTTTCAGATTGACGACATCCATGAAGCGCCTGATCTCGTCCTGCGTGAGAAAGCCCAATAGATAAAGCGCCAGGTAAACGACGGCCAGGTAAAGCGGGCTCACGGCCAGCCACCATAGCGCGTGCCATTCGCTGAAAAGGGGCGCGAAGTGAAAAAACAGCCAGGAAAGGCCCCCAATGGCCAGATAGGGCAGAAACACAGAAGCTTTTATCGTTATCTCCCCGATGCGGAATGAATAAAAGATGCACAACAGGTTGCGGACGAAATTCAGGATCAGCAGGTTGATGGCGATGCCCGCCGCGCCCAGGCCCAGGTAGGCGGGATTGACCAGAAAATAAATGCAGGCGAGGAACACGCCCAGGCAGATAAAATTGATCAGCGCATTGATGTAAAACCTGCCCATGCCGGTAATGATGTTGCCATAAGGCATGCCGAAGATCGAGAAATAGGTTGCCAGCAGCAGCACCTGAAAAGGGATGACGCTGGGCCGATACTGCTCACCGATCAGCGTGATCAGAAATGGCGAGCCGATGATAACCAGCAGGCAAACGGCCGGAAAAAGAAAGAGGGCAATGAATTTTTGAAAAACATCGATCTTCCGGTTTACCGCTGCCCAGTCCTTTTGGGAGATCAAATTGGAAAAAAGGGGGAAAAAGACGGCGCCGGCCGAGTTGGCCACCAGCAGAAACATGCCTCCAAGCGAAAATGCGACGGAATAATAACCCAGCTCTTTAGTGTCGGTGTAATGAGCCAGTATCAGTTTGTCGGCATATTCCATAATGGCGTTGATGATGACGATCAGCAGAATGGGCGCCGCGTATTTGATGTGTTCCCTTACCAGTTCCCTGCTGATACGGCCAAACTCCAGCCTCCTGATCAGCCGCCAGGCCAGGGGCAGCACCAGCAGCCCGCTGGCCAGGTTCACGGCGGCCAGCCCTATGGCTTTCATTCCCAGGAAAACAACGGCGACCCGGGCGCCGTGATACAGGATGGCCTTCAGCACCAGCGGAAGGTTGGCCTTGGCCTGCTCCAGCGTGGCGGTAAAGGTCGTATTGCCGAAAAACAACAACTGGTCGGCCACGTTCGCCAGGAGCAGAATGACAATGACAATCTCATGCTCCCTGCTCTCAAAATACCCCTCGAAGAACACCTTCTGAAAGGCAAATAAACCCAGGACGCATAAGGTGTACAGCAACAGGCTGCCGCCCTGCAGCCAGGAATAGGTAGCCAGCGAATCCGCCATGGGTTTCCCCTCCGAGATCAGCTTTATCTGGCCGGTGCCGAACAAACCGGTGATGAACCCCCAGATCGAAATATAGGCCGTGCCAAAGGCAATGACCCCCACCACCTCCGGGCCCGCTATCCTGGCAACTACCAGGCCCGCCACCATGCCCAGCACCTTTATGCCAAACTGAGACCCGAATTGTATGACAAAGCGCTGCTTGAGCAATTTTTAATGGTTCCTTGTTTCTTGTTCCTCGTTCCTCGTTTTTACCCGGCTGATCCTGATAGTTGCCGGGAATGGGCGGGGAAGGATCAGGAGTTAGAGGGTTTCAAGTTTGAGGGTTTCAAGTTTGAGGGTTTCAAGTTTGAGGGTTTCAAGTTACAGGGTTTCAAGTTACAGGGTTTCAAGTTAGAGGGTTTGCCCAGGTGTCACCTCGTCTCCCCCTCTCCCACTCTCCCAGTCTCCCCTTCTCCCCGGTACACTGAGGCGACCAGGGCATTGACGGATGCGAAGAGGAAGCTGAAAGTGATGATCTTCTCGGTTTGTTCAAATTGCATGACGTAACCCCAGAATTGCGTGGAACTGCCATGGATGATGAAGATGGTGACAAGCGCCAGCACATAGATGATGAGCGCCCCTCCCCATTTGGCGCGAACCTTTTTTTCCTGGGAAAAAGCCCAGACCTTCAGGCACAGAAATACGTACAGGAGGTTGAGGTAAACAAAGCCGGCAACCCCTACGTTCAGCAGGATATTCTGCGGCCCGACGTGCCCGTCGGCATATTCGAAATAGGTGTCGGACACACCCCAGCCGAAAACGGGGTTCTCGTTGAAGGCCTGCAGCACCCTTTTACCCCGCACATCGATCCGCTTCAGCGTGCCCCCGGCCGTTATGTCGCCGGAAGCCAGCAGCTTCAGGGTGGAAAAGCGCTCCAGGGCAGCGTCGAACTGGTGGCGCACCAGCGGGAAGCTCCATTGCAGGATGAAAACAACGGCCACCGAAGCCAGCGCCAGGTTGATCATCCGGTGTATTTTGCCGCTTTTGCTCATCTGAAATACCGAGGCGGCAGCCAGGAAGCCGATGCCCAGCATCCAGCCGCGCGTTGCGGAAAGAAAAATGGAGGCAACCGAACAGAATACGATGGCGGCCAGATAGTTGTACCTGAAAATTTTTTCCCGGGCCGCCATGTAAAAAAGCGCCTGGGCCGAACAGTACAACAGTATGAATACGGAAGCCCAGACTCTGGACACCTCGGAGCTCTCATCGACCGCCAGGTTGAAAATGAACTTCTCACCCCGCAGGATGTGGTCCAGGTACTTTCCCGTGACGAAGGTGTGGATCTGCAGCGCCAGGGCCAGAAACACGAAGGGAAACAGGAGGCGGCTGGCCTTTTCAATCTGTTCCGGGCTGCGCAGGTAGTAGGGGATGATAAAAATCCAGGCCCAGGGGATCAGATATTTGAAGGCCTGGATGCCGTTCTTCATGCTCAGCCCCAGCAAAACGGAATACAGCAGGAAAATGCCGAGTATGATGAAAAAAACCGTAAAAGCCCTTTTGAATATATATTCCAGGCGCTGCCCCCCGAAAAAGGCCTTCGCGATGTACATGAAGACAAACAGTTCCTGAAACTCGATGCTCGCCCCTGCCGCCAGGGGGTAAAGCGGAATCCGGTGGTCCAGGAGCCCTTCGGCGGAAAACAGCCGCCCGGGAGCGTCGTTGATGATGAAAAACCAGGCCAGCCACAGGTAATCATCCTTCGACCGGTAGGCCAGTAGCAAAAAAGCCAGAAAAACGAGCCTGTTGGCTGAAATCGGGGCATAGTACACCGACGCAAAAGTAATGCCCATCAGCAGGGTGAGCCGTACGATGTCGCGCCAACCCTTATCCGCCGCAGCCGCTACGGGAGCGGGCTGGCCTTTGGCCGCCGCTTCTACCGGAAAACCGTAGGTTTTCGTCATGCCGGAATATTGGAAATTCGCCTGATCATCTTTGCCGGAACCCCTCCTACCAGAGAATAGGGTTCGACATTTTTGGTGACCGCCGAGTTGGGGGCGACAATAGAGTGGCGCCCGATGGTCACGCCAGGATAAATGGTGCAGTTCCCGCCGATATATACGTTGTTTTCCACGATGACGGGCGAAGTGGGGCGGAATTCCACTCCCTTATAGTCCAGGGGAAGATTGCTGAGGCAGGCTTGCGCGCTGCTGTGGGTCCAAATCCCCGTCGAAGGCCCGGCGATGTGCACAAAGTCGCCGATCCGGATGTCATCGCTCCAGTCGAGCACTGCTGAAAGCCCGATATAGGATTCCCTGCCAATGACTATGCTGCCTTTGCCATGCCCGGTGCAAATCACCCCGTTCTCTATCGCCGAGTTCTCCCCCACCCTGATGTTGGAAAGCATGCAGTAATCGCCGATTTTCACGCCAGGGCCCAGGATGACATGCTGAAACAATTTGGAATGCGCCCTGATCTGGGCCGTGTTGTCCAGGCCCACATTTTCTCCGATAAAACAACCCTCGGCAATATACACCCCGCGCATCCTCCATTTCGTTATGCGGGCCGTTTGCACCAGGCTTTTCTTCAGCAGGTGTTTGTAATACCCCAATAGCAGGCGCAGGCTCATTCCGGTATTTTTTCGCGAACGATCTTATTCAGCACCCTGAACAGCAATGGCTTCAGTGTGATCTCGAGCAGCGGATACTCGTTTCTCGAAAATTTCTTTTTGAACTGGTAGATGTGAGGCAGCCTTTCAGGCTCGATGTGGCACAGGTCGTAATACCTGCAGCCTTTACTTTTAGCCAGTTTAAAAGACTCCCAGTAAAGCAGGTCACCCTGCCCTTCATTTATCGATTTTGCCCCATTGTTGGTCATCCAGGAGAAAGCGTAATTCTTGTCGGATATCATGAGCAAATTTGCCAGCTGAACCCCATTTTTTTCCGCCATCAGGATATCCAGGGAAATATTCGGGCACTCACTCATGAGCGCTGAAAAGAAATCCCGGCCCAGAAGAGGCAAGTTGTTCAGCCTGGAAGAGTTGACATAAAGGTTGTAAAAATCATTGAAATGGGCAGGGGTAGACGCCAACTGCACCCCGATGTTACATTTGACCGCTTTCTTAACATACTTACGGGCTGTATGATTCAGGAATTTCCACAAATCCTCTTCCGAAAGCTCCAGGCTCACAACTAAAGTGGCTCTTTTTCTGGCCTTGGGAATCTCGTACCTGCAGTGAAACTCCTCCAGTAAGGGAAGGGTACAGATTTCTATAGATGCTTGAAAACCCCGGAGGAAAAATTCGGGGCCCACGTGCGTATCGCGGTTGAAAACCCACCCGCCGAATGGAATAAAATGGAACTGCCCTGAAAACTGTTTTTTCAGAAACCCTTTATGTGTCGCCTCGTGAATGGGGCAGATGCCGGTTATGGAGCCCTTTTCCCGGGCCACCAGATAATAAAAGTCCGTTTGGAATGTCTTTGACACCAGCACGTTCCAGCCAGGCCAGTGGGTCGGAGCGGAAAAATTCACTTTTAAAAAATCGGAAACAGCAGTAAAATCTCTGCTTCTTTCTATATCCATACGGGGGGGGTAACGAATGCGCCAATGGCGTCGACTACGTAGCTGATTTCCTCTTCCGTCAAATCAACGTGGGAAGGCAGGGTGATAAAGGTCTTCCAGATTTCCTTCGCCACCGGGCAGCCGTTGTCCCAGCTTTTGAACAGGGGATGCAGGGGCAGCGGATAAAAATGCACGCCGGTGGCAATGCCCCGGTGCTTGAGGTGCAGGATGAGCTCGTCGCGCCGGGCCGAACGGATGCCGAAGAACCAGTAGGCTTCTTCCCCGTTCAGGGTATAGCGGGTGTATGGCATGATGCCGTCCATTCCCCTGATGCCGTCGAGGTACCTGCCGATGATGGCCCGCCGCTTCGCGTTCATGGCGTCCAGCTTTTTCAACTGGGCCAGCCCGATGGCCGCCATCACGTCGTTCATGTTGTATTTGTAGCCCAGTACGGAAATGTCGTAATGCCAGTGCATGGCCTCCTTTTCCTGCTCACTCCCGGCCGCCACCGCGCGCCTCCAGGTGTCCTTGTCGATGCCCACCCAGCGGTAGGGTTTTAAGGGTTCAATCAGCTCTGCATCGTCGGAACAGATCATGCCGCCGTCGCCGGTGGTCATGCATTTTTTTTCTTCGAAACTGAAACAGCCGATATGGCCCCACGTACCGAGCTTCTTCCCTTTGTAGGAGCCCCCCGCACAGTGCGCACAATCCTCGATCACCTTGAGGTTGTGGCGGGCCGCAATCCCCATCAACTCGTCCATCGGCACGGGATAACCTGCGTTGTGGACGGGGATGACAGCCACGCAATCGCCGTCGATCTTCCGCTCCAGGCCTTCCAGGCTCATGACAGCGGTATCGGGGTCAACATCCACAAATACCGGGATGAGGTTGTTGTACAGAACGGCGGTGGCGGTGGAAGCAAAGGTGATGGCCGGCACGAGCACTTTTTTTCCGGGAGGGAAATGAAAGGCCGTCAGGGCCAGGTGCAGCGCCGCCGTGGCGGAGTTGACGCCGACCGACATGCCGCAGCCGACATAGCGGCTCCATTCCTCTTCGAACTCGGAAACCAGGGGCCCCAGCCCCAGCCAGGCGCGTTCGAAAACGCCCCGGAGGTTGTCCAGCTCTTCCTGGCCAACGCTGGGTTTGAACAATCTGATAGTCATGGCTTGAGGTTTGATACAGGGTGTGTTTTTATTCCCACCTGTCGAAAAAAATCCTCGACGAAGGGGTTCCGCTATCCTGAAGCTCCCGGGAGAAAGCATGGATCATGGCTTTGGGGCCGGAGATAAAAAAGACGGGGCCGGGCAACCTCCTGCTTTCCCCGGCGATCTTCGCTACGTCCAGCATGCCGGTATGATGCCCCGGAAAGAGGCCTACCGTCCCGCTTTCCACGTACAAATGCAAATGAAATTCTTCAACGGCCTGCTCCAGCTTCCGGAACAGCTCACCGTAAATAAGAAGCCCCGGATTCCGTATCCCGTAATAGAGCGATAAACTGCTGACTTCCGATTTTTTCCCGGCCAGGCCCTCCAGAAACGGAACGAAAGGGCTGATCCCCGTTCCTCCGGCGATGAACACGGCATCCCTGCCCGCGGCATGATCGAAGTTGAAATCGCCGAACGGCAGCTTCAGCCATACTTCATCACCTTCTTCCAGCTCGTTGATCATCCGCCGGGTAAACAGCCCTTTCTGCGATACCAGGATTTCCAGATAATCGCTTCCCGGCAAACTGGCTATGGAAAAAACTCTCGATTCGGGCCAGTTGAAGCTGGGGTCGTAAGCGTCCAGGGCCAGGTGGAGGAACTGGCCAGCCCGGTAACGGCAGGCCGCTTCCGGTTTCAGCCTGAACAGGGCAACGCTTTCTCCAAAGCGTTCTTTCCCAACGACAACGGCCCTAAGCTTCCTTGGCGCCGGCATAATGCTGTTGTTTTACTGGAGCCTTTTCCAGGAAGCTGTCCATTTTGTCCACGACATAGCTTATCTCTTCTGCTCCAAGGCCCGGATAAACGCCGATGAAGACCGTGTTATTCATGATGTAGTCGGTATTCGTCAGGTTTCCCACCACACGGTGGCTGATGTTCATAAAGGCCGGCTGGCGAAGCAGGTTGCCGGCAAAGAGGTTGCGGGTATGGATGTTGTTGTCGTTGAGATAACGCGACAGCTCCGTCCTGGAAAATGCCTCGCCTTTGCCGACGGTAATCAGAAAACCGAACCAGGAGGGCTTGCTGTGCTCCGCAGCCTTCGGCAGTATGAGCCTGCCTTCGTGCCTGGAAAGGCCATCATACAGCAGTTGGAAATTCTCCCTTCTCTTCCGGATGAAGCCGGGCAGTTTTTTGAGCTGCGCGCGCCCCACGGCCGCCTGCATGTCCGTAGCTTTCAGGTTGTATCCGATGTGCGAGTAAACGAACTTGTGGTCATATCCCACGGGAAGTTTGCCGAACTGCTGGGTGAAGCGGATGCCGCAGGTGTTGTCTTCGCCCGCCGCGCAGTAGCAGTCGCGGCCCCAGTCGCGGAAGGAACGGGCGATCCGCGCCAGCTCCGGGTTGCTGGTCACCACCGCCCCGCCCTCGCCCATGGTGATGTGGTGCGCAGGGTAGAAGGAGAAGGTGGCCAGGTCGCCGAAAGCCCCGGTGTATTTGCCGTCGTATTCGCTGCCCAGGGCATCGCAGTTATCCTCGACAACCCACAAATCGTACTTCCGGGCAATATCCATCACCACCCTCAGGTCGAAGGGGTTGCCCAGGGTGTGAGCCATGAAAATGGCTTTGGTTTTTTTGGAAACAGCCTTTTCGATCAGCTCGGGAATGGCGTTGTAGGTTTCGAGGGCCACGTCGATAAAGGCCGGGATCAGCCCGTTCTGAACGATGGGAGCTACCGTGGTGGGGAAACCCGAGGCCACGGTTATCACCTCGTCGCCGGGCTTCAGTTGCCGATCTCCCAGTTTCGGAGAAGTAAGGGCCGACATGGCCACCAGGTTGGCCGATGAACCGCTGTTGACCAGAATGCAGTCTTCGACACCCAGAAAATCGGCAAACTCATTCTCGAAGGCCTCCGCGTGTTGTCCTGCCGTAAGCCAGAAATCAAGGGACGAATCCACCAGATTGACGAGCTCCTTTTCATCGAATACGCGGCCGGCGTACCGGACCAGGCTCTTTCCCGGCACAAAGGGTTCAGGGGCGAATTTGTCCTTGTAGTATTCCTTTACCAGGGAAAGGATCTCTTTTCTGACCTCATGATGGTTCATAGTCCATTATATTTTTTGATGAAATCTTTGTATGCCATCAGCTCTTTGTCCTTTTCGGAAATGACCGGATGCACTTCCGGCCAGCCTATAGCCAGGGTGGGGTCATCCCAGCGGATGCCGCAATCCGATTCCCTGACATAGCAGGCATCGTGTTTGTAAAGTATTTTGCTGAAACCCGACAGGGTGCAGAATCCGTGGGCGAAACCTCTGGGGATGTATAAAAGGCAGTTGTCGTCTTCGCGCAGCATGAAAGACATCCATTGCCCCTGGGTTGGGGAGCCGGCCCGGAGGTCGACGGCGACGTCGAATACGGCGCCCTGCACGCAGCGCACCAGTTTCCCATCCGTGTGGGGGGGCAGCAGGAAGTGCAGGCCTCTGAGCGTGCCTTTCGACAGGTTGACGGACTGGTTCTCCTGCACCCAGTTCACAGGTATGCCGTGCTTTTCGTACTCCTCCCGGTCATAGACCCTGGCGAATGACCCCCGGTGGTCGGTAAAGGGGTCAAACCGGATAATGGCCAGGCCTTCCAGGGGCTGCTGTTCGAACCTCATGCAACGGGCATTAGCGGGGCCAGAGCCCACGAAAGGTTCTCGGTGATCCGGCCCTTCGCTTTCAAAGCGTTCAAAATTTTCAGGCGGATAAAATCCGAATTGCGGAAATCGGGGTCGTTGAAACCGGCCTCGCTCAGGCCTTCCGCCAGGCCCCTTACGGCCTCGGAGAGGGGCACTTTCGGGTAGTGCTCGGGCGCCAGGCTTTTGAAATAGCTGAAGTCCACCTTGTAAGATCGCTTGTCGGGAGAAGCGTCGGCATTGATCCTGACCTCCACATTTCCCAGTTCCTCCTGCACCGCGTAGGCCAGGTCTCTGACCTGATAGTTCCAGTGGTTGGAGCCCGTATTGACGATGAGCCTGGGGCCGCCCTGTTCTTCCCTGCGGGTGCAGGCCCATTCGATGGCGCGGGCCATGTCATCCACGTGTATGAGCGGGCGCCAGGGCGTGCCGTCGCTCAGGATGGCGATCTGGCCCGAAGTGATGGCTCCCGCCACGAAATCGTTCAGCACCAAATCCAGCCTCAGCCTGGGGCTCATGCCGCAGGCTGTCGCAAAGCGGAGGGCCGTGACGAGGAAACCGCTGTTGGCAAGCGCCGCCAGATCTTTTTCGCAGGCAATCTTGGAGCGCGCATATGCGGTCAGCGGGTTCACTTCCGAAGATTCGTCCCTTGCGCCTTCGCCGCCGGCGCCGTAAACGCTGCAGCTGGAAGCGAAAACGAAATGGCTGACTCCCGCCTGCCTGGCCAGCCTGGCAATCCCAACAGCGGCCTGATGGTTGATCTCCATCGTCGGTTGTTCAAAGGCATTGCCCATCGGGTCGTTGGACACGGCGGCCAGCTGTACGACGGCATCGACGCCCCGGAGCAGCCCGGCGGGGAAATTCCGGACGTCGCCGAAATGTTGCCTGTCGAGATAGACCTCCGGGAAGAAATGCCTGTCCAGCAGGCAACCCGAAAAGAAACCGGCGTCGAAACCTATGAGTTCGGCTTCGGGAAACACTTCCCGCAGGTGTCTGGCCAGCACGGAGCCGATGTACCCCATGTTGCCGTTGATGAGGATTCTCATGTTGTTGGTTTTTGTTACTATTCAGCTTGGAACGCGGGCTGCGGCCCGCGAAATGATAAACAGGGAGCCTTGGGAGGGCTTTGCCTCTGTCGCGGGCCGCAGCCCGCGTTCCGGATTATGCCGCAAAGGGGGCCAAAAAAAGTTGCCTCAAACCTTAACCGGCTCGGCGGGCATGCGGCGACGGGGCTGGCTCCAGGTGTTCCACACGGGGTTGGTTTCCCACATCTCATTCAGCTTCAAATAATCGCGGTAGGTGTCCATGCAATGCCAGAATTTCTTGTGTTTGTACACGGAGAGCTGCCCCGTTTCGACCAGCGCTTCGATCGGCGCCTTCTCCAGGTCGGTAGAGGGGTCGTCGGGGATCAGGCTCAGGAATTCCCGTTTGAAGACGAAATAGCCGCCGTTGATGGGCTCCTTGTTTTCCGTTTCCCTGAGCTGCTGTTTAAAGGCGGCCACTTTATCGCCATTGGTTACCAGGTCGCCAAAGCGGGAAGAGGGGAAGACGCCGGTAACAGTGCCGATCGTGTTTTTCGCTTTGGCGAAGGCCACCAGTTCCCTCAGGTTGACATCGGCCACGGCGTCTCCGTAGGTGAGCATGAAATATTCATCATCGATATATTTGCCGGCCAGTCTGGTGCGGTAGCCGGTCATCGACTGGCTGCCCGTTTCCACCAGGGTCACCTTCCAGTCCTCCTCATGCGACTCCTCGGCGTGAATGTCCAGCGCGCCGTTGGACAGGTCCACAGTGAAATCCCGGGTGTACTTGTAGTAGTTGATGAAATAGTCGCGGATGACATCGCCTTTATAGCCGAGCGCCAGGACAAATTCGTTGAACCCGTAGAAGGAGTAGTGTTTCATAATGTGCCAGAGAATGGGTTTGCCGCCGATTTCGACCATCGGTTTGGGCTTGTACTCCGTTTCTTCGCGAAGCCGGGTGCCCAGGCCCCCGCACAGAATAATCGTTTTCATGGCTGTGGTTTTATTGTCCTGAAGATTGTTCCGCAACTGCTTCCGAAGTTTTTTGCGGGCTTTCCTCTTTCTTTCTCGACTGCCCGTTCTCTGCGCCATTCTCCGGCGCTGCCGCGCGGCCGTTTTCGACGGCCATCATCCCTTTTATTTTTTTCCACCACTTTCCGGAAGCGGAGTGATGGTCGTCATCGTAATACCCTTTGCCATAACCGTAGCCATAGCCGTAGCCGTAACTGTAGCCGTAGCCCTGGTCGTAGTAACCCGGCCTTTTCACCGGCACGGCATTGAGGACGATGAAGGGGCGGGGCAGTTTTTTCTTTTCGGTGAGCCCGTTGATGAGCTTCAGTTCCGGCCGCCGGCTGTAGCCGGCGCGCAGCACGAACATGGTCGCATCGGCCAGGTCGCTCATCTGCAGGGCGTCGGCCACGATGCCCACCGGCGGGGTGTCCAGGATGACGAAGTCATAGCGTTTTCTGAGCAGTTCCACCAATTCGCGCAGGCGGCCGGAGAGGATCAGTTCGCTGGGGTTCGGCGGCTTGGGCCCGCACTGGATGAGGTCGAGGTTGGGGTGCGCCCCGCTCTTCTGGATGATATCGCCCACGGTGTAATCCGCGTCGATGAGGTAGTCAACCACGCCTTTGCCCGGCTGGACGTCCGTTCCGAATATTTCCTGTTTGGGTTTGCGCAGGTCGAGCTCCAGGATGACCACTTTCTTGCCCGCCAGGGCCTGGATGGCGCCGAGGTTGAGCGCGATGAAGGATTTCCCTTCCCCCGACATCCCGGAGGTGATGAGCATCACTTTCAGGTCGGCGCCGGCGGCAAAATAACTCAGGTTGGCGCGCAGCATCCGGAACATCTCCGCCGTGACGGAGCGGCTGTTCTCTCTGACCACAAGCCGGGTTTTCTTCCGGCTCTGGCAGATCAGCCCGGCGACAGGCACGGCCGTGGCTCCTTCCACGTCATCCTCGACCTGTATCTTGTCGTTGAGGAAATACAAGAGGAACACAATACCGGCAGGGAAAGCCAGCCCCATAAAGAAGGCCACCACCAGGATCTGCTTCCGGTTCGGGCTGATGGGAGAAACCGGGGGATATGCGGGTTCCACCACCTGCGAGCGGGCCGAGGTGACGGCCAGGGAAATGGCCGACTCCTCTCTTTTCTGCAGCAGGTAGAGGTAGAGGTTTTCCTTGACGCTTTTGCGGCGTTCGATCTCTATCAGTTCGCGCTCGCGGCGGGGCAGGGTCTGCAGGCGGGCCTGCAGGTTGCCTTTTACATTCCGGTTGGCGTTGAGGGCCATCTCCAAATCTTTCCGTATAGCCTGGATATTCTCGATGATCGTCTCCCGAAGGTTCCGGATCTGCTTTTCGGTCAGCAGCAGGTCGGGGTGCGAAGGCCCCAGGTCGGTCCTCAACTGCTCTCTCTGCGCCAGCAGGCGGTTGAAACTCTCCAGTTGCGTGGTCAACGTCAGGTTGGTGATGCTGATATTGGTGGGTACGAACTCGAAGTTGTTCCGGTTTTTCACCAGGAAATCCTCGATGGAGTTCATGATCTCCAGTTGCAGTTGCCTGCTGGCGATCTCCTTGCTGTAGGAGGACACTTCGTTCATCAGCAGGGTGCCTTCCGCACTCAGTTCCGTCATGCTGAAGCGCTGCTTGTAATTTTCCACATCCTGTTCCGCAGCCGTCAGCTCTTCGATGATCATGTCGATCCGGTTGTTGATCAGGTCGATCGTATTCTTGAAAACGACGTTCTTCTGCTCGATGGAAGTTTCGTTATATACTTCCACCAGGATAGTCAGCACATCGCTGATGCGCTGCGGGGAAACATCCTTCATGGACAGGTGCAGCATGCTGGACTTTTCGTCCGCCAGGCTCACCTGGATTTTCCCCTGCAGGTACCCGATCATGGCCCCCACCGGCAGGGCCTGGACGCCGATTTTTTCATAATCCTTGGCGCCGCCCCGGTCGGCAAGTGTTATGGAGCCCACCGGCAGTTCAAGGTTCTTGCCGAATTCGCCATAAAACACCCTTGCGCCGCCCAGTGATTCGTCCTCAATTTCCAGTTGAAAGCCCCCAACCCTATCGGCCGACAGGTTGCCGTAAAACTCCCAGTATCCCTCCTTGGGCTCCCAGCTGAGCACTTCAACCGGCGAGGTATTGTAGAGCTCCCGTTTTATCAAACCCTCGATCCTGAAATAGCGGTACTGGAGATCCAGCTTTTCAACCACCTCCTTCAACAAAGGAGAGGATTTCAGCACCATCATCTCATTGACCAGGTTGCTGGAGACCCTGGCAAGGCCCAGGTCTTCAAAAATGGCCTCCTCCGTGAGCTGGTTGCCGCTCTTATCGTCTTCCACCAGGATAAGGGTGGAAGACTGATAAACGGGTTCCTTGTATTTCAGGTAGGCGAAAGCGGCCGCCAAGGTAATTAACAAGCCTCCGGCAAAAACGTACCAATACCTCAGCGCTTTGCGCAACAACATCAAATAATCGATCCTGCCCTCTTCCATGGGATAATATTTATATTGAAACAGACTCTTGTTCCGCTGCTCATTTAGTTTTTTGTCAGAATACTGCCCAGCCAGAAAGTCACTGCACTGACAAAGGGCACCAGAATGACGGAATACCGGTCGATGAAATCCCCCCGCGTAGCGTATTGTTTGGCCTTCAGGGGTTCGACGTAAACGATGTCATTGGGGCTCAGGTAGAAATAAGGAGAGTTGAACAGTTCCGGGTCCTGCGTATTGACCCGGGCGAATTCCCGCACTTCGTTGCGTTCGCGGACGACCATGACCGTATTTCTGCGGGCATAATCGGTGAAATCGCCGGCCATTCCGATGGCCTCCAGTATCGTCAGGCGTTCATTGGGGATGATGTAGGTATTGGGGTTTTTGACCTCCCCCATGAGGGTTACGCGAAAGTTCACGAAGCGCACCTGCACGGAAGCATCCGGTATGAAATCCACCAGTTTGGCGGCGATCTCCTCCCGCAGTTCCTGGAGGGTTCTGCCTTCGGCCTTCACCCTCCCCAGGAAAGGCAGGTAGATATGGCCCTCTTCGTTGACCCGGTATCCTTCGGGCGTACCCAGGGCGGCGCTGCTATTGGCGCCGACGGTTTCCCTTAGGGTGCGGAAGGCCACCACCGTTTCCGGATTGCGGCTGGCCACCTGAATGCTCAGGATGTCATCCGGCTGTATGACCAGCACGGGGATGCTGTCCAGGCTCATCTGGCCGGACTGCACCGCCTCGAACATCAGCATCTCCCCGTATTTTACGCTTCCGCAACTGCTGATCAGGGCCGGGAAAACCGCGGCCGCCAGGAGATAAAAAGCTAACTTCGGCTTCATCGTTTTTGGTTTTTTCGCCCCGCGCCAAGGCTCCCCCCCTGCGCCGGCGGCGGTCAGTAGAACAAGGGCGGCTCCGCCAGTTCCTCCATGCCGAAAGGATGGGGGCTCAGCGGCAGGAAAGCCAGGCCGTGGCTGTTGCCGTTCAGGCCCTGATTCTGCGCATTGCGGATGTCGTAGGCGATCCTGATCGCTTCGGCGGCATCCTCCAGCCCGAAGCCTTCCCCCTGGAGAATGGATTGATAACTCATCGTGTGCAGGTCGGTAAATCCGTTGCTGAACTCTATTTCCGTTCCATCCACCGTAATGGACCGGTAGGTGCGCGTTCCGGAAAGCTTGACCCCTTCCGGGATCGTATCGTAGTTGATGCTCAGGAACCACCTCACCCGCGCCCGCTCCAGCTCCATATAGCCGGCCGCCCGGTCGTGGGTGTGGATGTGCACTTCGCTGCTGTGCACCGGGCCGAAGATCCAGTTCAGCATATCGAAAAAGTGAATGCCGATATTGGTGGCGATGCCGCCCGATTTTTCCTTGTTCCCCTTCCAGCTGGCGTAATACCAGTTGCCCCTCGAGGTGAGGTAGGTGAGGTCCACCTCATATATCTTGCCGGGGGTTCGTTCCACCTTCCGCTTCAGTTCCTGCAGGCTCGGAAGCAGGCGAAGCTGGAGGATGGTGTATATCTTCCTGGAGGTTTCGTTTTCGATCGTGCTCAGGGCGTCCAGGTTCCAGGGGTTGAGCACCAGCGGCTTCTCGCAGATGACATCCGCGCCGTGTCGCAGCCCGAAGCGGATGTGGGCGTCATGAAAATAATTGGGCGAACAGACGCTGACGTAGTCAATTTTGGTTCCTTCCCGTTTCAGCTTTTCCAGGTGCCGGTCGAAGCGCTCGAACTCCGTGAAAAAAGCCGCATCCGGGAAGTAGGAATCGATGATCCCCACCGAATCGTTTTTGTCCAGTGCCGCCACCAGATTGTTGCCGGTATCCCGGATGGCTTGCATGTGGCGTGGAGCGATATAACCCGCTGCGCCGATGAGAACAAAATTTTTCATGTTGCCTAGTGTTAGTAGTTAGTTAGGAAAGTATGGCCGCCAACAGCTCAGGCCCGCGATACGGCTTCGCCGCCGATAAGCCGCGGGGGCTTGATCCCAAAAAATTCGAAACAATCCTTTTTCCGGTAAAATCATCAGGTATCGAACGGTAAGCCGGGCCTCTGCCTTCGGCTACAGTTGCAGGGCCCAGCGCCCAAATCCTTTGGTTCCTTCCAACGGCTTGACGGCGGCTTCCGGCCTGCGGCGGCCCACCGTCCTCAGCAGGGAGGGGTTGACCTGAATGCGCAGGGAGTAACCGATGTGGCTCAGCTCGACGAGAAAATTGTGCCTGCTTTCCCGGCCCAGGAAAATGCCCCTGAGGCCGGCCAGGTTGCCGGAAATGACCTCCACTTCGTCGCCCTCGCAAAAGCCATTCGGCTCCACCTCGATATCCAGGCCTTCGCCCACAATGCAGCGCAGCATTTCGATCTCGCGGTCGGGAATGGAAATGAGGTTGGAGGAAAAGCGGACGAAGCCGGAAACATCCGGCGTTTCCAGCACCGGGACGTACTGCTTCCTTACGATCCGGGTAAAAACATAACGGCTGATAAGGGGTAGCTCCACCGTTCGTACTTTCCGCACGTACCGGCGGACGAGGCGCTGAAGGGGCAGGTAGGACTCGACCCCTTTGGCCTGAAGCCGCTGATGGACGACTTTTTCCCGCTTGTATCTGGTACAAACGGCAAACCATCTCGCCTCCATCTGGTGGAGATGGTTCTCTGCATTTGAATTGGGGTTAGTGTTGTTCATCTTGTTTGTTTATACGCATGCCCCTTCCCCCATGCTAATAAAAGCACGGCAGCGAGGGAACGTTTTGTTTCCCGGCGGCAATAAAATCCGAAAGGCAGTATTCGGGCTACGGCCTGTGCCAAAAACTTAACGGGGAACCACAATTGACTGAAAGGCAGGAAATGGCGCCTTTTGAGTGCACCAATAAAATGGGGTGAGTAAAAAAGGTAGATAGGGGAGTTTTAGAACGGGGAATCCGGAAGCGCGGAGCTTGAAAAGGTAAAAACCCTTGTTATCCGGCTTTTGCCTGTTTCAAGACGAGCAAATTACTACATACATTTCGCCCCACTTATTGGCTTTCAATGCACATTTGCTGTCTTAGCGCATACTTGCCGGAAAGGGAGGGTGCCTTCCGTAACTTACAACACTTTTATCCGCTAACCAGAATAACTTTAAAAGAACAACTAATGAGGGGGGTAATAAGTTCTCCTAGGCAGGCGAAAGGTAAAAAATTTTGAGAATATTTGAAAATTATTTTTTTTCTTTTTTTCACACCTGGGGAATGGGGGCGCCTGGAAACGGAGGCTGGAGAAAATCCAGGAAATAAAAGGTTATCCCGAGGGCCTACAAGATAATATACGCATAGTCCCCCTTTTTGAAAAAATGAGGCCTGAAGCGACATTTCAGGCTATCGTTCAACAGCTTGAAGCTGTGAAAGAGCAGCGATTCGGAAACGGCTCCTTGATTGGGAGGATGGGAAATTGGAATAGGGAACCCCGGGAATCTTCAGCCACTCTTTCAAAAAAAACCACTTCGCTGCTACTTTACCACATCCATTTCTCCTGCCCGGACAATTAATGCCAGCCGGGAAATGGACGTGGCTCAAACAACTAAAATCAGGGATTTAAACCCCTTTGTGGAGACGGCGAGAGTCGAACTCGCGTCCAGCGAAAGCACCAATAAGCCTTCTACATGCTTAGTTCCCAGTTGAATTGTCGGGGATGAGGCAGGATTGGGAACCCTCCCGGTTCATCCCTTATCCTCTTGAGCTTCGCAGCAGGAGCGAGGAAAATCCCGCAGCTAGCCTGAGGGGTGGTTGATGTGCGGCACGCTGTGTATCAGGCGTCAAGCGCACGGCACAAAGGCTTTCTAATTCCTTGAATTAGGCAGCCATGGCATACTGAGTATTGCCATCTAAAATTGGTCAATAGCCATTTGTTGACGGAGGTGAGCTATCATACTCCGGCATGCTTACTTACCAGTTAACTCCCCTGTCGATTCCATTACGTCCCCTTTTGCCCGCCGTAGCCGATAGGGCGAAGGCGGGAGAATCTTCAAAAAAGCTAAGCTGAATTTTAGCTTTCAAAGAACTTTCAAAGCATAAACACCGCCGGCCCGACAAAAAGTTCAAACCCGCCCGGCCTTTTGGCGGCCTCAAAACTAAGGGTATTCCCGGCTTAAAACAAGCCCGGGGCCCATACATTTCGGCAAATTGCCGAAAATCCGGCCAAAAAGGCTATTTTTGCCCCGCATCAAACGCCCTTCCAAAAGCCGCATTCTTTAAAATCTTCTTTCAATGGAAGCGAAGCTCACTGCTATCGGCATCTATGCCCCCGAGAAGGTGGTGGACAACCACTATTTCGAACAGTTCATCGAAACCAGCGACGAATGGATTCGCAGCCGCACCGGCATCATTACCCGCCGTTTCGCGGCTGAAAAGGAGTTTACCAGCGACCTGGCAGAGCAGGCCGTCCGGAATATGGCGGCGGAATACCAGCTCCGCCTCGATGACGTGGATTTCATCCTGGTCGCCACCGTCACCCACGACCAGATCATGCCCAGCATGGCCTGCCAGTTGCAGTATCGCCTCGGAATGCCCAATGCCGCCGCCCTCGACATTTCCGCGGCCTGCGGCGGCTTCGGCTACGGGCTCGTCCTGGCCAAAGGCCTCATCAATTCCGGCATGTACCGCAAAATCCTGGTCATCGGCGCCGAAACCCTGACCAAGGTGACGGACTTCACCGACCGCACCTCCTGCATTCTCTTCGGCGATGGCGCCGGCGTGGTGCTCATCGAAGCAGCTGAAAAGGGCAATATCGGGGCCTGCGTGGCCGGGGCCGACGGCAGCGGCGGCCAGGACCTCTACCTCTCCAACCAGAACACCCTCATCAACGGCGAAGAAATACTGGCCAATAACAAGATCGTACAGAACGGGCGCAAGGTCTTTAAATGGGCCGTATCCCAGATGTCGCTGCAGTTCAACATCCTGCTGGAAAAAGAGGGCCTTTCCGTCGAAGACATCGACTGGTTTGTGCCCCACAGCGCCAATATGCGCATCATCGAAGCGATCTGCAAGCAGGTAGGCCTGCCGGTGGAAAAAGCCCTGGAAAGCGTCAGCACCTACGGCAATACCTCCAGCGCCTCCATCCCCCTGGCCCTCTATGAGGGCGTCCGCGCCGGCAAGGTCCGCAAAGGCCACAAAGTGATGATGCTGGGCTTCGGCGGCGGCCTGACCTACGCCGGGGCCATCGTGGAGTGGGCGTAGCCGGGGCGGCAAAAGTCACTTGCAATCCACCCAATCTTGTCTATTTTTGTGCGGAATTTACAGAAGCGGAGACAGCTCCGGTGAAGGGAGATTGCCATGCAATGCGCCGGCGCTACAAAAGCTTCCCCCGCTGCCGGGAGCCTTCCCCGCTACCTAACCAGACAAAAACATTAGCCCATGAAAATAGGCCTGATCCGGGAAGGCAAAGTACCGCCCGACACCCGCGTCCCGCTCTCCCCTGAACAATGCACCCAGATCGTTCGGCAATTCCCCGTCGAGTTGGTGGTGGAACCCTCTCCCATCCGTTGCTTCCCCGATGAAGCCTACCGGCAGCAGGGCATCCCTCTGCAGGAAAACCTGTCGGACTGCGATATCCTGATGGGCGTCAAGGAGGTGCCGGTGCAGAAGTTGATCCCCAACAAAACCTACTTCTTTTTCTCCCATACCATCAAGCAGCAGGCCTACAACCGCGGCATGCTGCGGGCCATCCTGGATAAGGGCATCCGGCTGGTGGATTACGAAGTCCTGACCGACGAACAGGGCCGGCGGCTGATCGCCTTCGGCAAATTTGCCGGCATGGTCGGCGCCCACAACGGGCTGTGGGCCTATGGCGAACGCACCGGGCTCTTCCACCTCAAACGAATGAAGGATTGCCTCGACTACGCCGATGCGCAGAAACAATACCTGAACCTGAACCTGCCGCCCATGAAGATCGTCCTGACCGGCACCGGGCGGGTTGCTTCAGGCGCCGCCCTGGTCCTCCGGGACATGGGGATCCGCCAGGTGAGCCCGGCGGAGTTCCTCCGCCTGCAATTCGATGAGCCCGTTTTCACCCAGCTTGGCAGCAGCGATTACGTGGCGGCAAAGGACGGAAGCCCCTACAACCGCAGGGAGTATCACCACCATCCCGAAAACTTCAGAAGTATTTTCCGGCCTTACTACCAGGTTGCCGGCCTGCTGATCCACGGCATCTTCTGGGATAACCGGGGGCCGGCCTTTTTCACCAAAGAAGAAATGCGCAGCCCGGACTTCAACATCCAGGTCATCGCCGACGTCACCTGCGATGTCGCCCCGCTGACGTCCATCCCCTCCACCCTCAGGGCTTCATCCATCGCACAGCCGGTGTATGGCTATGACCCCCTGACGGAACAGGAAACGGCGCCCTGCCAAAGCCACGCCATCGACGTCATGGCTATCGACAACCTGCCCAGCGAGCTGCCTCGCGATGCCTCGCGCGAATTCGGCGGCCAGTTCATACGCCATATCCTGCCGGAACTGTTCCGGGAAAACAGCCCCATGATCGAACGGGCCACCATCGCGGATAAGGGCGAACTGGGGCCGCACTTCCGGTATCTGGAGGAGTATGTGAGGGGATAGCAAACATAGAGGGGAAGTGCAAACCCCTGGCGGCGACTGGCGCAATGGCCGTCTATATTGAGAACGGGCAGGTTTAAAATGGCCGGGCTTCTGATGTGCCGGCGTGCCGGCCTTCGACTTGCCAACGTGACTGGGAGGCCCGGGCAAACCCGGAAACCAGGATTGAGACTGGGTGAGGGGGCAGGGCTAACGCATGATGGAATTTAATATATTACTTCGATGTTCATCTGAAAGGGCGCATTGTAGACGCTGAGCTTTCATACTCCCTTTTCCCTTTTTGTGCCGGAGCAGGTTCAGGGTTATTTTTCGTACCAG
>CAUJDW010000052.1 GCA_963169455.1 Bacteroidota bacterium | reverse complement strand
TCGCGGACGGGCTCAGGAGCCACCGGCGTCCGATCCCGGGCTCCTGTCGCCGGCACGGGATTTCCCTATGCTCAACGTGCTGAAGTGCCGGCCTGAGGCCTGACAGGGCGCCCGGGAATGCCCGTAACGCGCAAATTTATTTGCAGCGTTAAAATTCAAAAAACTGAAAATCAGTGTATTGCAATTAAAGCCGCTCAAATAAATTTGAGGGCTACTTATTCGCGGCCATTTATTATGCGCCCAGTCGAGAGCTCACTAAGGCCATACTTCTTTCAGCCACCCCCTGACAAAAGTGCTCCCTGGATTGCACCAACAGTGTCACGGGGTGGCTGAACAACGGCAAAATCCAGGCGAGCCACCCCGTGACTGCCTCTGGATAAGCCGCGGGGTGGCTGAGCTTTGACAAAATCCAGGCGAGCCACCCCGTGACTGTCTCTGGATAAGCCGCTGCCTCCGGTGTACTACCGTCAATTCAGCAGATGACGGGGGGTGGAAAGGAGGCGCGAAGTGGGGGCTTCTTAGAAAAGGAGCCAGCTCGCACTAAGAAACCGGGAGTTTTCAAATAACTGTGTCAAATCCTCAGCCCTACCGATAGAAGCCTTGATTTTGCCAGGGTTTCTAGGCGGCTCGAATTTTACCCGGGTATCACCTGGCTAAACTTCCGAAGTTTGACCCCATAATCAACGCCGCACCACCAACTTCCCGGCAGCAACCACGCCCGCTGCAACCACCTTCACCCAATACACCCCTTCCGGCAATGCCGCAGTGGGCACGACTAATTCCTCCCCCTCCCACTGCCGGGCCAACACCAACTGGCCGGCGAGGTTGTAAAGCTCCAGCCGTTTCTCCCCCGGGATGCCTAGCTGAATCGTCACCATTTCCCGGGCCGGGTTGGGGAATAGCACCACCTCCGGCCCGCGGCCTGCCGCTTTGGCCGGGGAGGTGCTGTCGAGGAAAAGGTTGGTCTGGAAACCGGACAAGCCGCCGCGCTCGTTGCCCACGATCATTTCCAGCTTGCCGTCGTTGTCGATGTCCGCGATAGCCGCCCGGCTGCGGCGGCCGGTGCGTATGCCGCCCATTTTATCCGTGACGAGGTTAAAGGTTCCGGAAAGGTTGCCTTCTATGCCGTTGTAAAACTCCAGTTGGCCAACCTCTGTACCTGTTATGAGCACATATTCACCCTCCTGGTCCAACACGATGGGGGAACTGTAGCCGGTAATCGCGCCGGGCACGGCGGTATTGATGTTGCCAAGGGCGAAAACATTGGGCGCCTGCTCGGAATTTGGGAGAAACATGGGCTCGGAGGGCGCGCCCACGTTTTGAAAATAGTTGATGTTGCCGGTGCGCTCCCCCACCAGCAGGTCGGGCAGGCCGTCGCGGTTGAGGTCGGCAATGTAGGGGGCGCTGAGGGCGCCGACGAAAATGTCCATGTAGTTGTACTGCCAGGGGCCGTAAGCCACGGGGTTGCCCGCACCGGCGATGTTCTCCGCGTAAAAAAGCCGCCCCAGGGTCTCCCCTACCAGGATGTCCATATCACCGTCATTATCCAGGTCGCCGAAGGCCGGGACGAAGGAGTAATAATCGTCGAAGACATTCAGCTCCAGGAAGTTATCGTCCACGAGCTCAAAAGCCGGGCTGGAGGCCGTGCCGACGTTTTCAAAGAGGAAAAGCCGGGAATCCCGCTCGCCGAAGGCCTGGAAATACCCGCCGTTGCCCACCACCAGGTCCAGCAGGCCGTCGGCATTGTAGTCCACAAAGGCGGGGTTGGCTACGGAACCGAAATCGAGCATGTCATTGACGAACAGGTCCTGCTGACGGAATTCGAAAACGGGCTGTTCGGCCGTGTTGACGTTCTGGTAGTACCACAGCACCTCGTAATTCTCCGAAATGTTGTTGGCGTTGGGGGCGGCCAGGAAGTCTTTTTTGCCGTCGTTGTTGACATCCAGGTAAAAAGTAGCAGGGAAAACGGGCAAGTCCACGGGTAGGTTATAAGAGGGAAAGGTAGGGTCCTGGCCATCCATCCAGGCCTGCCCGCAGGAACCGCCGTTGTGCAGGAAATTGACGGAATTGAAGGAAACGTCGCCCAGCACAAGCTCTTTGTCTCCATCGTTGTCGGCATCGAAAGCCAGCAGCGTCGAACCCGGGTGGCGCTCCACCACTTCCTGGTTCTGAACATTAAAACAATCGCCGGGCGCCGAAGACAGGCCGATCTGAATGTCGATGCCGCTTTCGAAAATGCCGCCCCAGCAATCGTCCGCCAGCTCGTAGATCAGGCTGTCGCGGCCATAGCCTTCTTCTACCGACTGGTTCTGGTAAAACTCGATGTACCCGCCCGAAGGGTTGAAGGTGAGGATGTCCAGGTCGCCGTCACAGTCCACGTCTTCGATGGCCGGATAGTCCACGTTGCTGACGTAAATCTGGGTTTTCAGGCCATTGTAAAGGGTGAAATCCAGCACGTCTTCGGAATTGGCAAAGGGGACGCGCTCGAAGGCGATGCGCCCCCCCTGGTAGAAGCCGCGGTAAACGATGATGCCCTGGAAGGGGGAAAAGGAGCGGGCCTGGGCGAAGATGTCCATCACCCCGTCGCCGTCGTAATCGCGCAGCACCATCCAGTCGAGCAGCCCGGCGGGAAACTGTTTTTCGAAATCGGGTGCATAGGTGTAACGTAGTTCACCCGGCGCACCGGCATTGAGGAATGTGAGCTGCACATCACCCGTGCGGTCGAAAATGTGGAGGTCCAGGCGCCCGTCGTTGTTGAGGTCCACCGCGTTGAGCTGTGGGGTGTTCAGGCCTCCGGCCAGGGGGAAGGCCAGTGTTCGCCCCCCCACCCGGAAGGAAATGTCGAGAGGGTAATAATCCTGGGCGGAAACAAATAAGGCTGCCCAGGCGGACAGCCAGAACAGTGCGGCGGCTCTTTTCATGTGGTGATTTTGTGAATTATTCAAATCTTCGTTAATTGTGCTTTCCTTGAATCCTGGGTTCCCGGCTGGAATCAAAATTATAAAAAGGCAAAATGAAATACGTTTACCTCTTTACTTTTCTCCTTTTTTGTTGTGCAACTGCCAATTCTTTCGCCCAGGCTGATTCTACGATTGCCGAACCCCGGCCGATTACTGCGGTTGACACAATCCAAATCACTGATTATCAGTTGAGCACGTCGGACAGCCAACTGGCCTTTTCCTCGGCCTCCCCCGACGGGCTGGCCGTCCTGGAACTCAACGGGGAGCCGCTGGAGCTGGCTTTTCAGGGCGGGCGGGCCCTGAGCCCGCTGGAAACCGACGCCAAAGGCAAGCTGCTGCTGATCCGCGACAATGGAAATTCCTATAAGTTGTTCCACATCTCCGAAAGGGCCGACGGCAGTTACCGCCTGCGGCACATCCCGATGTGGTTGTCCGTTTTGCCCCCCCTGGTGGCCATCCTGCTGGCTCTCGTTTTCCGGGAGGTGATCGTTTCGCTCTTTATCGGGGTCTGGGCCGGGGCATTTATCGCCGGCGGCATGCGAGCCGAATCGCTGTATTACTTCATGATGAGTTTCCTGGCCGTCGTCCAGGAATACGTTATCAATGCCCTTATGGACTCCGGGCACCTCGCCATCATGGTGTTCTCTCTGCTGATCGGCGGCATGGTAGCCATCATTTCCCGCAACGGCGGGATGGCCGGGGTCGTGGAGGTGTTTTCCCGCTATGCCCGTTCCCCCCGCAGCGCCCAGTTCATGGCCTGGCTGCTCGGCGTCGCCATATTTTTTGACGACTATGCCAACACCCTCATCGTGGGCAATACGATGCGCAAAGTCACGGACCGCTACCGGATATCCCGGGAAAAGCTGGCCTACATCGTGGACAGCACGGCCGCGCCGGTAGCCGCCATCGCTTTCATCACCACCTGGATCGGGGCTGAACTCGGATATATCGACGATGGCATCCGCCAGCTCCATGGCTTCGATTCGGGCATGACGCCCTACGCCCTGTTCATTGCCTCGCTCAAATACGCCTACTACCCTGTCCTTACCCTATCTTTCATGCTGATGCTGATCTTTCTCAAAAGGGACTTCGGGAGCATGCGCCAGGCCGAGCTTCGCGCCCGCAATACGGGGGAGGTGAGCCAGAAACGGGGTGAAACCCAGGAAAAAGACATAGAGGACTTCGAGCCGGTAAAAGGGGCTCCGCTGAAGTGGTACAACGCAGCCATTCCCGTCGCCCTCGTCATCATCGGCACCATTTTCGGGCTGATCGACACCGGGATGGCGAACATTTACACGGAACTCCTGGAAGGCGGTTTCCAGGTAAATTCCCAGGGCTGGAGCGATATCTGGCATTCCATGCCGCAGTTGACGGGAGAGGGCAGTTCATTTTTTGTCCGGGTGGGCAAGCTGATAGGCAGTTCGGATTCCTATGCGGCCCTGCTGTGGGCCAGCCTGTCCGGAGTAACCGCCGCCGTTTTGCTGACGATCGGCGGGCGGATCATGGGCCTGGCCGACACCATCTCTACTATGATCACGGGATTCAAATCCATGCTGCCGGCCCTGCTCATCCTGACCATGGCATGGTCGCTGGCTGCCACGACAGGCGCCCTGCATACGGCGACTTTCCTAGCCACGGCCCTTCAGGACAGCGTCAACCCTTACGCACTGCCCGTCATCATTTTCATCCTGGCGGCCCTGATCTCCTTCTCCACCGGGTCGAGCTGGAGCACGATGGCCATCCTCTATCCCATTGCCATCCCCACCACCTGGGCTATCTGCCTGGCGCAGGGAATTGAACCTGATGTCAGGATGGAGCTGCTGCTCAATGTCATTGCCGTGACACTCGGCGCCTCCGTCCTGGGCGACCACTGCTCCCCCATTTCGGATACGACCATTCTCAGTTCCCTTGCATCCGACTGCAACCACATCGACCACGTGCGAACCCAAATGCCCTATGCACTTACCGTTGGCGCCGTCAGCATAACCGCAGGGGGGCTATCCACCCTGCTGGGCGGCGGCTGGGGAATCAGCGCGCTGCTCCTGCTGGGCAGCCTGGGCATCCTGCTGCTCATCGTCCGAAAGGTTGGCGCGCTCCTACCCCACGACTGAAGTCGTGGGCTAGGGGCTCACGACTTCAGTCGTGGGGCCCTACGAAACCCACGACTTCAGTCGTGGGCCCTACAAAACCCACGACTTCAGTCGTGGGCCCATGAAAAAACAAAAACACGCAACCATGAAAAAAACCTTCATCATCTTACTCATCACCTGGATCGCCAATCTGGCCCTGGCCACGGAAGGCATGTGGATACCCCTGCTTCTGAAACAGCTTAACGAAGCCGAAATGCGGGCCATGGGAATGAAGATGAGCGCCGAGGACATCTACAGCGTCAACCGGGGCAGCCTGAAGGACGCCATCGTGCTGTTCGGCGGCGGCTGCACCGGCGAGGTCATCTCCGGGCAGGGCTTGCTGCTGACCAACCACCACTGCGGCTACGGACAGATACAGTCCCATTCCACGCTCGAAAATAACTACCTGCAGGACGGGTTCTGGGCCATGTCCCGCAAGGAGGAACTGCCCAATCCCGGCCTTAGTGTAACTTTCATCGTCCGCATCGAAGACGTAACGGCCCAGGTGCTGGAAAACGTCACGCCCGAAATGCACTACAAGGAAAGGCAGGCCTGGGTGAGCCGGAATACCGAGCAGGCCAAAAGCGCGGCGGCAAGAGAGAGCTACCAGGACGTCATGATCCGCCCCTTCTTTGAAGGAAACCAGTACTACCTGTTCGTGACCGAAACCTACCGCGACATCCGCCTGGTTGGCGCGCCGCCCTCTTCCATCGGCAAGTTTGGCGCCGATACCGACAACTGGGTCTGGCCCCGGCACACCGGAGACTTCTCCCTTTTCCGCATCTACGCAGGCCCGGATAACAAGCCCGCGGATTATTCGCCCGACAACGTGCCCTTTCAGCCCCGGCACTTCCTGCCCGTTTCCCTCGACGGGGTTTCGGAAGGGGATTTCACCATGGTTTTCGGCTTCCCCGGCCGCACCGAGGAGTACCTCCCCTCGCCAGCCGTAGCCCAGCGGGTGGACGTCCTCAACCCCATCCGCATCGGCATCCGGGACCGCAGCCTGAACATCATCGACGAAGAGATGCGGCGCGACCCGCAGGTGCGCATACAGTACGCTTCCAAGCAGGCGCGCATCGCCAACGCCTGGAAAAAATGGATCGGGGAAAGCCAGGGCGTGAAAGCTACTGACGGCATTGGGCGCAAAAAGGCTTTCGAGCGGGAATTCCAGAAAAGGGTGGAGGCCAATCCGGAATGGAAAAAACAGTACGGCGGGCTGCTCAGCCAGTTCGAAAAGCTGTACGCCGAACAGGAGCCCTTCGCCAAAAGCCGGGAATACATCGGCGAGATCGCCGGCCGCAACATCGAGCTATTCAGCCTGGCCAACAGCCTGCATGGCGTGGTAAAGCAGTATGAAGCCAACGGCGCCGCGGCCCTCGAGAGCCGGATGCCCCGCATCCAGAGCTACCTCGACGGCTTTTTTAAAGATTACCGCCCTGAAATAGACCAGCTGGTTTTCGCCTCCCTGATGGAAGTATATTATAATGAAGTCAACCCCGCCCACCAATCCGAATTTGCGATCGAACAATTCGTCAATGCTGGAAAGAGCCCGGCTGAGCTGGCGCGGATCGTTTTTACCAAAACCAAACTGGTAAAACCCGAAGCACTGAAACAGGCCATTTCCGCAGGGCCCGATGCTTTCGTGCAACTGCTGAAGGAAGATTACGCATACGCCCTGGTGCGCAGCATTTCTGAAGTCAGCGAAGGCAAAGTGCTGGGCGAGTACGACCGCATCCAGAGCGAGATAGACCTGCTCCAGCAGCAGTATATGAAAGCCCAGATGGAGGTTTTCCCGGAAAAGCGCTTCTACCCCGACGCCAACGGCACCCTGCGCGTCACCTACGGCCAGGTTGCCGGCTACCAGGCCCGCGACGCCGTACACTACCAGCCCATGACTTACCTGGAAGGGGTTATGGAGAAATACGTGCCGGGCGACTACGAGTTCGATGTGCCGGAAAAACTGAGGGAATTATACCGCAATAAAGACTACGGCTCCTACGCCGAGGACGGCAAGCTGCCTGTTTGTTTCATCGGCTCCAACCACACGACGGGCGGCAACTCCGGCAGCCCCGCCATCGACGCCCATGGCAACCTCATCGGGCTGAATTTCGACCGCGTCTGGGAAGGCACCATGAGCGATATCAACTACGATGCCTCCATCTGCCGCAATATCATGGTGGACGTCCGCTATATCCTTTTCATCGTCGATAAATACGCCGGCGCCGGGCATCTGGTCGAAGAAATGAAACTGGTGCGCCCGAAGGGGTAAACCGATGAGGCTGGCCCGGAAAGTTCCCGGGGCCAGTATTTCCGTATGCAGTACGCCAGTACTCCAAAAAAAAGAGCCCTCCTGCATTCCGCACAGAGGGCTCTTTTTTTTGCCTGAAGGTTTTACTTCTTATCCTCGTCCACTTCCTCAAATTCCACGTCCGTCACGTCATCGGCGCCGGATTTAGGCTCTTCGTGGCCTGCGCCGGCGCCGCCCTGGCCCTGCTGGGCGGCCTGGTATAAATCCTGGCTGGCTGCCTGCCAGGCGTTGTTGAGCGCCTCGGTAGCGCTGTCGATGCGCGCCATGTCCTGGGCTTTGTGGGCTTCCTTGAGGTCGTTGACGGCCGACTGGATGGCCTCTTTCTTGTCGGCAGGAATTTTATCGCCGTATTCCTTGAGCTGCTTCTCGGTCTGAAAAATCAGCGAGTCGGCGGCGTTGAGCTTTTCGGCCCGTTCACGGGCGGCGCGGTCCGTTTCGGCATTGGCCTGCGCCTCCGTCTTCATCCGTTCGATCTCATCCTTGGAAAGGCCCGTGGAAGCTTCGATGCGAATGGATTGCTCCTTGCCGGTGCCTTTGTCCTTAGCCGACACGTGCAGGATGCCGTTGGCGTCGATGTCGAAACCTACTTCGATCTGAGGCACGCCGCGCGGGGCCGGCGGGATGCCATCCAGGATAAAGCGCCCTACCGTACGGTTGTCCCGGGCCATGGGGCGCTCGCCCTGCAGGATGTGGATCTCGACGGAAGGCTGGCTGTCTGAAGCCGTGGAATACACCTTGGACTTTTTCGTCGGGATGGTGGAGTTGGCTTCGATGACGACATCATATACCCCGCCCATGGTTTCGATGCCGAGCGAGAGCGGCGTGACGTCGAGCAGGAGCACATCCTGGACGTCGCCGCTCAGCACCCCGCCCTGAATGGCGGCGCCGACGGCCACCACCTCATCGGGGTTCACCCCTTTGTTGGGCTTTTTGCCGAAGAACTCCTCAACGGCCTGCTGGATGCGCGGTATGCGCGTGGAACCGCCGACCAGGATGATCTCATCGATATCGCTTTTACTCATGCCCGCATCTTCCAGGGCCTTCTGGCAGGGCCCCAGGGTGCGGCTCACCAGGTGGTCGACGAGCTGCTCGAAGCGGGCGCGGGTGAGCTTCAGCACCAGGTGCTTGGGCACCCCGTCCACAGCCGTGATGTATGGGAGGTTGATTTCCGTTTCCGAAGAAGCGGACAATTCGATCTTCGCTTTTTCAGCGGCGTCTTTGAGGCGCTGCAGGGCCATGGGGTCCTTGCGCAGGTCGATGCCTTCCTGGCTCTTGAATTCATCAGCCAGATGGTCGATGATGACGCGGTCGAAGTCGTCGCCGCCGAGGTGCGTATCACCGTTGGTGGATTTCACTTCGAAGACGCCTTCGCCCAGTTCCAGGATGGAAATATCGAAAGTGCCGCCGCCGAGGTCATAGACGGCTATTGTGATATCCTTGTTGCGCTTGTCCAGGCCGTAGGCCAGGGCCGCAGCGGTAGGTTCATTGATGATGCGCCGGACCTTCAACCCGGCGATCTCACCGGCTTCCTTGGTGGCCTGGCGCTGAGAGTCGTTGAAGTAGGCAGGCACCGTGATTACGGCCTCCGTTACCGGAGAACCCAGGAAATCTTCGGCCACCTTTTTCATTTTTTGAAGGACCATGGCGGAAATTTCCTGCGGCGTGTACATCCGGCCATCGATCTCCACCCTCAGGGTGTCGTTATCCCCCTTTGCCACCTTATAGGAAATGTGGGTCACCTCCTTCGCGATTTCGGAATAGCGGTGCCCCATGAAGCGTTTGATGGAGGAAACGGTCCGCTGCGGGTTGGTAATAGCCTGGCGCTTGGCCGGGTCGCCGATCTTCCGTTCGCCGTTATCCATGAAGGCTACAACGGAAGGCGTCGTCCTCCTCCCTTCGTCATTCGGGATAACCACGGGTTCGTTACCCTCCATAACCGCTACACAGGAGTTGGTCGTTCCTAAGTCAATACCTATAATTTTACCCATGTTATGCAATTTTGAATGTTTGTTCCAATAAATGATCGACACACTCCCTACATCAAGGGATATGCCAAGCGCGCCAGAATGGCGATTTCATGACAAAACTGCTCAAAAAGGCGTATTGCGGACACTTGCCCTGGGGAAACTGACAAAAGCTTGTCAGCGGGCGTGACAAAAAGGCAGGGAAGTTGGCCTGTCCTGCGCCATGAGCCGGGTAAAAAAGGGGGAAGGATTGCCTGGCTGCTCCTTTAAGGCCTGGCCGGGTAAACCTTCCCGGATTTTTTTACCTGAAGCCCAGGCCGCGGGTATATATGCCGTTGATCAGGCTGTCGAGGGCTTCTTCCTGGAGGCGGAAGCCCGGGCGGCGCATGGTGAATCGGGAGGTGATGATGCCCAGCCCTTCCGACAGGTTGGAATAGGACGGGATGCTCTGGGAACTGGTAATGCCGGTGTTTGCTCGGGCGACGCGGACGAACTGATAGAGTTCCTCTCCGGCCCCGGTGACGACGAGTTCCATCCCGTCGAAGAGGCGTATCTCTCCGTTGCTTTCAGGGATGGCCGAGCCCAGGAAGCTGTAAAATGCCTCCCCGAATGCTTCCGTCTCCACGCGGTCGCTGTTCGTTTCATTGAAAACGGCGCGGTTGACTACCCATTCAACGGATTTTCTTTCGAAAACGGAAGGGTTGGAAGGCTGGGACTCCCGATAGTAGAAGATGAACCGCACGTCAAATATTTTGGCTTCCGGGCCGGGGCGCCAGCTGATTTTCTTTGGTTCCTGGTAGAGCCACCTCCTGATCACCCTGCTGGGGCTGGAGGAGACGGAATCGATCTCGCTGAGAATCGTCGTTTCGGCAGTAACCGGAGGAAGGCCGTCACCACGGTTTATGGACAGGCGGATGCGCCCGCCTTCTTCCAGGTTGGCCTGGCTGGCGGGGATCTTGTACAGATAATTCGGCTCGCTCGCGAAAATCCCGTCATCCTTGGGATAGCCCTCATCCCGGCCATCCACCCGCTGCAGGATATAGGATTGTCCGGTTTTCAGGTTTTCGATCTCGACGGTGATATTGTCGTAATAAATGGAATCCGGAATTTTGGCGATTTCAAGGGCGTTGCCACCTGGTTCCAGAAAAGCTTTCTCCACCCGGACGTAGTGCGCCGTGTCCTGAACGGAAATGAAACTATACACCACGGGTATGTCCTTCCAATCCGCTTCCAGTTCAAAGTCGGTCGAACAGGAGCTGAAAAATAAAATCGCCGGAATAAGGAGCGCGAAAAATTCTTTTAACCTCATCATTTTCCTGTTTATCTTTTTTCCAAATGCCTCAATGGTTCTGAGCGCCCCAAAGGTATAACTTTTGGAAATAAAACACCACGCCCGCCCGTTTCCTCAATGACGTTTGACTGACTTATTTTTATCTTGCACCCTCAAAAGAAAAGCCAATGTCGGTCAATAAAGACATCAAACGGGTAACGACGCACGTGCTGCAGGCCATGAAGGAACAAGGCGAAAAGATCACGATGCTGACTGCCTACGATTTTTCCATGGCCCGCATCCTCGACGAAGCGGGAATTGACGTGCTGCTGGTCGGCGATTCCGCATCCAATGTCATGGCGGGCCACGAAACGACCCTCCCTATCACACTCGACCAGATGATCTACCACGCTTCTTCCGTCGTCCGGGCGGTAAAGCGGGCGCTTGTCGTGGTCGACCTGCCATTCGGTTCCTATCAGGGCAATTCTCGTACCGCGCTGGACTCTGCCATCCGGATCATGAAGGAATCGGGCGCCCATGCGGTAAAGCTGGAGGGGGGCAGGGAGGTCGAGGAATCCGTGCGGCGCATCCTCTCCGCCGGTGTCCCGGTTATGGGGCACCTGGGGCTGACACCGCAGTCCATCTACAAATTCGGCACCTACACTGTGCGGGCCAGAGAAGAAGCAGAGGCCAAAAAACTGATTGAAGACGCGCAACTGCTGCAGGACATGGGCTGCTTCGCCATCGTCCTGGAAAAGATACCTGCCAGGCTGGCCGGGCAGGTGGCCGGGAAACTCTATGTGCCCATTATCGGCATCGGCGCGGGCGGAGCAGTCGATGGGCAGGTGCTGGTCACACATGACATGCTCGGGATAACCAAGGATTTCCAGCCGCGTTTTCTGCGCCGTTACCTCGGGCTTTTCGACGCCATCAAAGAGGCCGCCGAGCATTATGCCAGAGACGTCCGCTCCCGCGATTTTCCCAACGAAAAGGAACAATATTAAAAAGCACCCATGAAAAAGACCATCTGGCTGATCGCCGCTGCTGTTGCAGGGCTGCTCATTGTGTCCGCCCTGCTGGCGTATAAAAAACTCATCGGCCCTGCAGTGCCCAGAGGCCTGGACAGTTATTACGTCGAAATCCCCACCAACTCGGGCTTCGAAGCGGTAGTGGCTATCCTGCGGGAAGGAGGGTTCGTGGAAAATGAAAGCGCTTTCCGCATGCTGGCCGAGCGCATGGGCTACAAGCGCACGCCCATGAGAGCCGGGCGCTACGAAGTCCGGCCGGGATGGAACAGCATCCAGCTGATCCGCCACCTGAGGTCCGGGGAGCAGGCGCCCGTCAGGCTGGTGCTGACCAACGAACGCCTGACGGAAAATGTAGCAGCCAAAGCAGCCCGTTTCATCGAACCGGACTCACTGGCAATCTGGGCCTTGTTCCAGGATGCCGCCTATCTGGACTCCATCGGATACACCCCCGAAACGCTGATGTCGCTCTTCATTCCCAATACCTATGAGTTCTACTGGAATACCAGCCCCCGAGGCTTTATGGAGCGCATGATCCGGGAACACGACGCGTTCTGGGCCAAAAACGGCCGGCTGGAAAAAGCCAGAGCCCTGGGCATGAGCCCGGCGGAAGTGTACACCCTGGCCTCCATCGTCGAAAAGGAAACCCTGCGTTCCGAAGAGAAACCACGGGTGGCGGGCGCCTACCTGAACCGCCTGGAAATCGGGATGCGGCTACAGGCTGACCCCACCTGTGTATTCGCCACCCGCGATTTCGATACTCCCCGGGTGACGGAATACCATACCAGGTTCGATTCCCCCTACAATACATACCTGTACGCCGGGCTGCCTCCCGGCCCCATCTCCATGGCCTCCATTTCGAGCATCGATGCGGTGCTGAATGCCGAACAACACGACTATATTTACTTTTGCGCCGTCGGCGACGGCTCCGGCCTGCACGCATTCGCAAAAACACTGGAAGCCCATAACCAGAACGCCGCACGCTACCGGGAAAACCTGCGCCAGCGGGGGTTGAGGTAGCCGCAGGCCAGCCACGGAGCAGCTCGCTCCGGATTTTCCCAGCGTTTAGCCGCCCCGTGCCTTCGGGCTTCACCGGCATAAAAAGTTGCGGCGCGCCTTTTTACATGCCCTCTGCCGCAAAGCCGCGGCCTACCGGCGTTCCGGGCTTTCCACGGACGGAAGCAGGATGATGCGGTCGGGCTGGAGTTCCATGTCGAGGCCTGTGGCGGAGGTGAGCCATTCGAGGAAGTGTGCGCCCAGGAATTCCTTCCGCCAGCCGCTTCCCAGCAATTCCATGGAATCGTCTTCTTTGGCGCGGATCTTTTTAATAGCGTTCCGGGGCGCAACGATATTGACGGAAATGCCCTGCTCCAGGCATTTGTACTTGATCACCTGGTAGAGCATGTCAATGATGATCTCTTCCCTGGGGTCTTCTTCTTCTTCGGAAGGAATTCTGCCCAGCAGGCGGCGTTCCTCATCGCTGGCCACACGGGAGAACAGCTCCGCAAAAGTCTGCCCGAAGCGGTCGACGATCTTGTCCGGAATGCGCCGGTTGTGGCGCAGTGCTTCCGGGCCGGAGGGAATGCCCCTGACAATATGGCTGATGTATTTGGAAGGGAGCACCATTTCCCTGGAATGGTTGCGGCCCTCGGCAATTTTCCTGCGCCATTCGAACAGCCGCAGCAAAAAGACCTGTTCCTGCTCATTGAGGGAGCGCATCAGGTTGCTGTTGATCGCTTCGTTGTGCGGGTCTTTTTCGTAATACCGGGGCGTTTCCAACTGCGCGAATTCCTCCTGCGCCCAGTGCAGGCGGTTGGCGGCTTCCAGCTTGCGGGACAGGCTCTTCCAGAGGGCCGGCAGGGGTTTCACATCATCGATGGCGTAGTGGATCTGCTTTTTGTCCAGGGGGCGGCTCTCCCAGTCGGCCACGGCATATCCCTTTTTCAGATGCCTGTTGAGTTCGCCCTCCACCAGTTTGCGGAAAGAGACGGGGTGTTTGTAACCCAGAAAAGCGGCGGCGATCTGGGTGTCAAAAACATTCCGGGGCACGATGCCGTAAAGGGTATTCAGCAGCCGGTAGTCGTTGTCCCCTGCGTGCGTGATCTTGGTGATCGTCGGGCTGGTGCACAGTTCCAGCAACGGGCCGAGATGCTTCAGGCGCAGGGGGTCGATAAGAAAAACGCCCTTTTCCGAAAAAACCTGGATGAGGCAAAGGCTGGTCACATAGCGTTTCTCTCCGACGAATTCCGTGTCAAAGGCCATCCAGGAGAGTTCCCGGTGGGCGGCGTAGAATGCGTCGAGGGCCTGAGGGGTTTCGATCAGTGTGTATTCTGCATTGCTGTTGGGCATGGATGAAAATTTGTTTTCGGGGAAGTGAAAATTAGGGTTTAAAGCGGAATATTTCCGTGTTTTTTCCTGGGCAGGCTGGCTGCTTTGTTTTCCAGCATGGCGAAAGCCTTGATGAGCTTCCGGCGGCTGTCCCTGGGGTCGATCACTTCGTCGATAAAACCCCGGCTGGCCGCCCGGTAGGGATGTGCGAATTTCTCCTGATATTCCCGCTCCTTTTCCGCCAGCATGGCCTGGGGGTCTTCGGCTTCCTGTATTTCCCTTCGGAAAATGATCTCCGAGGCGCCCTTGGCGCCCATCACGGCAATTTCGGCCGTCGGCCAGGCGAAATTCATGTCGGCGCCGATGTGTTTGGAGTTCATCACATCATAGGCGCCGCCATAGGCCTTTCGGGTGATGAGGGTGACCCTGGGCACCGTGGCTTCGCTGAACGCATACAGCAGCTTGGCGCCGTTCACGATAATGCCGTTCCACTCCTGGTCGGTTCCTGGCAGGAAACCCGGAACATCCACCAGAACCAGAAGCGGAATGTTGAAACAGTCGCAGAAGCGGACGAAGCGGGCGCCTTTTTTGGAACTGCCGACATCCAGCACGCCTGCCAGGCTGATAGGCTGGTTCCCCACGATGCCGATGCTGCGCCCGGCGATACGCGCAAAGCCCACCACGATGTTTTCGGCATAATGTTCGTGAATCTCAAAAAATGAATCCGCATCGACGATCCCCCTGATGACATCGCGCATATCGTAGGGCTGGTTGGCGTTTTCGGGCACGACATCCCGGAGTTCATCCCGGAATTCCTCCCCGATCTGACAGGGCAGCCTGGCGGGGCTGTCTTCGCAATTCTGCGGAAGATAACTCAGCAACTGCCTGATCTTGGCAATGCAGTCCAGGTCATTGGCGGCCGTCAGGTGGGTTACCCCCGATTTGGAGGCGTGAGCGGAAGCGCCGCCGAGTTCTTCGGCGGTAACCTCCTCATTGGTCACTGTTTTCACCACATTGGGGCCGGTCACAAACATATAGGACGTATGTTCCACCATGATCGTGAAATCGGTCATTGCCGGCGAATAGACCGCGCCGCCGGCGCAGGGCCCCATGATGGCCGATATTTGCGGCACGACCCCGGAGGCCATCACGTTCCGGTAAAAAATATCGGCGTAGCCTCCCAGAGAGTTGACGCCCTCCTGAATGCGGGCCCCGCCGGAATCGTTCAACCCGATGACCGGCGCTCCGTTTTTCATGGCCAGGTCCATGATTTTACAAATCTTTTCGGCGTGGGTTTCCGAGAGGGAGCCTCCGAATACCGTAAAATCCTGGGCGAAGACATAAACCAGCCTGCCGTTGATGGTTCCGTAGCCGGTTATCACCCCGTCGCCCAGAAAGACCTGCTGATCCATGCCGAAATCGCTGCTCCGGTGGGTGACCAGCATGCCGATTTCTTCAAAAGAGCCGGTATCGAGCAGATAGTGGATGCGCTCGCGGGCAGCCAGTTTGCCTTTGGCGTGCTGCTGGGCAAGCCGCTGTTCGCCGCCGGCAGCCAGTGCAGTGGCTGTTTTTTGCTGCAGGCCTTCGAGTTTGTCTTTCATGGCGATGCCTTTTAGGTTTTTTTCTTTACGATAAATCCCTTGCCAACGCTATGGCGGCTTTTGCCGAACAGAGCCGCATCGAGCGCGATCAGTGCGTCGGTTAGCCTGGCAAGCATGGGTTCTTTGGTGGTGGGGCGCAGGGCTGCTTTCCTGTTTTGCCGATCCTGGAGGTTATCCGCATTGGCTTTGAACAGGCGCTGAATGACGCCCGTCCAGTACATTTCCAGAAATGCGATGAGATACCCGCTCAGGTTTTGTTCCTTCAGCACCTCCAGGCCGTTTTGGGCCGCCCATTTCCGGAAATCGGCGGGGGCGATCAGGTATTCGTGGCCGAAAGCATAGGCGCCCTGGGGTATCTTTTTATCCGAAAACCAGCTCAGGATGCGGTTGATGGGGTCGTAGGTGAAGGGGAATTCGAGAGAGGGAAAAGTAACCAGTGCAATGCCTCCCGGTTTGAGCACCCGACCAAGCTCCTCCACCATGCGTTCGGGGCGCCCGACGTGCTCGATCACGTCCACGGAAATGAGCAGCCCGAAGGTGTTGTCGGCAAAGCTTAGGCCGAGCGCGTCCTCGATGCGGTATTCCAGGCCTTCGACATCCCTGTTGAGCGAGCGGGCAAATTCGATGTCCTGCTCATTGATATCGCAGGCGACCAGCCGGCCGCAATGGCTGGCGATCATGCTGTCGTAGTCACCTTCGCCCGTTCCCAGGTTGAGCGCCAGCTCTGGTTTCTGCTCCCGGAACAGGCGCTCCAGGTTCTTGCGGATGAAAAGGAACCTGTTCCTGTAGGTTGGGAATAACAACTTGTAGTTCATAAAGCGTCATTTAAGGCAAAGCCGGGGCTGCAAAATCGGGCGCTTACAGCTTCCTGGCCGCATCTTCGTAGGCTTTTGCATTTTGCTCGTCACCGAGTTGCCGGAGGGCTCTGGCGGCCAGCTCGTAGGCCGGGCGGAAAGCCGGGCTCTGCTCAATGGCTTTCTGCGCATGGTCATAAGCCGAGCGGAAGTCCTGGCCCTGTTCGTAGATCAGGCCCATGTAATAATAAGCCACGTAGTATTCTTCATTTACTTTCACGGCGCCCTGCAGTGCGCTGAGGGCATTGGTGGCGTCGCCTTTATACAGATAGGCCAGGCCCTCGTACAAGAGCGCTGCTTCCGTACCCGGGGCCACATTCTGGGCTTCCCGGGCGGCCTGCAGGGCCTCGTCATACTGCCTCAGGTTGAGATAGGCATTGGCCAGCCCCGTCCAGGCCACTTCATTGTCGGGGTGGTTTTTCACCTCCTTGCTGAATTCGGTTGCTGCCAGCTGGTAATCCTGGGCTTCGGAAGCCTTCTGCCCGCGGTAAGTGTTTTTTTCTTCATCCTTTTCTATTGCGAGCAACGGAACACCATTGGCCGAAACCGTGTGGATCGCCTTGCTGTTGGGCCAGGTACCCGCTCGCAGGTGGGCGCCCCGGATGAAACGGGAGGGGAAAAGGCCGTAGTCCCAGGCTTCATTGTAGCGTGTGTTGAATCGGACGTATTCCACCTTAACCTTGCCGTTGTATTGTTTGCGGGTCTGCCGGCTGAGGTTGTAGTAAAAAGTGGTGCCCAGCACTACGGTGTCCTGCATGCCGGGGCTGATAATGCCCTCTCTGTCCATCCAGTCGATGGCTTGCTTTACCGACAGGCCCCAGTAATCCGTTTCGTAATACCCGAATGCACCTTTGATGCCGCCACCGATGGGGTTAAAATACACATAAGGGTATTGGGGGTTGCGGGCGATGAAGGACACGGCATCCACGGCAAGCAGGCCAAGTAAACCATAAAGCGCGTACTGAGCCTGCCGGCGCGCTTCAAATATCCGCTCCAGGGCGTTCCAGGCCAGGGCGGCTACAACCACCATGGCCGGATAGACAAACATGAGGTGGCGCCAGCCGTCGTGCAGAATGGAGTTTTTGTAAATGACGTAAAAAACCGGGAAAGCCGCCGCAAAACAGGCCAGCAAAACGGCGTTGATATTGAAACGCCTCAGCATGAGCGGCAGTAAAAACAAGGCTGCCGCCAGGCCCGCCAAAACAAAAAGGGGAATGGTCTTTACAATCCAGAGGATGGGATAGTACCAGGCCGTGTCATCGGAAAGGATGTTTTCCCCCATGAATAACAGGCGGATCTTGACGCCGAGCTTGGAGAATTCCGTCAGCGCGGCCAGCGGGTGCCCGATGGGGTTCTCCAATGCCGCCGGCCAGGACAGGACGGCCAGCACGTAGCCCGCTGCCGTAGCCCCCGCTGCATAGGCGAAGTACCGCACCAGGGCCCGCCACTGGCTTGTGAGGCCCCTGGGGCCGTATTTGAACAAAAAGTCCAGCCCGGCAAAGAGGAAAAGATAGGCGATGAGCAGGAGCCCGCCCGCCCGGGTGGCCAAAGCCAGGGCAATGCCCAGCGCCACCCCCAGCGCGCTTTTCCAGCCTGGGCGGGGCAGGCTCTTCAGCAGCAATACCATGTAGTAGGTAGCAATAGCAAAACCCGCCGCAAAAGGAATATCCTTGGGGTTCATCAGGGAATGGCCCAGAAAGCGGGGCGAGAGGAATATCATCCACAAGGCCAGTATCCCGGCCCTCCAGCCACCGATCTCCCGGGCGAGAAGCCCGGTAAACAGCATGGCCAGAACGCCCATCAGGGCATTGAGGATATGCCGGACATCATGATAGCCCGGGTCGAACTCGTCAAAGCCCAGCCCGCGGTTCACCAGCCCGGCAGCCAGGTCAAAAAAACCGCCGTAATAGTGCATGTTGCCCTTTTCGATGAACAGGGCGGAGGTGTCGGCCCCCATCGTGGCATAGTAATTGACCAGCTTTTCCGAATAATCGTTCTGGTACTCGTCATCCCCGTTTATGCCGCTTCCCAGGGCCAGCACCAGGGTTATCAGCAGCATAGCCAGCGTGGAAAACCAAAACACCCTCCTGTAGAGGAAGTCCCCGGGCGAAACCGTAGGCCACAGGGGAGATTCCGGCACTGTTTTGGGCGCCGCTGCAGCCGGCGGCGGCGGCGGGCTCTTCCTATACTGTTTCTTCTTATTTCTGCTCATGTATCTCGCGTCCAAGTTTGGCGCCGAATATAGAAAAAAAAAGTGCAGATGCTTCCCAAAAAACCTACTTTTGCAGCCAATAATAAATTTCTTGTCTCATCAAACCTGACTTGAAGATGTCGACGGCAAGTGTTCAGCACCTCTCGCAACGGATACTCGAAATGGAAGAATCCGCCACCATAAAGATGGCCCAACTGGCCCGCGACCTGTCCGCCCAGGGCCATGATGTGATCAGCCTCAGCCTTGGCGAACCGGATTTTGACACCCCTGCCCATATCAAGGAGGCCGCAAAAAAAGCCCTCGATGATGGGTATACCAAATACACCCCTGTGCCCGGTTTGGTGGAATTGCGCAAGGCGATCCAGGAAAAATTCAGGCGCGACAACGGCCTGGAATACGGCGTCAACCAGATCGTGGTGTCCAATGGCGCCAAACAATCCATCGCCAACCTGGCGCTTTCCCTCCTGAATGAGGGCGACGAAGTCATCATCCTGTCTCCTTACTGGGTGTCCTATTCCGAGATCGTCAAACTGGCCGGCGGGGTTCCCGTTTTCGTACATGCCGGCATCGAACAGGATTTCAAAGCCACGGCGGCGCAAATCGAAGCCGCCATTACAGGCCGCACACGCATCCTGCTATTCTCCTCCCCCTGCAACCCGACAGGCTCGGTGTATTCCTACCAGGAACTCAAAGCCATTGCAGAGGTGATTGCCCGGCACGAGGGCATCTATATCATTTCCGATGAAATTTATGAATACATCAATTTCACCGGTGAGCACGCAAGCATCGGAAGCATACCGGAGGTAAAAAACCGAACCGCAACCGTCAACGGTTTCTCCAAAGGCTTTGCCATGACGGGCTGGCGCCTCGGTTATATGGGCGCACCGGACTGGATCGCCGAAGCCTGCGCCAAGATGCAGGGGCAATTCACCTCCGGCGCTACTTCTTTCGGCCAGAAAGCCGCCGCCCACGCCCTGCTGTCGGATATGAAGCCCACCCACGACATGCGGGAGGCCTTCCGGAAACGCCGCGACATGGTGATCGAACTGCTCAGCAAAATCCCGGGTATGAAGGTCAACCTGCCCCAGGGCGCTTTTTACATCTTCCCCGACATCAGCGCCTTCTTCGGAAAAAGCGCCAACGGCATGACGGTGCGGAATGCCGACGACTTCAGCGAATACCTGCTGCACCACGCCCATGTTGCCGTCGTTTCCGGTTCCGCTTTTGGGGCGGATAACTGCTTCCGCATTTCCTACGCAGCTTCCGAAAAGGAATTGCAGGAAGCCATCCGGCGCATAGACAAAGCCGCCAGGCAGCTTGCCTGAAAACTTTTCGGAGGGGAAGTGAAACCCTATTCGGGCTCTATGCCAGGCTTGAACCGCAGATACAGGGCCAGCCCCAGCGGGATGAGGAAATGGGGCATGCGCATCAGCACTTCCTGAAGCCAGAGCGTCAGCCAGCTGTCCCACAATGCCCAGTGGAAATAGGCCAGAAAGCGCGCCATGGTTGTGGCGAAGCCCCAGAAGATGATATAAAACAAGGCCCAGCGGCCTGCCCGGCCCGGCCAGAAAAGCAGGAAACCGGCCAAAAAGTCCAACAACCCCGCTGCGATGAGAAACTGCCGGGCGCCCGCTTCATTCAGAGGCAGAATGTTGATCACCATCTCCACGAACTGCCCCGGCCGGGGGTAATACCCTATGGCATACAGGCCGTGGCAGACAAACGTAAGGGCTATGGCGATCTTTATCAGCAGGACGAACTTCGGCCCGGCGGCTTTCCACCTTCCGGCAAGAGCGGCCAGAAAAGCGGGTGCGCCCCATTGCAGGGTGTATTCGAAGAACTGCCCGCTGAACAGGAAGTTTTCCTTACAATACAGGGCGGCGAGCAAAACGAGGTTGGCGGATCCCAGCCACAATAACACCCTGCCCCCCCGCCCCAGCCTGTGAATAAAGGCCGCGACGGCTGCGCACAAAAGATAAAAAACGCCCGTTCCCGTCACCAGCCCGTCGATCCAGTCATCGGCCCGGGGGCTGATCACGTAGGCGCGCCACTCGACGCCAAAGACCCCCTGCACCAGCCATTTCATCCAGGCCTCATCCCACAGCAGGGCCCGGTAGGGCGCATCCCAGTAAATGTGCTGCCATCCCCTGCCGAGGAAAACGGCAACGGAAGACCATTGTAGCAGGCGAAACAGCATTTGCCGGCCCATGCGGTTCGGGTTTAACAGGGTCAAAGGAATCCAGGCATCAGTGTTCCACCGCGCTGTTCATCAGGAAGGCCTTGAGAAATTCATCAATATTGCCATCCAGCACCGCATCCACCTGGCTGGTCTGGTGGTTTGTGCGGTGGTCTTTGACGCGGCGGTCGTCCAGCACGTAACTGCGGATCTGAGAGCCCCATTCGTTCTTCATCTTGGAAGCTTCGATCTTTTCCCGCTCCTTCAGTTGCTTTTCCAGCTCCAGCTCATAAAGGCGGGATTTCAGCATCTGAATGGCCTTGTCCCGGTTCATGTGCTGGGAGCGCTCCTGCTGGCACTCCACCACAATACCTGTTGGTATGTGCCGGACGCGCACGGCCGATTCGGTTTTGTTGACGTGCTGGCCGCCGGCGCCGCTGGAGCGGAAAGTATCCCACTCCAGGTCGGCAGGATTGACATCCACTTCTATGCGGTCATCGATCATGGGGTGGACAAAAACGGAAGAGAAGGAAGTCATCCGTTTGCCCTGGGCGTTGAAGGGGCTGATGCGAACCAGGCGGTGCACCCCGTTCTCACCCTTGAGCAGGCCGTAGGCGAAATCGCCGTTGATCTCGAGGGAAACGGATTTGATGCCCGCCACGTCCCCGTCCTGCCGGTTTAGTTCGGAAACTTTAAACCCCTGGCGCTCCGCCCACATGATGTACATGCGCAGCAGCATGGCCGACCAGTCGTTGGCCTCCGTGCCGCCCGCCCCTGAATTGATCTCGAGGATGGCGCTGAGCTCATCTTCGGGTTTGTTCAGGGTGGAATGAAATTCCAGATCCTCCACGGCGGCCAGGGCTTCTTCGTACCTGGCGTCGACCTCTTCTTCCGTGCCCTCACCCTCCCGGAAAAAATCAAAAAGCACTTCGGTGTCGTCGATATGGGCCTTGACCGATTCGTACGACTGCACCCATTTCTTGTGGCTTTTTAACTCTTTGAGGATGAGTTCCGCCCTTGCGGGTTCGTTCCAGAAGTTGGGATCAAGAGAAAGCTGTTCTTTTTCTTCGATCTGCAATAAGCGGTTATCGACGTCAAAGATACCTCCTTAAGACGAGGAGGCGGCCTTTAAGGCCTTTGAGTTGGTCCAGAGTCATGATGAACCTCCTTAGGTTTTTTAGGCGGAGCCGGCAAGGCTGCCGCAAAGTGAAAAAATAACAGGCAATGAACTGCCATAAGGAAACAATTCAAACGACAGAAAGATGAACAAAGCGGACGGCGGAAAGATTTCATGCCCCCCGCTTTGTTTTTCTGGCTTATTGTATATCAACCAGTTCAACGTAAAAAACCAGCTCTGCTTTTTCCGGGATTACGGGCGGGCGGCCGGATTCGCCGTACGCCAGTTGATACGGGATAAAGAGGGAAGCCCGGGCGCCTTTTTTCAGCAGGGCGATGCCCTCATCCCAGCCGGGAATGACCCTGCCCTGCCCCAGGGGGAAGGAAATGGGCGTGCCCCCTTCAAAGGAATTGTCGAACATGGTTCCATCCGCCAGCAGGCCGTAATAGTTTACTACCACCAGCTTATTGGCCTCAGCCTGGGCGCCGGAGCCTTCCTCATGGATGATATACTTCAGTCCGGTGGAAGTCTCCTTGATTTCAGATTTCAGGGCGCCCGACTTGTATTTTTTCAAGGTTTCCTGAGCAAAGGCAGCTACTTCCCCAGCCCGCGCTCTGGTTGCGGCAGCCAGTTCTTCCTCTTCAGCCTGGCGCTTCTGGGCCTCTTCCTGGTACTGGTTGGCCGATTTGATCTCGAGCACGACTACATCGTAGAGCATTTCTTTGGCATTCTCAAAGCCCCGCGGTTTATTCGGCATGGTGTCGATATCGATAAAGATCGTAACACTGTCGCCCACACTCATGTGCCTGATGACATCTTCCACCGGAGAAACGCGGGTGCTGGGGTCACTCTCTGCAGGAAGCTGCAGGAAAGGCGGCTTGGACTGCGCCCGGCTGGAGAACAGCACGCTGTCGCCGTTTCGCATCTGGGCGTGGAAATATACATAGTCTCCTACCTGAGGCAGGGCGCCGTCTTTGCTCGTATGTTTTACATACTCGTAACCATGGGAGGTCTTGAGCCGTTTGCCATCCTGCTGGCAGGAAACCAGGGCGAGGGCGGCTATTGCAGCGAAAAGAAGCGTAATTCGCATAAGTTGAAATTGTATAGTTGGTTATTGAATCAGATCGGAGATGATGGCGGGTGATGCCGCCGCCATCAGGCCATCAGTTGAAACTTGTAGCGGGGAAGCAGGTTCTTGAAGCGCAGGACAGTGGCCTGCAGCGACTGAAAAGAATACCCGCCCGAAGCGTTCAGGTGCCCGCCTCCTTTGAAATGGCGCCTGGCGATTTCCTGAACGGAGAAATCTCCTTTCGAACGGAGAGATATCTTGACAATGGTAGGCTGCTCGGTGATAAAGGCTGCCATTTTGACATTCTTGATTTTCAGCAGATAGTTGACGATACCTTCCGTATCTCCACGCTGAATGTCAAAGTTAGTATAATCCTCTTTAGTAAGGGTGATGATGCCCGTATTATATTCTTCCAGAATCTCCATGCGGTTGTTGAGGCAGTGCCCGAGCAGGCGCAGGTGTTTCTCTTTCAGGCTGTTAAAAATCAGGTCCTGTACTTTGTAATCGTCTACGCCAACCTCCAGCAGTTCGGCCACGATGCGGTACAGCCTGGCGGAGGTGCTGTATTTGAAAGAGCCCGTGTCCGTGAGTATGCCGGTGAAAAGGCATTCTCCGATAAGGGCGTTCATAAAACGCATCCCGTGCAGTTCCTTGATGAATTCGAAAACCAGTTCGCAGGTTGAACTGGCCGTGGTGTCGGAGAGCACAAAGTCTGCAAAGGGTTCCGGATAGAGGTGGTGGTCGATCATGACTTTGGGAGCCCTGCTCGGGGCAATGTGCTCCCCCACTTTGTCGATCCGGTCAAGGGCGTTGAAATCCAGGCAGAAGATGATCCCGGCCCTGGCGATAATAGACTGGGCGGCCTCGGGGTCGAGATCGTAAATGGCCATCTTTTCGATCTCCGGCATCCAGGCGAAGGAATCCGGATATTCTGATGGAGAAATCATATAAACACTGTGCCCCTGCTCTTTCAGGAAATGGTACAGGCCCAGTGATGAACCGATGGCGTCGCCGTCGGGGTTGCGGTGGGTTACAATGGCAATATCCCTGGGAAAATTCAGAAAGGCCCTTAATTCGGCTATGTTCTCCATCATGTCAATTGAGATCAGGGTGCGAAAATGCCAAAAAATGTGAATTTAACCAAAATATCATACGCCCTGTTTAGCCCGATTAAGGCCCATTGTTTACTTTTGCACCGCTTTTGAAATCACATAAAAAGAATATCAGGAACAATGGCAGGAAACAAGACATTCACCATGATCAAGCCCGACGCCGTAAAGGCGGGCCATATCGGGGCCATTCTGGCCAAAATCAACGAGGCGGGCTTCCGGATCGCCGCGATGAAACTCACCAAACTGTCGCCCGAGAAAGCAGGGGAATTTTACGAAGTGCATAAGGAACGCCCCTTCTATCAGGAGCTGGTCGATTTCATGTCCTCCGGCCCCATCGTGGCGGCCATTCTGGAAAAGGATAATGCAGTGGAAGATTTCCGCACCCTCATCGGCGCCACCGACCCTTCCAAGGCGGCGCCCGGCACCATCCGCGCCCTGTTCGCCACCAGCATCGGAGAGAACGCCATTCACGGCGCCGATTCCGACGAAAATGCTCAACGCGAGGGCAGCTTCCACTTCGCCGCTACGGAAATGTTCTGACCTGACAGCCTGAGGTATTCGCCTGCTTCATGAGGGGATAACCTCAGGCTTCACAATATCTCCACCAGCGTTACCCCATCTCCTCCCAGTTCCGGTTCCGGGTGGGTGATTTCCATGTTGATATTGTATTCCCTGAGCTTTTTGCGCACGGCATTGCGAAGCACGCCGTTGCCCTTTCCGTGTACGATGCGCAGGTGGGCGGCATTGGAAAGCAGGGCCTGGTCCATGAAATCTTCCACGACCTTGAGCGCCTCGTCGTAGCGCATGCCCCGGATGTCTATCTTCGACTGGAATCCGCCGAGCGCATCCATATCGGCCTGAATGCCTTTCGAAGCCTGGACGTCCAGCGGCGCCCGGGCGGGCTGGAGGTCGCGCAGCTGGATGCTCATGCGCATTTCCCCGATCTGCACCACAGCTTTATTGCGGCTGATGGACTCGACCTGCCCGGTTGCCCCGCCGGTGCGCAATTTGACGTAATCGCCCACCTTGATCTCCACTTCGGCAGCCTTGCTCTTCGGGGGTTCGTAATAAATGGCCTCGCGCAGCCCGGTGATCTCTTCGGCCAGCTTCTGGCGTTCTTCTTTAACCTGAATGGCGATCTCCCTGGCTTTTTCCAGGTTCTGTTTTTCCTTTATCTCCCGGATGACCCGCTCAAATTCCTTGTTGTCGCGGGCCACCTGCTGCAGGGCCTGCTCTTTGGCCTCCAGTTTGATCTTTTTCCGCCGGAATTCCAGTTCGCGGTGCAACTGTTCGTAATTTTTGATGAGCTTGTCCAGCGTGTCCTGTTGTTCCTTCAACTGGCGGAGCTGGGCTTCCAGGTCCTGCTTTTCCTGCTGCAGGTCGACCAGCAACTGGTCGACGGCCTTTTCGTTTTTGCCGGTGCGGTGTTTGGCGTAGTCCAGCACCTTTTTGCTCAGCCCGCTTTTCTGGGCTATTTCGAAGGCGTAAGACGAACCCGGGCGCCCCACCTGCAGTTCATAGGTCGGTGAAAGGGTCTCCTTGTCAAAAAACATCGATCCGTTGACGATGCCCTTGGCCTTGAAGGCGAATATCTTCAGGTTGGAGTAGTGGGTGGTGATCACGCCGGACACCTTTTTCTCATTGAGCTCTTTAAGGATCGCCTCGGCGATGGCCCCTCCGATCTTGGGGTCGGTGCCGGAGCCAAACTCATCGATGAGCACGAGGGTGCCCCTATCGGCCTTTTCCAGAAAATTGCGCATATTCTCCAGCCGGGAGCTGTAGGTGCTCAGGTCGTCCTCTATGGACTGCTGGTCGCCGATGTCGGCAAAGATATGCTGGAAAATGCCCATCTCCGAACCATCCATAACGGGAATGAGCAAGCCCGACTGCAGCATGAGCTGGATCAGGCCCACCGACTTCAGGGTAATGGATTTGCCGCCGGCATTGGGGCCGCTGAGCATGAGTATGCGGTTGCCGCCGTAGAGCTGCAAGTCGAATGGCACGGTAGTGCGGCCCAGTTTTTTATTCTTCAGGTAAAGCAGCGGGTGGCGCCCTTTGATGATGCCGAAATGCGGCTTGTCCGCCAGCCTGGGCTGGTAGGCGTCCATTTGCATGGCCAGCCTGGCCTTGGCCTGTATGAGGTCATAGCGCACCAGGATGTCCTGGTATTCCCTCATCTGGGGCACATAGGGGCGAAGCTGGGCGCTCAGCTCCTTGAGGATGCGGTATATCTCACGCCGCTCCTCTGTTTCCAGGTCGAAGATGTCGTTGTTGATCTCGATGATGGCCTCCGGCTCGATGAAAGCCGTTTTGCCGGTGGTGGATTCATCGTGGATGATGCCCCGGATCTTGCGCTTGTGCTCGGATGGCACGCTCAGCACCCGGCGGCCGTTGCGGAAGCTCTCCACGTTGTCCGTCAGCCAGCCTTTGGCGCGGTACTCGTTGATGATGATGCGAAACTGCCGGTCGAGCTCCTTTTGCCTGGCCAAAATCTGCTTGCGAATCTTCAGTAGTTCCGGTGAAGCGTCCGCCCGGATGTTGCCCTCTTCGTCGATCACTTTTTCGATCGATTCGATAAGCCCCTCTTCGAAGGTGACCTTCCGGATGATGCCGTACAGGGTGGGATAAGTTTCCCGGCGCGAGGTATAGAAAAAATGGAAGATATCCCGGATGTTGCGCAGCTGGATGTTGATGCTGCGAAGGCCCTCTTCCGGCAGGACATAACCTTCCACTTCCAGCATTTTCAGTTCTTCGGAAATATCGGAATAAACCGCTATGGGGAAGCGGTCGTTCTGCTCGAAGGTTCTTTTGAACTCGCTGGCTTCTTCCAGCCTTTTTTCGATGGAACCGAGGCGGGTAACAGGCTGAATGGCACGGGCGGCTTCCCGCCCCAATTCCCCCAGGCACTCTTTTTCAAGCAACTCCAGCACCTTGTCAAACTCCAGTTTCTCGAACAGGTCTCTCGGTAACAGTAACATGCAGCAGCATTTTTAATCCACAACAAAGGTAGAAACAATTTGCGGGCGGCAGAGTTCCAAACAAAGCGGGAACTTGCCCTGCTTTTTATAACTTTACCCCCGAACCAATCCGTGCACTGTGGCAGGCAACTCCTTCGGACAATTATTCAGAGTGAGCACTTTCGGCGAATCCCATGGCCGCGCCATAGGCCTGGTGCTTGACGGCTGCCCCGCCGGGCTGGCCATCGACGAAGCATTCATCCAGGCCGAGCTGGCGCGCCGCCGGCCCGGGCAATCGGCCATCGTCACCCAGCGCAGGGAGGAGGACAAGGCTGAGATACTGTCGGGCATTTTTGAAGGACGAAGCACCGGAGCGCCCATTGCCATGGTGATCTTCAACGCCGACGCCCGCTCCAAAGACTACAGCCACATCGCCGACAAGTACCGCCCCTCCCATGCCGATTACACCTATCAGGCCAAATACGGGCTTCGGGACTACCGGGGCGGCGGGCGGTCTTCCGCCCGGGAAACAGCGGCCAGGGTTGCCGCCGGCGCCATCGCAAAGCTCTTCCTGCTCAGCGAAGGCATCCGCATCCAGGCATACGTCAGCCAGGTGGGGCATTTGCAGCTGCACGGGAATTACCAGGAACTTCACCTTTCCCAGGCGGAAGCCAACCCCGTGCGCTGCCCGGATGCGGCAATGGCCGAGCAGATGGAAGCCCTCATCCGCGAGGTTCGCAAAGCGGGGGACACCATAGGAGGCGTCGTCAGTTGTGTCATACAGGGTTGCCCGCCGGGCCTGGGCGAACCGGCATTTGACAAACTGCACGCCGATCTCGGCAAGGCCATGCTCAGCATCAACGCCGCAAAAGGCTTCGAGTACGGCTCCGGTTTCGAAGGCGTCCGGATGCGGGGTTCGGAACACAACGATATTTTCTTCAGCGAGGGCGGGCGGGCCCGCACGAAAACAAACTTTTCAGGGGGTATACAGGGAGGCATTTCCAATGGTATGGACATCTATTTCCGCGTGGCTTTCAAACCTGTCGCCACCATCGTTCAACCCCAGGAATCCCTTAATGAAGCCGGTGAAAAAGCCATTGTAGAGGGCAAGGGGAGGCATGACCCCTGCGTCGTGCCGCGCGCTGTGCCCATTGTAGAGGCCATGGCCGCGCTGGTTCTGGCCGACCACCTGCTGAGGCACAGGGCCACGAGGGTGTAGGCGGCTTCAGGCCTGGAACAAAATGCCCGGGCCGAGTTCTTCTTTCTTCTCAATTTTGCCGCCCGCCGAGCGCTGCAGGCTTATGCCCGGGCAGTATGGGTCATGGGCGAAAGCCAGGCAGTGCCCCCCGGCGGCGCCTTCTTCCAGGATGCGCCTCTTTTCCTCCAGCGTCTGCAAGGGGCGTATGTCATAAGCCATAATATATGGCAACCCCAGGTGGAACGAAGAGGGTATGACATCCGCGCAGAAAACGAGCGTGCGGCCCCCATAGTGAAAAATGGGCGCCATCATCGCTTCGGTATGGCCGTAGGTGAAACGGATGGAAATGCCATCCAGCCATGCCACATCGTCCTTTTGTTCGTCGATGAATTTCAAAAGCCCGGCTGCCTTCAGCAGCTCGAAGTTTTCGGGGAGGAAGGAGGCCTTCTCCCTCGCATTGGGAGACATAGCCCACTTGTAATGGGTTTCATTCGACCAGTACGTCGCGCCGGGGAAGCTGGGGGCCAGCCTGCCGCCATCGTCAAAACGGAGTGCGCCGCCGGCATGGTCGAAATGCAGGTGGGTCAGCAACACGTCGGTGATGCTCTCCGGCTCGTGGCCCATTTGCTGCAGCGCGTTCACTACCCCACCCCCTTCACCCAGGCCGAAATGGCTGCGGAATTTGGCGCCCTGCTTGTCGCCGATCCCGGTATCGACCAGGATTTTCCGGGAGCCGGTTTCCACGAGCAGGCAGCGCAGAGCCCAGGAGCAGCGGTTGCGTTCATCGGGCGGGTTGAGTTGTTCCCACAACGCGCGGGGCACGGTGCCGAACATAGCGCCGCCATCGAGCAGTAATTTGCCGGTTTCTATGGCGGTGATTTTCATTTCGATATTTTTCCCTAAAATCCGATTTTCGGTTTGGTTTCCCCCAGGTTTTTCCGAAGGTCAGCCATCCGGATGGCCGTTATGGCGGCCTCTACCCCCTTATTGCCGTGTTTCCCTCCGGCGCGGTCGAGGGCCTGCTGCTCGTTGTCCGGCGTGAGGACGCCAAAAACAAAAGGCCTGCCGTACATCATGCCGAGGTTCGCCAGGCTGTTGGCCACGGCGTAGTTGATGTACTCGTTGTGGCTGGTTTCCCCCTTGATCACGCAGCCCAGGCAAATCACGGCGTCCACCTTCAGGCGGTCGGCGAGCATTCTGGCGCCGGCCGGCAACTCAAAGGAGCCCGGCACCTGGATGACATGGATGTTTTCTTCCCGGGCGCCGTGTTTGGCCAGGGTTTCATAACAAGCTTCATACAGGGCGTGGGTAATCTTGGTATTCCACTCCGAAACGACAATGCCGAATAGCAGGCCTTCCGCGGAAGGGATGTTCTGCTCATTGTACTCCGAGAGGTTTTTCAATGCACTTGCCATGGCTTTATGTCTTAGGTTGATGATGAGTGTGTTCCGCAGCCGCCTGAAGCTTAAGCAGGGGAAAAAACAGGAAAAACAGCCTGAAAAGAAAAAGGGCAAAGCCCACCAGGAACCCTGCCCTTTTCCACCAGGCCGGAAGTGTGTTTATCCTTTGGCGGATACGCGGGCCAGGTACTTCTCTATGTCGCGCCCGGAAGGAGAATTCGGATACTTGTCCTTGATCTCCTGATAAACCTTCGAAGCCTCGGCGAAATTGCCGTTGCGCTCGTGCAGCATGCCGATCTTTTTGAGGTAATAAGGGGTCAGCACATCATTTTCACCCCTGCTCACCGCCTTTTTGTAGTTTTTCATGGCGGCGTCCATGTCCTGGAGTTCCGAATAGGCGTCGCCCAGGGCTCCGAACTTGGCGATGGGCGTCACTTCCCCCACCGCCTTGAACTGCTGCAGGTAGTCGATGGCCGCTTCGTATTTCCCGAGGTTGAGATAGGAAACGCCGACATAGTAGCGGGCCGAGTTGGCCGCCGCGGTGCCTTTGTATTTTTCGATGATATCGAGGAAGCCCAGGTAACCGCCGCCGGGATTGGTAAGGGCCAGGGCAAAAGAGTCGCGCTCGAACTGCTCCTGGGCGCGGAACATCTGGTCTACAGCTTCTTTCTGCCGGGGCTTCTTATAGAAGTTGTTGTATGCGAAAAAACCGCCGATAACCACCACCAGGGCGGCGAGCAGGCCAAAGGCCAGCTTCTGGTTCTCTTCAAAAAAACTCTGGGCGGAGTCCCGCACCTCGACAATATCCACCAATGTGTCTCCTGCCTGCTTTGGATTCCTTTTTCTTCTTGCCATTGTTCTCGTTAATTTTGGGCCGTTTTTAAAAAGCCACGCAAAAATAAATAAAGTTTTGTTTCCGCCAGGGGTTTGGGATAAAAAAACGGCGATGAAGCAGTGCCTCATCGCCGCCCGGGCCGGTAAAAACCTGCCTAATCCCGGATATAAGGATAATCGGGCTGCAGGTAGTTGTCGTTCCACAGTTCGGCCGGGTCCGGATAGGGGGATTCTTCGGCAAAGTTGACGGCGTCGAGGATTTCCTCCTTGATTTTTTCCTGGATTGCCCGGATCTCCTGCTCCGTTGCGATATTGTTGTCGAGGATTTTCCGCTCGGTCATTTTGACCGGGTCGCGTTCCTGATATTCCTGTACTTCTTCCTTAGTGCGGTATTTTGCGGGGTCGGATACAGAGTGGCCCTTGTAGCGGTAGGTGCGGATTTCCAGGAAGTAGGGCCCTTTGCCGGCGCGGATGAATTCGGCGGCGCGGCTGACGGCCTCGTGCACGGCTTCCGGGTTCATGCCGTCCACCGCTTCGCTGGGGATGTCATAGGAGGCGCCCAGTTTGTACAATTCGACGACATTGCTGGTCCGTTTGACGCTTGTGCCCATGGCGTAGCCGTTGTTCTCAACGATGTAGAGCACCGGCAGTTTCCAGTTCATGGCCATGTTGAAGGACTCGTGCAGGGAGCCCTGCCTCGCGGCGCCGTCGCCGAACATGGTCACGCACAAATTATCGGTGCCTTTGTATTTTTCGGCGAAAGCGATGCCCGTGCCGATGGGTATCTGTGCGCCCACAATGCCGTTGCCCCCGAAATAGCGGTGCTCGGCGGAGAAAAAGTGCATGGAGCCGCCTTTCCCTTTGACGATGCCCGTAGCCTTGCCAAAGAGTTCGGCCATGCACTCGCGGGAAGAACAGCCGCGCCCCAGGGCCGTGCCGTGCTGGCGGTACGCGGTGACGATGGCGTCTTCGCGGCGAATAGCCGATTCGATGCCGGCTGCAACGGCTTCCTGCCCAATGTAAACGTGGCAGAAACCGCGGATCTTTTGCTGCCCGTACATCATCAGGGCGCGCTCCTCAAAGCGGCGTATGCGCAGCATCAGCTCGTACCAGCTGAGGTACATTTCCTTGCTGTATGCCGGCTTGTCAGCTTTTTTCTTGGCGGTTTTTTTCTTGTTTTCCGTTACGGTATCCATAAGCTGGTGGTGATTTATCGCTGTTTCAATCAGGGTGTCGGACAAGGGAGAAAATTTCCCCAAAGATAATGCATTTTCAACAGTTAAGCCGCCGGCTTGTTCAGCAGCGAACGGGTATGCCGCAAAACGCCAGGCAAAGAAATGACATTTTCGGCGTTCCAGCAAATCCTGCCGGCAGCGCCCTCATCGAAAACAAGCCACGTCCCGCGTGGAAGAAAGTTAAAGCTCGCTGCACAGAGGTGGCGAGGCAAGCCGGAATCAGCCAGTTAGACGAGGTGGCCGGGATAGCTCAGGCAGGATGCAGCAACCTGATCTTTTTGAGCAGGCGCAGCATCTTCGCATCCAGCGTGGGCGAAGCATGAAAAAAGTGCCCGTTGATCAGCAGCCAGTCTTTTTCGCGGCGAATGTCCTCCAATGCGTCGTAACCGGCCCTGCGGGCCGTCTGCAACTGGGCTTTCCAGTAGAGCGCTTTTTCGGTCATGGCGAAACCCTCCTTACAGGAACCGAGCAGGCTCTGGTCGCAGATGAACAGGATGCGTTCGTCGCGTTGGGGAAACAAAAAGAATTTGCCCGCATTTTTGAGCTTGCTCACCGGCATTTTCAGGAAGTCCAGGTAAACCTTTTCATCGGGTTCGCTCTTGAAGTCCAGGTGGTCGAGGATCATATTGAAGAGGTTTATATCCTCCCAGGCCTGTCCTTCGTATTTCAGGATGCTTTCCGGCAGGGTTACTGCATTGATATCTTTGCAGTGGCGAATGATGAAATAATCGAGCAGGCCTTCGAAAAGCAGTTCCACGCTGTGGTTGATGAGGCCCGGGGCGGGCTGGCCATCGCGCGCCAGGGCTTTCAGTTCTTCCGCCAGCTGAGCGGAGCGCCTGAAAACGGTATCGCGGAAGCCCGATTCATAAAGGCGCTCGGAATAGGGCTGGAAACGCCCGGGCTCGTGTTCCTCCTCCACCCTTTGCCGCAGCGCCAGAAAGAACTGCTCGGTGAGTTGCTGCTCCACATTGCCGGCGAGGTCGATGCGCGCTTTCAGGGGCGGCTCCCTGCGCCGGCCCGGAGGTTCCTGGGGCGCACCGCAGTTGAAGCAGAATCGCGCACCGGAGGGTAATTCTGTCTGGCAGTTTGGGCATTTCATAAGCCAAATTTAGGCATTTTGTTTGTTTTTCCCGATGGTTTGAACCATTGCCCGCTTCCCTGGTTTTACCCATCAAATGGAAGCGTTTATGCCGCGGCAAAGGAAGAAGAGGGACCTGCCCCTGAAAACCTGCCCGTCCTGCGGGCGCTCTTTCAGTTGGCGCAAAAAGTGGGAAAACTGCTGGATGGAAGTCACCTATTGCAGCGAGCGCTGCCGGCGCAGCAGAAAAAGGGGCGGAGCGCCGCCGGAAGACAATGGTTTTCAGGGACAAAGTATTTAATAAATCTTAACCAGCCAATGAATGACCAGGGCCAGGAAATGAATGAAGAAAAGGCATCCGGCGAATTCAACGAATACCAGTCCTTTGCCTTTCACCCTTATAATGTGATGCTCGCATTGCTGTTATTCGGCATAACAGCGCTTTTTCTGGCTTTTTCGGCAGCTTTTGTTTACACCCGGGTGCAGAGCGGCCAGCCGGCCCTTCGCCTGCCCGTCATTTTCTTCTTCAACACCTTGATCCTGCTGGGCAGCAGCGCGGCCATGTTATGGGCCAAACGAGCCTACCGCGCCGATGACACCCGAAGTTATCAGCAGGCGCTGGGGGTTACTATAGTCTTATCGCTTTTCTTTCTGGGCATGCAGTTTTGGGGCTGGTCGCAGTTGTTCAGCCGGCAGATATTCATCCATACCGACAATTCGGCAGGTTACCTCTACCTGATCTCCGGGCTGCACTTCGCCCACGTCATAGCCGGGCTGCCCTTTCTGATCGGCTTTCTGAACACCGCCCGAAAACGGATGAAAGAGCCCGTCAGCGTGCTGGTATATTTCTCCGACCCGGACAAGCGGCTGAAGCTTCGCCTGCTTACCATCTACTGGCACTTCCTGGACGCCCTATGGATATACCTCGTTTTGTTCTTTTTCCTGAACTACCTGATCGCATAGTTTTGTCCGCAGACTTGTTTTATCTTTGTGCTTTCAAAAACAAGCCGGAAAGACATGCGGGCCACTGAACCTCCGATAACGGTTGAAGTAGCGAAAGAATTAGGGCTTACCGAAGAAGAATTCCAAAGCATAACCAAGGCTCTGGGGCGCACCCCCAACTACACGGAACTCCGCATTTTTGCTGTGATGTGGTCGGAGCGCTGCTCTTTCAAAAACGCCCTTTTCTGGCTCAAAACGCTACCCCGGGAAGGGAAGGCGCTGCCTGCGGGCGCCTGCGGAGAGCCGGCGGGGCTGGCCAATATCGGCGACGGCTGGGCATGCGCCGTCGCAGCCGGCACGCTCAGCCATTCCACCTCTGTCGGCCCTTACCGGAGCGGCGGCGCCCTTGTCGGCGGCGCCCACCGCAGCATCATTTCGCTTGGGGCCAGGCCTGCAGCCTGCCTGAGCGCCCTGCGCTTCGGGAATGCCGGGCTCGACGATACCCGGCGCCTGATGCGCGGTTTTTTAGAGGGCATGGCCGATTACAACAACAGCCTGGGCTTGCCGGGCATGGGCAGCGAGGCCTGGTTCGGCGATTGCTACAACGACGACATCCAGGCCAGCGCCATATCGCTTGGGCTGGTGCGCGCCGCCCAAGTGATTCCACCCCGGGCCGAGGGCCCCGGCAAGCCGGTGTTCATCGTGGAACCGCCGGCTGTACAATTTGGGGAGGAGTTCCGTTCAAATCAATTGATGGAAAGCTGCCTGGAAGCCATCCGGGCCGGGGTAGTTTCGGGCGTGCAGGCCATCGGGCCCGGCGGCATTGCCGGCTGTGCCGCCGGCATGTGCGCCAATGGCAAAACGGGCATGCAAATTAACATGGACAAGCTTCCCGCCCCGGCGCCTGGCACGGAAGCTTTTGAGATACTGCTCTCCGAAAGCCCGGAACGCTTGATGGCTATTGGAAAAAAGGGGGAAGAGGATACCCTGCGCAGCCACTTTGAAAAATGGGGCCTCATCTGCCAGGAAGCAGGCGAGGTGACGGACAGCGGCAGGCTGGAGTTTTTCCGGGAAGGCGAACGAATAGCCAGCCTGGAGCCCGGCGCACTCCTGCCCGGGCGGGGCGCTCCTGCTTACCAGCCCAAATTCGCCAAACCGGAGTACCTGAAAAAGATAGAAAAATACAGGTTGTCGCATGTTCCCAAGCCCGACAACTATATAGAAGCGGCGCGGAAGTTGTTCAGTTCCCCCAATATCATTTCCAGGCGCCGGGCTCTCCGGCAGCCCGGTGCTCCGGAGCCCGAAGGCTTCCTTTCCGACGCAGCCCCCCTGAGAGCCGAAGGCTGCCCGAAAGTGCTCGCTGCCTCGATGGGCTGCAACTCCGCTTATGTTTTTGCCGACCCTTATGCCGGAGCCATGATCGCCGTAGGGGAAGCTGCCCGGAATGTCGCCTGTTCCGGCGCCGAACCACTCGCAATAGCCGCCTGCCTCCACTTCGGCAGCCCTGACAAACCGGATATGTACTGGCAGTTCGCCATGGCCGTCAAAGGCATAGGAGATGCCTGCAAAAAACTGAACACCACCGTTGCCGCCAGCCATGTCAGCTTTCACCAGCAGGCGGGCCGCAACCCCGGCACGGAACCCGCATACCCCACACCCGCCATCGGCATGCTTGGGGTATTCGACGATATCAGCACGCTGATGACCCTCGATTTCAAGGCAGCAGGGCATCAGATTTACATGATCGGCACTCCGCACAACGACCTGGGCAGTTCAGTATTTCTCCGCCATATTCATGGCATACATTACTCACCAGCTCCGGTTTTCGACCTGGACGAAGAATACCACGTGCAGGCCAACATGAAAAAGCTTATCCAGAAAAACCTGGCCGAATCGGCGCACGGCATTTCCGGGGGCGGCCTCTTTGTCGCCTTGCTGGAATCCGCCATGCCCCGGGGCCTGGGGTTCATCGCCGAAACGGACGCCAATTTCAGGAAAGACGCCTATCTCTTTGGCGAAAGCCAGAGCCGCATTCTCATAACGGTAGCGCCGCGAGACGAGGACGAACTCGTCAACTATCTAAATTCTCAGAATGTTTCTTTTACAAAAATAGGCGAAGTGGCCGGCAGCCGGGCTATTATCGACGAGGAAGACTACGGAGAAATCAGTGACTGGAAGAAGCTCTACGAGCGCACTCTGGCTGGCCTGATGGAAGCCTGATATATTAAAAACAACCAACATAACAAAAAATCCTGCTGAACATGAAAAAGACCGGGATACTCTCACTTCTCATTGTATTGGCATTTTTAAACACCCAGTGCAACAGCGCATCAAAAGGAACGGTGATCGAAGGGACGATCCAGAACGCGCCTGCCCAGATGCAGGCTTTCCTCGACCAGGTTATGATCGGAAAAGCCAGCAACGTACTGGCGAAGGTGGACGTTGATGGCAGCGGCCATTTCGAATTCCAGTTTCCGGATGGGCTCCAGGCCGGAATATACCAGCTGCGCCTGGGCGCCAAGTCCATCAACCTGATCCTGGATGGCAGCGAAAAAAAAGTGGAGGTTTCCGGCGACCTGAACAACTTCCAGGCCTATGGCGTAACGATCAGGGGTTCGAAGGACAGCCAGGCCCTGGCCGGCATCATGAGCAAGCTCTTCGCCCGCCAGGCCAGCGCCGAAGACATTTCCAACTTCGTTGACACGGTCGCCAACCCCGCGCTCGGCGTATTTGTGGCCTACAGGGCGCTGGGGCCCAACGGCGAATTCCTCGACACCCAGAAAAAGGCCCTCCAAAAACTGTCCGCCGAAGACCCCAACGGGGAGATGGCGCAGGAATACGCCAAATTTATCTCTGCAGTCGAAAACCAATACCAGGCCCAGATGGCCACCCAGCTGATCCAGGTCGGCCAGCCGGCGCCCAACATCACCCTGCCCAACCCCAGCGGAAAGAACTACTCGCTGCACGACCTCAAGGGAAAGATCGTGCTGCTCGACTTCTGGGCGAGCTGGTGCGGGCCCTGCCGCCGCGAAAATCCCAACGTAGTCAAGGTTTACGACAAATATAAAGCCCAGGGCTTCACGGTCTTCAGCGTATCCCTCGACGGGCTCGATTCCCGCACCGCCAGCCGCCTGGCCAGCCCGGAGCAGGTCGCAAGCTACCAGTCCCAGCAAAAGCAAAGATGGGTTGACGCCATCCAGCAGGACAACCTCAAATGGGAATACCATGTAAGCGACCTGAAGAAATGGGAATCCGCACCTGCCGCCCTCTACGGCGTCAACAGCATCCCCCGCACCTTCCTGATCGACCGCGAAGGAAAAATCGCAGCGGTGAACCTGCGCGGCGCAGAGCAAATCGAAGCGGCATTGCAGAAACTTCTTTAGGAAGCGGCCCGCCCATCAAGGGTGGGCCTATTACCTTTTCTCAGGCCCGCTACATGCGGTTTCGGAAAACGGCGCAGATAATGCCGGCGGCCACGGCGGCGTTCAGCGACTCTGCCCCGCCATGGGCCGCGGCGGGAATCGCAATGCGCCTGTTCAGCAATCCGGCGGCGGCGGCCGAAATGCCGTTTCCTTCATTGCCGATGACGATGATGCCTTCTGCCGACAAGCTGGCCCGGAACACGTTCTCCCCATCCATCACGGCGCCGTAAACGGGAAGCCCGGGCGCCAGGAGGCATAAGTTTTCCAGGCTTTGTTCCACGACCTTCACCCGCAGAAAGGCTCCCATTGAAGCCTGGATGGCTTTGGGGTTATAGGGATCCACGCACGTTGGCGAACAGAGGACAAAGGAAATGCCGAACCAGTCGGCAATGCGGAGGATAGTGCCGAAATTGCCGGGATCCTGTATGCCATCGAGAAAGAGGGACAGCCCCTTTCGCAGAGGCTCCTCCTCCACCCGATCCTCGGGCATGGACACCACCGCCAGCACCTGGTTGGGCGTGCTGAGGTTGGAAATTTTGGCCAGTTCCTGCTCGTCCACGATGAAGGCCTTTTCTTTCGGCAGCGCCAGTTCCCGGCCGGCCTGTTCAAGCCAGCTGCCAAGTGCGTAGAGCGCCACTACCCTGCCGGGCTGCCCTGTCAGCAACTCGCGGGCCATTTTGTCCCCTTCGACAATGAAATTATTATACTTTTGCCTAAACTTTTTCAGGCTTAAGGATCTGAGATACTTAATGGTGCTTTTTGAAATCGCCATTGGGAACTGAAATTGCGATGCGGTTCAATTACCCTGCAAAATACATAATCGGAGCCATTTTCATCCTGGCCTTCCTGTCTTCCTGCAATACGGTGCGATACCTGGCAGGGGAAGAGTACCTGCTTGAGGGCAACAGCATCAAACTGCAGGGGAAGGACAACATCGGCCGCAAGCGCGCCCTGAAGTACGAACTGTCGCTGCTGTATAAACAAAAGGAGAACAGCCGCTTTTTCTTTATCCCGAGGGAATGGTTGTACTTTAAGGCCTCCGGCCCGGAAGACACGACCAAGTTTGACAGATGGGTGCGCAGGGTCATCGGGGAGCCCCCCGCCATTTACGACCCCGCCCTGGCCGATGCCACGGTGGAGTCGATGCGCTACTACATGCAGTACAAAGGCTATTTCAACGCAGAGGCCTTTTCCGATATCTACGTGCGGCAAAAACGGAAAAGAGTATACGTCACCTATTACGCAAAGCCCAACCAGCAGTTCACGATTGACAGCGTTGCCTTTTTCAGCCAGGATACAGTCATCAACCGGATACTCAACGACATCTCCGGGGACAGTTACCTGAAAACGGGCGCCGGCATCGATGGCAAGCTCTACGACCGCGAGAGAGACCGGATATCGAACTACCTGCGCAATAACGGCTACGCCTATTTTTTTCCCAACTACATCGCCCCCCTGGAAGCGGACACCACCCGCAAAGCCAAGGCCGCCAGGCTGTACCTGGAAGTCCTCCTGCCTCCCGAAGACAGCTCGCACCGGGCTTATCTGGTGGATGACATCACGGTGTACATGGATTATACCCCGGGAAAAACCGATTCGCTCCTGTACGATTCCCTGGCCAACGGCATCCTGCTCCGAACGCCCAGGCCCAGTTTCCGGATCAAACCGGAGGCTATACTCGAGTCCATATTCCTGAAAAAAGGCCAGAAATACCGGCAGGCTGATTTTGACAAAACCAACCAGCAGCTCTCCGCCCTCGGCGTGTTCCGCTTTGTGCGCATCAAACAGGAAGTAGACCCCGAGAATCCCGGGCGGCTGGACTTTCGCATCGAACTTACCCAGAACAAACGGATCGAGCTCGGCATGGATTTCGAGCTCAACTACGCCAACCGCAACGCTTCCGGAACCGGCAACCTCATCGGGTTGACGGTGGGCCCGTCCTTTCGCCACCGCAACCTGCTCAAAGGCGCCGAACAACTCCTCGCCGACCTTTCCACCGGCGTAGAGGTCAACCCTTCGCTGAGCGCCATCCGCGAAGGGCGTTTCTGGAATACCGTCGACCTGCGGCTGCAGACGGACCTGTACCTGCCCCGTTTTGTCGACAACCTCGGCATCTGGCGTTTTTTGCACCGCGCCCGCATCGGGCGGCACAACCTTTTCGTGAGCGATGATTTCTACAACAGCGTGCGCGACAAAGCCGCCACCCGCTTTTCCGCCAGCTACAACTACCTGCTCATCCTCGATTTTTACGAATACAACCTCTTTAACGGCACCTTCGGGTTCGATTTCCAGCGCAACAGCAACCAGCGGCTGATCTTCAACCATATCGGCATCGATTACCTCGCCCCGATCACCTTCGAGAAATTCAAAGACATCCTGGAAATCAACGACTTCCTTGAGCGCTCCTTTGGGGATCAGCTCTTCGTGAGCCTGCTTTTCCGGGACCTCAACTTCGTTTACAATGCCCGGCCCAACAGCCGGGGCAATTCCAGCTACCTTGGCTTCAACCTGGAGCTGGCCGGGGCGGAGATGTGGGGCGCCAACAAGCTTTATAATGCCTTTACCGGCGAGCAGGACGCCTTCACCCTGCGTCTTCGGGCAGGCAAGACGGTGGAGTTTTCCCAGTACCTGCGCACTCAGCTGGACCTGAGGCAGTTCCACCAGTTCACCCCCAAGCGCAGCCTGGCTGCGCGCTTTGCCATCGGGGTGGCGCGCCCCTATGGTTTCACTTCCGATGTGCCCTACGTCAAACAATTTTTCGCCGGCGGGCCCAACAGCATCAGGGCCTGGGCGCCCCGTGGCCTGGGCCCGGGCGCCTATGAAGACCCGCTTTCGCTGGACCGCCGCAACAACACCCGCCTCTATCAAACCGGCGACCTCAGCCTGGAAGCCAACCTGGAATACCGCTTCAATATTTTCTGGATGGTCAACGGCGCTTTTTTCCTCGATGCCGGCAATATCTGGACCTTCGGCCGTGACACCAGCCGCTGCGGGTCGCAGTTCCTGCTCCGCCAAAGAAGCTACCAGTGCACAGATCCGGACGGCAACACCTCTACCTACACCAACGAGCCTTTCTACCGGCAGATAGCAATCGGCGGCGGCTTCGGGCTGAGGCTGGATTTTTCCTACTTCATCCTCCGGCTGGACATGGGCGTCAAGCTCCGGCACGCCCAGCCCTACCCCTTCGAAGAAGGAGGCAACAACAGGAAAAATTACTGGTTCCGCGATTTCCGCGAAGATGAAAGGCGGGAAGGGTTAAGGGCTGTGGATATCATCAACTTCAACCTCGGCTTCGGTTATCCTTTTTAACTCATACGAACAGAGATTTCCTTCCGTAGTCTTTGCAGATGGGGCATTGCCGGGGGTCGTGGCCGCGGGCAGGGCAGTATTGCCGCCCGAAATAAATGATCTGCAGGTGCAGCTTGTTCCACTTTTCCCGTGGAAAGAGGCTTTTGAGGTCGGCTTCGGTTTTTTCCACATTCTTTCCCGTGCTGAGCCCCCAGCGGTAGGCCAGCCGGTGAATATGGGTATCGACCGGGAATGCCGGCTCCCCGAAGGCCTGAGACATGACCACCGAAGCAGTCTTGTGGCCCACTCCCGGCAGCGCTTCCAGCGCCTGGAAATCCTGGGGCACCTGCCCGCCGTGTTTATCGATCAGGATGCGCGACAAATCGGATATGGCCTGCGATTTCCGGGGCGCCAGCCCGCAGGGGCGGATCACTTCCCGTATTTCCTCCACCCCAAGCCGGGCCATTTCATAGGGGTTGCCGGCCATGCCGAAAAGGATAGGCGTCACCTTGTTCACCCGCTCGTCGGTGCACTGGGCCGAGAGCAGCACGGCCACGAGCAGGGTAAAAGGGTCTTTGTGTTCCAGCGGAATGGGCACGACGGGATACAGGCTTTCCAGAATGCCGGCAATTGCGGCGGCTTTTTCCCTGCGGCTGAGGCGTTTCATGCGTGCGTTTCTGATTTTTACTGGTATACAAATTGCCCGTAGGGGCTTTCCACCCGGACGGAAGCGCCCTGCCCCTGCTCCACCCTTCCCACGATGCGGGCTTCGATTCCGAACGCTCCTGCAATTTCGGCCACCCGCCGGGCATGGGCTTCCGGAAGATAAACCTCCAGGCGGTGCCCCATGTTGAACACCTGGTACATTTCATTCCAGTCCGTACCGGATTCTTCCCGGATGAGCCGGAACAGCGGCGGCACAGGAAACAGATTATCCTTGATAACGGCCTTGTCCCGGATGAATTTCAGAACCTTCGCCTGCCCGCCGCCTGTATTGTGGATAAGCCCGTGGATGTGAGGGCGCAATTCCTCCAGTATCTGCTTCAATACCGGCAGGTATGTCCGCGTCGGAGACAGGACGAGCTTGCCGGCCGGTATCAGCTGCCCGCCCACATCAACAGGATCCGTGAGGTTTTTGCTGCCGGTGTAAACTACTTCCTCCGGCGTTTTGGGGTCGTAGCTTTCCGGGTACATGGAGGCGTAGCTGTGGGCGAAGACATCGTGGCGGGCGGAGGTCAGCCCATTGCTGCCCATGCCTCCGTTGTATGTGTTTTCATAAACGGCCTGCCCAAAGGAGGCCAGCCCGACGATAACGTCTCCCGCCTGAATGTTGTTGACGACAAGGCTGGCGCGCCTCATGCGGGCAAAAGCCGTATAGCCGACATCGATCGTGCGCACGATGTCACCCACATCGGCAGTTTCCCCGCCGGCAAGATGGATGCGCACCCCGTAGCCCGCCATGGTTTCTGCAAAGCGCACAGTGGCGTTGATGATCTCGCTGATAACCTCGCCCGGGATGAGGTTTTTGTTCCGCCCAATAGTGGACGACAGCAGGATATTGTCCGTGCAGCCGACACAGGCCATATCATCGAGGTTCATCACGATAGCGTCCTGGGCGATGCCTTCCCAGACGGAAAGGTCGCCGGTTTCTTTCCAGTAGAGGTATGCCAGGCTGCCCTTGGTGCCGGCAGTGTCGGCATGCATGATGTTGCAGTAATCGGGATCTCCGGCGGCGATATCGGGCAGGATTTTGCAAAAAGCCTCCGGGTAAAGCCCTTTATCGAGGCCTTTTATAGCGGCGTGCACTTCTTCTTTCGTGGCGGAAACACCGCGTTTTGCGTATTTGGACTGGTCCGGCATATATTCGGTTTTCACTCAGGCTGCAAAGGTAGCTATTATTTCAGGAAAGCCCCGCCCGGGCGGCCATTAGGGCGTTTTAAAAGACTGGGGGGTTTTTTTAAAAGATCAGCAGGCATTGCGCCTTTTTTGAGAAATCATCCCAAAAAAGTTTCAAAAAACAGAGATTTAACGAATTTCATTAGGTGTAATTGGCGGGCAATTCTATATTTGCAGGCACGGCAATTTTAGAGAGAGAGAAAAGCGATCCCATGCACAGTCTTTTCAACGCGATTGTTTAACCAAATCCAGAAACTGTGGAATTGCCAGAGTCACTTGCAAAGTTCTTTAGCAGGAATCGGAAATATTTGAAAATCGGTATATACGGGCTGTCCGGGCTACTGCTCACAGGAGTGCTTTATTACTATAGTTCCGGCATCAAGGGGCAGCTGCAGGCTTCCCTGGTGGCTTCCGAAAAACCCGCCGAGCTGGGCGCATTCCCGGTTATCGTACCGACCATAAAATATGGTTTCGCCCTCGATACATTCCAGGTTTTCGAACGCACCGTACAGCCCGGCCAGGTGCTGGGCGATATTCTCAGCCAGCAAAAAGTCGACTACCCCTCCATTCAGCAACTCGTCAGCAATTCGGCAGGCGTGTTCGACGTGCGGCAATTCCGCGTAGGAAAACCCTACACCATACTCACCAAAGACAGCCTGCAGGCGGCGGATTTCCTGATCTACGAGCCCAGTGTATACGAATACCTGGTCTTTCACCTGAAGGGAGGCATGAAAGTTGAACGGGTGGAAAGGGAAGTCACTACTGAGGTAAAGACGGCCGCCGGCTCGCTGGAGACCTCGCTGTGGAATGCCATCGTTGGCCAGGGCCTGACTTATGACCTGGCGGATAAAATGGAAGACGCTCTGCAGTGGTCCATCGATTTTCACCACCTGCAGAAGGGTGATGAATTCAAGCTGGTGTACGAGCAGAAATTCATCGAAGGAGAAGCCGTAGGGATTGGTGCTGTCCACGCCGCATACTACAAGACCGGAAGCAACGAATACCACGCCATTTACTTTGACAACGGCAAGCAGGCCGGTTACTACGACCTGCAGGGGCGCCCCATGAAACGAGGCTTCCTCAAGGCGCCGGTGAAGTTCTCGCGCATTTCCTCCTATTATAACCTCAACCGCTACCACCCCATCCTGAAGCGGGTTCGCCCTCACTTCGGCACTGACTACGCCGCGCCTTACGGCACGCCGATCTATGCCGTCGGCGACGGCGTGGTGGAAAAAGCCTCCTACACGAACGGCAACGGCAACTTCGTGAAGATCAAACATGACGGCTCCTACCAGACCCAATACCTGCACATGCAGAAGTTCGCCCCGGGCATCCGCACGGGCGTTCACGTCAAGCAGGGGCAGGTCATCGGTTACGTAGGCTCCTCGGGGCTGGCCACCGGCCCCCATGTCTGTTTCCGCTTCTGGAAAGACGGAAAGCAGGTCAACCACCTCAACCTCAAATTCCCACCGGCCAAACCACTGCCGGCGGAGGATATGCCTGCTTTCGAAGCCATGCGCGACCAGTACCTGCAGCAGATGCAGGAAGCCAGGGCGTTGACAGTTGGGGAAGAAGTTGAAGCGGGCAAGGCGGCAGCGGCGCAGCAGGGCAACCCCTGATACAGATAACTGAACACAGCAACGGGTTTTGTGTATCCCGGGGGCTTCCGGGCCCGGCCAGCCACGGGCCGGTTCGCCTTGTTTTTGCCGGCGCGTTCAGCCCCCCGCGGCTTATCCCGTGTTGCCCTTGAGTATAACTTAATTCAGGTTGGAGCTTTCCGGCATTTCCGCGATAACCGAATAGGCGTCGCCCTTGTTGTGCATGGCCTGGCGCCAGAGGTCATCGGGTTTGGTTTTGAACAGGTAGTTGGCGTCCATGTCCACCATTACCCATGACCCGTAAGCTATTTCATCGCCGAGCTGCCCTTCCGTCCAGCCCGAGTAGCCCAGGAAAAAGCGGATATTGGCCGGTTGTATGAGCTGGGAAGAAATGAGAAACTTGAGCTTTTCGAAATTTCCGCCCAGATAAACGCCATGGGTGACTTTAGTGCTGTCTTCCAGCAGGTTGCCCACATTATGGATATAGTGAACCGTATCGGTTTGCACCGGGCCGCCGAAGAAAACCTCCGCGTCGAACTCGGGAAAATCTTCGATCAGTTCGTCGATGCGCATATTCAGTGGCTTGTTCATAATAAAGCCAAGGCTTCCTTCTTTGTTGTGCTCGCACAACAGCACCGCCGTCCTTTTGAAATTGGGGTCAAGCATGAACGGTTCCGCCAGCAGCACCTTTCCACCCCTGACTTCTTCTACCATATCACTCTTTTTTATGATGAGGATTGGACGATAAATATCTTTCCTTCCCCCAAAAAATGCAACCCCTCCGGGAATTATTATTCAGGGCCGGAATGCCGGCCAGCGGGGCCTCAGAGGGCGCTGGTCGGGAATTTGCGGTCCACCTTTTTGACCAGCCCCTGCAGCGTGGAGCCCGTGCCGCCGACTTCGACGAACTCGCACACGCCGTCCGAGATCATGTTGAGCATCGTCTGCGTCCAGCGCACGGGCGCGGTGAGCTGTTCGATGAGGTTTAACTTGATCTTTTCCGGGTCGCGTTCGGCCTGGGCGTTTACATTCTGATAGATGGGGCAGGACGGCTCGCTGAAGCGGGCCTGCTCGATTGCCGCCTGCAGCTCTTCCTTGGCCGGCTGCATCAGAGGAGAATGGAATGCGCCGCCGACCTGCAGAATGACCGCGCGGCGGGCGCCGGCTTCCTGGAGTTTAACCACCGCTGCTTCAATGCCTTTTACAGTGCCCGATATCACCAATTGGCCGGGGCTGTTGTAGTTGGCAGGCACCACCATTTCATCCACTTCGGCGCAGGCCTGTTCAACGACTTCGTCTTCCAGCCCCAGAATGGCCGCCATGGTGCTATCCACCACCTCGCAGGCCTTCTGCATCGCCACCGCGCGGCTGTAGACTAGCCGCAGTGCGTCCTCGAAGGAGAGGGCGCCGGCCGCGGCCAGGGCCGAAAACTCGCCCAGCGAATGCCCCGCGACGGCGTCGGGCTGAAATGCGCTGCCCGCTATCCGGGCTTTGGCAAGGGAGTGCAGGAATATGGCCGGCTGCGTGATCCTGGTTTGTTTCAGGTCTTCGGCGCTGCCTTCAAACATGACATCCGTAAGGCGGAACCCCAGGATATCGTTGGCTTGTTCCATTAATTCTCTTGCGGCAGGAGCGCTTTCGTACAGATCCTTGCCCATCCCTTCAAACTGCGCACCCTGCCCGGGAAAAACGTATGCCTTCATGTTTTTAAATGACTAGTGGTTATTTTTAATTTTTTTTCCTAAGCCTCGAAAAGCCGGCTCGGGCTACCCTCAATGCAATTTGGAGCCGATCAGGTTGAGGAACTCACTTCTGGTTTCCACCTTCTGGAATTCGCCGGTGAAAGCGGAAGTAGTCGTTACCGAATTTTGTTTCTGCACGCCGCGCATCATCATGCACATGTGCCTGGCCTCGATGACCACCGCTACGCCCAGAGGGTTCAGGGTTTCCTGGATGCAACGCAGTATCTGGTCGGTGAGGCGTTCCTGCACCTGAAGGCGCCTGGAAAAAACGTCGATCACCCGCGGAATTTTGCTAAGCCCCACGATATAACCATTGGGGATGTAGGCGATGTGAGCCTTTCCGAAAAAGGGCAGCATGTGATGCTCGCAAAGGGAGTACAGTTCGATGTCCTTGACCAGCACCATCTCGCTGTATTCTTCCCTGAACATCGCCGAGCGCAGGATGGCTTCCGCATCCTGGTGGTAGCCCTCAGTCAGGAACTGAATGGCTTTGGCCGCCCTTTCAGGCGTTTTGGCCAGGCCTTCCCTGGAAATATCTTCCCCCACCCGGCCAAGTATTCCTTCGTAGTGGTCGACCAGATCCTGCAATACTTCGATCTGGTTTTCCTCAGATTTTATAATCGGCATGAAAGTCAGTTGTCTAATTGGACGAAATTACCCAGATATAACAGCCGGCGCAGCCAGTAGTTGAGGGAGCCGCCCAAACCGAAAGCACAAATGTACAAATCCTGGCCTTTTTTGCTTCCATAGGAAGGGAATAATAGCCGCTCACGCCGAATAGCAGGCGGGGCTTGTCTAAATTATTTCACCCCACTTCCAGCGCCGGTTTAACTTTAGGCTGCAGGAAAATTTAGAGGCCATGCTAATATTTACTATTTTGGCTTGGGCAATTATCCCGCAGGAAGAAGAAAAATGGATACACTGATCCGAAAAGACAAACCCACCGGGCGCATGTTCAGCTTCCTGACCAGGAGGGTGGTTTACCATTCCCTGTTCTGGCTGGTTCTCCTGATACTGATGGCCATTTTTGAAGAAGGCGCGGGGCAGGGCCTGTTTTTCACCCTGACCAATGAGCTGATCAACCTTTTCTTTTACGGGCTTATCGTGTATTTCAACCTCTTCTACCTCATCCCCAACTACCTGACCAAAAAGCGCTTTCTGACCTATTGCGGGCTGCTGATCGCCGCCACCCTCATCATCACCCCGCTGAAAGTGCTGGCCCTGTACCTGAAATTTTCCAGCCACCCCGATGCCCAGGCCAACCTGCTCAGCAATATGAACTGGTATTTCCTGGTCACCTTCCTGATCGCCGGTTCTTCCACTATTTTCAAGATCATCACCGACTGGGCCCGCCACCTCCGGGAAAAACAGGAACTGCAGACCCAGACCATGCAGTCCGAACTGCGCTTCCTGAAGTCCCAGATCAACCCCCACTTCCTGTTCAACACCCTGAACAACCTCTATGCCCTGACCCTGAAGAAGTCGGACCAGGCCCCGGAAATCGTGCTGAAGCTCTCCGAAATGATGCGTTATATGCTCTATGAGTGCAACGAAAAAAGGGTGCCCCTGAGCAAGGAGGTCAACTACATCCGCAATTACCTGGACCTGGAGCGCCTTCGGCAGGGCAAAAACGTGGAGATCACCTTTGAAGTGGAAGGGGAAGTCCGCGAGCAGAAGATCGCCCCCCTGATGTTCATCCCTTTTCTGGAGAACAGTTTCAAACACGGGCTGAGCAACCATATCACGAAAGGTTTCGTCAATATGAAACTCCAGGTAGACCAGAACCAGGTCCACTTCTTCATCGAGAACAGCAAGGCGGACACGCCACCCCGGCAGGACAGCCGCCCCAGCGGCGGCATCGGGCTGGTCAATATCCACCGGAGGCTCAACCTGCTGTACCCCAACCAATACCAGCTGGACATCGAAGATTCGCCCAGGTCCTATGCGGTCGACCTGCACATAAACCTTGACAACTAATTCATAAACAACCTGTTATGATCAATGTAATTATCGTCGATGACGAGCCTCTGGCTCAGGATGTTTTGGAAACCTACATCGAAAAGATCCCGGAACTCAACCTGGTACAGAAGTGCAACAACGCGCTGGAGGCCAATGAAGCGCTAAAGGCCCACGATATCGACCTTATGTTCCTGGACATCCAGATGCCGCAGCTCACCGGCGTTGACTTTTTGAAGACCCTGGCCAAACCCCCGCTCGTGGTTTTCACAACGGCCTATCCCAATTACGCCATCGAGGGGTTTGAACTCAATGCGCTGGACTACCTGCTGAAGCCTATTTCCCTTGAACGCTTCATGAAGGCGGTAAACAAAGCCGTCGAGCAGATCGGGCTGCAACGCAAAGAAGCTGCTCCGCCCGCTGGAGAAGAAAGCGAGCCCGATTATATCTTTGTAAAGGCCGACAAAAAGCTGGTAAAAGTCAACTTCCCCGAAATCGTTTACATCGAAGGGCTGAAGGATTACGTGATCATTCGTATGGAAAACAGCCGGGTCATTACGCTGCAGACGATGAAAAGCCTGGAGGAAAAACTGCCTCCGGGGCTGTTCCGCCGCATTCACCGCTCCTACATCGTAAACGTCAACAAGATTGAGGCCATCGTGGGCAACATGGTGGAAGTGATGGAAAAGAACCAACCCAAACACCTGCCGATCGGCAAGAACTACCGCGACGAGCTACTGGACCTCGTCAACAGAAACAGGCTGTGAACATGCTTCCCGATGCGGTCCGCAGCGCCTGTTCCCAGCTTTTGGGGCGCTCCGTCCTGGGGAGCGTTGCCGTAGGCGGCGGTGACATCAGCGAAGCCAGGTTGCTGAAAACGCCGGAAGGGCCGGTATTTATGAAGATGGACAGCCGGCCGGAGGCTGCGGCCATGTTTGAGGCCGAGGCCTGCGGCCTGGAGTTGCTGGCCCAAAGCCAGGCCGTGCGGGCGCCCTGTATCCTCGGCAGGGGGCAGGCAGAAGGTTTTGCCTTCCTGCTGTTGGAATACCTGCCTCAAAGCCCGCCGGCGCCCCGCTTTTGGGAATCGTTCGGGGCGGCATTGGCTGCCCTGCACCGGCATTCCGCAACCCTGTTCGGGCTGGACTCCGACAATTTTATCGGCAGCCTGGCTCAAAGTAACCGGCGCCATGGCAAATGGGCGGATTTTTATGTCGGTGAGCGTTTGATGCCGCAGCTTCGCCTCGCCCTTTCGCAGCACCGGTTATGGGATGCCGCCGGGCGCCAGTTCGAGGCCCTTTTTAAAAAGATACCGGATATCTGCCCCGAAGAACCTCCTGCCCTGATTCACGGCGACCTCTGGAGCGGCAACTTCCTCGTTGGCCCGGGCGGGAAAGCCGCCCTGATCGACCCTTCCGTTTGTTATGCACACCGGGAAATGGACCTCGCGATGTCCCGCCTTTTCGGAGGGTTCGGCCCGGCCTTTTACCAGGCCTACCGGGAGCACTTTCCCACGGCGCCTGGCCTGGAAGACAGGCTGGACATTTACCAGCTCTATTATCTGCTGGTGCACGTCAACCTTTTCGGAGGCGGTTACAGCCAGTCGGTGAAGCGAATCGTTCAGCGCTTTGATTCCTGAAGCATCTTTATTTTCCCGGCGTTTTTTCGGATGGCGTGACGGCGCCGGAAGGCCTGGCGCCCAGGGCCTGCTGTAAAAGGGGGGATTCCCCGCCCCTGTCCGTTCCGGATAAAATCTGTTCCGCTTCCAGGAAGAAGGAGTTCAGGAAGTCCTGGCAGGCTGCGCGGGCTTCCCAGTTCAGCAATTTGCACTCGCGGGCCATTTCGAGCAGGCGTTCCTTTTTGCCGATGATGAACCTCAGGTTTTCCTCCAGCACGGCCCGGCTGGCGGGCATGCCGAGAAAAATCCGCTGTTTAACGGAAACCTGCCCGTAATCCGCATTGGGCAGCGCATAGGAAGCATCGACGAAACCGGAAAAGTCGAAGTCGAAAGGCACGGGGATGAGCCTTCCCCCCTCTGCAAGAGCGACGAACTTTATATTGCGGGCCATGGACAAGCTCCAGTCCGTATTGCTGATCATGTACTGGAAAACGGAAAGGAGGTTCTCCGCAGAGGCCTCAATGGCTGAATCGGGCGGGTTGATGCAGTCTTCGCATTCCGAGCCTCCCAGGCGGTGCGCCATCTCATCCGTATCCTCAATAATGAAGCCATAGCGGCGGATGCGGTTCATCTCTCCCCCGGAATCCAGGTAGGTGATCCTGGCCAGTTGCACCCGGTAGCTTTGCGGCGTGAGTTCGCTGTACATTTTATAGGCCAGGTACTCCCTGAGGACGATATTTTCACCGGCTTCTTTATCATCCAGGCAATGCGTGACCAGCTTGAGTTTGTCATATTTGGCGATGAGCCCTTCATCCCGGAGTTCCTGCTTGGAAAAATTGAGTGCGAGTGGCGGAAAGCCGCAAATCCTGCGGCGGTATTTGCCCCTTTGGCTCAGTTCGATGTTGTAACCTTGCCGTTGCCCGCGCTGGTTTTTGTAAGTAAAGCGGGCCTGAACGGCCTCTTCCATGCGGCGGTTCTCGACCAGTTCACCCAGAGGGGCTTCAATTTCTATTTCAACCACCTCGCCTGCCTTCAGGAACTCGTCGAAAATGGAGCCTTCCTGCTGGGCGCCTGCTTCGCCGGCAGCCAACAGCAGAGCAATGGCAATTATTAAATTTCGGATAGCCATGTTCATGTCGGTATACTGTGTTTTAAAACATTCAACTGAATTACGGCACAAAATTATACCAAAACAAAATAATATTCCAGACACAGGGGCTTAAAATCGCGTTAAAAGGAATATTATTTTGAACAAAGTTTTTGGAAACAAATTAATTTTATAGCACGAGGAAAATCCGTAATATCACGCCTGTTTTGGAAAGCGGCTACAAAATCTTATCGCACATGCCTGTTCGCACCATCTGGAGTGCACTTTTAATGACAATGATTCTGGGCGCCGGATGCAAGGTACAGGAAGCGCCGGCTCCTGCAATGCAACATTCTTCCCGTCAGCCTCCGGTGAAAAACGTGATCCTGCTCATTGGCGACGGCATGGGGCTGGCGCAGATATCTGCGGCGCTCTACTCCAATAATAACAAGCTTGCCCTGGAGCAGTTCACCGCTATTGGGCTGCACAAACCCACTTCCGCCAATGACCTGATCACGGATTCGGCCGCCGGGGCCACGGCCTTTTCCTGCGGGCAAAAGACCTACAACGGCGCCATCGGGGTAAATGCCGATACGGTGCCTTGTTATACTATCCTGGAAGAAGCAGAAGCCCGGGGTTATGCAACAGGGCTGATCGCCACGGCCACTATCGTGCATGCCACGCCGGCTTCCTTTATCGCCCACCAGCCCATGCGCATCCTGTATGAGGATATCGCAGAGGATATTCTTAAAACAGAAGTGGACCTGATCATCGGCGGCGGCAAGCGCTATTTCGACCGCAGGGAAAAAGACAACCTGGATCTCTATGCAAAGCTCCAGGAAAAGGGTTATCAGGTAAGCGATTATTCCAGGGAAGAGCTCCGGGATATTTATCTGACCGGGAAACGGAATTTTGCCTATTTCACGGCGGACAAACACCCCCTGCCCGCAGTTGCCGGGCGGGATTATCTGCCCACTGCCCTGAAAATGGCCTGCGCTTTTCTGGAAAAAAGGAGCAGCAAAGGCTTTTTCCTGATGGTGGAAGGCTCCCAGATCGACTGGGGCGGGCATGCCAACGACGGGCGGCTCGTCATCGAGGAAATGCTGGATTTCGACAGGGCCGTGGCGGCCGCCCTCAATTATGCCAAAAAAGACGGGCAAACCCTGGTCATCGTCACGGGCGACCATGAATCCGGCGGGCTGGCCCTCAACCCCGGTTCCGGAATGAACGCCGTGGAGGCCAGGTTCACCACCAACGGGCATACAGCAGCCATGGTGCCGGTCTTTGCCTACGGCCCAACCGAATCCCTCTTCACCGGCATTTACGATAATACGGAAATCTACTACAAAATAAAACAATCGATGGGCTTTACCACCGAGACGAGTTCGGCCAGGCCCTGAACCTTTCGCCCCTCTCAACCGTTGTTCAACAAAAACTTCAACCCATGGCAGCAGGAACAATGCACCACGACCTCACTCTGATCAAGGAAAGCGCCAGGGATTTCGCCGAGCTGCACATCAGGCCCCACGTCATGGAATGGGACGAAACCCAGTATTTTCCCGTTGAACTTTTCCAACGCATGGGCGAATATGGTTTTCTGGGCGCCCTGGTGCCCGAGCGCTACCATGGGGCCGGCCTGAATTACCAGGAATACATTACCATCATCGAAGAAATAGCCAGGGTATGCGGCGCCATCGGGCTTTCCGTGGCTGCACATAATTCCCTGTGCACCAACCACATCCTCCTTTTCGGAAACGAAACGCAGAAGGAAAAATACCTGCCCCTGCTCGCTACGGGAAAATGGATCGGAGCCTGGGGGCTCACCGAGCCCAATACGGGCAGCGATGCCGGCCGAATGGCCACCACGGCAGAAAAGGACGGGGACTATTTCGTCATCAACGGCGCCAAAAACTTCATTACCCATGGCTTGTCGGGCAAGGTTGCCGTCGTGGTGGCGCGTACCGGGGAACTCCTCGACAGCCGCGGCATGACTGCCTTCGTGATCGAGAAAGGCACGCCCGGCTTTTCGGCAGGCAAAAAGGAGAACAAACTGGGCATGCGGGCTTCGGAAACTACCGAACTCATTTTTAACAACTGCCGGGTGCACAAAAGCCAGGTGCTGGGGCGGGAAGGCGAAGGCTTCATCCAGGCCATGCAGGTGCTCGACGGAGGGCGCATTTCCATCGCAGCTCTTTCCATGGGCATCGCCAAAGGCGCTTACGAAGCGGCCGTCAGGTACGCCCAGGAGCGCCAGCAGTTCGGAAAACCCATCGCTTCTTTCCAGGCCATAAGCTTCAAACTTGCTGATATGGCTACCAAAATAGAGGCGGCGGAACTGCTCACCCGCCAGGCCGGCAGGATGAAAGACCAGGGGCAGAAGACCACCAAATTGTCCGCCATGGCCAAATACTACGCCTCCGAGGCAGCAGTCGAGATCGCCAATGAAGCCGTACAGATATTCGGCGGTTACGGCTACGTCAAAGACTTCCCCGTCGAAAAATACTACCGCGACGCCAAGCTGTGCACCATTGGCGAAGGGACTTCCGAAATACAGAAACTGGTTATCTCCCGCGAAATCCTGAAGGAAGAATAAGAAAGCAGGGCTTATTCATTCCCAACGTCTTTGCCGAACAAACTGGCCGGCTGGTTGGCATCGAAAAACAACTGTACTGCGGCGATCCGCCACTGCCCGCCTTTCTTTTCCAGAATGCGGCACTCGTGGGTTATCGTGCCGTTGTTGTTTTGCTCAAAGGACACCCAGGCGCCATCGCCATAAATGCGGTAAAAATAATTATACTTCTTGACATCCGGGTCGTAGGGCACCGGGTCGGGGCTTTCCCCGAAAAACCCCTTCACCTGGTTTTCCCATGCTTCCCATCCATAATATTGGGTCACACCGCTGTTGGAAGCGGCTGACCACACCACATAGGGCTCGTGCACCCACTGATTTTTCCAGTTTTTAAAATCCCGCGCCCAGAAATACTTCGACTCCATTTCAATGGCATTCTGGATGGCGGCTTCTTCTTTGGATTGCTTCGCTTTCTGCCCGAAAACGACGGCTGCCGAACAGAGCAGCAATGCGGTTATTAAGGCTGTCCTCAACATCTGGCAATCGATTTTATAGTGAAAAATCTTTTAGGAAATTTAAGTAAAATGCAGGAGAAAGTCCAGCAATAAAATACGCTCCGGCTACATCACTTCCGGCATGCATCTCAGCAGGCAAGCTCCGTTCTGGCAAGCTGGCCCAGGGGCAGAATAAGCGCCCCGGGGACGAATTGGTGAACGATAAAGCGCGCCAGGTTGAACCACCGGCTTGCGTGGTCGAGCACGACGCTATCGGAGGAAGCTACCGGCTCCAGGGCTTTTTTCAAATGGGTGTCGGGGTTGTCCAGCAAGCTTACTTCCCAGCGCCAGCCCTGCCGGGCCGCACTATCCAGGATGGCCTGCCGAAGGCGGCCGCTGTTGGAAACGGGGCGGTCGAGGCACCAGACGGCCCTTTCCACACCCAGTTGCTGAAGCGCCTGCCCCGCAAGTTGAATGGCGCCCTCGGTTTCCAGCACACGGCGGTACGACCCGTGGATGCTGGCCATATCGCGCAGGCAATCATCCACCCCTTCCAGGATGAAACCGCCGGAGAGCGCGCTTTCCACCGTGATGAGGAGGTTGAACCCGTCGATGTGCAGGGTATTTGCGCGCATGGCCTCCTCAGGCAGCCGGTGCTCCCCTCTTCGGAAGGCCGCCTGGCGGGAGCAGGACGACCTGCCCACCCCCAGGCGCTGCCTGCTGCTGAGGCGGTAGCGGTCGCCCACCAGCTTCAGGGAAGAGCGTTCGGAATATCCCCTCGACAACAACCATGACAGGTCACTGACCGCCTGCTGCAACCTGGGCAACTGGGCAGGCCCGAAAAGAGCGGCGTCGGAGGGGTGCTGGCCTCTGTGTTGGCGGCTATCTGGCATGCTTTAAATATAACCGGCTTTTGGGGATTGTAAAATCAATTGGGCACATTTCTCTGCATCCGGCACAAAGCACTCGAAGTTTTGCCGCTTTTTTGATTATTTTGAGGCATGAGTCCGCGCAAGCTACCTATTCCATATATCTACGTGATCCTGGCGAGCCTGGCGCTCGGCAGCCTGGTCGGGTTGCGCAACTACCTGTACATGATGTACTATAATGAGCAGGATAAGTTCAGCTGGGACCGCGGCTGGTTTATTTACGTGGCCAATTACCTGACCTGGGCTTTCCTCGTGCCTCTGGTATATGCCGTGGCCGTCCGCATCCAGTCGGGGCCGCCCCGTTCAAACCTGGCGCTGGCATCGAAAATTGCCGGCGCAGGGGTGCTGCTCTCCCTGCTGCACGAACTGATCTCCAACCTGCTGTTTTTCCCTACCCTCCATTTCCTGGGCGTGAAAGAGATGACGATGGACACCGTCCGGCACATGGTCGGGGTTTTGCCGGCCGCCGTAATCACCAGGCTCATAGAATTCGGGATCATTTACGCCGTTCTCACCGCCATCGAACTGCGCAGAAAATACAGGGACAAACAACTGGAGCTGGCTCAGGTGGAAGGGCAGCTCTCCAGCGCCCAGCTCAACGCCCTGCGCCTGCAGTTGCAGCCCCATTTCCTCTTCAACACCCTGAACACCATCTCCTCGCTGATGGAGTTCGACAAAAAGGGCGCCCAGAAGATCGTGTCCGAACTCGGCAAGCTGTTGCGGACGGTTCTGGACCAGGACAAACGCAACCTCGTGCCCCTGAGGGACGAACTGGATTTCATTAAAAGCTACCTCAATATCGAACAGGTGCGGTTTCAGGACCGGCTCCGGATTGAATATGACATCGACAGTGAAATCCTCGACGCCCTGGTTCCAAGCCTCATCCTGCAGCCTCTGGTGGAAAACGCCATTAAACATGGCTTTTCCAAACGCCCCGATGAAGGGCGCATCACCCTGAGCTGCCGAAAAGAAGGCGATTTCCACATTCTGCTGCGCGTGCACGACGACGGCCAGGGCAGCCCCCGCAGCGAGCAATCCCTGCTGTCCGCCGGCATCGGCCTGAAAAACACCAAAGACCGGCTGCAACTGATCTACCGGAATGACTGCCAGTTCAACATCCGAACCGGCGCAGGGCAGGGTTTCGAGGCCGGCATCCGAATCCCTTACCAAAGGCAACAGGCATGAAAAAGATCCGGACACTGGTGGTAGATGACGAACCTCTGGCGCGGGCGCGCATCGTTAAATTGCTGGAGCAGTTCGACTTCATCAGCCTGGCCGGCGAATGCAAAAACGGCAGGGAAGCCCTCAAAGCCATTGCCGACTACAAGCCCGATCTGGTGTTTCTGGACATCCAGATGCCTGACCTGAACGGTTTCGACCTGTTGGAACACAAGGAACTGCAACCCCTGCCCTTCATCATCTTCGTAACCGCCTACAGCCAGTACGCCCTGAAAGCATTCGATGTACATGCCGTGGACTACCTGCTCAAACCCTATGACGACGAGCGCTTTGCCCGGGCGCTGGAGCACGCCCGGCAACAGATCATCCGCCAGCAGGATGCCATGCTGCACCAGAAAATGGCCCTGCTCTTCCAATCCCATCAAAGGGAGCAGAACGATTTTCTGCAACATTTCGAGATCAGGGAAAAAGGGCGCAACCACCTGCTCAACATCCTGGACATAGAATTCATCGAAGCCGAGGGCAACTATCTCAAACTGCACACTGCCCGGAAGTGCTTTCTCGTCCGCCAGACCATGCAGGCCATCGAAGGGCAACTGAACCCCGGCCTTTTCCTGCGCATCCACCGATCCCTGTTGCTCAACGTCAATTTTATCCGGGACGTGTCCTACCTCGGGAACAACCAGTACGCCTTCTCTATGAAAGCCGGCCACCGCCTGGCATCCAGCCGCAGCTACCGGGACGCCATCCACGAGTACCTCGAAAATGAACAGTTGAAAAGGCAGCTCTGAATTTCCTTCCGGAAAAAACCGTTTTGCCCAACCATCTGTCACAAAAGCCGCCAACGGCCACAATATTATTGCCCTCTACAGCCAGGAGCGGTAGATTTAAGCTATTGAAATCACCCACTGTTTATCTTTTCCTGCCAGGCTGAATTCAACACTACTTTGCATGGCCCGGCCCTGACAAAAAACATTAAATCAGCCGACTGAAAAATGATGATGTGGCACGCGGCGGTTTGAGCTTGAAGCAGCTCAGGCCGCTTTTTTTATTTGTACATTTGAGGCATGAAAGGAGACGTAATCATCGCCGAAAGCTGGGCCCACCTGCAGGAAATTCTTTACATCGATTCCTGGAACGAGCAATTGTCCAGGTTTCGGTCATCCTACGTTTACAGGGGGCTGGAAGATAGCCAGTACGCGCTCACCACGACCCTGAACCGCCTGGGGGAATCCCATCTGGAGAAACACCTGCTGCGCAATTTCCGGAAATATTCCCAGAAACAGGTCAGCCCGGAATACACCTCCCTGTGGAACTGGCTGGCGCTGGCCCAGCACCACGGGCTACCCACGCGGCTGCTCGACTGGACCTATTCCCCCTATGTGGCCCTGCACTTTACGACGGCCGATTTTACCAAATACCGGCGGGACGGCATGATTTGGGCGATCAACTACGTCGACACAAAGGCCTTCCTCCCCGAAAAGCTTGCAGGCATCATCGAAGAGGAAGGCTCCCATATCTTCACGGCCGAAATGCTGGAACGGGCGGCCGATAGCCTGCCGGGCCTTGGCCAGATGAAAGAAGACGATTTTGCCATCTTTTTCGAGCCTCCCTCCATCGATGACCGGATCGTCAACCAGTACGCGGTTTTTTCCATGATGTCCAACCCCAACCTGCTCATCAGCGACTGGGTGAAGCACCATGACGTCCGCTATTTCCGGATCGTCATCCCCGCCCACCTGAAATGGGAGGTGCGCGACAAACTGGATCAGTCCAACATCAATGAAAGGGTGTTGTTTCCCGGCCTCGACGGGCTGGCCACCTGGCTGAAACGCCACTACCGGGATATGCGCCTGGAGAATCAGTAGCTCCCAACGGTCAGTGCTTCAGGAAGCTGGCTGCATAGGCTCTGCCGCCGCTGCGAAGCACCAGGCGGTGCCAGCCGCTTCTCAGGCCACCGACGGGCAGGCTGATCGCCCCGCCATCGCGGCCCGGGTTCAGGATTTCCAGCGGATGGAGTTGCCCCAGGGCATTGAACAGCAGTATTTCAACCTCGCCGCCGCCCTCCATGCCTTCCCATTCCAGGTGCAGTACATCGCGGGCCGGGTTGGGGTAAAGGCGCATTTCTCCATAAGCAAGCCGGGGAAGGTTCTTGCCTTCACCGGAAATAACCCCACTTTCATAGCGGTCGACGACGCGGCTGCTCTGATGCAGCATCCACAACCCGCCTTGCTGCCCGAGGCCAACCTCAGTCAGGATTTCGTTGGCGAGGGGGCTGTTTTTGCTTGAAAACACAGTCCATTGCCCGGCATTCCCCAAGTACACATGCGTTCTGCCGGCCGCAACGATGGTTTCTCCCCGAACGGCGAGCGAATGGAAATAATCAACAGGCGGAAGGCCCGGGTCAAAAGCCAGCTGCTGCCAGCCCTGCCCGTCGTGGAATTGCAGCGCCCCCGGGCCTGCCGTCCACAGCCGTCCCGTTTCCCTGTCGTAATACATGGCGTCAGACAGCTCTGCCTGGTAGCCCTCCTCCCCTGCCGTGTAAATGTTGAGCTGAGCGCCGTTCCAGCGGGCGAGGCGGGAACCCTGGCCGGAATCGTACAGGTGAAGCCACAATTCCCCCGCAGCCCCGGCTTCCATCTGGATGATGTAGTTCAGCCCAAACGCGGGGTGCTGCTGCTTTTTCCAGGCGCCGCTTTCGAAGCGGTACAAGCCGGAATTGTAAATGTACAGCCAGGCTCCGCCGGCGCCATCAGATATTATGGAACGATAACCCGTTGAGCCGGGAAGGGCGGAATTATCGGGCCCGAATTTCTGCCAGGCGCCCTGGCTGAAGCGATATGCCGCGGAACCGGAAACGGCCCAGAGCACGGAGGAGGGGCCAAAATCGTAATCGATAATAAAATCGGGTGATTCCTCTCCCTGCGGCGCCAGGCGTTCCCAGGTATCCAGGTTAAGCAGTTCGTTGTACCCATCTTTAACCCATAAGCTTCCGGCTGCATCATAGCGGAAAGCATAAGGAATATTTTCAAAGGGCCAGGCGCCATAAGAAAGCTCCTCGGTAACGCCATCCTGGTGAATGGCTGCCTTGTCCGGGTAAACGGCAACCCAGCCTTCATCCAGGAAATGAAGCTGAAGCAATCCTGGCTCCACATCGATGGCATAGGGGAGCCATTGCCCCTGCGAATACTGGTACAGCCCGCTGCTATTTAAAAGAACCAGCAAACTGCCTTCGGGCGTTTCGCCCACAAAAGCGGGAGCCTGAAAAAACGGTTGCCCGCCAATCTCGCTGAGCACTTCCCATTCCTGCCCGTCAAAATGCGCCACCTTGCCGATGTCGGTAAAAAACCAGAGGCTGCCGTCCTGTTGCCGGTGCATTTTCGCTCCGCTGTAGGCAAAGAGGAAATGATCGCCAAGCTGCTGCGGAGAAACAGCAGTAAAGGCGCCATCCTTGTAGTGAAAAAGAAGGTGGCTGGCCAGGTACAGCCCGCCGTCGGGCGCGGGCTGAATATCCCAGACAGCACCCAGGAAGGGATGGGCATTCGACTGGTTGAAACGCGACCATTCCTGCCCGTCGAAGCGGAACAGGCCCTGGTTTGTCCCGGCCCACAAGTTGCCGTCCTCGCTGAAGGCGATGCAATAGGTTTGCACAGGGTTGAAGGGGTCGCCGGACCAGGCTTCCGGGTACGGAAGCTCTGCCCAAGCGCCCTGCTGCCCCGGGCGCGACAAGAGCGCCACATCATAGGTGCCGATAAAAAACTCGCCGGTAACCGGGTTCCGGGTTACAGCTTCTATGGAATTGGATGACAAGCCGGCGGTCGCTTTATTCCACAAGGCGGTGGTGCGGTTCTCCAAATCAACTTCCAGCAGGCCGGCGTCGGTCGGAACCCAGAGGGACTGTCCATCCTGAAGGGGCCTGCCCGCCCGGCTCGCCCGGAGGAAGGAAACCCAGCCTCCTTCCTGAGCCAGGCTTTGAAAACTAATGCCAATCGCAAATATTATTGCCAATTTCAGTTTCATCTTCTATAATTTTTATGCGAAAATCGAGCTTCCGGGAACGGCAGGCAAATGGATTATACGCCATAAATTAATATCCTGAAATGCGAATTAATCATCGAGATTCCTTTATTAAAAGCTATATTACTTCTTTTAAATTAAATCTCTGATGAAAAAAGTAAATGCTTCCGCTTTTCAGCTGATCCAGGCCATGGCTCCGGCGGAGAAGCGGTATTTTCAGCAGTGGGCCGGGCGGAGCGCAGGGGAGGGCCGAAACCAGTACCTTCAGCTGTTCCGGATACTGAACCGCCAGCCAGAATACGACGAGGCTGCCGCGCGCAGGCAGATGCCCGGGCAGCCTGGCAAGGGGCACTTTGCCGTCCTGAAACGGCAGTTGTACGAGCACCTGCTGGACTGCCTCGGGCAGTATCACCGCCGCAACAGCCCGCAGGAATTGCTGAAGCGGAAACTGCATTCAGCTCAGATACTTCGGGAAAAGGGCTTATTCCCACTAATGCAGCAGGAGATCAAAGCATCGCGGAAATTACTGGGCCGCTACCAGCTGAACCGCCACTTGCCGGAATTGCTGGAGTTGGAAAGGAGCCTTGTAGAGCGAAATCTTTCACAAATGAAAAGCCCGGAGCCTATAAAATCCTGGAAGTCCGGCTGGGAAGAGAGCCTGGCGGCCCTGGAGGAAGAGGGGCGCCAGGCCTTTTTCAGCATGCAAATCGCCCATCAGCACTACAAGAAAATCCAGCTGGCCGGCGGCCGGGAATCCCAGGCCCTGCATGCGCTGGTAAACAGTGAGGAATTCATGGCCGGCCGGCGCAGCCCCTATCTTCGTTGCCGCATGGACCATTACAGGGCTTTGTCGACTTTCTATTTCATGCAAAGGCAGCCGGAGCTGGCCCTGGAGGCCAATGCCGAGCTGATCCGGCTCTTCGAATCAAACAACATCCTGGCAGAGCTGTACCCGCAGCACTACCTGGCTGCTCTGAACAACATCCTGATCGACCAGTTCCAGTTGCGCCAATGGCCGCAACTCGAAGAAGGGTTGAAAAAACTCAAAAGCCTGCCGGCGCTGCCGGTTTTCAGGAAAGTCAGGGGCGCCGGTGAAAAAGCCTTCGAGCAGAGCGCCATGCTGGAACTGAACATGCACCTGGCCAAGAAGCAACTGGGGCGGGGCCTTGCCGCTATTCCGGAAATCGAAGCAGGCCTGCAGCGCTACAGCCGCCGCCTGGCGCCGCACAACCAGCAAACGCTCTGGTACCTGATGGCCTACATCTGTTTCCTTCAGGGCGAGCCGGACAAAGGGCTGGAATTGCTCAATGAGTTGCTGCAGGCCCGGAAGAAAGGGGTGCTGGAAGAACTCAACCGCTTCGCCAACCTGCTGCAGTTGATGCTCCACTACGAACTGGGAAACCACGAGCTCCTGCCCTACCTGATCGCCTCCGTGCGCCGCCAGCACCAGGAACTGAACCCTGCCTACCGAAGCGAACAACTCCTGCTGGATTGCCTGCGCCGCCTGCTGAGCGCCGCGGACAGGAAGGGTGTTAAAGATGCTTTAAACAAATTGGGCGAAAGCATTGAAAATGAAAAGCTTACAGAAAAAGAAGTGCGCTTTTTCGAATATCTTGACCTAGTCCAATGGCTGAAAAACAAACGGGAGGAAGGGGTATAAAAATAAAAAGCCGCTTATTAAGCGGCTTTTGGGTGGCTAACCGGATTCGAACCGGCGACCTTTGGAACCACAATCCAACGCTCTAACCTGCTGAGCTATAGCCACCGTCTGAAGGTGCGGCATACGGCGCCGCCTGCCTTTTGCTAAAAGCGATGCAAAGATAAAATAAGTTCCATAAAGGGTAAAAATCTTTCCGGGAAAAATATTTCAGGCCAGGCGCCTGAATGCGCAACTCCTGCCTGAGTTTGTTGGAATTACTGAATGCGGATTCTAACTTTAGCCCAAAATCGAAACCATGATGTCCCGCAAAACCTCCTTCTTCCCTACCCTGCTGTTGCTTTTTGCCCTCGCTTCCTGCGTATCCGAGCCCGGGCGGGAACCCTCCGCATTTCAGGTAAAACTGGAGTGCCAGCCCCTCAGCCAGGATGAATCCATGCCGCAAAGCGCCGTGTACGCCATTGTCAACCAAAACAAAGTAAAGATATCGGCAATGAGCACCTGCGACTCCATCCCTTTCAGCCAATATGAAGACTACCAGATCCCGCAGGCGGCCCTGGCTGCCGTTGGGGGTTGGTGGGCCGGCTCGGGCGACTACCTGTACGCCATCGAAGAGGAGGGCAAGGTCGCCTTTTACCGGGCCCATGCGGACGAGATGCAGGAGGGAAACGGTTATGCCTATGAACGGATCGGCTTGTTTGAAAACGGGCGCTTCGACCTGCAGCTCCCCTTGCGGGCGGAAGACCTCGCCGGCGCTTACAGCCAGAGCAATGAAGAAGGCTCCCACATCCTGTTTGTGGGCCTAAAAGAAGATACCATCAAAGCGGCATTCTTCGAAGTGGATGGCGTACTTCCTCCGGTAAACCAGCTCAACCTGCTAATGGCGGCCATGGAACCCCGCCCGCTGGAGCCTTTCGAACTGAACTTCACCAGCATGCACTTCCGCTGCCCGCTCGGCGAAGGAGAATTCGCCCGCACCAATGGCGGAATAGCCGTAATTTTTCGGGAAAAACAGTTCAAAGGCAGGCCCCTGCGGCTGGAGAAAATACTGGCCGAAGATTACAGCATGCCGGTGCAGTGAACAAATCCGGCCAAATCACTCCCAAAACCGCCAGTTGAACCTCTCGCCGTCTTTCTGCCGGCGGCGGCGGTCCCGTTCTCTTTGCTTCTGGCGTTTGTTTTTGGCGTCGGCGTTCAGCCAGGGGCGCTTGACGAGGACGTAGCGCAGAGAAATGGCCGTCTGGGGGTATATGGTGTGTTTTCCTCCTGTAATATTGATGGCGGGTTTAAAATCATACGACAGGTTAAAACGGCCAAGGGACAACTCCGCCCCGGCGATGCCGGTGAGCCCGAAGGGGTTTTTGTATTTTTCACCGGAATCACTTACCTCTTCGTTGAGCCAGCCGTAGTGCAGCCCGCCGCCGGCGTACACGTTCAGGCGCCGGCTGATGAGGGGGAAATGCTGCTCGCCCAGCAGGGACACGATCGCCTCCTCCCGCTGCCGGCTGGACTGTACAATGCCTTCCAGGGTCGTCAGCTTGCCTACGCGCTGCTGCACGCTAATGCCCCAATCGGTGCCCAGGCGGATGCCAAGAGCGGTGTTGTAGGACTGAGCCGCCGGAAATAACGGCAGCAGGGCTAGGGCGGAAATTACGAAGATGCGGGTTGTTGTTTTCATACTGCCCAGAACGCGGAGCAAGGAGGTGATATTATATTTATCGAAATACTAAGCAGTTGGACATATTTAGCAAAACAATATAACAATCCAACAACATAACCCTGGAATGTTGGAACAGGGCTATACGCAAGCCTTGGGAGGCGGCTCTTCCCGTGTTCCGGATTCTGGAGAAAGCGCCGGAAGTTTACCCTGCGCCCGGCCAGCAGCAGGCTTCCGAAGTTCAAACCCGCCGGAGCCGCACGAAGCGGCGCCGGCGGGGAGGTGGGGATAGCTATGACAGCCGGTTCCTATTCAAAGAAACTATCGTACTGGTTTTTGTGGCCGGCTTCCCGGACTGGCTCCTTGATAGGCTCATCGAGGTCGAGAATATCCGCATCGTCATTGGCTTTGGAGAGCAGTGTCTGCTTCTCTTCCCCGAGGATGAAGGAAACGCTTTCCTGTTCCCATTTCTCCAGCATTTTCAGGCCCTCCTCCTCGAAGATGCCATTCTGCAGGTCGATGGAATCCATAAAACTGGCGGACATTTCCATGAAGCGCTCCATCTCTCCCACTTTGTTGGCCACATCATCGGCGATGGCTTCCATAGCTGCATCGAACATAGCGCGCTTATCGGGGTCGCCCGACATGATGCTCATGGCGGAGCGCATGGCGCTGTGGCTGGCGTGGATAGCTTTGCGTTCCTGTTCCTTGACCTCTACCTGGTCTTTGATGTCTTCGCTCAGTATCTGGGAATTCTCGTACATTTTGGTCAGCACGCGGTAGAGCACCTCCATTTTTTTGTAGAGGTCCTCGAGGCGCATGTTGGACTCGCGCAGCCGGCCCGCCTTGCGGGATTTGAGGATCATGATGGCCTCCTTGTTGCTGGCTTTGGCCTTGCTGGCCAGTTGCAGGTTGCTTTCGATCTGTTTTTTGTTGTTGAAGATGATTTCCTGCAGTTTGTGCATCTGTCCGCGCAGCATGCTGATCTGCTTGTTCATTTTGCGCAGGTTGTCCTTGAGGTCTTCCAGGTAAGACTTCAGGATGCCAATGGGGTCCAGTTGGACGAAGAGCCCGGTGACCCAACGCATGACGCTTTTGTAGGCGTACCAAACCAGGTTTCGCATTTTGGGGTCGAGCACCATATAGAGGATGGCGGCCAGCGCGATCAGCAGCACCGCCAGGCTGAGCGTATTGGAAACCAGCCCGATCAGGAACTGGATGTTGCTGAGGATCAGAAAACCGCCGCCCAGGATTACGCCTGCCAAAAAGATCATGCCCGTCACTCCTTCCGGGCGCTGCCAGAAGGATTTGGGCTTAAATTCATTGCTGTACGTGTCCATTCTTTTCTTTATGCTTGTAAATGATGCGATGGAAGGTTATTGTTTCTGGTATTGCTTTATTTTTTCCACATCATGCATGATCTGCCCCGCCAGGGCGTCGAAGGATGCGGCGAAATCGCTCTGGGTGGCCAGCAGTTTATCTGTGGCTTCCCTTATCTGCCCTTTCAGCGCTTCCGCCTCCTGTTGCCGTGCCTGGATTTCCTGCTGGAGTTGCTGGATTTGGGCCAGTTTGCTCTTTATTCCCTCTTCGGCCTGCCGGATATGCTCTTCCTTGTCCTCCACCTGGAGCTTCTGCTGCTTGGCGAGCGCCTCCCCGAATTTCGCCCGTTCCTTTTTCAGCACTTCGATATAGTGCTGGGCCGATTCAGCCAGCTGCTGTGGTTTGGCGCCCATCGTCTGGGCCATAGCCAGGGCGGATTGATACCGGGTGGCCTCATCCATTTCCATTTGCTTCAGGGAATTGAGCGACTTCTTGAACTCGAGGTAGTCGAAGCCTTCCATGTTTTGCTCGCTCATCGCCCGGAGCAGCACATCGGTGAATTGTTCCGTCACTTTGCCTTTCGGCTGCGGAGCCCCGGTGCTTTCAGCCGCCATCTTCCCTGTTGATGCCGCCGCCGGCTTCCCGGGCCCGGGCGCCGGCGCCTCTTCTTCGATAATGAATAAGGACTTGATGTTCTTCCACATGCTCATAAACAGGCCTTTTCAATAAGATGCCGGAGCAAATGTAATAGTTTCCGCCGACAGGCAAAGGGTTGAAATCCTCGTACAAAGTAAGGAAAAAAGCGTTAATTCTCCTAACTGGCCCTTATATTCGGGCCCGAAAGCAGAGTCAACATGATGACCTTTGACGTAAGCATTCCCGTGCTGAATGAAGAAGCAAGCCTGGACAGGAACGTCCGCGTGCTGCACCAGTTCCTGAAAGCACATTTTCCCGCCGAAGGGCAATGGCGGATCGTCATTGCCGACAACGGCTCGGCCGACCAGACGCCGGAGATCGCGCGCGCCCTGTGCCGGGAAAAACCGGAAATCGCCTTTGTGCAGGTTCCTGAAAGAGGTGTCGGGCTTGCCCTGAAAACCTCCTGGGGCCAATCGCAGGCCGATATCGTGGGATACATGGACCTCGACCTGGCCACTGCCCTGCCCCACTTCCTGGAAGCCTACGACGCCATCGCCAACAAGAGTTATGACATCGTTTACGCCACCAGGCTCCACCCCAGGTCGAAGGTGATCAACAGGCCTTTCAAACGGGAGATTGCGTCCCGGGTTTTCAACCTCATGCTGAAATACTATCTCGGCGCCCGCTTTTCCGACGGCATGTGCGGCTTCAAGTTTCTGCGCAGGGATGTTTACCCCAGGCTTTTCGAGGCCGGCGCTCAAAACAACGGCTGGTTTTTCTCCACCGAACTACTGGCCACCGCAGAATGGCTCGGCCTGAAAATCTTCGAATTGCCCGTTACCTGGACCGACGATGTGAGCAGCAGCCGGGTCGAGATCATTCCCCTGGCAAAGCGGTATATCCAGGCCATGCGGGCCCTGAAGCGGAAAAGGCCGGTTTCGGCTATTCCACACCCAACCGGCAGGCGATGAAAAACCAGCCAACGCTCATCCTCGGTACGGCCATGTGGGGCTGGACAATAAGCAGGCAGGATTGTTTTGCCCTGCTCGACTACTTCTACGGGCAGGGGTTCCGGGAAGTGGACGCGGCCACCAATTACCCGATCAATAAAAAACCGGAAGATTTCCGGCTGGCGGAAACCATCCTGAAGGAATGGATTGCGGTGCATGGCGTACATGACCTCCGGCTGATGATGAAAGTGGGCAGCCTGAACAATCAGCGCACGCCGGAGATCAACCTCTGCAGGAGCTTCCTGCTTATCATGCTCGACGAATACCGCCAGCTCTTCGGAAGCAATCTCGGAACCTTCATGCTGCACTGGGATAACCGCAGCGAGGAAGGCGCCATCCGGGACAGCCTGGAAGGGCTTGATGCCGCCCGCCGGGAAGGCCTGCAGGCAGGGCTGTCGGGCATCCGGCATCCCGAGGTTTACGCCCGGCTCAACCAGGAATTCCGTTTCGATTTCCGCATCCAGGTTAAACACAATATCCTGCAATCCGATTTCGGCCGGTATGCCCCGTTTCACGGCGCCGCCCGCTTCATCGCCTACGGCATCAACGCAGGCGGCATCAAGCTGGACCCCGCCGAATACCACGAGCGCAGTTCGCTCAAAACCCGGGGGGCGGAAGCCAACATGGCGCACCCCATGCTGCCGCAGCTCCGCGACGCCATCGGCAAGGCCAGCCTAAACGCCAACCGCCCTCCCATCAGCAGTTTCAACCAGATCGGCATGGTTTATGCCTTTTACTCGCCGGATATGGAAGGCATACTGCTGGGCGCTTCCCGGATAGGGCAACTCCGCGACAGCCTCGCTTTTTATGAAACCCTGAAGGCCCACGACTACGGCGATTTGTATCAAAGCTTAAAGGAACGGCATGCAGAAGAGCCCTGAACGGTATGATTTCCTGATCGTGGGAGGCGGCATTTTCGGCATATACGCCGCCCTGTACCTGGCGCAGCATGGCCTGCGCATCTGCCTGGTGGAAAAAGAGCGCGAATTGCTGAAAAAAGCCTCCATCGTCAACCAGGCGCGCCTCCACAGCGGCTACCACTACCCCCGCAGCGTGGCCACAGCCCTCATGTCGGATGACAATAAGGCGCGGTTTACTGCTGACCATCAGGGCTTTATAAACTTCGAGTTCGAGAAATACTACGCGATCGACCGTTTTGGCTCCTTTACGGACAGCCAGCAGTTCGAGCGCTTTTGCGCTTTCATCGGCATCCGCTGCGAACCTGTGCTCAAGCACCCGCTGTTCAATTACCACCGGATGGAAGCTCTATACGCCACCACCGAATACGCCTTTGACCCCTACCTCATTGCCGAATACTACAGGCAGCAGTTGCAGGAAGCCGGCAAGCAGGTTGACGTCAGGATGTACTCCCGGCTGCTCGAAGCCCGGGCCGCAGGCAGCGAGTGGCGCGTGGTAGTGGAAAATATGGAACAAGGCCAGAAACAGGAAGTTGCGGCCAGCCAGGTGATCAACGCCACCTACGCCGGCAGCAACGCCATCAACCGTTTATTCGGGCTGGCGGACATCGACCTCATGCACGAAATCTCGGAGATGGCCTTTCTGACCTCTCCGCAGGTACAGCACATAGGCCTGACGATCATGGACGGGCAATTCGGCTCCATCATGCCCTACGGGCTATCGGGCCTGCTTTCCCTTTCGTCGGTGGCCTATACCCACCACAAGGTCTCCTATGACAACCTGCCCCGCTTCGACTGCCAGGAAGAAAACCCGGCCTGCCGCCCGGATTTCACGGCGATCTGCAACGCCTGCCCGGCCAGGCCGCGCTCCAACTACCGCAAAATGCTGGGGCAAATCCGGCAATACTTCGATGAATCCGTTCAGTTCCAATACTTTACCTCGATGTTCACCATCAAATCCAAACTAAAGGCCAATTACATTGACGACGGGCGGCCGACGGAGATTTCCATTCTCAATGATAATCCACGATTTTATTGCATATTTGCCGGTAAGATCAACTCCATCTACGAGATCGAAAAAGTGGTGGAGTTTTGATGGCCCACAGGAAGCGGAAGGGTTGGTGAAGCGCTGCACAGGCCGGCGGCATCAACCTGCCCGGCCTTGAAAAATGCCGCCGGTTTCCCTGGTTCCACCCGTTCAACCGAGCCATTCGGCAGCCTGAAAAAAAAGCCTTGACAAAATATGGCCAGCCAGATATTTGTATCTTCCGAAATCGGCGCCCTGCGGCGCGTCATCATCCACCGTCCGGACGAAGGCATTTCCCGGATTTCACCCAAGCGCTCCGAAGAACTGCTTTTTGACGATATCGTCTACCTGCCCAAAATGCAGGAAGAACACGATGTATTCACCGACACCCTGCGGGCTTTTCTGGGCAAAGAGAACGTCCTGGAAACCGCCGAACTCCTGGAAGAGGCGCTTGCCTCCGACGATGAGAGCAAACTGGAAATGCTGGACAAGATCATCGATTACGAAGAACTGCCGAGTTCTTATAAAAAGCTCCTGCTGAGCCTTCCGAATGAGGTGCTCACCAAAGTATTGATAACGGGTTATTACGCAGCGGAAGACCACTTCCTCTTCGACCCCATTCCGAATTTCATTTTCACCCGGGATATCGCCGTGACGGCCAACGACCACGTCATCATCACCAAGCCGGCCAAGGTGGCGCGCTTCCGGGAGAACTTCCTGACCCGCTTCATCTTCTGGGCCCACCCCATCTTCCGGAAACTGCGGGAAGAGGGGCGCATCATCAACCTCAACCGCGTGGAAGAATTCCCGCCCTCCAAGCGCGGAGAGATGGTATCCATAGAAGGCGGAGACGTGATGATCCTCAACGAGGACTACCTGCTCATAGGATGCAGCGAGCGCACCACATCCTATGCCATCAAGTCGCTGAAAGATGTATTGCTGCGCAAGGGCGTGGTGAAAAACGTGGTTCAGATCAACATCCCCAACGACCGGAGCTTCATGCACATCGACACGGTCTTCACCCAGATCAACCACGACCACATCGTGGCCTACAAGCCGATCGTACTGGACGGGCTGGGCTCCTACGTCGAAGTGTTCAGCAAGGGCGGCATGGTCCGGCATTACCCCACCGTTCAGGAGTTCATCCTCAAGGAGGTCAACCCCAATATGGAATTCATCCTCAGCGGCGGCGGGGAGTCGCCTTACCAGGAGCGGGAACAGTGGACGGACGGCTGCAACCTGGTGGCGCTCAAACCGGGCGTGGCGCTCACCTACGACCGCAACCCCAAGACCGAAGAAGCGTTCGCCAAAGCCGGATACCGGGTGGTGCACGCCCGCGAGTTGCTTGCCGCCTTCCAGGATGGCATCCTGAAGCCCGCCGAAATCCACAACACGATCATCATGCTGCCCTCCAATGAATTGTCGCGGGCCAGGGGCGGCTCCCATTGTATGACCTGCCCGATAGAACGGGCGCCCTAAAAGTTTATCGGAAAAGTATGTACATTCACGAATTCCGCAAGCGGGTGCGCTATGGAGAAACCGACCAGATGGGCTATCTTTACTACGGCAATTACGCCCAGTACTACGAGATCGGGCGCGTGGAAATGCTGCGGTCGCTGGGCCTGACGTACCGGGAAATGGAAGCGCAGCACCACATTCTCATGCCTGTGGTTTCCATGCAGATACGCTTTGTCAGGCCGGCCTATTACGACGAGATGATCACCATCCGGACGGCGCTTCGCCAGTTGCCGGAAAAACACATCGTCTTTCACATGGAACTGTTCAATGAAGAAAACAAGCTGGTCAACGGCGGGAACGTGAGGTTGTGTTTTGTGGACGCCATCTCCCGCAAGGCCATCAGCGCCCCTTCTTTTCTGATTGACAAACTCAGCCCCTATTTTGAAAAAGATAAGCATTAAAGGGATCACGGATTTTTTCCTCAACCATCCTTTGCTCAGGAAAACCATTGAATGGTCACAGAACCACTCGCTGCCCGGCTTTTTCAAGGTTCCCATATACGACGTACTGGTTTTTCTATATCATGAAACCAGGCGCTCTGACCTGTTCACCCGGGCCAACTCCGTGGCTTTCAACTATTTTTTGTCCCTTTTCCCCTCCCTGATGGCCTTTTTTACGCTCATTCCGCTGTTCAAGCGCATGCTGATCCAGTACCTGCCGGAAGGCGAGCACTTCGATTTATACCTGCGCAGCGAGATCCAGCGCATCATGCCGGGCGTAGCCGGAGAGCGCCTCTTCGCCTTCGTTGACGACATTACCAACAACCCCCGTTTCGGGCTGTTGTCTTTCGGTTTCATACTCGCCATTTACTTCGCTTCCAACGGGATGCTGGCCCTGATGCAGGGCTTCGAAAAGTCCTACCACAGGACTTTCCGGCAAAGGGGGGAATTCAGAAAGCGGATGATCGCCATCCTGCTCACCTTCGAGATGGGGGTGCTGGTGATCGCAGCCGTCATCCTGATCATCCTCGGAGAATTTTTGTTCAACCTGATCTTCGGCCTGGTCAGGCTGGACCAGCTTACCGGGATCACGATACAGTTCCTGCGCTGGGCGGCCATTATCATGATGTTTTACTTCGGGATCGCAATCATTTACCGCTATGGGGCGGCCACGATAAAACGCTTCAAATTGTTTTCCCCGGGCGCCACCCTCGCTACACTGCTCTGCATCCTGTCTTCCCTGGCTTTTTCCTTTTACGTCAATGAATTCAACACTTACAATGAGCTGTACGGCTCCATCGGCGCCATTATCGTGCTCATGTTGTGGATACAGATCATCTCCTTCATCCTGCTGGTAGGCTTCGAGCTGAACGCGAGTATTGCCGTCAACCGGGACCTGAAGGAGGAAATTGAGGGGAATAACGTCTGAGAAGGCTATTCCCCCCTCAGTATATCCATTGCAAAAACCAGGTAAACAAAGGCGGCATTCCAGTTGATCGCGATCTCGTTCGATGCATAGGAACAAACATCATCCGTGTAGCTTTCGTCCGGCCACTTACTGGGGTAAGTAGGGCACTTGTCCTGCTGAGCAGGGTTCGGGCCGCCGGCGATCAGGCCCGGGACGGGCTCCTCCACCCCATCCGACTCCGAAGGCCGGTGATGCGGGTGCATGGGCGTTTTGCCTCCGTAGCCCGTGATAAAAGAATAACCCGTCGCATTGCGGCCGAGCAGGTAATCGAGGTTTGCCAGGGCGTAATCGAGATACTTTTTATCAGCGGTAAGGCCATAGGCATAGATCAGCACGATGCCCTGGTTGGCGCATACGGCTGTACTGCCCCACTCATAATTTTCGGGGTCATTCTCCATAGGAGCCAGATAAGCCTGGTTTTCGGTATTGCGGATCAGCCCGTCGGCGAACCCGGTGAAGCGGCTTTTCAGGGCGGGCATGCGCTCCTTCGCCACCGGCCCCAGCCTGTTTTCGTGGCGCAGCAGGCTCATGTACGCCATGTTGCGCACATCGCCCCAGTTCTGCAAACTGAGCGGCGCTTCCGGAAAGAGGCCAATGGCTTGCCAATAGGCTTCTTCTCCGGATGTAATGTACAACTCTGCTGCAGCCCAGATGAATTCATCAGCCAGGCCCTGGCCCCCGTATGCACCGGTATTGATGTCGGGGTCGAATTGCTCGTTCAGCTTTGCCTGGTCGTAGATGGCGCGGGGATTGGCCTGCGCCCATGCCCAGGCCCTGCGGGCAGCGGCCAGGCAGGTATCGGCAAAGCCTGGCAATTCCGCATCAAATTCCCGGTACACCCTTGCGGACTGCGCCATCACGGCTGCAAAATCAAGGCTCGCCTGCGTGCTCTTTTGCACGACATACCGCTGGGCCCGGGCCTCTTCCGGTTTTACAAAACCCTCAAAACTGGCGGTGGTGCACTTATGGTAGGCCCCGCCGTCGTATGGGTCCTGCATCGTCAGCATCCAGCGCAGGTTCCAGTGCAGCTCGTCGAGCAGGTCGGGAACACCGTTCCCGCTCTCCGGGATATTGATTTCCAGCTTTTTGAAATAATCCGGGAAATCCTCATACAGAGCGAGCAGAGCGCCCACGGTAATGCCCGAATTGACGATGTATTTGTTGTAGTCGCCGGCATCGTACCAGCCGCCCGGTGTTTGAATGCGCGTTCCCGCCGGCCGCTCCGGTGAAGCCGCAGAGGCATGTACTAGAACGTTGGTGTCGGGATGGCTGAAGGGGCGATGCCATTTTCCTGCATATTTTTCCGGAAGGCTGGTGGACATGCGCTGGAAATAAAATGATTTAAGGGCAGCCCGGGCCACTTCCGCATGAACCTCCGGCTTTATCTCAAAAGGGTAGGAATGCCCAAGCCCCGGGACAACCAGCAGGTATTTGCCGGTTTTCCGGAATGCAGAAAAATCGGCAACCCAGGTTTCCCTGCCTGAAAGGGAAGAAACCTGTGGCCCTTTCAGCCGCCCCCTGAATACTTTCTTCTTCAGGCCAGGGGTGGTTAAATAAAATCCACCCTGCGTTTCGGCAGCGATGATGGCGATCTTGGGCGCATTGGGATAGTATCCTGTCTGGTTGAGGCGAATGGCCCCGCTAAGCGCCTGCGATATTCCGGGCTGAAAGCCCGGGCCGGCAAAAAGCAGCAGAAAGAAGAATATTCTGTACATCATGACAAAAAATTCGCTTTGTGTTTTATCTCGACAGCACCAATGGCTGCATGCCTGTCCTGCCGCCGCTTTCCAGTTTCACCCAATACAAGCCTTCCGGAAGCCCGTCGGGCAGGCTGAACGGGCCATTGCTGCTGTCAAAAGCCCGGACTTCCCGCCCGTCCATAGCGAGCAGAGCGACGCGGCCGGAAAAGCTTTCGTTTCCAGGCCAATCCAGGCGCACCGGCTCTCCCGCCCGCGCAGGGTTGGGGTAAACCCCGAATTCCAGGTTCCTCCGCACATCTTCCACTGCAACCGGCGAATCGTCCACGACAAAAGCCACATCCCAGAGGAAGGGCGGCAGGGGGATTTCCAGGGCGCCGGCCTCAGCAACGGCCTGCGCGCCCCCATAAAGCGAACCCGTCAGCGGGTTATACCAGCGGACGGCGTACTGCCCGTCCTGAAAACCCTGCACCACGGCCGTGGAAGGCGGTGCGGGTTCCGGCGGCCCGTGGCTGATGACGTAACTGTGGTTGTAGTAGTTGTTCAGCGCCCAGCCTGCCGCCATGGTTTTGGATTCAGAAACGAGCAGGTAGGCATCGACCTGAGAGCCGATGCCCTCAAAAACGTAGGAGGCGATGGTGATCCAGTCCGTGCCCGTATTGTCCACTTTAATGGAATGTTGCCCGGGCGGCAGGCTGATGGCATAACTCGAATTGGGCGCGGCAGGCTGGTTTAGCAAAAGGTTGCCGTCGAGCCAGATGGCGATCCGGGGGTTGGCGCCGGCTTCCGGGCCGGTATTTACGGTAAAAGCTCCTGAAACCGGGTAGTTGACGTTAAAGGTGGGCGGGCTGCGGTACTGGGTGTTCCATTGCGATCCATACAGGAATTGACCCAGCGCGGCCCCTTCGGGCAACACCTGCCCGTTTTCACCGATCGCAATTTCATCCTCGCCGATGCCGCCCCAGCCCAGAGATGGCGTCAACACCAGGTCGCCGGGCGCTCCTGTGGCGTAAGCCGGGGCGGGCGACAGAAACTGGCTGTGAAAGGGGATTTCTCCGGCAATCAGGGAGATGCCCGAAAAGTGAAAATACAAATCCTGTGGATGGACGTAATTATCCCACCACCAGGTCATGGCCGCACCCAGTGCGCCGCTGAACAGCCCACCCCACAGGCAGTTGTGAAGGTGGATGCCGTCGGGGTCCTGGTTGGCCAGGCTGGCCGTGCCTCCCAGGCCGAATTCGCCATTGAGGGTGGGTTTGTCAAATTCACCGAGGAAAGCCCGGTTGCCATGCGCCAGCGCCCGTTCGATATTGGGGGTGTTGATGTAAATGTGGGTCTGGGTGAATCCGAAGTCCGGATGGCTCCAGACATTTTCATCCGTAAAATCGTCGCCGTAGCTGGTGGTGATGATGTGGCTGTTGGGGTCGATGGATTTCAGGAAGGCGGCCATCTCGAAGTGCCAGGCGGCAACCAGATCCTTGTTGGCCTGGAAATCGTCGGTCCAATGTACTTCGTTGAACAGCTCCCAGCTGAGGATGCTGCGGGCATACCCCCATCGGGCCAGGATATAGCGGTAACGGTTTTTCGTGTGCGCCCGTGCTTCCTCATTCGTAAAAAACTGAAGGGTATTGTGGCAGGGGCCGCCGTTGGCAAGGTTGTAGGGGCTCTCATTCCAGTTGGGGTTGACCTGGGTGGAGACGGGCCCGTGGTGCTGCAGGGCAAGCATGATATATACGCCGTTCTCGGCGCAGTAATCGAAGAGCCAATCCTGATAATAACAATTCGTTTGCTTATAGCGGCGCAGGCCCTGAAAGCCGTTGCCGTTGCTCCACTCGATGCCCAGCCCCCAGTGTGCGTGCCAGAGGCGGATGAAGTTGCCACCGTTCGCGCTGAGGCCGCCCAGCCAGCTTTTGTAATTGAGGTATGCGTTGTTGTTCTGCCAGGCCATATTCTCGCCGATGGCTATGTAGGGCGAGCCGTCGTCAAACCGGAGGTAATTCGACTGCCCGGTGCGGAGAAAACCGTGGTTGGCGGAGGAAGTGATTTCGGTGCACTGGAATAGCATTTCCTCCGAGCTGGCCGTGCCGGTGGCATCCGTAACAGTGGCCGTGAAACGCCACGCTCCTGTTTCATCTGGAGCGAAGCGCAGGCGGAACTCCCCGGCGCCGGAAGGTGTGAGGTTGCCCGTAGTTTCGTTCAGGATGTAGTCCTGCATATAAAAGCCGTCCACCTCCTTCACCGCGCCCGAAGGCGAAATAAAGGCGCCCCTGAGGCTTACCTGTTCATAGTCATAAGGGTTGGTAAATGCAGCCGTCAGGCTTATGCCGGCCTCGAACTTGCCGTACTTTTCCACGACAGGCGTAAGCACGGCGGCCCCGTGTATCTGGGGTGTCAGAGGCGGGCTGCCGGCTTCGGCCCGGCCCGCCAGTGCAAACAGAAAGAAAAACCCGGATATCCTGTAGCGTAAAGGTATTTCCATATCGGATCATTGTGTGACTGCTCCAAAGCCTCCCGGACGATCTTCCGGCGCTGCCGCCCCGCATCCGGAGCACCCTGTTTTTTTCAAAAGAAAGGGGAATCCGTAACTTCCTGTAGCCGGCCGGGAAAATTTGAAAGAAACGCCACCTCAATTTGCAAATTCCCCGCCCCTGTTTACAATCAATGCAAAAGTAAATTTAAAACCACGACAACATTTCCAATGGGTTTGCAAAATCATGGCACATGAAACGATCCAACAGCCATTTTCAGTCCTGGTGTCTACGTTGGAGACAGCCTTTTCATCAGCCAGTCGAAACAGAAAATCGAAGTGCGCATTCCGGATGCAGCGCATACCGGACCCATTGCCGTTTCCAATGGCGAAGCTATGCCCATCGTCGTGGAATCCGAAACGCCCCTTACGGTTGCCGTGCCCCTTGCTATTCACCTCTCCCCCAACCCCGTCAAGGCAGGTTCGGTTTTGTCCATCGAAGGCGCCGACCTCGACCTCGTCAAAAGCGTCATTTTTGCCGGGGGGCCGGAGGCAGCCGTCAACAATGCCTCTCTGAACATGGCCACCGTAGACGTACCCGTGGGGGCGCTCACCGGGCCCATTACGGTAGTGACGGGCAACTGCAGCCAGGCCGCCTCATCATTCGATTTCACCATCCTGCTGTCCACCAATGCCGTCATTACCAGCATGCCGTCCATAGCTGCTCCCGGCGACATGATCGAAATCGTCGGGGAACACCTCGACGAGCTGAACGAAGTCACTTTCCCCGGCGAAGCACCCGCAACCATGTTCGGCCTGAAAACGGCCACCCTGATTCAGTTTTTTGTGCCGATGAATACGGCAATAGGCGCAGGCAACATTAAGTTCATTACCTTTGAAGGTGAAGAGTTCTTCTCGCCCCTCATCAACATCCAGGGTGTAGACCCGGTGGATGACCCTGCTCTCGTATTCTTCAACTTCGACGGGCTGGACAGCTGGTGGGGCGACACGGGCGCAATAGAAAACCTCCCTTCGCTGTCGCTCGACAGTTCGAACTACTTCCATGTGAATGCCAGCCTGGACGGCTGGACGGGCTTTTTCTGGCGCAACGGCGGCAATAATTTTCCCGGTGCAGTGATCGGCACGAACATCGGCGGCTATGCCTTGAAATTCGACATCAACGTACTGGAACCATCACCGGCGGGGAATTCGCCTGGCGGCTGAAGGGATCCGACGGTGATTTCTGGCGCCCCTGGAAGCCCTGGGAGGCAAGCGGCTCCTTTATGACCAACGGCTGGATAACCGTATCCATCCCACTGACGGAGTTACTCGACGGGGCCAGCCAGATTCCGAACCTGGCCAACATCACCGAAGACTTCGGAGTGGCATTCAACAACGGAAGTTTCTTCGTGAACGCCTGTATCGATAATGTGCGTTTCGAGGAGCTCTGATAAGCCGGGGTTGCCCGGCTGCGGCGGCAGGCAGGTTCAGGCGCCCCTGCCTGCCGCCGTTCAAGGTGCAAAACAAAACTGAAAAACCCGATACACAAGATGAAATTAGCAGCCATTGACATCGCCATTATTTTACTGTACCTGATTGCTACGGTTGTAACAGGGGTAGTGCTGAAAAAAAGAGCGGAACGCAGCAAAAAGGATTACCTGCTTGGAGGCAACACCCTGCCCTGGTATTTGCTCGGGCTGTCCAACGCATCGGGCATGTTCGACATATCGGGCACGATGTGGCTGGTCACCCTCCTGTTCGTTTACGGGCTGAAAAGCGCCTGGATTCCCTGGCTGTGGCCTGTTTTCAACCAGATATTCCTCATGGTGTTCCTTTCCATGTGGTTGCGCCGCTCCAACGTAACCACGGGCGCCGAATGGATCAACACCCGCTTCGGAAACCGGCAGGGGGCTCAGATGTCGCATGCCATAGTCGTGGTTTTTGCCATTATCATGGGGCTGGGCTATCTGGCCTATGGTTTCATCGGCATCGGGAAATTTGTGGAAATATTCGTTCCCTGGGAATACGTGTCCGCATATATCCCCTTCAGCCTGCCCGAGGAATACGTAGCGCACTTTTACGGGATCATTTTCACCTGCTTTGCCGTATTCTACGCCCTGCTGGGCGGCATGATGAGCATCGTCTGGGCCGATGTCATCCAGTACACCCTGATGGCCGTGTCCAGCATCGTGGTCGGCGTCATCGCCATGAATGCCGTGGCGGACAACAGCCTGCTCGTGCCCGACGGCTGGCTGACCCCTTTCTTTGGCATGCGCCTGGGCCTCGACTGGACGAACATTATCCCGGAGGTCAACCAGAAGATACAAAGCGACGGCTTCAGCCTGTTTTCCGTCTTTTTCATGATGATGATGTTCAAGGGCGTGCTGGTGAGCCTCGCCGGGCCGGCGCCCAACTACGACATGCAGAAGATACTCTCCTCCAGGTCGCCGCGGGAAGCCGCCCTGATGAGCGGTTCGGTCAGCCTCGTCCTGATGCCCATCCGTTATTTCATGATCGCGGGCTTCGGCGTACTTGGGCTGTTGTTTTACGACAAGCTCGACCTCATCGTAGGCGGCAGGATCGACTTCGAACAGATATTGCCCTCGGCCATCAGTGAATTTGTGCCGGTGGGCTTTCTCGGCCTGATGCTGGCAGGGCTTCTGGCCGCGTTCATGTCCACTTTTGCGGGCACGCTGAACGCCACCCAGGCCTATATCGTCAATGACATTTACCTCAAGTACATCCAGCCCGGCGCCCCCGAGAACAAACTGAAATTCATCAACTACGGGGCCGGCCTGATCATGGTGGCGATCAGCATCGTACTGGGCTTTTACGCCAGGGATGTCAACGATGTGCTGCAATGGATCGTGTCGGGGCTGTACGGCAGTTATGTGGCCGCCAACGTGCTGAAGTGGTACTGGTGGCGCTTCAACGGCCATGGCTTCTTCTGGGGCATGCTTGGCGGGCTGATCCCGGCCCTGTCCTTCCGCTTTATCTTCGAGGGCGTACTCGACCTCTACACTTTTCCCCTCATGCTGCTGCTGTCGGCCGCAGGCTGTATCATCGGCGCCTATGCCGCCCCTCCGGCGGATGAGGAATCGCTGAAGCATTTTTACAAAAATGTGCGCCCCTGGGGATTCTGGAAACCCATACACGACAAAGTTGTGGCCGAAGACCCCGGATTCCGGCGCAATACCAATTTCAGGCGGGACATGTTCAACGTCGCCACAGGCGTCATCTGGCAAACGGCGCTGGTGATTTTCCCGATCTACCTGGTGCTGCTCGAAGTGGTTCCCTTTTTCATTTCCCTGGCAATAGCGCTGATCTGCACCCTGATCCTGAAGAAAACCTGGTTCGACAGATTGCCAGAGGATGTATAAATGATTGTGTACGCGTGCTTGCAGCGCCCTCAAACACGCGTACACACCCCTCTGCTCCCGGCTTTTCAGGCAATAGCTCCATCTTACATCGAATTTTGGTAAATTGCTGCGGCTACTCAACCTGAACCGCGTTATGAGGCTTTTCTCACGCAGCACAATCACTTTGTTTTGCATTCTGCCTCTTCTCCCCTTTCCAGGCCGGGGGCAGAGCCTGGAGGTTTGAAAAACTCCCTGCCGACATCGGCTTCGCCAACACCGGCATCAACGATATTCTTGAAGACCAGCATGGTTTTCTTTGGATGGCTACCTGGCCGGGGCTGGCGAAATACGACGGATACAGCGTGAAGATGTACCGACAGCGGCCAGGCAACTCCAACGGGCTGAACAGCAGCCAGGAGGGGATGGCGAAATTGGTGAATGGGATCTTGGCTTCCTTCCACGCTCCGGAAGCATCTCCAATGACATTGCTCAGCGAAGCATGCCATTCTTCCGTGCCGCCGCCGCTGTTGATGAAGAGCTTGGCCGTCAGGTTTACGCCATTGGTAACGCTTGCCGGTTGAGTCACCTTGAAGTTGAAGCGTATGCCCTCGTCCTCTGACAAATCGGGAAAAACTTCTTCATCCGGGGAGAACTGCATGTCAACGCTGCCACCCCAGCCCTGGTCGCCCACGAGGTTATAGGCCAGGGATATGGAGCCGGCGCCCTCGGCCGCATCGGCCGATCCGGAGAGGGTATAGCTGCCGGCCGTGCTGTTCATCCAGTTGCCGATGGCATTGGGGTCGTCAAAACTCTGCAGCAGGACATCCTGCGCACCGGCAATCCCGCCAAGGAGGAAACAGGCCATCAGAAGGCTGTAAAATCGCTTTTTCATAGGTTCTGTTTTTTGTTTGCGAATCTCCAGTGAATAAAAGGAGCAGTACAGTTTTACTGAACGATGATCCATTCCGATCTTTTCCGCCCGCCCGACTCCACGACAAGCCGGAAGGCGCCTTTCCCGAACCGGAGCGGGATCAGGCTATCCCCTCCTCCAATTTCCCTGCTGAAAACCAGGCTTCCCGCCGCATTGTAGAGAAAGGCCCGCCCTTGCAGCCCCTCCGCTGCCCGGATGTGCAGCACATCGGAGGCCGGGTTGGGAAATACCTGGAAGCTGCGAGCGGAGGCTGCTTCTCCGCCGCCTACCACAAGCTCACCACCCGATTTCACCACCAGCATATCATTGCTGAGGTGGATGGTGTCAACCAGTATTTCGCCCTCACCACAATCGATGGAAATCCTGTAGTCGCCCTTGAAGCCCCGCAGTGCGAAGTTCCCGGCGGCATCCGTCTGGCCGCTTTCTTCCGTCCACCATTCGTCGAAAACCAGCCCGATGAAGGCTTCACCGGCTGGTTTCAGCGTCCAGTCTTCATAGAACATAGGGGCGTTGCCCTGCCAGTGCGCCCCATCCCAGAAGCCCCACATCAGAAAGCCGTCCGTGCTCTCATGGCTGAAGACGATGGACAGGAAATCGCGCAGGTAGGTGGCCGCCAGGTCGTCATCGACGGCCTCATCGGTGTCGTATTCAGTGATTTTGGCTTTAAGGCCGAAGGTGTCGTGGAAATCTTCAAGGATGGAAAAGACATCGTAGATCGAAGTGGGGAAGCCGCCGATGTGGCCCTGAAAACCAATTCCGTCGAGGGGGACGCCGGCATCTATGACCTCCTGAATAAACTGCTTTTTCAGATCGTACAGCCCGCCCCCCGTACTGGCCTGGCTGATCGTCACATAATCGTTGATGTAAGTGCCGGTATTAGGGTCAATCTCGGCGAGTTTATCAAAGACTTCGGGATAAATTTCACGCCCGGTCACATATCCGGCATGGCCCTGCAGTGCGTATTCCAGGTCCCGGTTGGTGGTGATCTCGTTCAATACGTCCCACTCGGCGATATTTCCGGCGATGCCGGGATAGGCGGCGATCTCCCCGATATGGTTGAAGATGCGGTTTCTGATGTACGCCGGGTCGTCCTGGTTGGCCTGGATATCGGGCGGCATATTGCTCCAGCCCGGCCACAGGAGGGTGTGCCCCCTTGCCCGGATACCGTGCTCGCGGAGCCATTGCACGGCATTGGCTTTTTCGGCTTTGGTGCTTTCCCAGTTCTGTTCCCAGCCCGGCCATTTGAGGGCGTTTTCGAAAACCACCCAGTTGAAGCCATGCCCCTGGCCGTCGAGGTCGAGCAGTTTGGCTTCATAGGCATCGTTCTGGCTGTTATTCCCGGCAAAGAGCCTCGAAACTACCGCCGTTCCGAAAGCGAACTCATGGCGGAGCATCTCCACCTCCACGGCAGCTCCGGCAAGAGGGGAGCCGTCTTGATTTTGCACCCTGACCGTCAGGTTGGCTTTTCGGATCTGCTCGATGCGTGCGGCGGCTTCTGCGCGCCAGGGGGCGTCCGTTTCCCAGCCGCCGTAATGGCCGTTGTTGGTTTGGCTGGGCAGATCATCAACGGTAAGCGCCGGGCCGTAGTTGAGCACGGCAAGCCCCCCAATTTCCACCGTCTGCGGCTGCCAGGCCAGGTGCAGCCCTATGGACAGCCCGCCGGGCGCGTAGGCCTGGTTGGCGTCGAAGGGGATGAGGAACTGCATCCATTGTGCAGCGGGCCGAAAGGTCAGGTAAACTTCCTTGAAAAAGGTCGAGGAATTTTCAACGAACAGGCTCACTTTCCCGTCGCCGCCTTCCGCGCGCAGCCAGATCACCAGCAAGCAGGCGCTTCCGGAGCCTATGGGCTGGATATTTTGTATGCCGTAACCCGCATCCCACTGGTTGGCGCCGGCGCTGTTGACTGCGATGCGCACTTTCCTGGAAAAGGCCAGCCCTTCGGCGGGCAGGTTGGAGGCGCTGATATTGCCATACCAGTAATCGGCGTTCAGGTTGGCAACCTCCGTATTGTTCAGCACCCAGGCGCCGGCGGGGAGCCCGTAATTGGCCTGAAGGCTGTTCTGCAAGGACTGATGGTAGGCATCCTGGGCAATTGCGCCAAAGCCCGCCAGGCAGGCCGCTACGATGAGAAGATGAATTTTCATAAACCGCTGCTTGTCGTGTAGCCAAAATTAGCCGAAGAAAATCTGCGCCAGGTGGGGTGTTTTGCGCAAATTGAGGGGGTATTTGATTCCAGCCCTTTGTTTTAAATTTATGCCTGCAAAAACATAGGCACATGAACAGAGCGATTCTCATTTTCTGCCTGCTTTCAGCGGCGCATTCCGCCCCCGGGCAGGCCTTTTTCCTCGATTTTTCCGCCCAGGCCGGCATCAACAACCCCGGCAAAAACTACGGGCTGGCCTTCGGCGATTTCGACAACGACGGGCTGGAAGACATTTACGTCTCGCGACATTCCCAACCCAACCTGCTGTACCGCGCGCTGGGCAACGGCCAATTTGCCGATGTAGCCCCTCAGGCCGGGCTCGCCCACCTGGGCACTACGACGATGAGCGTATGGGGTGATATCGACAACGACGGCGACCTCGACCTCTATCTCGGCAACCGGGATGAGCCCAACATCCTGTACCGAAACAACGGCGACGGCACATTCACAGACATCAGCGCCAGCGCAGGCGTCAACAGCGGGCACCGGACGCGCGCCGTATTGTTCGGCGACGTTGACCGTGACGGCTTCATCGACCTGTACGTGGCCAATATCTCCGCCACCAACTACCTCTACCGGAACAATGGCGACAACACCTTCACCAACATAGTGGAGGAGGCGGGCGCTCAGGACTACGGCGTGGCCATGGGCTCCCTCTTCTTCGACTATGACAACGACGGCGACCCCGACCTCTACCTCACCCACGACGCCAACCAGCCGAACATCCTGTATCAGAATGACGGAGCGGGGCATTTTACGGATGTCTCTGCCGCCGCCAACGCCAATTTTGCAGGCCAGGGCATGGGTGTCGATTTCGGCGACCTCAACAACGACGGCTACCTCGACCTGTACATCACCAACCTCTACCCCAACGCCCTGCTGCTGAACAATGGGGACGGCACTTTTTCCAATATCACGGCCATGGCCGGAGTGGGCGACCCCGGAATGGGCTGGGGAACCGTCTGGCTGGACTACGACAACGACGGCTGGCAGGACATCTACATGGCCAACGACAGCTATTTTTCCCCCGACCCCAATATCCTGTATCGCAACAGGGGCAACCTCACCTTTGAAGAGGTAAGTCAAAACAGCCCTCTGGCGAGCATGTACGGCGGCTATGGCGCCGGCAGCGCCGACCTGAACACGGACGGGCGGCCGGATATCTTCCTGGCCAACAGCGGCAATGACGGCAACCAGCTCTTCCTCAACCAGGTGAACAACAGCAACAAATGGGCCAGGATAAAGCTGACGGGTACTTCCAGCAACCGCTCGGCAATCGGCGCGCGGGTGCGGTTGGAAGCGGGCGGCAAAAGCCAGATAGACGAAGTGTGCGCCGGAAGCGGTTACGCCACCCAGAACAGTTTCACCCTGCATTTCGGGCTCGGCCAGGCAGAGATCATCAGCCTGATCGAGATCAGGTGGCCCGGCGGGCTGGTGGAAACCTTCCAAAACCTGGAACCCAACCGAACCTACCGCATCACCGAAGGGGAAGGCGTGGTGGTTAGCCAGCACAGCCCAAAAGCTGCAGGGCGGGCGGAGTTCAGGCTATACCCCTCCCCTTTCCGGGACAGGCTCGACATTCAGGTGGAGATGGAAGAAGGCGGCCAGATGGTGCTGTCCATTACCGACATCAACGGCAGGGAAGCCGCCCGCCTGGCCCAGGGCTACTACCCTGCCGGAACCCACAACTTCGAATGGGCGCCGGGGGCCGCCCCGGCAGGTTTGTACCTCGCCAGGCTGCTCAGCCCATCCGGCACTCAGGCAGTGCGGGTGGTTTTCAGCAGATAGGCCTCTGCAAAAAGCGGGGAGCGGACAAAAAGTGTTAGCGCTTTCGACATCTGCACTTAAAAACCTATACTTGCGTTTGATTCAGAAAATCCATTATTCCGGTGATGAAGCAATCCCTACGCCTTTTTTGTATCACAGGAGCAGCCTGCCTGTTTGCCGTTATTCCGGGGCAGGCGCAAAAATACAGCAACGAGTTTCTCTCCATAGGAGTCGGCGCCCGTGCCCAGGGCATGGGCAATGCCGTGGTGGCGGGCGTCGATGATGTCACTGCCGGCGTGTGGAACCCTGCGGGCCTGGCCAACCTCTCGGAACTCGAAGGGCTTCAGTTGGGCGCCATGCATTCCGAATGGTTCGGAGGAGTGGGCAAGTTCGATTACCTGGGGCTCAGCCTGCCCCTGGCCAATAAGGAGCGGCGGCTCGCCCTGTCCCTCATCCGCTTCGGCATCGATGAAATCCCCAACACCCTGAGCCTGTACGAAAGCGACGGCACCATAAACTTTGACAACATCGTCGAATTTTCAGCAGCCGACTACGCCTTTCTGCTCAGTTATGCCCAGCGCCTCAAAACACAGAAAGGCCGGCTTCAGGTGGGCGGCAACGTCAAGGTAGTGCACCGGCGGATCGGCCCTTTCGCCACTTCCTGGGGCTTCGGGCTGGATGCAGGGATGCAGTATTACACCGGTGAATGGCGCTTCGGGCTGTTGGCCAGAGACATAACCACCACTTTCAATGCCTGGTCTTTCAGTTTCACAGACAGGGAAAAGGAAGTGCTGGCCCTGACCGGCAATGAGATCCCGATCAACAGTGTGGAAGTGACCAATCCACAGCTCATCCTGGGAGCCGCCCGGCGTTTCAGCTTCGGCAAAATCGGGCTGATGCCGGAAGCCGACCTCATCGTCACTACTGATGGCCAGCGCAACACCCTGCTTTCTGCCGACCCGTTCAGCATAGACCTCGCGGCCGGCCTGGAAGCCGACTACCAGGGCTTTGTCGCCCTGCGCGCCGGGCTGAGCCAGTTCCAGCGGATAGCCGATTTCGACGGAAGCGAACAGCTGAGGATGCGCCCCAGCATCGGGCTCGGGCTGCGCATTTCCGGGCTGCGCATAGACTATGCCTTCACCGACCTGGGCAGCAAGGAAAGTACTTTTTCCCACATCATTTCCCTGATGCTGGATATCAGGCCGAGGAAAAAAGAATAAATTCTGCTGGCCGAAATTTAACAAACCAAAGTTGCCATCTTCCCGAAAACCACATTACTTTGTAAGCGACAATAGCCCGACGCGGCTATTCATACCGTGCAAGTATCAAAAGTTTTTGACTCTACATTTTGAACAAATTAGAGTTAGACTCGGAATGTCTAGGGCGGGCCTCAACTCTGTTTTTCAACGGAGTTCTCTTCGGAGACAAGGGGATTACCGAACCAATCCGGCAGCTCTATATGTGTTTTTTCCGAGGGTCCAAAAAACGCCCTGATGCTTGTGCGGTTCTTTTTTGACCACGATTTTACGGATTAGCAGGATCGCCCGGATCAAGAAAGCGAAAGCGGCGTCAGGCACAGTGCCTGGCGCCGCTTTCGCTTTTTCTGGCATATTCTCCGGAAAAGGATTCCCGCCCTCAAGATCAGTCCAACCCGTATTATTCCTGGTAATCCTTGCAATCCGGAAAATCCTGGTTTACATCATCGCATCATCGTACATGCCTGCTCCGTTCATGGCCGGTTGCTCCTTTTTCTTGGGCTTTTCGCTGATGGCGCAATCGGTCATCAGCACCATGCCGGCAATGGAAGCCGCATTCTCCAGGGCGATGCGGGTTACCTTGGCCGGGTCGATCACGCCTGCGGCCTTGAGGTCTTCGTAAACGTCGGTGCGCGCATTGAAGCCGAAGGCGCCTTTGCCTTCCAGGACTTTTTGCAGCACCACGCTCCCTTCGACTCCGGCGTTATTGGCAATGATGCGCAGCGGAGCTTCCAGGGACTTGGCCACGATATCGACGCCGATCAGTTCATCTTCATTTTCCGCTTTCACCTCTTTGAGGCTATCAATGGCGCGAACCAGGGCCACGCCGCCGCCGGAAACGATGCCTTCCTCGATAGCGGCGCGGGTAGCGTGCAGCGCGTCATCGACGCGGTCCTTTTTCTCCTTCATTTCCACCTCCGTGGCGGCCCCGACATACAGGACGGCGACGCCACCAGACAGCTTGGCCATGCGCTCCTGCAGTTTTTCGCGGTCGTAATCGGAGGTCGTATTCTCGATCTGCTGCCTGATCTGGCTGATGCGGGCGCTTACCTGCTCAGCCTGGCCCTGGCCTCCGACGATGGTGGTGTTGTCTTTGTCCACCTTGATCTTTTCAGCCAGGCCGAGGTGTTCGAGCTTGGTGTTTTCCAGTTTGTAGCCCTGCTCTTCACTGATGACCGTGCCGCCGGTCAGGATGGCGATATCTTCCAGCATAGCCTTGCGGCGGTCGCCGAAGCCCGGGGCTTTCACTGCAACCACATTGATGGTGGAACGCAGCTTGTTGACTACCAGGGTGCCCAGGGCGGAGCCGTCCACATCTTCCGCGATGATCAGCAGGGGGCGGTTTTGCTGTACTACCTGCTCGAGGACGGGCAGAATGTCCTTGATATTGGATATCTTTTTGTCGTGGAGCAGGATGTAGGCGTTCTCGTACTCGGTGATCAGCTTCTCCGTGTCCGTGATGAAATAAGGCGAGAGGTAACCACGGTCGAACTGCATGCCGGACACCTCTTCCATGTAGGTTTCAGTGCCTTTGGCTTCCTCTACGGTGATCACGCCATCAGCAGTGACGGCCTTCATCGCATTGGCGATCAGGCCCCCGATCTCCTCGTCGTTATTGGCGGAGACGGTAGCCACCTGGCGCACTTTCTCGAAGTCGTTTTTCACGACCTCCGCCTGGGATTTGAGGTTTTTCACCACTAAGGCAACCGCCTTGTCGATGCCGCGCTTGAGGTCCATCGGGTTGGCGCCGGCGGACACGGTTTTGAGGCCCGCGGTGACCATGGCCTGCGCCAGGACGGTGGCGGTGGTGGTGCCGTCGCCGGCTGCATCCGCCGTTTTGGAGGCCACCTGTTTAACCATCTGGGCGCCCATGTTTTCCATGGGGTCTTCCAGTTCGATCTCCTTTGCGACCGTCACGCCGTCTTTGGTGACCTGAGGTGCGCCGAAGGATTTCTGGATAACGACGTTGCGGCCTTTCGGGCCAAGGGTCACTTTGACCGCATCGGCCAGTTTGTCGATGCCCTTTTTCAGTTTTTCCTGAGCCTGGGTGTCGTAAAAGATATTTTTAGCAGACATAAACGATAGAAGTTTGAGGGTTAAACCATGAGGTTAAGCAAAAGGCGTCCGCCGCCTTAACCAAGGATCACGAGGATGTCGTCTTCCCGCATGATGAGGTATTCATCGCCGTTTAGCTGCAGCTCCTGGCCGGAGTATTTGCCGTAGAGGACCGTATCCCCCACTTTGACCGTCATCGGTTCGCCCTCCTTGCCGGGGCCAACGGCTACGATTTCTCCACGCTGCGGTTTCTCCTTGGCGGTATCCGGAATGATGATGCCGCCTTTCGTCATCTCTTCCGCGGGCGAGGGTTTTACGACCACGCGGTTGCTGATCGGGCGCATTGCTACTGCACTCATAGCTGATTATGGTTTTGATTGTTTTGGTTTAGAAATATACATAGGTGGGATCCAATCCCGCAAAGCGTTCAGCAAAGGGGATGCCAGAACGGTGCGGCTGACAAAAAAGCATGGGCCGCCCGCCTTTCGGCCGTTTCCGCCAAGACAGAGCGGCTGACAATTTTTCGGAGCTGCCATTTTGGCAATGCTCAATGGGAAGGAACTGCTTTGAGGCCCAGTTCCCGCCCTCTTTCCAGCATGAATTGATAGGCTTCTTCCCGATTGTTGCCGATCAGGCCGTCGAGGATGGCTTCCCGGATGGCGTTTTTGATGATCCCCACTTCTCTGGAAGGAGGAATGTTGAAGGTTGCCATGATGTCTTCCCCGGTGACGGGAGGCTGCCAGTTGCGCAGGTGGTCTTTCTCCTCCACCTCCCGGAGGCGGTCGCGCACCATCTCGTAGTTTTCGAGGTAGCGCCTGACCTTGTTTGGGTTTTTCGAGGTGATATCGGCCTCGCACAACAACATGAGGTCGTCGATTTCATCTCCGGCGTCGAAAAGCAGGCGGCGGATTGCAGAGTCCGTGATATTCTCCTTGGTCAGGCTGATGGGCCTGAGGTGCAGGCGCACCAACTTCTGGACGTATTTCATTTTGGTGTCCATGGGCAGGCGCAGGTTTTTGAATATCCTGGGAGTCATTGCGGCGCCGAGCACTTCGTGGCCGTGGAAAGTCCAGCCCTGTTCCGGATGGAAGCGTTTGGTAGGAGGCTTGGCGATATCGTGCAGGATGGCGGCCCAGCGCAGCCAGAGGTTTTGGGTTTTCATGCTCAGCCTGTCCAGCACTTCCAGGGTATGGTAGAAGTTGTCTTTATGCGCCATGCCGTTCCTGGCCTCCACGCCGTGGAGGGCCGTCATTTCCGGAAAGATGAGTTCCAGCAGCCCCGTTTTGAAAAGCAGTTCGAAACCCACGGAAGGCTTGTCGGCCAGGATGATTTTATTGAGTTCGACGGCGATGCGCTCCCGGGAGATGATATTGATCCGGCTTTTGAATTTGGAAACCGCTTCGAGGGTTTCGGGCTCGATGGTGAAGTCGAGCTGCGTGGCGAATCGGATGGCGCGCATCATGCGCAGGGGGTCGTCGGAGAAAGTTTTGCCGGGTTCCAGTGGTGTTTTGATGATCTTGGCTTCCAGGTGTTCCAGCCCGTCAAAAGGGTCGATGATAGCGCCGTAGTCTTCGTCATTCAGGCTGACGGCCAGAGCGTTGATCGTAAAATCGCGCCGGTTCTGGTCGTCTTCCAGTGTCCCATCCTCCACCGTGGGTTTGCGCGAGTCGGAACGATAGGATTCCTTGCGGGCGCCCACGAATTCGATCTCCAGGCCCCGGTGTTTGAGCATAGCCGTGCCGAAGCGTTTGTAGACCGTCACCCTCGGGATCGGGCGCAGGCGGGAAGCCACGTGCTGCGCCAGCCGGATGCCGTCGCCGACGCACACGATGTCCATATCCTTCGAAGGCCTGGCCAGCAGGCGGTCGCGGACGTAGCCGCCGACTACATAGGCAGGATAGCCCGCCTCCCTGGCCGTTTCGCTGATCACTTCGAATATCTTCCGCTCGTGTGGTTCAATATTGAAAACCAAAACTTATTCTTTTGTGAATGAAATCTCGCGTGCTTTGGCCTTGCCCCTACTCCCCCGCCGCTTCACAGAGCACATGTTCGTAGCGGGCTTCCACTTCATCCAGGATGGCGTAGAGTGCTTCGGGGCTTTCTTCGGTAACCAGCCGGCTGCGATACTCCTTGATGCCGGGGTAACCGCGGAAGTAGTTGGTGTAATGGCGGCGCATTTCCAGCACCCCCAGCTTTTCACCCTTCCATTCGATGGAACGGCGCAGGTGTTCTCTGGCAGCCAGGACGCGTTCATGGATGGTGGGCGGGGGCAGGATTTCTCCCGTTTTCATAAAGTGTTTGACTTCGCGGAAGATCCAGGGGTAGCCGATGCTTGCCCGGCCGATCATGATGCCGTCGACGCCGTAGCGCTGCCGGTATTCCAGGGCTTTCCGGGGGCTGTCGATATCGCCGTTGCCGAAGATGGGGATGTGAATCCGGGGGTTATTTTTGACTTTCGCGATGAGGGTCCAGTCGGCTTCCCCCTTGTACATTTGCTTTCGGGTGCGGCCGTGGATGGTCAGGGCTTTGATGCCGGCATCCTGCAGCCGCTCGGCGGCCTCTTCGATGTATTTGGTCTGTTCATCCCAGCCCAGCCGCGTCTTTACGGTGACGGGCAGGTTGGTGGAGCGCACTACGGCGCCGGCCAGGCGGGCCATCTTATCCAGGTCCTGCAGGATGCCGGCGCCTGCCATTTTACACACTACCTTGTGCACCGGGCAGCCGAAGTTGATATCCAGGACTTCCGGGCGGGCTTCCTCCACGATATCTGCAGCCCGCATCATCGAGTCGTACTCAGCTCCGAATATCTGAATGCCGATAGGCCGTTCATGGTCGTAAATGTCCAGTTTCTGAACGCTTTTCCCGGCATCCCTGATCAGCCCTTCCACGGATATGAACTCCGTGTACATCATGTCGCAACCCTGTTCCTTGCACAAGGCGCGAAAAGGCGGGTCGCTGACGTCCTCCATAGGCGCCAGGAGCAGGGGGAATTCACCGATCTCGACGTTTCCGATTTTTACCATTCCTTTAGATGATCTTTTCTTCAACTCGCAAAAATAACCAAAAGCCCCACACCACAAAAACACCCCGGCGGCTAAACAGTTCCTCCGGCAGGCATTTTGCAGAATTATCCCAAAAATATAGGCGCAGCTGAGATAAAATTATATTTTTACGCCTGCCCAAGGCGGAAACAACCGTGTAAATTCCAACTAAGATTTCCATGCTTACCGGAGTAGTTCTCTGTTTTATAATCGGATACCTGACCATCGTTTTCGAACACCCCCTGAGGCTTGACAAAACCGTGCCTGCTCTGATTATGGCGGCCCTTTGCTGGGCCCTGCTGGCCGTCGGTTTTCACAGCGGCTGGGTGTCAGTCATTGATTCCCACGACCACGTCTACAACCTCGTGGGCCTGTCGGGAGAGGAACTACACCATGCAGAAGATGGTTTTTCCAACACCCTGATCCACCACATCGGCAAAACCGCCGAAATCCTGATCTTCCTGATCGGCGCCATGACGATCGTCGAGATCATCGACCTGCACCGCGGTTTCGAAGTGCTGAAGAATTACGTAAAAACCCGCAACAAAAAGAAGCTGTTGTGGATCGTCGGCGGGCTTGGGTTCTTTCTCTCCGCCATCATCGACAACCTGACGGCCACTATTGTACTGGTCACCTTGCTGCGAAAGCTCATTTCCGACCGTAACGAGCGCATCTGGTTCGCTTCGCTGATCGTGATCGCGGCCAATGCCGGCGGCGCCTGGTCGCCCATCGGCGACGTCACCACGACCATGCTGTGGATCGGAGAAAAAGTATCGGCTGCGGGCCTTATCGAACACCTTGTTATTCCGTCCATCCTTTGCTTTGCCGTTCCGGCCTTCATCGCCACCCTCCTGCCGCCCTTCCGCGGCAAAATCGCCATCGACACCGAAAACGACATGGACGCCCAACGTTTGCTGAGCAGCCGCACGATGTTGCTCCTCGGCCTGGGGGCCATCATTTTTGTACCGATCTTTAAAACGATAACCCACCTTCCGCCCTATATCGGCATGATGCTCAGCCTGGGTATTGTCTGGCTGGTTTCGGAGTACATCCATCCCGAAGAGGATTTTTCCGAAGAACGCCGCCACATGTACTCCGCGCACAAGGCGCTGGCCCGAATTGAAATGTCCAGCATCCTCTTTTTCCTGGGCATCCTGATGGCCGTTGCCGCCCTCGAGAGCCTCGTATTTGGTTCTGTCATGCGCGACGGGCAGGAGATACAGGTGGGCACCCTGCGCTACATAGCCGAATGGCTGGACACGGTCATCCCCAATCAGGATATTGTCGTCATCCTTCTTGGCTTCACCTCCGCCGTCATCGACAACGTACCCCTGGTAGCCGCGTCTATGGGCATGTACGACGCACCCATGGATTCGGCCTTGTGGCATTTCATCGCATATGCGGCGGGCACCGGCGGCAGCATGCTGATCATCGGGTCAGCTGCCGGCGTTGCGGCCATGGGCATGGAGCGGATCGACTTCATCTGGTACCTGAGCAGGATCGCCTGGCTGGCCATGCTGGGTTTCCTGGCCGGGGCAGCCTTCTTTATTCTGGAGAAGCAATTTTTCTGAGCGCATTCATAAAACCGGTTAATATGGCGAACAAAGCCTTTCGGGTTCTTATGGCTGGGCTGCTGCTGGCCTCAGCCTGCGCGCCGGTTGAGGAAAACCTGATACAGGGCCGCTGGCAGGGCGTCGCCGTCCTGGAAGAAGGCGAACCGCTGAATATCGACCCCACAGTGATCAGTATGACGTTCGGGGAAAACAACAGCTACGCCTATTCCAGCACCCTGAATTACCGCGAATCCGGCTCTTTCTATATCGATTCGAAATACCTCTACACCACGGATACCCTGAACCAGGCCAGCACGGAAAAAGCCGTAGAGATCGTCTCCCTGACGGCCGACTCGCTGACGCTGAAAATGAATGAGGGCGGCCGGGAGCGGCTGCTGAAAATGGCCCGGCACAGGGACTGAGCCGCTCAGTTCAGCCCCTTCACCAACACATTGAGCTTCCCCTTGAGCGCCAGGTCCACGATGATGGACTCCTGCGACAGATAGGCATTCTGGATGCCCAGTTCATGAAGTTCGCCCTTCAGCGTGATCTTTTCCGTGACCTTGTAATTGGAAAGTTGCTGCTGGAACTGGGCCTGCATTTCCCTGAGGTTGTATTCGAGCAGGAAATTCATGTTTTCCTCGATCTTCTTTTTGATCGCGCTCTTCAACAGCCAGCCTGCCGATTTGGCCAGAAAGCTGCGGGTGTCGAGGGTATAGTCCAGGCTTTCCACGTCGATGGCGTTTTTGGCAGGGTTGTAAACCGGCTTGCCAACCAGGTAAATGGAGCCTTTGTAACTTCCGGTAAGCACCGTATTGACCACGATTTTGTCGCCCTGCCCGTACAACTCGATATCCTGAATGGATACGGAGCGCCGGCCCTGAGAGAAGGTTTGCCCCTGCAATTGCGCCTTGGCCAGGCGCTCAGCTTCTTCATAAGTAATCTCGGTATTGATGTGCAGCGTGAAATCGTCGCCCGTTTCCCGGATGATCTGCAGCGGCGGGAGTGGGGGTGGCGTAATAGCCCCGGGCTTCTGCCCGATGCGCACCTGAGGTTTGCCTTCCACCATGATGGCGCCGGCTATTTTGTTGCCTTTCATCTGCAAGGGGGCCATGCCGATAAACTGCGGGTTCACGGTCAGCCAGGTATTGTAAGCCTCCGAAACCAGGATGGGCTGAAACATCTGTTTCCAGGCATCCTGGACCATATTGCGCAGGTTGAACTGCTCGCGCACCACCTGGTCGATGTTGCGGGTGATCACGGATTTGCTGTTCTTCAGCACCAGGTCGGCGATGAAGCTGATGGGCAGGTTGAAGCTCCCCATTTTCAGCCGGGGCTTTTCCAGCCAGTCATAACCCTCGATCTCCGTTTTTGTCGTGACGCTCCAGTCCCGGGAAATATCAAAAGCCGTTTTAAAGCTCAGGGCAATGTCTCCGTCGGCCTCCACCTTGCTGATGCCCAGGTCGTATTTGATCCACAGGGCGAGCGGCACCCTGTATTTGATGAGGTTGCTGTCAACGGACAGGCGGATGTTCTCCCGCTTGACCGCCCGGATCATCATTTTATCGCCATCTCTGATATCGTCGTCCTCATACAGCAGGCCTTTAAGCTGCTCATTGAGGGATTTCTCCAGTTCCCGGACATCGATATCCACGGGGATATTGAGCATGGATGAGGGACTTTCCTGTAAAGCCTGGTATTCTTCCATTGGGCGCGCCGGTTGGCTTGTTTTGCAGGCGCTCAGAATAACAACGGACAAAACCACCAAAAAGGTTGATATGCGGTACATATTGCTCATAAATTAAAAGTGATCACAAAAATCGGCAATTGGGATTTCGCCCGCGAAATTACGTGATTTCAGGGAGCTTGCAGCCAAACGGATTCCCGAACTTCGCCTGCGCAACCCTTGTTGCCGGGGCTTGTCCTTACAAATGAAAAAAAACACAAAAATGAAATCCCTTGCCACATCATGGACTCTGCTGTTCGCCCTTGCGCCGCTTTTTGCCATAGCCCAGGAACCTCAGGCGCAATGCGAAGCCGGAAACGGCATCATTTTTTGGGCCCAGGAGGATGAATACGCCTTTCTGGGCATCATTTCAGAACAGATATCTGTGGAAAAAGCCCGGAAATTAGGCTTCGACAACCCCTACGGCAGCTATATCAGCCGGGTCGTCAAAAACACTGCGGCGGAGCGCGCCGGCCTGCGCCACTTCGACTACATTTACGGCCTCGATGAATACCGCACAGCGGAAGGCCAGAGCCTGCCCCAGATACTGCGCCGCTATGCGCCCAACCAGAAAGCCGACATCCACTTCATCCGCCAGGGAGAAAAACGAACGGTGGCCGTCACCCTGGGGCGAAAGCCTGCCGATGAACTGCCCCGGCGCAGTGCGTGCGAGCGGGCTTTTCTCGGCCTGAGCCCCCAGGGCCCGGAAAGCCTGGTTTCGGACGGCGTAGCCATCACTACGGTCGGCAACTCCACGGCAGAAGAGATGGGCCTGAAAGACGGAGACCGCATCACCGCCATCAACGGCCACACAATAGCGGACTGGCGCGATATCGCCATCGCCATCGACAATATGGAGGTAGGCCATACCATCGTAGTGAAATACCAGCGTCACGGCAAAACGTACAAGGCCAGCCGGCCCATCAAATCCCTGTGCGACACCAAATCCCAGGCCGGCCGGGAAGCGCCTCTGGCCCCTCAGCCTGGCGACTGGTTCAACCGCCATTTTAAAACTGAAGAAAACTGGCCAAAGCCAGGCAAGGGCCCCAATTTGTCCATAAAAGTGGAAACGCTTACCCGGGAAGAAGCGGCGCGCGCCGGCGCGGGCAAAATTTCCACCGACAACAACCTCAGTGCGGAGGGGCTTTCCTTTTATTCGGAACCCGGCAGCAGCTTATTGAGGATCAAATGTTACCTGCCCGAGACAGCGGACACGGAGTTGCGGCTTTTCAACGCCGCCGGGCGGGTGGTTTACGAATACAGCCTGGGCAACTTTTCCGGGCTGTTCAACGACGAAGTGGACATTCTGCAGAACGGCGCCGGGGTGTATTACCTGGAAATCCGGCAGGGCAGGCGCTCCCTGTCAAAAAAGATCAGCGTGGCGGGCCGCTGAAGTAGCAGGCTTTTTTTAACTTAAAGGCTCATCACTGAAAACAGGGCCCTCATGCTGAAAAACACTTTGCTCCACGCCAGCCTCATGCTGGCAGCTTTTTTCTTTTTCCATTCCATGCAGGCGCAGCCTTCCCTCCGGCCAGGCTCCGGCGCCTCCGCTTCGAAGGCTTACGAAGAATATCTCTACAACGCCCTGGAGTGGCGCTGTATCGGGCCTTTCCGCGGCGGGCGCTCCGCAGCTGTCACCGGCGTTCCGGGCAAGCCTAACCTGTATTATTTCGGCAGCACGGGCGGCGGGGTGTGGCGCACCACCGACGGCGGCCAGAGCTGGGAGAACATCTCCGACGGCTACTTCGGCGGCTCCATCGGCGCTGTTGCCGTCAGCGAATACGACCCCAATGTGATCTATGCCGGGGGCGGAGAAAAAACCGTCCGGGGAAACGTATCCTTTGGCTACGGGCTATGGAAATCCCTGGATGCTGGCAAGACCTGGCAGCAGTCGGGCCTGAAAAAATCCAGGCACATCCCGCGCATACGCATACACCCCCGCGACCCCAACCTGGCTTATGCCGCCGTGCTGGGCGACCTCTTCCAGCCCAGTGAGGAACGGGGCGTTTACCGAACCAGAGATGGCGGCAAAAACTGGGAGCGCATCCTGTTCAGCAATGCCGATGCCGGCGCCGTCGACCTCCTGCTGGACCCCAACAACCCACGCATCATCTTCGCCTCCACCTGGCGCGTACGCCGAACGCCCTACAGCCTGGAAAGCGGCGGCGATGGCTCGGCCCTCTGGCGCAGCACCGACGGCGGCGACACCTGGGAAAACCTCAGCGCCAGGGAAGGCTTTCCCAAAGGGCCCCTCGGCATCATCGGGGTGGCGGTTTCTCCGGCCAATTCCGAGCGCGTCTGGGCTATCGTCGAGGCCCGCGAAGGCGGGGTTTTCCGCTCGGATGACGGCGGCAACACCTGGTCCAGGCTCAACGATAGCCGCGCCCTGCGGCAGCGGGCATGGTACTACACCCGCATCTACGCCGACCCCCGCGACGCCGAAGTGGTGTACGTCGTAAATGTGAGCTACCACAAATCGACGGATGGCGGTAAAACATTCAAAGCCTACAACGCACCCCACGGCGACCACCACGACCTCTGGATCGCACCGGAAAGCCCCAGCCGAATGATCATCGCCGATGACGGCGGCGCACAGGTGTCCTTCGACGGCGGCGAGAACTGGAGCACTTACCACAACCAACCCACCGCTCAGTTCTACCGCCTCACGGCCGACAACCATTTCCCCTACCGCATTTACGCCGCCCAGCAGGACAACTCCACCGTGCGCATCCTGCACCGGACAGACGGCAGCTCCATCGGCGAGCGGGACTGGGAGCCCACCGCCGGCGGCGAAAGCGGCCACATCGCGGTTGACCCCACCGACAACGACCTCGTTTACGGCGGCGAATACGGGGGGTTTCTCACACGGGTCAACCACCGCACGAAAGAAGAGCGCGCCATAAACGTCTGGCCCGACAACCCCATGGGCTATGGCGCAGAGGGCATGAAATACCGCTTCCAGTGGAACTTCCCGCTCTTTTTTTCGCCGCACAACCCAAAGAAACTCTACGCCGCCTCCAACCACCTCCATGCGACTACCGACGGCGGCCAGAGCTGGGAGATCATCAGCCCCGACCTCACCCGAAACGACCCTGCGAAGCTCGGCCCATCGGGCGGGCCCATCACCAAGGACAATACCGGCGTGGAGTACTACTGCACCATCTTCGCCGCAACGGAGTCCCCCTATGAAGAAGGACTGATCTGGACAGGCTCGGACGACGGGCTGGCCCACTTGTCCAGAGACGGTGGCAAGAACTGGGAAAACGTCACGCCCGCAGGCATGCCGGAATGGATGATGATCAACAGCATCGAGCCCGACCCCTTCACCCCCGGCGGCGCATACCTGGCCGGAACCCGCTACAAACTGGGCGACTACAAACCCTACCTGTACCACACTAAAGATTATGGAAAAAACTGGACGCTGATCGTGGACGGCATCCCCGGCGAGCATTTCACGCGGGTTGTCCGGGCAGACCCCAAACGCAGGGGGTTGCTGTATGCGGGCACGGAGAGCGGCATGTATATTTCTTTCGACGACGGCGCTCACTGGTCCCCCTTCCAGCTCAACCTGCCCGTTGTTCCCGTCACCGACCTGCTGGTGAAAAACGACAACCTCATCGCCGCCACCCAGGGCCGCAGCATCTGGATAATCGACGACCTGACGCCTTTGCATCAGTTGTCGGGAGAAGCGGCCGGCAAAGAGTTTCACCTCTTTAAGCCCATGCCGAGCTACCGCATGGACGGGCGGCAGAACCCCAAAGCCAAAAATGCCGGGCTGAACCACCCCGGCGGAGTGATGGCGCATTTTTTCCTAAAGTCCCTGCCCGACAGCAATACAGCCGTCGTTTTATCCTTCCACGAAGCGGACGGCGCGCTGATCCGGGAATTTTCCAACCAGGCAAAGGAGGAAAAAGACAAACTCCAGCTCAAACAGGGGGGCAACCGCTTCGTGTGGGACATGAAATATCCGGAGGCTAAAAAATTCGAAGGCATGGTGCTGTGGTGGAGTTCGCTCGACGGGCCCGAGGCCGTACCCGGGGATTATATTGCGAAGCTCAAAGTAGGCGAAAAGGAAATGGAACAAACTTTTACCATCCTCAAAGACCCCCGGGTTTCCACCAGCCAGGAAGCCCTGCAGGCCCAGTTCGACTTCATCAGGGAGGTGAACGCCAAAGTTTCCGAAGCCCATCAGGCCATCATCGACATCAGGGAGGTGCGTAAACAGTTACAGCACTTCACCAGCCGCTGGGAAGGCGACGACAGTAAAAAAGGGCTCACCGCACAGGCCGGCGCCATCGACTCGGTCATGACTGAAGTGGAAAAAGCCTTGTACCAGACCCAAAACCAAAGCAACCAGGATCCGCTCAACTATCCCATCAAACTGTCCAACAAACTGGCGCACCTGAACAGCCTGACGCGCATGGGCGATTTCCCGCCAACCGATGCCGCCATGGCTGTAAAAGCAGAGGTGGCAAAGGCCATCGATGAACAGCTCACGCGCTTTTACCAGCTCAAAGCGCAGGATATCCCGGCTTTTAACCAGGCAGTGAAGGAACAGGCGGTGGATGTGATTATATTGAAAGCGGAAGATTAAAAAAAACCGCGAAGACGCAGAGGACGCGGAAGTTTAGCGCAGGAGAGCCACTAAAATACTCGTCGTTCTTTGCGTCCTACTCTGCGTCTTTGCGCCTTTGCGGTTAAAAAACGCGAGGACTTCGCGCGTTTGCGGTTCCCAAAAACGCAGGAACTCTGCGGTTCAACCCTTTCCAGCCCCACCATTTTTTCCCCGCCAAACGGAACCTCACTCCCCCGCCCTCCGTTAAAATAGTATAACCCGGCAGATACGCGCAAAAAAACATTCCCCCGGCTCTCCACCCGGGCTGGCGGGTGGCTATACAATCCTGTGCTGAGAATTCCATTCAAAGAAACCTTACGCCTTAGGCTTTGAACCCGCACCAAAGCGATAATTTTTTTGACACGGATGTATCCCAAAAAGCAGATGGCAGTCTAAAAAGCGAGGGATCTCCGATGGAGTAGAACGGGCTGTTATCCCATGAAACAAACATACCATGACGAAGGACAGATGGATCAACCAAAAGCGCAGTTGGGCGGTGCGCTGGTACAATTTCTGGGCGGATTACCCCTGGGTGATTTACCCACTCCGCCTTGTTCAGGCTTCGGCCGTGCTGGCCGTGCTCGGGGCGGTGGCTTTCGTAATGTCCATTGCCTTGGGCGCCTTTGGTAAATTGCCGACCGAGGAAAGCCTCCGGACAGTAACCCACTACGTTGCCTCCGAAGTGTATGCAGCCGACAGCAGCCTGCTGGGGCGGTATTACTTCGAGAACCGCAGCAACGTCCGCTACAAGGATATCTCCCCCCACTTCATCCACGCGCTGGTAGCTACGGAAGACGCCCGGTATTTCGAACACCATGGCGTAGACGTTCGGGCCTGGCTGCGGGTTTTTTACAAATCCATTGTCAGGGGCGAGCGCTCCTCGGGCGGAGGCAGCACGATCAGCCAGCAGTTGGCCAAAAACCTGTACCCGAGGGCCGATTACGGCAAATACTCCCTGCTGATCAACAAAATTCGCGAGGTTTTCATCGCCATGCGGCTGGAGGAACTTTACGATAAGGAGGAATTGCTGGAGTTGTACCTCAACACCGTTCCCTTTAGCGAAAACACCTACGGGATCAAGGTGGCCGCCCAGCGGTTTTTCAATACGAGCCCGGCCCGGCTGACGCCTTCTCAATCCGCCGTGCTGGTCGGCATGCTTAAGGCCACTTCCGCTTACAACCCGGTCAGCAAGCCTGGCAACGCGCTGAAACGCCGCAACCTCGTCCTGGTGCAAATGGCCAAGTATGGCTATTTGCCCGAAGCCGTTGCGGATTCCCTGCAGCAGGAACCCCTTTCCCTGAACTACACCCCCATCACCCACAACAAAGGCCCGGCCCCTTACTTCCGGGAACACCTGCGGCTGGAATTAAAGGAAAAACTGGCGGGCATCACCAAGCCCAACGGCATGGCCTACAACCTGTACACCGACGGGCTGAAGATCTATACTACCATCGACTTCCAGATGCAGGCCATGGCCGAAGAATCTGTGCACAGCCATATTGCCGAGTTGCAAAAGGTATTCGACAAGCACCTCAACGGCCTGCCGCCCTGGGAAGCCGAAGACGCCTTGACCTATGCCGTGCGACAGTCGGAGCGCTACAAAAAGCTGGCCAACGCAGGCTATACTCCCGGGCAAATCGACTCCATTTTCCAGGCCCCGGTCGAAACCAAAGTCTTCAGCTGGGACAAGGGCAGCGCCACCCGCTCCCTCAGCCCCCTCGACTCCATCGAATACTACATGGGCCTGCTGAACGCCGGCTTTCTGGCCGTCGACCCGCAAAACGGCGAGGTCAAAGCCTGGGTAGGGGGAATTGACCATGAGTACTTCCAGTATGACCACGTACTTTCCAAAAGGCAGCCGGGCTCTACCTTCAAACCCGTCGTGTACGCCACCGCCATTCAACGCGGTATTCCCCCCTGTACCTACTATCCCAACGAGTTACGGGCCTACCCGCGCTACGAGAACTGGATGCCCAAAAACGCCACGGATGAATACGGCGGCTATTACTCTCTGGAAGGCGCGCTGATCAACAGCATCAACACCATCACCGTTCAACTGATGATGCAGGCCGGCCCTAAAAACGTAGCCCGGATGGCCAACGAGCTCGGCATCGAATCCCATATCCCGGCGGTGCCGTCGATCGCCCTGGGCTCCGTGGAAGCTTCGCTGATGGATATGGTTACCGCCTACAGTACTTTCGCCGCCAGGGGCAAACGCCCCGAAGTGCACTACATCCGCCGGGTGGAAGCCCCGGATGGGACAGTACTTTTCGACTATGCCGCCCTCACCGACACCTGCGAGTGGTATCGGCCGCTGAAAACGGATGAAGCCGACATCATGAACGAAATGCTGCAGGCGGCCATCGACCGCGGCACGGGGCGGCGCATCCGCTTCCGCTACAACATGAAGGAGCCTTTGGCCGGCAAAACCGGCACCAGCCAGAACCACTCCGACGGCTGGTTCATCGGCTATACCCCGCGTATCGTGGCCGGCGCCTGGGTCGGCGCCGAATCGCCCGCCGTGCGCTTCCGGGACCTCAGCCTCGGGCAGGGCGCCAATACGGCTTTGCCCATCGTGGCCACTTTTGTTCAAAAGCTGAGCGCCAGCGAGGCATATACCGCTTTGAGCAATACACCCTTCCCCGAACCATCCGAAGCCGTGCGGGATGCGCTGGATTGCAAGGACAAGTTCGCGCCCCAGCCGCAAACACAGCCCGACCCGGCGCCGGAGGAAAGCGGAGCGGCGAAGGATGCGATCGGAGCGGTGTTTTCCTCGGGGGAGGCCGGCAACTGAGCCAGGGCGAGCCTGTCCGGATTCAAGCAAAGACATGGCCAACATTGTAGGTTTCACGCGCTTTTTTTTAATTTTAGAGATACTATGTTAGCATCTCTAAAACTATTCCATATTCCTAAAATCGCTACCGCCTTGGGAAACGCGCTTTTTTCACCCCATCTTTACGGATATTCCTCGAAGTCCCCGGCCCGGTGGAAATCCGCTTGTTCAACCTGCAGGGCGCTCTCCTTAAACAATGGCGGCTGGAGGGAAGCTCCACTTATGCCGTTTCCCTCAGCCGGCAGAATTTTCCATCCGGCCTATATCTGGTGGAAGTCCGCTCTTGCCAGGGCAAGGTTTTCCGGCAAAAATTAATGCTTATTCATTGATTCCAGATGACCATTGGACGGGGATTGAATGGCGCCGCTATTCAATCCTTCTAAATATTCCCTTATGCCGTATTGCTAGTGTACTTTTTTTTACGTTTTTAACCCCTTTTGCGGCATTCTGCCAGGCAGGTTTCAATATTGCTGCTGATTTAGGGCTGGTTAACAATAACTTCATGGGCCTCATTGTCCACAACGATACCATTGTCGGCCTGGGGTTGGCTCGAGCTGACACCATCGACTGGCAACAAGGCCTGCTGGTGGCCATGTTTGACTCCTCGGGCAACCTGCTTGCCTATTATGTGGTAGTGGATTCTTTGGGAGACTATTATTCCATTGACCGCAGCTGGGGCAAGATCGCGAAGGTTTCTGACGGCGGCTATACCCTCACCGCCGCCCCTCTGGTTCGCGACGGAGCGGTTCTGGCCAAACTGAACCGGGAGCTTGAGGTGGAATTCGTGCGGGAATACCGCAACCGCAGGGCGACAGCCTGTGGCCGCGCTACATCGGCCCGCCTTTCTTACCCCTGAGCCAGAACACCAGCGGCTGGTTCGGCGGCGTGGGCGAGCTGTCCAGCGGGTGCTTTTTCCTGTCGTGGCCGGGCCGCCCGCCCGGCGAGGCGCGCTGCACCTTACTGGACGCGCAGGGGCGGGCAGTTTGGCGCGGGCTGCGCCGCACGGAGGCGCTGATGGAATTTGAGGCCGCGGGGCTGCCGAAGGGCTTGTATTTTCTGGAAGTGGCGGCGGAAGGGCGAAGGTGGACAGGGAAAGTTAGTGTTCAGTAGGTTTGTAGTTTTTTATGGGGTTTCAGGTTTCAGGGTTTTACCCGGCTAATCCCGACAAGAGTAGAGAAAGGACGGGCAGGTGTTCAGTACGCTGGTTGAGTCAAATGCCGCACGGCCTCGTTCCGGCCATTTTTCTTTCAACCCGCTACCCTTTTCTTTGAATTTTTCGGAAAAAAGTTTACCTTTCAAAGGCCATGGAAAGATGAAAAGGCCGGCTTATCTTAGCCGCGAAGTGGCAGACAAACAATACATTTATTCATCAAAATTCTTCAGCTATGAATATAACCTTCGATGAACTGCGGGAGATCAAACACAAGTTGCCCACCGGCAGCGTGGCCCGCATCGCACAGGAACTCAACATTCAGGAGCAGACCGTCCGCAACTTCTTCGGCGCTCACAAGTACGAAGACGGCGACATCGTCGATGCACACATCCAGCCAGGCCCGCACGGTGGGATCGTTCATCTGGAAGACACCAGTATTCTCGAAGCAGCTATGAGAATACTCGCCGAATCGGAGGCAGAGCATAACGCTCAGTAATCAAACCCTATTCCCAAAAGGGAGGCGGGAAATGATCCGAAAGGGCCTTTTCCCGCTTTGTTTTTTCCACCACTCCATTACTTCCACTCCCTCACATATTCAGGTAAAACCCACCAGTAAGCCCGATATATTCCTCCGTCCAATCGTTGCCCTGTTCTTTCTGGATGACGAGGCTTTCTTCGGCCATAGCCTTCGGCTCCCTTTCGAACTGCATCAGCAGCCGCTCGACGGGTTTTCCGGGGCGGGGGTACACCTCCATCACTCTGGTGCAGTGCAGGTGGTAACTCAGGGCCAGTTCCCGGAACCGAAGCCCTTCGATATAAGGCAGCACCAGGCTGAACTTCCCCTCCGGAGTAAGCAAAGTGCGCACCGCGCTCAACAGGTCGCCATGAGGCAGTTTGACCGTATGCCGGACGTTGGTGCGGTTGTGGTTGTGGGAAAAAGTGCCGCCGGAGAAAAAAGGCGGGTTGCTTACGATGTGCTGGTAGCGGTGCACGGCTTGCCGGGCGAAATCCTGGACGGGCGTATGAAAGGCCTCCAGCCTGCCGCTCCAGGGCGAACGGGCCATATTCTCGTTCGCCTGCTCAAAGGAAGGCGCGTCGATCTCCACTGCATGCACCCGGGCCCGGGGCGCCCGCTGGGCCAGCATGATGGCGATGAGGCCGCTGCCCGCTCCGATATCGAGCGCCTGCTCCACGCCCTCCACATCGGCCCAGGCGCCCAGCAAAACGCCGTCGGTGCCGACTTTCATCGTGCACTTGTCCTGGTGGATGGTGAACTGCTTGAAATAAAAAGGCTGCGCTTTTTTTTCCGGCATCGTCATAACACGGGTGTTTAAACGGACAGGAGCCATCCCCTTCTGCAAAGGATGGCTCCTGATTATAAAGGCATAAAAACCGAAATGGTTTACTGGCCAATATCGTTCAGGTTGCGGATGTTGAGCTGCGGGTCGGTGAACTGAGACACCATGGCGGTGATGGTGACCTGCCCGGCCGGCACGCTCTGCCCGGCAAATGTAGCCTGAGGCCTCGTATATAACACGATGGATCCCGTAGCATCCTGCACTGTCTGAGAACCGGAGTAGGTTCCCCCGTTCGGGAAACTGGCGCCGGCGATTTTGACCAGGGTCGATTCCCAGGCTTCCAGGTTGTTGATGACCTCCTGGATGGTAGCCTCCCGCGGAGCGGGCAGGGCGCCGGGGCCGAAGCTCGTAGCATTGCCGTTGGGCACGTTGTTGACCTGCAGCAGGCCATTGTACTCGGACAGTTCCTGCCCCGAGATATTGATCTCCAGTTCCTCACCCAGGGCAAAGCTGTGGTTGGCCGTGAAGCGCACGACGATGCCGCCTTCGGCATCCTGAATGACGAGGTTGCGGGTAGTGGTGTTGTCGCTGTCCTTGTCGGAAATGACGATGCCCCTAATCTTCCTGCCTGCCGGCACGGAAGTTGTCGTACCCTGGAACAGGCCCCGGACATCCGCCAGGCTCATCAGGTCGGGATCGACGGAACCGCCGCCGCTGATGTCATTGAGGTTGCGGACCAGCACCTGGGGGCTGTTGAACTGAGAAACGATAGCGGTTACCGAAACCGTACCGGCTGGTACGGGGGAAGTGGCAAAGGAAGCGCTGCTGCTGGTGAACATATCGATGGAGCCGCTGGCGTCCGTAATCTCCGTCGTGCCGGAAAAAGTAGCGCTGCCGCTGATGGTGGCGTCGTTGATGCGCACCAGGGTGGATTCCCAGGCTTCCAGGTTGGACAGGATTTCGCTGACGGTTGCTACGCGCGGGCTGGGCAGCGCGCCGGCCCCTTTGGACACCGCATCATCGAGCCCTACATTATTGACCTGGAGCAGGCCGTTGAATTCCGATATCTCCTGGCCGGAAACGGACACATCGACCTCTTCACCCAACGAAAAGCTGTGGTTGGCCGAGAAGCGCACCACGATGCCGCCGCTGGCGTCCTGAATGACCATATTCCGGCCGGTGGTGTTGCCGTTGTCGCGGTCGGAAATGACCACTCCGCGAATTTTCCTGTTATCCGGCCCGACGGTTGTTCCGCCCGCGTAGAGGCTGCGCAGGTCAGCGATCGTCATCAGTTCGCCGCCGGCGCCGCCTTCGCAGCGCGGGCCGTCCATCTGCACATCGCGTTCATCGCGCAGCACCAGTTGGTAATCACCCTGATAGATGCTGAGGATGGCGGTCAGCGAGCCTTTGCCGTTGGACACGCTGAGCCCGGCAAAATCGGCGAAACCGCTGGTCCGAATGATGGTGCGGTTGCCGAAACAGTCTTCCACCGTGCGGTTGGCCGAAAAGCGGTTAACAGCATCGGCGTAGGTGCGGGCCGTGTCTTCGGCTACGAACTGCACATCATCCAGGCGGATTAGGGAGCCCACCAGGTCCTGGTTGAAGTCGCCGATGCTTATGGGCCGGGGCGTCACCTGCTGATCGCGGGCGCCGCCGAAGACATATTCGGGGATCAGCAGTTCGGCAATGGCCGAATCCCGGGCGCCGTTGATCTGGGGAAGCCCGAAATAGTCGCCGAGCCACAATCCCTGCAGGTTGACGAAAACCCTGCGCCCGATGGGATATATATTATACAAACCGATTGAATTGAGGCGCACCACAATGCCCCCCGTTTCATCTTCGATCACGAGTTGTTTGTACCAGTTGCCGGATTCGTCATCTGCCGTCACGACGCCTTCGATGATGAGCGAATCCAGGATCTGTTTGTCATCGCCGCCGATGGAGTTCAGCTTTTTCAGGTCGGCGATGCTGATATTGCCCGTCAGGTTGGGCAGGCCCGTTACCGGAGGCTCGTCGAAATCCTGGTCGACGCAGCTCCAGATGCCGGTGAGCAGTAGTGACAGGGGTAACAAGTAGCGGAAGAACTTTGTCATTGGTTTATAGCTTTTTAAATTCTCATGGCGAGGTTGATGAAGTAATTGCGCCCGAAGGCGTAGTAGTAGCGGCTGGGAAAGCGGTTGACGTCTTTGGTTTCGTAGTCAAAGCGCAGTTGTTCATAACCGCCGGTGATGAAGTTGCGGTTGTCCAGAATGTTGCTCACACCCAGGTTGAGGTAGAGGAAGACATTGCCGAACTTGAAGGATTTTCCGCCGAAAAAGTCAACGGTAAAAGCCGACGGCGCTTTCTCCTGGTCGATGATCTCATTCCACAGCGGAGAATCCGGTGTGACCACTTCTTCCCCGAATTGGGGGTCCTGGCTGTAGGCCACGGCCTCGAGCGTACGGCGGGCCGGGTTGAAATCGATCCAGATATTGTCGAAGTAGTTGAAGTTGAGGTTGGCGAACCAGAACTTCGGCGAGTTGTAGTTGAGGCCCAGGGTATATGCGGTCTGCGGCGTGCCGGACACATAGAAGTTTTTGATGTAAACCGTCTGCCGGCTCAGCTCCTGGGCGACGTTGTCGAGGTAGGTGGTCACCGTGGGGCGGTTGGTATGGGTGTACTGCCCCAGAGCCGCCACGGCGCTGACTTTGAGCGCGGAAGTCAGGGAAAACTCCCCGCCCAGTTCCAGGCCGAAGTGTTGGGTGCTGATGCCCGGCATGATGTAGTTGACGAACCCGCCCCGGGTTCCGTCATCGGTGATGATGGCGTTGTCGAGGTAGAAGCTGCGGTTCCACAGCAGGTCTTTGAACTGCGTGTAGTAGCCGATCACCCGGGCTTTGGCATAAGGAGCCTTCAGCAGGTAGCCGCCTTCCACGCTCAGTATTTTGCGCGTGTCCAGCCCTTCGGCCACGTCATTACGGGTGCGTGGCGAAACGAAAGCTTCGCGGGTGGAGGGCGCCTGCGTCATGTAGCCGCCGTTGAGCAGGAAGTAATTGCGCCCGTCGGCTTTGAAGGTGAAGCCCGCCTTAAAGCCATATTCCGGAAAAAGCTGTTTCTCGGAATCTCCCCCTGAATTATCCGGGAATTTCCCGTTTACCACGTTGCCGGTGCGCCAGAAGCTGGTATTGCCCACATTGCCGGCCAGGAAGAAGTCGAAGCGCGGATAGGTAAAGTCGGCCTGCATCCAGGCGGCCGCTTGCCGCACGTTGATGTTGTAGTCGTATCCGAAAACGTCTCCTTCCCGGACGATGCGGTTGGGCGTGTCGATATCGTTCTGGATGAATTCCCGGTTCGTAGTGGAATCGAACTCGGCGAACTTGTCGATATCCAGGTAGAAATCGCCGCCCAGCAGGTCTTCCAGCACTTTGAAGTCATGGCCCTGATGCCAGATGTACGTCAGCCCGCCGTTGAGCGTCAGGTGGTCGTTGAGGTTGCTCTGCAGGATGGTGTTGCCGATGAGGCGCCGGTCGTCGTATCGGCGGTCTTCCACCACGTACTGGGAGCGCGCGCCGGTGACGGTATTGCCCGCGATGCCATTCGCATTTTCTACCGAAAGGATATTGTTGCGGTTGACATCGTACAGATAATCCCAGTTGATCTGGCGGGCGGCCTCGGAGCTGCGCAGCAGTTCCTCCACGGCTTCCCGCTGGCTGTCGAAGGTGAAGCTGGGCAGGTTGCGGTAGTAGTCGGGCCGCGGGTCGCGGGCGTCGTACCAGTCGAGTGCGGTGCTGCCGTTGCGGCCGAACTGATAACCCACGGCGGTCAGCAGGGAGGTTTTTCGGCTCAGCTGCCAGTCGTGGCGCAGGATGCCCATGGGCTGGTGGACGTTGGCGACGCGGGCGTTGCGCTTTTCGCCGTTCTGGAAGCCCCAGTTGGGGTTGTAGTACCTGTCGTCGGCCAGTTCGTACATTTCTTCCACGGAAGCACCCGAGCGGCCGCGCTTGCTGGGCGCGCCGAAGGCCGTGAAGTTGAGCGAATGCCTGTCGTTCAGCTTTTTGTCCACCGACATAAAGTACCCCCAGGCGTCGTAGAAGGTGCCGTCGATGTAGCCCTCCTCCGCCCAGCGGCGCGAAGCCGAAAGAGAGACGGCCCAGCCGCCCTCCATGGGGCCGGTTGTGTAGGTAGCCATGAGGCGGTTGCGGTAGCTGCGGTTCGACAGGGAATACGTAAAACGCAACTGCTTGCGCTGCAGGCTGGCGCGGGTGTCGAAGCTGGAGGCCCCGCCCACGCCGCCGAAGGCGTAGGGAACAGCCTCGAGGCCTACGTTGTTTTCGCGGAAGCGCATCACGTCGTTCAGGCCGCCCCAGCTGCTCCAGTACACCTGCCCGCTTTCGGGGTCGTTGACCGGAATGCCGTTCATGAGCATGGCGGTGTGCTCCGAGTCGTAGCCGCGGATGCGGAAGCGCGCCGGGCCGAAAACGAAGGCGGCGGCGGAGACGAAAACATCGCGCGATGCAGTCAGCACACCCGAAATGTTCTGGTCGCCAACGCCGGTGGCGTCATCGGTGGTGATGGTGATGGTCGGAATGAGGTCTTCGGAGCCGAAGATGTCGGATTCCTCCTTAGGTGAAAGCTCGATATTTCCCAGGTCGATCTCCGCTTTTCCATCCAGTTCCACTTCCAGTTCGCGGGTGGAAAAACTGGCCCGCTGGAAAGACAACACGATCCGCCCGGCGCCCAGAGTGAGCCGCAGTTCGAAGCGCCCTTCCGAATCGGAGGTGGCCCCTATGCCCGTGGGCAAACGCACTTCCGTTCCCGGCAGCGGGTTTGCCGTGCCGGCTTCCAGGACGGCGCCCCGGATGATCGTGGTTTGAGCGGATAGTTGCAGGGAAAAGAAGAGGAGGATCAGGGTAAGGTAGTTGGTTTTTAGCAACATAAACAGTAAGAATCGCATGAACAATGGCGCAAAGTTAAGATTTCCCGCCAATTCGCGATTACCCGCTCAAAAATTAACACAGAGATAATACCCGGAAAGGGAGCAATCGTCATATATTAGACGCTCTTTAAAATGAACTAATGGGAAGGCGAAGGCGGAAAGCGGCCCGTCCTCTCCCGACTAATGTCGGGATCGGCCGGGTAAAAAGTGGGAAAGAGCCAGGAAATCCCCGAAAAAAGGCAAAGCCATTTAAACCTGTAATTCCACAATAATGAAGCATCTTTTTTTTCTGTTCTTCTTGTTAACCCCACTTTTCATTTCTGCTCAGCAGCAGTATAAAGTCGGCTGTATCGGTTTCTACAATTTCGAAAACCTCTTCGATACGGAGAACGACCCTGCCATCAATGATGAGGAATTCACGCCGGATGGCGCCAACCGCTACACCCCGGAGATTTATCAGGAAAAACTGGGCAACCTGGCCCGGGTCGTTTCCGAACTGGGTACAGACCTGACCCCCGACGGCGTATCCATCCTGGGTGTTGCCGAGATAGAAAACCGCAAAGTCCTGGAGGATTTCAGCCGGCATCCGCTGGTAAAAGACAGAGATTACCAGATCGTGCATTACGACTCTCCCGACCGGCGGGGCATCGACGTTGCCCTGATCTACCAGCCCAAATACTATAAGGTGACATCCAGCCGGCCCATCCCCCTGCTGATCTATGAGGATGACAGCAGCCGGGTTTACACCCGCGACATCCTCTTCGTCTCGGGCCTGTACGACGGCGAGCCCCTGCACGTGCTGGTCAACCACTGGCCGAGCCGGCGGGGGGGCGAATCCGCCACCCAGCCCTTCCGAAATGCCGGGGCTATGATATGTAAACAAGTTGTTGACTCCCTGGCGGCTGCCGACCCCAACGCCAAGGTGATCATCATGGGCGACCTCAACGACGACCCCGTCAGCCCCAGCGTGCGGCAGGTGCTGAACGCCAAACGCGAGCGGGAGCAGGTGCGCCCGGGCGGCCTGTTCAACCCCATGTACGACTACTACAAAAGAGGCATAGGCACCCTGGCCTACCGCGACGCCTGGAGCCTTTTCGACCAGATCATCCTGTCGCACGGGCTGATCAACCCCAAAGCGGGTGGATACCAGTATTACCAGGCCAAGATCCACAACGAACTGTACCTGATCCAGAAAAGCGGCAACTTCCGGGGTTATCCTTTCCGCACCTATTCCGGCAGCCAGTATCTGGGCGGCTTCAGCGACCATTTCCCCGTTTACGTCATCTTGATCAAATCGGTTTGACCGGCATGCCCCTGGACAAAACACCCCTCGAACTCAACGCCGATTTCCGGTATGCGCTGGGGATGCTGGAAAAAGAGGGGAGAAATGCCTTCATCACCGGGCGGGCCGGAACGGGAAAATCGACCCTGCTGCAATTGTTCCGGCAGACTACCCGCAAAAAGGCCGTGGTGGTTGCGCCGACCGGCATCGCCGCCCTGAACGTCAAAGGCCAGACCATCCACTCCTTCTTCGGCTTCCCGCCCCGCCCCCTTTCCCGGCAGGAGATCAGAAAGCGCCGTGACCGGCGCCTGTACCAGAACCTGGAAATGCTTGTCATCGACGAAATCTCCATGGTACGGGCCGACCTGCTCGACAATATCGACTGGTTTCTGCGCATCAACCGCGACAACCCCCTGCCCTTCGGCGGGCTGCAGGTGGCCTTCTTCGGCGACCTGTTCCAACTACCACCGGTAGTGGCCAATGACGTGGAAGCCTTCCGCTTTCAATCGGAATACGATTCTCCCTACTTCTTCTCAGCCCACGTCTTCCGGGATGGCTTCGAGTTGGAAACCCTGGAACTGGGCAAAGTCTACCGCCAGGAAAACCGGCATTTCTTAAGGCTTCTGGATTCTGTACGCCTCAACCTGGCCGATCATGAAGACCTGGAGGACCTCAACAGCCGCTACCTGCCTGCCTTCGAAGCCGAAGATTTTTTTATCACCCTCTCCGCCACCAATGCCAAAGTGGACGCCATCAACCGGAATAAACTGGAAGGCATTCCGCTGCCGGAACGCCAGTACATGGCCACCATCACCGGGGAGTTCGACCCCCGCCTCTACCCTACCGACGCCATACTCCGGCTCAAGCTGGGCGCCCAGGTAATGTTCCTGAAAAATGACCCCGACAAGCAGTTCGTGAACGGCACCATCGGGCAGGTGACGAATATGAAGGACGACAGCATTACGGTGGCGGTGGAAGAAAGCGGCGGCCGGCGCAGTATTGAAGTCGGGCAAATGGACTGGGAAATCTTACGGTACAAAGCCTCACTGGAAGACCCCAACAAGATCGATACAGAAACCATCGGTACCTTCCGACAGTTCCCTCTGCGCCTGGCCTGGGCCATCACGGTCCACAAATCCCAGGGCAAAACCTTCGACAAGGTCATCATCGACCTGGGGCGCGGCGCCTTTGAACACGGGCAGACGTATGTAGCCCTCAGCCGGTGCCGCAGCCTGGAGGGCATCGTCCTGAAACAACCCATCCGGCACCAGGATATCATCACCGATGAACGGGTGGTGGAATATTATGAGCGAAATTTTCGGTAGATAGTAGATCGGCCCTTAGCCTGCTGCCAAGGTTCTTGGCAGTTTGAAGCCTGCTGCTTAATTTCAGATTTTTAACAGGAATCAAAAATAAGCCTTTGTTGGCCGTTTTTTTGAAAGCAAAGAAGAGCTCTATTGCTTCACTACCCTTCCCCAATACAACTTCCCGTCGCTGCCCACCACAAGTATATGATAGATATCGGCAGGCAGGCCAGACAGGTCAAACGCCTCTGACAGGAGGTTGCTTTGTTGGAGAAGCAGAGCCCCATTGGCACTGTAAAATTCTGTTTGTACAGCCCTAATACCATCCGGCAACTTAATGTAAACAGGACCAGAAGTGGGGTTGGGGAATATGTTTTCTAACTCCTCCTTCAGGGCTTCTCTGACGGGCACGACATCCTCGTATACGATGTTGTCAACGACGATCTCGGCGTAACCATCAAAACCTCCGTTGAAAGGAGGCGTCCCATAATTCGGGTTATATACGCCCTGGGCTTCGATGCGGAGGGTTAGAGCATCATGAGCAGCGGGAAGTTCCACATCCAAATGAATAGTTTCCATTTCCTCCGTTATTTGTTCATCCACCCAGTAGGTGTACAAAAAGCCTGGGGCTATGATATCAATTCTGGCCTTACCAGGTGGAATGATCGTATCGTATTTTACGTCCATGCTTAGGCGGAAATGTTGAGAACTCGGCATAAAGGTTGTCTTAATATCTCCAGGCGCGCCCCCTACGCTGGAAGGGCTGGGCATTGTGTTTTTAATTTTTAGCGCATATTGGCCCATATTAGGGTTGTCAACTTTTTCTATGGGGTAGTGTTGCTCTCCAAGAAAAGGAGGCGCAATCCAGTGTTCAGGATGATAGGCAGAGCCTGAAAACACCCATACCTCAAAACCTGGATTGTTAATTATCTGAGCTAATAAGCAACAAGGAAAAAGAAGCATAGGTAGAATAGCTGTTTTAATTCTTTTCATTTGAAGTGTATTTTAGTGGAACACGGGGCCAGGCCCTGCAACAGAAAGCGATCCTGCTCTCAAATATCTTTGATCATCATTTCTCGGGCCGGAGGCCAGTGTTATTTGACAGTCACTGCTTTACCACCCGCCCAAAATACCGCTTCCCGTCGCTTCCCGTAACCAGTATCTGGTAGATGCCCGGAGGCAGCCCCGATAAGCCAGATGTCATCGGCGGAGCTCCGCGCTGTTGCCGGCGGAGCAGTGTGCCGCGGATGTCATACAGCTCCATTTGCTCCGCTTCCACCCCTTCCGGCATCTGCGTATTCAACTCCCCTGATGTAGGGTTGGGATAAATAAGCAGGCCTTGCGGTTCAGTAGTTTCCCGCGTAGCGGTTACCCAATAACAGGGAGAATAATCATAGGGGGTAGAAGCAGGAAAAAAGCGAAGCCCATATATCGTCTGCTCTCCAAGGCCCTGCACCTCTTTTTCAAGACTAATGCGCGCTATCGAGCCATCAGCCGTCAGATACTCCTCAGACATGTCGAAAAAAATGGAGTCTTCAGCGGCCAGACAGGCGTATTCAGGCGGGATATCTTCCGGGGCGATAGGGCCGGCAAGTTCATCTTCCCAATGATTCAGCAAAGCAGAAGCCCTGTAACAGCGTGAATTCAGGAAGGTGGGCCGGCCCCACCATACCTTGACGGGTTGATGGGTTGCCCAGACATAAATAAATATCCTTCCACCCGAGTAGCAATCCTCCGGCGGATTAGGCCCTACCGCTATTGTGCCTCTGTCTATAATTTTTTTGGACAACTTTTCCCGCCATGGCCAGTCAAAATGCCCGGCCCTTACTTCGAATATGGAGTCAAATGGAGCCAGTATCTCCATTTCTCCGAACTCGGATTCAATATCGTGAGTGGCCAAGGTGTCGTACCCTACAATCACGGAATCCCGGTTGCCTATGGCGTCTTCAAAATAAAAAGTGGTTTCGAACTGCGCCGTGGGCTGGGCCAGCAGAAGTGTACATCCGGGTAACAACAAAAGGAGCAGCGTGGTATGGCGAAGCATGGCTTATATTTTTAATATGGTTTCTGCGACGAGTTCTCCATCAAGTTCCAGTACAAAATAATATAATCCTGAGGCAACAGAGCCAGTGGATAAAGATTTCTGAAAGCTCCCAGGCGTGGTAATGTATTCAGAGTGCATCAGGATATCCGGCCCGGAGGCGGGAGCCAGCCACATGTTCAGATAGCCTGCCTTTTGGGTTTCGTATTCCACTTGAAGGGAATTAGTAAATGGGTTGGGATACAGGTTGGTAATGGTAATCTGTTGACCCGGGTCTTCCGGGTCACAGCCCACCCCGTCAAACAGGAAAGTGATCTCTTCTTCTGCTTTATCGCCACAATAGTTTTCTACGGTAAGTTTTGCCGTATAAAGCTGCCCTGCCTGAAAACCATAATGGTAGTTATAGGGTGGGCGAATAGACTTGGAGATACAGAAACGGTTAGCCGGCCCGCTCAACCATCCGGTGGTGTAAAAGGGGTCGCCGTTGCTTTTAAAGAAATCTACTTTATAATACTCATCATGCATGCTGGCCGATAAATTCAGGCAATAGGAACAGTCGTCTTCATCAGCTTCCGTAGGCAATATATGTATATTGGCCATTGGCGGGGCGCAATCAGAGGTTATTTCTTCTATGTATTTGCAGTAGGTATCCGTGCTTAAATTTTCCAGGATGCGGGTGATCTGTCCTTCCGTATAAGCCGCACAACATTCGGTGTATCGTGAGTAGGCCATAATGTTGTTGTCTACATAATCCCAGCTGCAACAGGGATAAGGGAGG
>CAUJDW010000051.1 GCA_963169455.1 Bacteroidota bacterium | reverse complement strand
AGCTGTTGACACATCCGGCGCTCCGCTGGGATGCAGCGCCATTGCAGCAGACCTTACCGGCGCTATCGCGCTGGTTGACCGCGGCGTTTGCGGCTTCGCTGTGAAAGCCCTGAACGCCCAGGCCGCCGGCGCCATCGGGGTTATCGTTTGCAATGTGGAAATTGAAGCCGCTTCAGGGGTGGACCAGCGCTACAAGGCCATCACCATGGGCGGTGACGACATGGGCGCTCTGACTATCCCTGCCGTGATGATCCCCTACGAACAGTGTGCAGCTATGCGCGTCAACGTAGGTAACGGCCTGGAAGTGACCCTCTCCTCCGGCGTCCTTCCGGTAGCTGCCGGCGAGACCTGCGATGCAGCCATCGAGATCGGCCCGGGCACGCACTCGGTTGCCCCGCTGATCAATGGCTATGGCGGCCGGCTGCTGTTCGCCAACGTGTCCAATGCCGCCTGGTATTCCTATACGCCGGCGGAAAACACGGTAGCCACCGTTAGCTCCTGTAACCTGGCAACGGCTGACACCCGCCTGTATATCCTCGCCGGCACGGATTGCAGCTTCGCCGACCTGGCCATCGTGGCTACGAATGACGACTGCGACCCGGACAACGGCAACTTCGCTTCCGAGGTGAGCTTCATCGCCGCCAAGGGCGTCCGTTACTGGATTTACTGGGACGACCGCTGGGATTACTCCGGCTTCGACTTCGAGCTGTCGGAAGACGCCAGCGCCCTGCCCGACATCAACGTCACCTTCAGTGTTGACATGAAGTACGAAACGACTTCCCCGGATGGTGTGAGCATGGTTTACGCCGGCCCTGGCGCAACCGGCCTGGGTGACGTATCCATCCTGGCCCTGGACGACAGCGACGGCGACGGCGTGTGGGTTGGAACGGCCGCCATCACGGCTCTGGACACCATCGGCTACGCCTTCGTGAATGGCGACGTACTCATGAACGGTGTAGTGGAAAGCGTACCCGGCGACTGCGGCCTGGACGGCGGCTTCGGCTTTAACGTCCGCCCCTATATCGTGGGCGCCGCCGACGCCACCCTGCAGGTCGTTTGCTTCAGCAGTTGCACGAGCTGCGAAGTGACCGACTGCGACGAACCCGCCATACTGATCGCAGATAATATCGACGGCCTGACGGCCGGCAACGCCTTTGGGCAAACGCCCTGGTGGGGCGCCTGGCCGGGCACCACGGTCAGCGGCGAGGTGTCGGCGGAGCAGTTCCAGAGCGGTACGCAGTCTATCAAGATCGCCGGCACCATTGCCAACCAGGACGCCCTGCTCAACTTCGGCGACCGCACGGAAGGCCACTATCTCATCCGCTGGGACATGTACGTTCCGGCAGGCAATAACGCCTACTTCAACCTGCAGCACCTGGCGCCGACCGCTTCCGCCGGCTTCTGGGGCTTCGAATGTTACTTCGAGAATGGCGTAGGCCGCCTGGAGCTCTATGATGGCAGCGACCCCGTAGCCTTCAGCTTCCCCTCCGGCGCCTGGTTCCCGGTTTACATTTTCGTTGACCTCGACAACGACGAGGCCCGGATGATCGTCAATGAATTCTTCGTGGATGCATGGCAGTTCAGCACCGGCGCTTCCGCAGCTGCAGCCGTGAACCAACTGAACAGCATCAACTTCTATCCGGCAAACGCCACGCACCTGTACTATATCGACGATGTGGACTTCTGGGAAATCCCGGCAGCAGGGGACGGCCTGTACTGCTACACCGCCACGGAAATCACTCCGGGCCCGCAGAACTTCAGTGACCTCGAGTGCTTCGGCGGCGGCCACGACCTGCGCAACCCGCTCACTACGGCATTAGGCCTGAGGGCTGCCTGGTACCAGTACACAGCCACGGAAGATGGCATCATCAGCGTCGCCTCCTGCGGCGGCGCCGCTGACTCCCGCGTGTGGGTGTTCGAAGGCGAATGCCACGACCTCAAACTGGTGGGCATCAACGATGACCGCTGCGAGCAGGCCAATGCCGACCCCTATGCTTCCTACCGCGAAGTGGTCGTGACAGCTGGCTCCACCTACTACATCATGTGGGATAACGTTTGGGATCCCACCGGCACAGACTGGGAACTGGCATTCGAAGCCGTCGAACCTGCCGAAGGCCTCTTCTGCCAGTCCGCCACGGTTATCGATCCGGGTATTTACACCGTGACCGAATTTGGCGACGCCGCCGTTGCCGGCCCGAACGTCAATACCTTCGTTGCTTCGACGACGCCCTATGCCGGTTCGGCCTGGTATTCCTATACGCCGGAAGCCGATGGAACCGTTTCCATCAGTTCTTGTACGGCCGGTACGGATACCCGTGTTTGGGTTTATACAGGAACCTGCGACAACTTCAGCACCCTGACGCTGGTTGCTTCTGACGACGACGGTTGCGGCCTGTCTTCCATCATCGAAGGGCTGGAAGTAACTGCCGGAACCACTTACTACATCGAGTGGGACGACGAAGAAAGCGCAGATCCCTTCGATTGGGAGCTCAGCTACATGGAGCCTGCCGTAACCGTTACCTTCAACGTCGATATGTCGAAGGTGGAAGAGTGGGGCTCCGTCAGCCCCGAAGGCGTACACATCGCCGGCAGCTTCCAGGGCTGGGACCCGGCCGCCACGCTGATGACCGACAACGGCGACGGCACCTGGTCGTACACCACCACCCTGCCCCCGAACACGGAGGTGCAGTACAAGTTCCTCAACGGCAACGCCTGGGGCACGGACGAAGTCAACATCACGGCCGACTGCGGTATCGACGGCGGCTCCGGCAGCTTCAACCGCCTGCTCGTAGTGGGTGAGGACGATGTGGCTACGCCTTTCTACTGCTTCGACTTCTGCGTGACCTGCGACCTGGTTTCCACCAGCGAAGAAGCGCTGAAGACGGGCGTCAAGGTGTTCCCGAACCCCGCCAGGGAACTGCTGAACGTCAGCATCGAACTGCCGGAAGCGGCTGAAAACCTCAGCATCCGGATGGTCAACGCCCTTGGCCAGGTGGTTTACCAGCGCTACCTGGGCAGCCTGCAGAGCGATAACATCGAAATCGGCCTGGCAAGCATGCCCGCCGGCGCATACATGCTCCAGGTAGTGGACGGCAAGGCTCAGTTCACGCAGTCGGTGGTTGTTCAGAAATAATTCAACGGATAGCTGCACGGGCCTATCGCCTGTGGAAGCTATAGTTTAACCATCAGCCGGGCGCCTTTCTCCTTCGGGGGGAAGGCGCTCTGGTTTTTTGGGGCCTGGAGTTTTTTTACACAAAGCACGTAAAGAAGCCACGAAGTGCACAAAGAATAGCCCTCCCTGTGCTTTCCCGTCTTTCCAGGCTGGGAAAACTTTGCGATCTTTATGTTGTCCATGCATTGCATCCCAATCCTTTGCCCAACCCTGTGTAACAAAAGGAGGCTTTCGGACTGCCCTCCGCAATTGCTCCGTATGAAAATATTCCCTGCGCTTCGCCCTTACACCCTGGCCCTCGCCCTGGCCATCACCATTGCCCCCGCCCTTGCCCAAACTCTCGAAGTGACGGCCCCGGCAAGTGTGTCGGGTATTTATGACGTGGCTACTGCTGCTTTTGGGCCGCGTTATACCGGTTTTTCCGGCCCGCTTGTGCAGGCAGTAGGCGCGGATGGTTCGACGACGGCCTGCGGGCCCATCTTCAGCGATGTTACAGGGGCGGTGGCGCTGATCGACAGGGGAGCGTGTGCGTTTGTGGAAAAGGCATTGGCTGCACAGGCTGCCGGAGCGGTTGGAGTGGTAATCTGCAACAACGACGCCACAAACCCGGATGAGGTGGTTCAGATGAACGGCAGCGATGGTTGCCAGCTCGCCATTCCGGTGCTCATGCTGAGTTATAACAATTGCCAGTACCTGCGCCTGGAAAGCGGGCTGATGGTGTCGTACACCCCGCCGGCGCTTCCGCTGCCCGGGTACAGTATTGACACGGCCATCCCCATCAGCGAGGGGGTGCATAACGTGGACGCGATCCCTTTCACCAACGGAGCTACTTTTTCAGGCGCTACCGGCGAACTCTGGTACGTTTATACCCCCCAGGAAGATGGCCTGCTGAACATCAGTTCCTGCAGCAGTGCTGCCGACAACCGGTTGATCCTGGCAGTTTCACCTGGCGCATGCACCGGAGCCCTTCAGATTGTTGATTTTGCACTGAGCGGCGACAACAGCTGCACTGACGGCCCCGGCGCCGGCCTGGGCGCCGATCTCGACGCCCTCGTTTTGGCCGGGCTGACCTATTACCTCATCTGGGACAATGCCGAGGGCGGCGAGGGCTTTGATTTTACGCTTACCCTCAGCGCTCTGCCCCAGATTGGCGTCACTTTTAATGTCAACATGCGGATGGAGAATGTCCACCCCACAGGAGTGAATATGGTGTACGCCGCCCCCGGAACCTCCGGTATCGATGAAGTATCGGTGGTTCCGATGGCCGATGCGGATGGCGAGGGTGTCTGGTCGGCAACCCTCAGCCTGACAAGCCTGGACACCATTGGTTACGCTTTCGTCAACGGCCCTGCAGATCCTGCCAACCTGGAAATAGTGCCCGATGGGTGCGGGCTGCCTTCCGGTTTCGGCTTCAGCATCCGGCCTCTGGTTGTTTTTGAGATCGAAGACGTGGTGCTCGATACGGTTTGTTTCGGCCTGTGTACAGGCTGTACCCTGGTGGCTGCCGGAGGAAATAGCCCCGTGATGGACGTGAAGATATTTCCCAACCCTGCAGGCAGCCTTTTGCATGTAGATATCGAACTTCCGGCTGCAAGCGAAAAACTTGGCATTCGTTTGGCCAATTCCCTGGGCCAGTTCGTTTACGAACGCTACCTTGGCAGCATACGGCAGGGAAATGTTGCGATTGATGTCAGTGGAATGCCGGATGGTATTTATTTTCTGCAGTTGGTGGATGGCAGAGCGATGTTCACACAGGGGGTTGTGGTTCAGAAGGATTAAATAATGCCGTTTTTTTCTGCAAAGGCGCCTCATGGGCCTGGTGTTGTCTTGTTTGTCTCATAGGTTTGGCGGCATCCACAGTATCTACAGTATCCCTCAGCCCCCGGTATGCACAAAGCCTATTGCCGTTGAGTATAAGTATAAACCATTCAACAAATCAGCCATACAGCCATTCCATTTCCCCGTATTATTTTCTCCCAAAAGAGCAGGGTTCTGCCGGGAATTTTCTAATTTATCCACGCTTCGAATCAGAAAAACCAGTTCTATGGAAACCATCAAAGGCCCTGCTATTTACCTGGCTCAGTTTATGGGCGACAAGCCACCTTTTAATTCTCTGGACGCCATCTTCCGGTATATGGCCGGCCTGGGATATAAAGGCATACAGATCCCGGCATGGGAGAGCCGCCTGATCGACCTGCAAAAGGCGGCGGAGAGTAAAACTTACTGCGATGGCCTCAAAGGCAAGGCCGCGGATTATGGCCTGGAGATCACGGAATTGGCCACCCACCTGCAGGGGCAGCTCGTGGCGGTGCACCCGGCTTATGATGCCTTGTTCGATGGTTTCGCGCCCGAAAAATACCGCGGCAACCCCAGCGCCCGTACGGCCTGGGCCGTACAGCAAATGGAGTGGTCTGCCCAGGCCAGCCGCAACCTGGGCCTGAAGGCCCACATCACCTTTTCCGGCGCCCTGCTGTGGCCTTTCCTGTATCCCTGGCCGCAGCGCCCTGCGGGCCTGGTGGAAATGGGATTCGAAGAGCTGGCCCGGCGCTGGCGCCCTATCCTGGACGTGTTTGAGGAGAACGGCGTGGACGTCTGTTATGAATTGCACCCAGGAGAGGACCTCCACGATGGCGACTCCTTCGAACAATTCCTGGAAGCTGTGGGCGGGCATCCCCGCGCCTGCATCAACTACGACCCCAGCCACTTTGTCCTGCAATGCCTGGATTATGTGCAGTTCATCGACTTCTACCACGAGCGCATCAAGGCCTTCCACGTGAAGGATGCCGAGTTCAACTCCAACGGGAAACAAGGCGTGTACGGCGCTTTCCGCCCCTGGCTCAAACGGGCCGGCCGCTTCCGCTCCCTGGGAGACGGGCAGGTGGATTTCGGCGCCATTTTCAGCAAACTAACCGAATACGATTACAGCAGCTGGGCGGTGCTGGAGTGGGAGTGCTGCATAAAAAGCCCCGAACAGGGCGCCAGAGAAGGCGCTCCTTTCATTGAAAAGCACATCATTCAGGCCGCTCAGAAGTCCTTTGATGATTTTGCCAGTGGCGCAGTGGATGAATCAGCCAACCGCAGGGCGCTGGGGCTTTGAGGGGGTGGGGTTAGTGTTATATTGTTATATTGTTATATTGTTGTATTGTTGTATTGTTATATTGTTGTGTTATGACAATTTGCTATTTAGGTGTTTTCTTTGGAGCTCCGAAAATGCCTGGTTTTGTCCAATCCCTAAAGCTTGCCGCCTGAAGATAGGGCGGGCCCCCGCATTTTTGGCTTTTGTTCCCTTCAGGGCTGGGGCAAACAAAGGGCGAAAATATCATGCCGGGCGGCCACCTGAATACTTACGACATATTGATATATTGCTTTGGGCTTCAATGACGCCTTCACCCTTCCAACAATATAGCAATATAGCAATATAACAATATGACAATACAGCAATACAGCAATACAGCAATATAACCCAACAATAGCAGCCTTGCCTTACCTTTGCGCGCAGTGACGCACCTATTTCCCTTTTTCCAGTTCGAAAAGAGTAAGCACATGAGATCCCTTGTACTGCTATGCCTTTTGTCAGCGGCTTCCTTTCCCCTGTTTTCCCAGGCGCCCACGCAGACCATTCGCGGGATGGTGATCGATGCGGACAGCGGGCAGCCGCTGCAGGGGGCGACGGTGCGCCTGCTCAACACGGAATTGGGCGCCGTTTCCGATTCGCTGGGGCGCTTCCGGCTGGAACAGGTGGCAGTTGGCCGTTATCAGGCCGAGCTGCGCTACGTGGGGTACGAAAGCCTCCTGCTGCAGGAAATACTGGTGGAAGCGGGTAAAGAGGCCGTTTTGCAACTGGAGCTGCGCGAAAGCCCTTCCCAGCTTGCTGCTGTGGAGGTGTCGGCCTCCCGCAGCGACATCCGGGCGCTGCATCCGCTCAGCGTGAAAGCCCTGACGGTGGAAGAAACCCGTCGTTTCCCCGCCACCTTTTTCGACCCGGCGCGCCTGTCCACGGCTTTCGCCGGCGTAGTGAACGACAACGACCAGGCCAACGGGCTCGTGATCCGCGGCAATTCGCCCAACGGGCTGGCCTGGCGGCTGGAAGGGGTGGAGATCGTCAACCCCAACCACACCCCCAATGCGGGCACCTTCAGCGACCGCGTCACCCAAAATGGCGGCGGCGTCAACATCCTGAGCGCACAGATGCTGGGCACTTCCCACCTTTACACCGGCGCCTTTCCCGCCCCTTTTGGCAATGTGCTGAGCGGGGTGCTGGATATGCGCCTGCGCCCCGGCAACAATGAACGCCATGAGCAGACCCTTCAGGCTGGCCTCATCGGCATCGACCTGGCGGCGGAAGGGCCCTTTTCCCGCCCCGGCGGCGCTTCCTATCTGGCCAACTACCGCTATTCCACCGTCGGGCTGCTCAGCCAGTTGGGGCTGGATTTCGGCGATGAGGAGATCAACTTCCAGGACCTGTCCTTCCACTTGTCCTTCCCGGGAAAAAAAGGCGCCGGCTTTACCCTTTTCGGGCTTGGCGGCCTGAGTGAGAACCTCTTTCGCGCCGAACGCGACAGCAGCCAGTGGGAGTTCGCCAAAGACCGCTACGACATCGTCTTTCGCTCCAGGATGGGCGCTGTGGGAGCTACTTTCACGCAGCCGCTGGGCAGGCTCGGCATCTGGCGTACCGTGCTGGCCGTTTCCGCTGTAAACAGCAGCAGAACCGGCAACCGGCTGGACGACAGCCTCACGGCCGTCCGCCGGGAACTGGATGAACAGGCGCAGGAAAAATCTTCGCTGCACAGCTGGCTGCAGTACAAGCTTGGGCCGGGCAGCACCCTCCGCCTGGGCCTGCTGGCCACCCGCCACAGCTACGACATGCGCTCTGTCGATAATGAAGTGGATACGCTCGCCGAAGGCCAGGGCGGCGGCCTGCTCTGGCAGCCTTATGCCAACTGGAGCATGGGACTGGGGAGCCGCCTGCGGTTGAATGCAGGCCTGCACTGGATGTACTTCGGTTTTTCCGGCAGCAGCTCGCCCGAGCCCCGCTTTTCCCTGGCCTGGCAACTGAACCGCGGCCAGCAGCTCAGCCTGGCTTATGGCCTGCACAGCCAGCTTCAGGCCCCCCAGCTCTATTTTGCCACCAATATGGCAGATCGGGAACAAAGGCCCGGCTTCACCCGCGCCCACCACATCGTGATGGGCTACCGGAATGAACTCAACGCTGCCGGCCTGATGGAAGTAGAAGCCTTTTACCAGCACCTCTTTGACGTGCCGGTGGCGGCTGATACGGCCAACTCCTTTTCCGCCCTCAACCTGCTGGAGGGCCTGCCCCCCTGGCAACTGGCCAATAAAGGGACGGGCAGAAATTACGGCGTCGAACTGAGCCTGCAGCAGTACCTCACCCGTGGCTATTTCTTCCTCTTCACCGGCTCTTTTTATGAATCCAAATACAAAGGGAGCGATGGCGTAGAGCGGGATACCCGTTTCAACGGAAACTACATCGCCAATATCACTGCCGGTAAAGAATGGGAGCGGGAGAAACAGAGCGGGCGTATGACGGCCTGGGGGCTGAACGGGCGCGTGGCCTTTATCGGGGGCTTCCGCGACACCCCTATCGACCTGGATGCCTCCGCCGCTTCCGGGCAGACGGTTTTTCGCAGCGAAGAGGCTTTTTCCATTAAACAAAAAGGCTATTTCCGCATGGACCTGCGGGCCTACCGCAAATGGAACCACAGCAATTTCAATGCAAGCCTGGCGCTGGACATTCAGAACCTGCTCAACACCCGGAACCTTGCCTTCAGCTATTTTGACGCCCTGCAGGGCCAGGTCGTGGAGAAATACCAGCTGGGGCTGATCCCCATTCTGACATATCGAATCGAGTTTTAAACAGGGGCTAGTTTATGGAACCACAACTGCTGTTCGAAGCGGAAGGCTACCAGATATGCAAGGAATACAGGATGACGGAGGAGATGATCGAGTTGCTGGAGCATACGGTCTGGGGCACCAATAAAACCTTATACCACCACTATTACAACCGCGAACACCTCCTGCACGTGCCGGACCCCTACTTCTTTACCGCCCGCAGGGAGGGCCGGCTGAAGGCGCTGGTGGTGTTCTGCCGCCGCCGCCTCCGCAGCCGCGGCCAGCAAAACCGCGGCATTTATATCCGTTACTTCGCCGCCGGCCCGGAGATGAAAGGCAAGGGGCTCGTTGGCCGGTTCAGCAAATGGGTCATGGAGTGGGCCATACAAAACGAAGCGGAGCAGGCCGTCTTTTACGCCCTGATCGAAGGCCATAACAAGCGGGTTCGGAATGTGGTGGAATCCGTCGGTTTCCGGCCGCTCAGCATTGTGAAAACCATAGGGTTCAGCCGGTTTTTTCCGCGCAGCCGCGGCCAGGTGCGGGCGCTCGGGAGGGAGGAGTTTGATGCCTTTCTGCCCAGGCTGGAAGCTTTTTACTCCGATTACGCCTTCTGGATGGCGGACAATCTGAACATCGAAAACGATTATTTCGTGCTTGAAGAAGAAGGCCGGATCATAGCCGGCGCACAGGTTCATCTCGCTCACTGGGCAATTGAAAAGCTGCCCGGCTTCACCGGCAAGGTTTTGGTTCCCCTTTTGCCTTACCTGCCGCTGTTCAGGCGCATTTTTAACCCCCGGGACTTCCGCTTCCTCACTTTCGAAGCTTTGTATGCCGCGCCCGGCCACGAACACCGGCTGCCTGGCCTGCTGGAAAGCCTGTTGCACCGCTATAAACGTTGCTCCGCTATATTCTGGCTGGACCAGCGGGACCCCTTGCTGGCCAAACTGCTTGCCCAGAACCAACTGGGCCTGCTGCACCATTTTGTGAAGGGTTCCGACGCGCGTTTCATCGGCAATTTCAAGGGATTCCCTGAGGATGAGATGGAGGTGCTGAAACAGGCGCCGGCTTTTATTTCCGGGCATGATAATATTTGAATGGTTATGCCGGCCGGTATAGCCATTCAGTTGAATTCCGGAGGTTCTTCCCCGGCGAATTGGGTTGTTGCCTCAAAGGCTTCCAGCCCGCGCACCTCTTCCAGGTATTTCCGGAATGCGCCGGTATAGCCGTGGGTGACGATAATGCGTTCGGCGCCGGTTGCGGTGACCGCTTCGTTGAGCCCGTCCCAGTCGGCGTGGTCAGACAGGGCGAACCCCTGGCCGGCGGCGCGGCGGCGGGCGCCGTCCCCGGCCATCCAGCCGGAGGCGATGCCGATGGCGGCCGGCGGGAATTTCCGCATCCATGGATGCCTCAGGGCAGAGGGCGGAGCAATAACCATGGCGCCGATATAATCCCGCCGGAGTGTTTTTGCGGAAGCCCGCTCTGTTTTTGGCAGCACTATGCCCTGTTTGCGGATTACCTGGTTGGTGCTTTCGATGGATCCGTGGGCAAAAACTGGCCCGATGCTGCGGTCCAGCCCCCGTAGCAGGCGTTGTGCTTTGCCCAGGGCGTAGGCGGCCAGAATGCTCACCTTTCCTTCGGCCTTATTGCTCCGCCACCATGCATTGATCTCCCCGAATACCTCCTCTTGTTTTTTCCAGCGGTAGATGGGCAGCCCGAAAGTGGATTCGGTGATGAAGGTGTGGCAACGCACGGGTTCGAATGCCTCCGACAGGCCGTCGTCTTCCAGTTTGTAATCGCCGGAAACCACCCATATTTCCCCTTTGTGCTCCACCCGTATCTGGGCGGAGCCCAGAATGTGCCCGGCAGGGTGGAAGGAAAAGTTTACGCCATTGATATCGATCCGCCTGCCGTATTTTGTGGTTTGGATGTTGACATCCCCAAGCCGGTGCCGGATGACGGGTTTTGCCGATTCCGTGCAGAGGTAGCTGCGGTGGCCCCAGCGGGAGTGGTCGGCATGCCCGTGGGTGATGAGCGCCCGTTCGACAGGGCGCCAGGGGTCGATGTGGACACCGGCGGCGGGGCAGAAAATGCCTTTTTCGGAAAACTCGAGCAATGGCATGGCGTGCTTTTGTATGAAGCCTGTGACTGAAAAACAAATGTACCCGGGCTTGGTTTTGCAAGCACCTTCAGGAGCAGGCTTCAGATTTGAGGTATGGTGAAGAAAAAAGAAGCCCCCTGCCCGGCCTGGGATTCCACCCAGATATGCCCGCCGAACTGCTCCACGATCCGCTTGCACAGGGCCAGGCCAATGCCGGAACCGGGGTAATATTTTTTGCTGTGGAGCCGGCGGAAAAGCAAAAAGATCTGCTGGTGGTATTCCTCATCAATGCCGATGCCATTGTCGCTGACCTGGAAAAGCCATTGGCCGCCCCTTCCCTCGACGCCGATGCGGACTATCGGCGCCACTTCCGGTTTCCTGAATTTAATGGCGTTGGAAATGAGGTTCTGGAAAAGCTGGCTGATCTTGGTCCTGTTGCACCTTATGGCCGGCAGCGGAGTAAGCACTTCGATGATGGCCTGGTTGTCCTCTATCAGGCCATGCAGGGAGTGGATGACCGACTGAAGCACCGATTCCAGCCCGATGAGTTCGGCTTCATTTTCCGTAGTATTGATTCGGGAATATTCCAGCAGGTCTTCGATCAGGGCGTGCATGTTGCTGGCGCTGGCCGCGATGAAACCCAGGTAAACCCCTGCGTCCTCATCGAGCTGGCCTGAATATTTTTGCAGCAGCAGTTGCGCGAAGCTGTTGATCGTCCGGACGGGCTCCCGAAGGTCATGGGAAACGGTATGGGCGAAGTTCTCGAGCTGGAGGTTGGAGTCGATATACTTTTCCAGTTTCTGTTTTTTCCGGTCAAGTTCCAGGAGTTTGTTCTGCAGTTCCTGCTGTACGAGCTTGAGTTCGGTGATATCCCGGACCACCACGATGGCCTCTTCGGCATTGATGGCGCTGATGCGGGCCTCGAAGTAGCGAAGCGCCTGCCCGAGGTACAAGGGATACTCAAAGCTGTGAACCACCCGGTTTTGGATGGCGCCGGTGAGGTTTCTCATGATGGCCCTGGCCAGGTAGTCGGGCATTACATCGGACACCTTTTTCCCCAGGAATTCACTGACGGGAATGAGCAGGCTGGAGTTTTCTTCCTCCGTGCCGTAATGATCCAGGAAATACCCGTCCAGGTTTAAGCGGAACTTCAGGTCGGGCAGGGCATTCAGGATAGCCTTGTTCATCGCTTCGCTTTGCCGCAGGGCCATTTCCATTTCCTTGCGCTGGCTGATCTCGATGGTGATCCCGGAGGCCCGCAGCATTTTCCCGTCGGGGCTTCGGTGGGTCACCTGCCCCCTGTCATAAAGCCAGCGGTACTTTCCCGTGGCGTCGAGCAGGCGGTATTCCAGTTCGAAGATGCCTGTTTTCCGGGTTCTCTGGCGAATTTCCTGTTCCATTCTGGGCAGGTCATCGGGGTGGATGAGTTTGAGGTAATCTTCCGTGGAGCCACGGAGCGCCCCGGCTTCATAGCCCAGGAGGTTGGCGAAAAAATCGTTGTAGGCTACGATGTTCTGGCTGATATTCCATTCCCATACACCCAACTGGGCTCCTTCGATGGCCATGTCCAGCCGGTTTTCCGCATCCTTGCGTTCCGTAATGTCCTGAATGATTACCAGATAGCGGTTGGTTTCCCGGCCCGGGCTTTGGCGGAAGGGGCGCGCCCTTAATAAGAGCCAGCGCCACTGGCCGTCGGCGTGTAAAAACTGGTGCTCGGTTTCCACGGGCTCCCTGGCGGAGGCGCAAAGGCTGTTTTCAAATTCCGCTGCAGTGCCCACCCGGCCATTGGGGTGGAGCCTGTCCAGAAAAAAACGGAGGGCGTTTCCTTTCCTTTCCAGCATGTACCCCAGAAAGGGCTTGTCGGAATTCAGGTATTCGAATTCCTGCTCTTGTATATCGATGATCAGGATGTGATCGGCAATGATCGAGAGCAGGCTTTGCTGGAGAGGAGTGTCCATCAGGATGTTTTTTTGCCGAACTAGTATTCCATCCCCCTCAGATAGCGATAGCTGATGGCGGCGCTTTCCAGAGGAGCGTGGTTGCGGCAGGAGTCCTGTTCGACAAAGAAATACTTCATGCCTGCTTTTTTCCCCTCGCGGAAGATGGCCGGAAAATCGATAACGCCATTTCCGACCTCGGTAAAGAAGCGCTCGGGGGTGTTATCCATGTCCTTGACGTGCCAGAGCGGATACCGGCCCGGGTTTTTGCCGAAGTATTCGATGGGGTCTTTGCCGGCCTTAATGATCCAGTAGAGGTCGAGTTCCATCTTCATGTTTTTCTCGTCGATCTCCCGGAGCATCACATCGTAGGGAAGCTGGCCGTCCAGTTCCATGAATTCGAAGTCGTGGTTGTGGTAGGCGAAGGTGATGTCGTATTTGCGGCACAGTTCCCCGGATTTGTTGAGCAGTTCCGCCAGCCGTTTGTAGTCATCGATAGACCGGCGTTCGGGTTCGGACAGATAGGCGAGCACCAGGTATTTCTGGCCGGCCGCTGCTGCGTCGGCCACAGCCATTTCCCAGTCGTTGGCCAGGGTTCCGCGCAGGCCGGGAGCCTGTACGCCGGTCATGCAATGCCCGCTTGGCATTTTCAGGCCGAGGGATTTGAGGTATTTGCGGAATTCTTTCGGCTTCATGCCGTAAAAGAGCCCTTCCCTGTAACCCGCCGATTCAACGAAAGCGTAGCCGATATCGGCCAGGCTGCGCAGGGCTCCCTTAGGGTCTTTTCGCATATCGTCGCGGATGGTGTAGAGCTGGATGCCGAATTTTCCAACTTTACCCGCGGTGTTTAAAAAGCCGTATGGCAGGGCGGCGGCGCCGAGCGCCATGTAAGAACTGTTTTGAAGAAAAGTACGTCTGTTCATTGCCGTTTTATTTTAGATGGGGAAATACATCCGATTGCCTCGCCCGCCGCCACTGCCAGCCCAGCACCAGGATACACAGCGCCAGCCCGAGGAACTCCCGCGTCAGTTCTACGTGCGGCGATTCGGCCTTCATGCTGCCGGTTATAGTGGGCATGCCCATTTTTATCCAGTTGACAAAGCCCGGCAACAGCGTGGCCATCCAGATGAGCGCGATGCCCAGCCCCAGGTAGAGGGCGTAGGCATGAAAGCGCCCGAAAGCTGCAAAGCCGCAGACGGCGGCCACGAAGCCGTACATCAGCGCCCAGCCCCAGGGGTCCGGGTCGTTGAACTGCACGGCGGCGAAGAGGGCGAAAAGCAGGGTGAGGAAGAGGTTGAAAATTTTCACGGGAAATAAGGGTTAAAGCAGCCAGTAAGAGATGTTCAGCTCACACAGAACCCAATGAATGTTTCCATGCTCATCGGGCCAGGCAGCAAACCCTCGGCCGGAAGGCCATTGACGATGAGCTGATGCGTTTTTATGGCTACGGATACGGCCATGTTTTTTTCTTTACAAGATAAGAGATTTTTTGGAAAGAGGCGGCGATGCCGCAAAACAAGGGGGCGCCGGGTGCAATGCCAGGCCCGTTTTGGAAGGGGAAGCCCAAGCTTTCCGGTTTCCGTGCGAAATTTTTACTGTTTTTCAGGGAGTTATGCTTTTTGTTCCGTTCTTTTTTTGGAGAAAAGCTTGGTTGTTGGATAAAAGAAAATTACCTTTGCACTCGCCTTTTCGGAAGCTGCCCCGGCAGCCCCGATTTTGGAAGAACATTGCTCACAATTAAAAGCGAAAAAAGTGAATACGCTAAGCTATAAAACGCATTCAGCGAAGAAGGAGGAAGTGGAGCGCAAGTGGTATATCGTCGATGCAGAAGGGGAAGTCGCAGGGCGCCTTTTCTCGAAGATCGCCCACGTGCTCCGCGGCAAGCATAAGCCTTCCTACACCCCGCATGTCGACTGTGGCGATTATGTTATCGTCATCAATGCCGGCAAGGTGCGCTTCACCGGCAACAAGCTGGCGCAGAAGGAGTATCAGACCTACTCCGGCTACCCCGGCGGCCAGAAGTCCCGCACCGCCAAAGAGATGCTGGACACCCGCCCGGTCCGCGTCACCGAACGCGGCGTGAAAGGCATGCTGCCCAAAAACCGCCTGGGCCGGCAGATGATCAAAAAGCTGTTCGTTTACGAAGGCCCGGATCATCCGCATGAGGCGCAGAAGCCCGAACCATTCAACTTTTAACTAACAGGAAGGAAAATAGCTGATAAAATATGGAAATGATCAATGCCATAGGGAGAAGGAAGTCATCGGTCGCCCGCGTGTACCTGACCAAGGGAAGCGGCAAGATCTCTGTCAACGGCAAAGACTTCAAGGAGTATTTCCCCCAACCCCACGTTCAGTTCAACATCACCTCGCCTTTCCGGACTGTGGAGGCCGAGAACATCTACGACCTCAGCGTCAATGTCGATGGCGGTGGTTATAAAGGCCAGGCAGAGGCCGTCCGCATGGCCATTGCCCGTGCGCTGGTCAAACTGAACGAAGATTTCCGCAAACCGCTGAAAGATAAAAAATACCTCACGCGCGACGCGCGCGAAGTGGAGCGCAAGAAGTACGGCAAGCCCAAAGCGCGCAAGAGCTTCCAGTTCAGCAAGCGTTAATCCTCGTTTTTGGTTACCGATGGCTGGCGCCTGCCTCGCCGCCGGGCGCCATCTTCAAAATACAAATTACTAAAATGACAATGGAAAAGCCCACCTATAAAGAGTTGTTGGATGCCGGTGTTCACTTCGGCCACCTCAAGAAAAAGTGGAACCCCAAGATGTCTCCCTACATCTTCATGGAGCGCAAAGGAATCCACATCATCGACCTCAACCGCACCATCGATTGTATGGAGCGCGCCGCGCACGCCATGCGCAACATGGCCCGCGCCGGCAAAAAGATCATGTTCGTGGCCACCAAAAAACAGGCCCGCGACATCGTGGCCAATGCGGCCCGCAGCGTAGGCATGCCCTACGTGACCGACCGCTGGCTCGGCGGTATGATGACCAACTTCTCCACCATCCGCCGCTCCGTCAAAAAGATGAACAACATCGAGCGCATGCTGGCCGATGGCAGCCTGACGAGCGTGACCAAAAAGGAACGCCTGACGCTGGAGCGCGAACGCTCCAAAATGGACCGGGTGCTCGGGGGTATCGCCAACCTGAACCGCCTGCCCTCCGCCGTCTTTATCGTGGACATCCACCACGAACACATCGCCGTGGCGGAAGCCAACAAACTCGGCCTGCGCACCTTCGGCATCGTGGATACGAATTCCGACCCGAACCTCATCGACTTCCCCATCCCCGGCAATGACGATGCTTCCAAATCCATCGCCATCATCACCAATTTCATGGCGGAAGCCATCCGGCAGGGGCTGGAAGAGCGCAAACAGACGAAAGGCGACAAAGAGGAGGCTGAAGGATAGCCACCGACAGTTTTTCAATACATAACCTAAATTGAGTAATCACCATGAGTGTAAATATTTCTGCTGCTGATGTAAAAAAACTCCGCGAAATGACCGGCGCAGGCATGATGGACTGCAAGCAGGCCCTCGCAGAGTCGGATGGCGATTTTGAAAAAGCGATCGAATACCTGCGCAAAAAAGGCCAGAAGCTCTCCATCAAGCGCGCCGACCGGGAAGCCAACGAAGGCGTGGTGCTGGCCCTGGTTTCCGACGACCGCAAACGCGGCGTCATCGTCAAGCTGAGCTGTGAGACGGACTTCGTGGCCAAGAACGAAGACTTCGTCAAACTGACGGAGAAATTCGGCCGCATCGCGCTGAATAAATTCCCCGCAGACGTCGAAGCCCTGAAAGCGGAACCTTTCGAAGGCGGCATCACCATCGGCGAGAAAGTGACCGAACAGGTGGGCGTGATCGGCGAAAAAATCGAGCTGGCTGCCTATGAGCGCCTGGAAGCCGCCCAGGTTTGCCCCTATATCCACATGGGCAACAAAGCCGGCGTGCTCGTCGGCCTGAACCAGGACAACCCGGCCTTCTACGATGCGGGCCGCGACGTGGCCATGCAGGTGGCCGCCATGCGCCCCGTCGCCCTCGACAAGGAGGACGTCGACCAGTCGGTCATCCAGAAAGAGATCGAAATCGGTATGGAGCAGGCCCGCCAGGAAGGCAAGCCCGAAAATATGCTGGAGAAAATCGCTCAGGGCAAGCTCGGCAAGTTCTTCAAGGAAAGCACCCTGCTCAACCAACAGTTTGTCAAAGATAACTCCCTGACAATCCGGGATTACCTACATAGCATCGATAAAGGCCTGACGGCCATCGGGTTCAAACATGTAACCCTCGGTTGATCAAAATCGGAAAGGCGAATTAGGCAACTAATTCGCCTTTTTTCTGCCATCTCATTAATCCCTTCTCGCATGATCAGGTACAAAAGAGTGCTGCTTAAGCTTAGCGGAGAATCGCTCATGGGGGAGAACCGCTTCGGTATCGACCCCAAAATGCTGAACCACTACGCCGAACAGATCAAGGAACTGGTTGAAATGGGTGTTCAGGTTGCAGTCGTCATCGGCGGCGGGAACATCTTCCGCGGGCTGCAGGCCGAAGCTGCCGGCATCGAAAGGGTGCAGGGAGACTACATGGGCATGATGGCCACCGTCATCAACGGCATGGCCCTACAGAGCGCTCTGGAAACCCTGGGCGTTTACACCCGCCTCATTTCCGCCATCGAAATGAAGCAGATCGCCGAACCTTATATCCGCCGCCGCGCCATCAGGCACCTGGAGAAGGGGCGGGTGGTCATTTTCTCCTCCGGCACCGGCAGCCCGTATTTCACTACCGACTCCGCCGCCGCCCTGCGCGCCAATGAGATCAACGCCGACGTCATCCTGAAAGGCACCCGCGTGGACGGCATCTACAGCGCCGACCCCGAAAAGGACCCCACCGCCGTCAAATTCGATACCCTCACCTTCGCCAAGGTCATCAGCCTGGGCCTGAGCGTCATGGATATGACCGCTTTTACCCTCTGCCAGGAGAACAACCTGCCCATCATCGTCTTCGATATCAACAGCCCCGATAACCTCAAACGGATCGTTAGGGGGGAGCAGGTCGGCACGCTCGTAGAAGGTTGACCGGCGGCGCTGCAGAATGCCCCTACGGCCCTTTTATTCCGCGATGGCTATCGTGGCCATGCTCACTTTCGTGCCCGGCAACTCCAGAATCTTTATGGCGCAGGCCTCCAGCGTCGCGCCGGTGGTGATCACGTCGTCCACCAGCAGCACATGCCGCCCCTCCAGCTTCTGCGGATGAGGCGCCAGAAACACTTCCGATACGTTGTCAAAGCGTTCCAGGCGCGACTTCCGGGTCTGGCTGGTGGTGTGTTCCCTTCTTATCAGCCCGTCTTTGAGCCAGGGTATTCCCATGCTGGCGGACAGGCCCTGGGCGAACGCGGCGCTCTGGTTATACCCCCGCTGCCTTTCTTTGCGCGGGTGCAGGGGTACGGGCAGGATGAGGGCGGCGTCCCGGAAGCCCGGTGCTTCCTTGAGCTGCTGGCCGTATATCCGGCCCAGTTTCACCCCGATCTCCCGTTTGCCTTCGTATTTGAGGTTGTGGATGAGGCTCTGGGTGCGCCCGCCTTTGGAAAAATGGTAAAGGGCGGCGCCTGCCTGTATGTTCACCCGCCCCCAGAAGCGTTCGGTAAAGGGGTTTTCGGGCAGCAGGTGAAAACCCGTCTTCGGGAGTTTGTACTGGCAACTCAGGCAAATGGTGTCCTCGCGGGGAGGCAGGTTCTTCCCGCAGGCAAGGCAAAGGTTGGGATAGAAGATGCCAATCAGTCCGTAGGCCCAGCGAAGGCCGGAAGTAATGGGGGGCATAGCGCTTTTTTCATCTCCAATTTAAATGGGAAAAAGAACCGAAGCGAGCGCCTTACCCACAATTACCCAAGATTACCCAATTTTACCCCCGGGAGGGGGTATGCAAGCAAAAAAAACGTCTGCCTAGGCTTGCTAGACAGACGCATCAAAACAAAACGAAAAACCAACTTTAAACAAGTCTCTTTGTATCTTCAGTAACTGAATTACATTGTCCTTTGTTGCAAACGGGCTGTTAAGAATTTCTTAAAGCAATTAATTACCAATCGATTACAAGGATGCCCGCCTGCACTTACAAGTTACGGCTAATTCCATTGAAGCGCAACCGTTAGCCGGCCCTTTTGACGTCAAATTTGCAGGAAAGGGCTTATCCGGCTTTGAGGCGGACGGCCACTTTCTTTTCTTCGCCCCGGCGGTTGACCGTCAGGTTGAGTACGTCGCCCACTTTGGACCGGCCGACAATCTCCTGCAGCTCCGGCACGCTTTTTACTTCCCTGCCGTTTACCCCGGTGATGATGTCTTTGGGCAGCAGCCCGGCGTACTGTGCGGAACCGCCGTCGGCAAGTTCTTCGATCACGACGCCCTGAGCGATATTTACACCCAGCTCTTCGGCATACTTGCTGTCGAGGTCGGAGATGGTGACGCCCAGGAAGGCCCGCTGGAAGCTGCCGTATTCGATGATGTCATCGGCGATGCGGGCGGCGAGGTTGATGGGGATGGCGAAGGAATAGCCGGAGAAAACGCCGGTGCGGGTAGCGATGGCCGTGTTGATGCCCAGCAGCCGGCCCTGGGCGTCGACCAGGGCGCCTCCGCTGTTGCCCGGGTTGACGGCCGCGTCGGTCTGTATGAAGGATTCGATGGACCGGCCGCCGCCCAGCAGGTTGATGTTGCGCCCCTTGGCGCTGATGATGCCGGCCGTGACGGTGGAGGTGAGGTCGAAGGGGTTGCCCACGGCAAGCACCCACTCGCCGACCTGGGCTTCATCGGAGTTGGCCAGGGGCAGGGCCGGCAGCCCGGAGGCTTCCACCTTGATGACGGCAAGGTCCGTTTTTTCATCCGTACCGACCACTTCGGCTTTGAAGGTGCGGTTGTCGTAAAGCGTCACTTCCAGTTGGTTGGCGGAAGCCACCACGTGGTTATTGGTGAGGATATATCCATCGGGGCTGAAAATGACGCCCGAGCCGGCGCCGCTTGCGGGAGCCTGCCCGCCGCCAAAGGGGTTCATGAATTCATCCCCGAAGAAGAAGCGGAAGGGATCCGCCCCGTTGTTGCGCGCGCTCTGGCTCATGGTGGCGGAAATGTGCACCACCGCCGGCATGGCCCTGGCGGCTGCGTCCTTGAAATCGAAGGGGAAAGCATTGGCCTTCGCAGGAATGTTGATGTTTTTTACGGACTGGGCGTAAGGGCCGGGTTGTGGAAACGCCGGCGATTCGGGTTGCATCAGGCTGTAGCCTCCAAGGGTGATCAATCCGCCTACCATGCCTGCCAGCGCCAGGGATAATATCTGCTTCATGGTTCTGCTGCTTTTTAAGTTTAGGCTGAAAGTGTTCGAAAAAAGTTATGAAAAATTAACCGCCTTCAGAAAATCTTTGTTACCAGCCCATTTTTATTTAACAGGAAATTAACAGCAGTTCCTGCGGGTGTTTCCCTTCAGGCCTCCGGCTCATCGAAGCCAGGGCGGATAAACTTGTCCGCTTCGGGAAAGTAGTGCAGCAGCCCGCGCCGGATTTTGCCGAGGATTACCAGCATATCGATGATCTCGTCGGCTTTTTCCGGCAGTTGCTGGCGGAGGGCTTCCCAGGCGCCCAGGCTGCGCTCTATGCAGAGCAGGGCAACTTTGGCCGTCCCGTTGGCGTCGCTTTGCAGCGGGCTGTCCCAGTACCATTCGTGCTGGTGGCGGTAAGCGTGCAGGGCGTGGCTGGTTTTGGAGGGGATCATAGTGCTATACCATTGGATAGCTTCGATGGCGTCGTTCATCCGGGAGGCTTCCTGCCCGATGCTGATGCCGAGCTGAAGCCGGCTCATGAGCTCTTCCCTGTATTCCCGGAAGGCATCCCGCTGTGCTTTTAACCAGTCCAGGGTTCGGCGGGCATAATCCCGGGACAGGCTGTCCAGCGCCTGCTGGCCCGGGCTCAATTCCTGCTCCTCTTCTTCACTCAGGGCCTCTTCGCGAAAGGCTTCCCAGTCGATGTTCTCCTTCTTTGCCCAGGCTTCCACCATTTCCATGGCTTTGCGGAAGTTGCTCTGGATGTATTCCCAGAACGCGGGATTGCCGGGGTCTTTTTGCTCCGGAGAGAGCTTCTGTTCTTCAGCGTAAATCTGGCAGCGGTGATTGTAGGCGCAGCGCTCGCACCAGCGGTCGCAGTAATTGTAGATGCCGGGAATGAAGTGGGGTTTCATGAAATGTTTTTACGTAAAATGCAGTTTTTAGTTGCCTTCCGGCCAGGCTTACCGGACCAGGGATACATCCCCTTTAAACACCACCACTTCTCCATCCCTGAACTCGATTTCAGCTACATAGGCGAATACTGCCGGGTTCATCACTTCGCCACGGAAACTGCCGTCCCACCCGTAGGCCGGGTCGTTGGGCAGGAAGCCATAACCTTCAAACACGGCCTCTCCCCAACGGTTGAAGACCAGGAAGGACCTGACCTGCGCCACGCTTTCATCGGCGAAGATGTAAAAGCGGTCGTTGGCGCCGTCTCCATTGGGGCTGAAGCCGTTGGGAATGAAGACGCCCCGGAACTTATTCACATAAATGAGAATGCGGTTGCCGGCAGTGCAGCCGTTGCCATCACGGGCGGTTACGTAGTAGTACACGCTTTCCTCCGGATGGACGGACGGCGGGTTGCAGGTGGTGCAGCTGATGTTGTAGTTGGGGCGCCAGTTAAACTGCACCGGCTCCGCCCGGTTGGCCTGGGCCAGGATGGCGATCGAGTCGCCCAGCCGTATGGTGGTGTCGGGGGGCAACTGAATGAGCAGTTCATCCGGCTCTTCCAGGATAATGCCCGGTTGTTCATACGTGCAGCCGTAGCCGTCCCGTACGTAGGCCGTATATGCTCCCGGCCCCAGGCGGGGGTAGAAACCGTCGGTGCGGAATATTTCGCCGTCGAGGCTGTAGCGCAGGCCGCTGGCGCCGCTGCCCTGGATGGCGATATAGCCGTCTTTGGCGCCAAAGCAACTGATGGCGCCGATATCGGCCTGGATGTCGACACTGCGTTCCGGCACCTGCACCACCGCCGTTTGCCGGCAGCCGGTGGCGTCGCTGACCGTAACGGTGTAGGCCCCCGCGGCGAGGTTGGTGCGGACGGGGTTGGTGCTGCCGTTCGGCCAGAAGAAACCGTAAGGGGCGGCAGCTCCCGTAGCGGACAGGTTGGCGGCGCCATTGGCCTCTTCGGGGCAGGCCCCCTGCACGTTATACGATATGACGGGAAGGGGCCGGAGGCTGAGCTCCACCCGGTGCGTGGAGTCGCAGCCGTTGAAAGAAAGCCCTGTCTCGGCATAAATGCCCGCCAAAGCCTCGTATTGCCCAAATACCAGGGCGGAGTCTCCGGCACAGATGCTGCGCTGCTCGTAAGTGGCAATGGTATCCACCGCCGCCACGCTGACCACGACCACGGAATCGCACCCGTTCTGGCTGGCCAGGGTAAAAGCCTGGGTCATGCCCGGCGCCAGTATGCTCCCGTTATAGGTTATCGCCGTGCCTTCGCAGGTTTCCAGTTGAAGGCTTTGTTCATAAACAGGCCATTCGAAAACATTAACAGTAACAATAGAGTCGCACCCGATCTGGGAAGTGAAGGTGAAATCCTGCGTGCTGCCCGCAGGCAACTCCGTTCCGTTGTAGGAAACGCTGGTTCCCGAACAGGCTGCCAGCTCGAGGCTCGTTTCAAAAACTTCAACACCGGCGACGCTGACATGCACCGTGGAATCACAGCCGTTTTGCGCCGTCAGGATGAAGCTCTGGCTGTCGCCGGGGGCCAGCATCGTTCCATTGTATGAAATAACAGATCCCAAACAGGCCTGCAGCGCTAGGTTCTGCTCAAAAGTGGGCAATTCCAGCACGCTGACGTTAACGGTGGAATCGCAGCCGTTCTGGGCCGTCAGGATGAAGCTCCGGCCGTCGCCGGGATACAGCACCTCCCCCGCATAGCTGACGCTTTCGCCGGGGCAGGCCTCCAGTTGTAAATCCTGCTCGTAGGTGGCCAGTTCCTGCACCGTGACGGTTACTACCGAGTCGCAACCATTGGCTGCCACCAGCGTGAATGGCTGGCTGTCGCCCGGAAGGAGGATCGTGCCATTATAAGAGGCGGAGGCGCCGGTGCAGGCTTCCAGCGTCAGGCTGGATGTGAAAGTGGGCAGCTCGATGACAGACACGCTCACGATGGAGTCGCAGCCGGTTTGGGAAGTAAAGGTAAAGTCCTGCATATCCCCGGGGTTGAGCACGACGCCGTTGTAGCTGGCCGTTGAGCCCGGGCAGGCGCTGAATTCCAGGCTTTCCTGAAGGACGGAGACTTCGGTGACGGTTACATTGACGACAGAATCACAACCGTTCTGGGTGCTGAAGGTGAAACTCCGCACTTCCCCGGGGTTGAGGGTTTCACCGTTGTAGTCCACCGTGAAGCCTGTGCATGCCTGCAATTCGAGTTCCTGCTCGTAAACCGGCAGTTCCATAACCGCTACGTTTACAGTGGAATCGCAGCCATTGGCGGCCGTAAAGTGGAAGGCCTGGCTGGCGCCAGGCAGTAAAGCCGTGCCGTTGTAGTCCGCCGTAGTGCCGGCGCAGGCCTGAAGTGTCAGGCTGGTTTCGAAAGTGGGTAGCTCAATGGCCGTAACGGTAACCGTCGAATCACAACCGTTTGCCGCCGTAAAGGTGAAACCCTGGCTTTCGCCGGGGCTGAGGGCCACGCCGTTATAATCAGCCGTTGTGCCGGTGCAGGCTTCCAGCTCCAGGCTGGTTTCAAATACGGCCAGTTCCACCACGGAAACGTTGACCACGGAGTCGCAGCCATTGGCGGCTGTAAACAGGAAGGGCTGGCTGTCGCCGGGCAACAGGGCGGCGCCGTTATAATTTACCGTACTGCCTGCGCAGGCTTCCAGGCTGAGGCTGGTTTCAAAAACGGGCAATTCGATAACCGTGACGGTGACGGTGGAATCGCAGCCGTTTGCGGCGGCAAAGGTGAAGGCCTGGTTCTGCCCGGGGCTGAGTGCCGTGCCGTTATATTCCACTGTCGTGCCGGCGCAGGCTTCGATGGATAGCCCGGATTCGGAAGCGGGCAGCTCAACCACCGTGACGTTGACCGTCGAGTCGCAGCCATTGGCTGCTGCGAAAGTAAAGCTCTGCACAGCACCGGGTGGCAGCGGGGTTCCGTTGAAATCGGCTGTCGTTCCGGTACAGGCTTCCAGCGTCAGGTTCGATTCGAAAGTTGGGAGTGCGAGTACGGTGACATGGACGATGGAATCGCAGCCGCTCTGCCCGGTAAAGCTGAAACTCTGGCTGTCGCCGGGCGCCAGTGTGGCGCCATTATAATCTACCGCAGCGCCGGGGCAGGCCTGCAGGCTGAGGCTCTCTTCGATAATGCTTACCTCCTCTACCGTCACCAGCACGGTGGAGTCGCACCCATTGGAGGCCGTGAAGGTGAAACTTTGCATCGCCCCCGGCGGCAAGGGGGTTCCGTTGTAGAGGGCAGTGCTGCCCGTGCATGCCTGCAGGCTGAGGCTTGTTTCGTAAACCGGTAGTTCGATAACCGTGACGTTTACGGTGGAGTCGCAGCCGGCCGCAGAGGGGAATGTGAAGCTCTGGCTTTCCCCTGGTGCGAGGCTTTCCCCGGCATAAGTGATGCTGGTTCCGGGGCAGGCTCCGAAGCTCAGCGCGGTGTCGAAAATGGGGTTTACGGTCACGGTGAGCAGGGCGCTGTCCTGCCCGCAGGCGTTCGAAGCCACCGCCAGATAACTTTCGGTTTGGCCGGGGCTCACGGTAAGGGAGGGAGACGTAGCGCCGGTATTCCACTGCAGGTTGTCTTCGTTGGCCGCTTCCACGACGAGGGTGGCGCTTTCCCCTTCGCAAATGGCCTGATCTCCCTGCAGTACATCAAGCACAGGCAATGGAGAGACGAGGATGGTGAAAGAGGTGTCGGCCTGCCCGCAGGTATTGCTCACCACGACCTCGAAAGCCGTGGTTTGGGCCGGTGATACGGTGATACTGGAATCCATGCTTCCGCCCGTCCATTGAATGGCGGAGGCGAATTCGGGGTCTATGGCCAGCGTGATGCTCTCGCCTTCGCAAATGTCCTGTTCACCCTGGACCACCGTCAGGGAGGGTGGGAGTTGAATGGAGATGTCGAAGGAGGTGTCCACCTGGCCACACGAATTGGAGGCCGTGACGGTAAAACTCTGATCCTGCATGGGGCTCACAGTGATGGACGGGCTGGTGCTGCCGGTCGACCAGATCAGGGCGTCTTCGTTCTGGACATCGACGCTGAGTGTGGCGCTGGCGCCCTGGCAGATGGCCTGGCTGCCCTGAAGGGGCGTCAGCACCGGAGGCAGCAGCACTTCCACGGTTATGGTTTCCTGCACGGCCCCGCAGCTGTTGCTGGCTGAAACCGTATAGCCGGTTGTTTGTCCGGGGGTTACCGTTATCTGGGAATTGGAAGATCCATTGCTCCAGGATATGTCATCGGCATTGTCGGCGAAAATGTCTAGCGTGGCGCTCTGGCCCTGGCAGATCGTCTGCCCCCCCTGAATGACATCTATGGTGGGCAGGGGCAGTACTTCCACGATGATATCTTCCTGTAGGGTGAGGCATTCATTGGAGGCCGTGGCGGTATATACGGTCGTCTGGGACGGGCTGACGGTTATGGAAGGGGTAGGAGGGCCGTTCGACCAGGAGAAGCTGGTGGCGTTCTCCACGTAAACTTCCAGGTCGGCAAGTTCCCCCTGGCAGATGACCTGGTCGCCCACCAGCACGGCCAGGACGGGAAGGGGAGTGACGGTAATGGGGACGAGTTGGGAAACGGAGCCGCAGATGTTGGAAGCTGTAACCGTTATGGTATTGGTTTCCTCGGGGGCAAAGACAACAGTCGGGCCGATGAACCCATTGTCCCATTCGATCAGGTCGGCGTTCTGGGCGTTGGCCGTCAGGGTGATGAGTTCGCCCTGGCAGATATCGATGGCCTGAAAGGGCGCCAGGGTGGGCTGGGGGTTTACGTTGATGGAGATCGTTTGCGAGGCGCCTCCGCAGGCGCTTTGAGCGGTTGCCGTGAGCGTAGTGGAAACTGTGGGCACGTAGGTAATGGTGGAACCCACCTGCCCGTTCGACCAGGAAACCGTGGAGCCCAGGGAAGGTATGGCTTCAAGGGTGATGGGCTCGCCGGCGCAGATGGGCGCCGGGGGAGGTAATACCTGTATGGTGGCGGGCAGGCAGATAGTGCCGGAATATCCCGGTGAGGGGTTGCTGGTTCCCGGGCCGCCCGGGCAACCGTTATTTTCCATCCCTCCGCCGTTCCACATACTGGGGAAGCCGCTGACGGTAACGAGGATGTCGAAGGTTTGCGTGGGCTCGTTGCTGGCCACGAAGAAGGGGCCGGACCCGGGCGTGCCCCAGGTAACTGTGCCCCCCGAAATGACGCCCGTCAGTGAAGTGCCGTTGAGGCTGGTCAGCGTCAGTGGCGTCACGCTGATCATGCCCCCCGGCGCGTTGGTGGAAAAGTAGAAGCCCTGGGTGCCGCCCAGGATGCCGCCGGGATAATCCCCGCCGGCAATATGGATGGTCATGTTCAGCGTGAAGGTGCCGTCTCCGTTGTCGGTGATCCCGTTATAGACATACCCCGACCCGTCACAGGCGAAAAGAGGGGAAAGGGTGAAGAGAAAAAGGGCAATAGCCAGGGTGATTTTCGGTGTAAGGTTTTCTCTCATTTGCTTACTGGTTTACGATCAATTTTCCGGTGAAATGGGATGCCGGCGTCATTATCTGGTACATATAAATGCCCCCCGGCAGGCCATGCAGGCCGAAGCGGAGGGGTTGTGGCGCCGCGCCGGCTGCCCGTTGTTCCCGCACCAGCCGCCCGGCGGCGTCAAACAGGCGGACATGGACGTCGGATGCGGAAGCGGGAAGGGACAGAAATACATCCGATCCATTCGCAGGGTTGGGGTACAGGAAAATCTCTGCCGCGGTGTAAAAAGCGTTTTGCCTGCTGCTGACAGGCGCCGGGGAAAATATCCCGATGCCGCCCCTCATATTGCCGGCGATGAGTTCGGGCTGTTGGTCGCCGTTGAGGTCGTGCAGGCAAATCGCTGCGCGCTCGCCCACCTCGACAGGCCCGATATTTTTCTCCTGAAGGAAAAATTCCTGTCCGGGCTGGCCTTTGTACAGGCTGGCCTTGCCGTCAAACTGCCCGTTGTAAAGCCAGAATTCCCCGTCTTCGGCGGGAAGCAGGAAGGGGCTGTTTTCCTGGAAATACCCCAGGGGGAGGATGCCGCCCAGGGTATCCGTGGCCAATGAAAAGCTTGGCGCTTCGGGCGAGCCTTCGTTGAGCAGCAGGCTGGTTGTGCCGTTCCGGGTTCCGCAGGCCAGGTCGTGCAGGCCGTCGCCGTTGACATCGATCAGTTGGGGTTTGGCAAAGCCATTCAGATGGAAGCCACCCAGCGGGTCGGGTTCCATAGGGGTGAAGGCGGGGGATTCTCCGGCCGTGGCGTGGTAGGTTCTTAATCTGCCGTCGGCCAGCCCGATCACCATTTCGGCCAGCCCGTCGCCGTCGAGGTCTCCGAAGGTGGGGTGAATGGCCTTCATGGCGCTGCCGAGCAGCCCGCCGCAGTCGGTATCCGCCAGGTGGAATGCAGGCTGCGTGGGCGTGCCAGCGTTCAGGTAAAGCGCAACTGCGGAGATATAACCGAAAACGTTGTGCGGTTTGTTGTAGCCGATCAGTATGTCGGGCAGGCCGTCCGCATTGGCGTCCCATACGGCAGGGCTGCTCCGGAATCCATGGTCCACCATGTCCGCGATCAGGAAATCGTCGCCCAGAAATTGCCAGCCGCCGGTTTCTTCAGATGGTATAAAGTGGTAAATTTTCGTTTGCTCAGGCCCGGCGCCCAGCCCGCTGAGGCGGTTGGTGGCTACGAGCAGGCTCTGCTGCCCGCTATCCTGCCCAAGGCCTGCCAGATAAGGAGCGGGAAATTCCATCATGGGCTCGCCATCCAGCAGCCAGTTTGCATCCTGGGAGATGAGGTTGGCTTCTGTTGCACTGCCTCCGTTGATGAGCTGCAGGATGTGCCGGCCGTATATGCCGCTGAAAAACAGGTCCTTGTCTCCGTCGCCATCAGAATCGGTTGCCAGCATGGCGGAACCGGCGCAGCCTGCTGTACGCGGGCCGCAGGTGTTCAGCATAAAATTGCCGTCGAGTTCATAACTGGCCTTCCCCCAGCAATCATCACGAAGCTCGAAGGCCAGGCTGTCGCAGGCGCCCAGTTGCAGGGAAATGTTCTCGTAATATTGGATCTGCGTGCCGCCCTGCGGGATATACAGGATGTCGCGGAGCCCGTCGCCGTTGATATCTGCAATGGCGGGCAGGTCAAAAGCATGGATGCGGATGATGGTGTCGGGGTTGTTGAGCAGGTGCAGCATCTGCGCTCCGAAGGCCGGCATGCCGTTTCCGCCGGCCTGGCGCAGGTAAACCTTCAGGCCGACATCGGCGGCGCTCGTCAGAGGTTCCATCGTCAGCAGGTCATCCAGGCCGTCGCAATTGAGGTCGGCGGACTGCAAAAACTGGTACAGAGGCGGAAAATGGGGTTCATACTCCGGCGCATAGCGGTACCGGACGCCAAGGGGGGAGAGGTAGGCTTCAAAAGGTATGGCTTTTGAACCGGCCCGGTCGAAGGCGATCAAATCGGTAAGCCCGTCGTTGTTGAGCTCCATTTCGATGAACTGCGGGGCTTCCAGGCCGCCGGCCAGCGCGTGGGGCAATAAACGCCCGTCACTGAAGAAAGGCATATCTTCGGCAGGAGCAAACAGGAATGGCTGGGCAACAATCGGAAGGCCCGCCAGGAGCCCCGCAATAGCAAACATGGCCCTTCGCATGGTGGCTGTTTTTCTGTTTTAGATATTTGTTTTGGGGTAAATGCTGCCTGAAGCGGCGGCCAACAGGAGTACCCGCTGGAAGTACATTTTGGGGTGGTTTAATGGAGGTGCTGTAACACTTGAGTAAATTGTGTTGGGTAATATCGCGATTTTTGGGCGGAAAAAAAAGTGCGGGGCCCGAACACGGGTGCCGTGCGTGGGCAGGCGGATGGCGCGTAGCGCGCCAATGCGTAAAATGCTGGCCTGAAGAGCCCTGAAGTTTACAGCCCTGAAGTTTACTAAACTTTCAAAGTTTAGTAAACTTAAACTAAGTTTAGTAAACTTAAACTTAAACTTTAGCCACGGGGTGGATCGCTTTGGTTTTGCGAGGGTTCTACCCCGTGGCTTCCGCCTGGTACGCCGCATAGCTTTCGTCGGGCGCCAGCAGGCTTCCCCCCACCATGCCCGCCATACTGCCCAGCAGCCCGAAAATGGTGGCGGGAATTTCCGTTGCGGCCAGCTCGCAGGCCAGCCAGGCGCCGGCGCCGCCAAAAATGGCTGCCAGCGCGCCGGCGCAGGAGGCTTTCTTCCAATACAAACCCATGGCCAGCGGGATGAAAAGGGAGGTAAGCAATAAAGTGGTGGAGGAAGCTACCAGATCGTGGATGCTGGAGTTCATGTTGGCCATGACGGTGGCGATGGCCGTCACGCCGATAACGGAGTACCGCATGGCTCGCAGCAGCTGCCCGTCGGACAGGCCGGGGAAACGGGGCTTGATCAGGTTTTCGCCGATTACCGTGGCCGGCGCCAGAATGGCGCCGCTGGTGGTGCTCAGGATGGCGGAAATCAGGGCCCCGAAGAACAGGATCTGCAGGGGCAGGCCGGTATGGGCCATGGCCACTTCGAGGAGCAACATCTGCGGTTCTCCTTCGGCCAGGCCCGGGTACGACTGCCGGGCAGCCAGGGCGATGAAGAGCGGAAACAAGCCGATGCTCAGGTATAAAAGGCCGGCGAGAAAGGCCGAATGCGCCGCCGCCCTTTCGGACCTGGCCGACATGGTGCGCTGGAAAATGTCCTGCGAGGGAATGCCCCCCAGCCCGAAGGTCATCCAGGCCGCGATCCAAACCATCCAGTCTGTGAAGCCGGCCCGGGGGAAAAAGCGGAAAAAATCGCCGGGTTGCTGCGCTGCCAGATGGCTGAGCCCGCCGGCATGCCCAACCAGAGAAACCGCCAGGAAGATCAATCCGATGATGATCATTATGGTTTGGACAAAATCGGTAGCCGACACGGCCCACATGCCGCCTGTATAGGTGTAGGCCACCACAACCGCCGCACAAAGCAGGATGCCGGCCAGTATGGGCAGCCCGAGAATGGCCTGGAGGATCAGCGCCAGCGCCAGCAACTGGGCAGCGATCCAGCCGAAATAGGAGGGCACGATGGCCAGCACGGAGATCAGCTCAACGCTGCTGTTGAAGCGCATCCGAAAAAAATCATTGAAGGTGAGAATGTTCAGGCGGTAGATCGGGCGGGCGAAAAACAGGCCAACCAGCATCAGGCACAGGGCTGCTCCCAGAGGGTCGGAAATAATGCCCGGCACGCCGGCCTCCACAAATTCGGAGGAAGACCCCATGATCGTCTCGGAACCGAACCAGGTGGCGAACAGGGCGGGCCCGGCCACCAGCACCGGCAGCCGCCGCCCGGCAATGACAAAATCGCGGGCGCCCTTTACCTTTCCGGATGCCCAGTACCCGATGAAAAGATTCATCATCAGGTACAGCAGGATGAAAGCCAGCAGCATGCGCAGTCGGTTAAGAAATTGGATAAAGCCGCTTTTGAAAGGTGGTAAAAATAATCAGCTTTTTGAAATATTGGGCAGGGGGGCTCCAAACCATAAAAACCATTAAGGGCATACACGAGCTTATGCAAACCTATAAAAAGCGCATTCGGGAAGAACAGCCGAAACTCTACAGCCAGGACCTGCTCAACAACCTGTTCCGGCATCCCTATACTAAGATCAGCTGGCTGCAAAAAGACCTCCGGGTCTCTCGCCTGACAGCTGCCAAATACCTGGAAACCCTGACGGAGATGCAACTGCTGGAAAAAATCAAAAAGGGCCGAAGCAATTACTACCTGAATCTGGCCCTGCTGGCCGGAGAAAAGGAAACATTGGATTAAAAATAAAGTGGAGCACTTTCTGAAAAAGAACTATGGCGAGATCTTTTCCTGGATGCTCCAGGGCATGTGTACCTACCCGGAAGCCTGGCCGGAAAAGCAGATTAAAATAAAAAACCCTTGTAAATCAATGGTTTACAAGGGTTTGTGATTAAAGTGGCCCGGACGGGGCTTTGAATTCAGGCATACAAAATATTGATATTCAATGATTTAATTGAGAGGAGTTGAAATCTGTACAACAGATTGTACAAAAAATGAAGGGAGCTCATCATAAAAGCATCCCGAACTTAAGGCCAGGCTGAAATTCGGGATGGATTATGTTCTTTGAGGCCAATTCTGTATGATGAAGTCTAGTGGGTGATTACAGAGCGGGATTAACGTTCCGGGAACCATATATCTGTACCGGTATCAATAGTATTGGTAGGTTGTTACCTCTGATCCGCTCCCGGAAGTGGTTCGTTTTATCAGGTTTCCGGCCCCATCGAACTCGTAGGAGAAACTATAAGACAGGCTCGATCCGTTTTCCTCAATTCGGTAGGATACCGGCAGGAAAGGCTGCGCCTGAATACCAGGGATCACCTCTAATACCGGGAATGGATTGGGGATATTCAAATACGATTCATAGGTACGGGTAGAGATCAGGATCGGATTTTGCGGATCATCCCCTGGGATATAAGTCAGCTGGCTGTAGAGGTTGCCGTTGAAATCGTACAGATAATGGTAAAGGAACGACAGGGTGTAGGCGCCGTTGGATTGGCGACGATATTGTGCCTGCCCGCCGACATTACCAGCCAGGTCGTAATCATATTCACTGTATTCCGTCTTCACGCCGTTCTTGATGGTTTCCGAGCGCACAATCCGGCCGTTTTCCTGATAAAAATACTCATCCTGTTCAGGGGTGTGGTTTACCCGTTCAATGAGGCCGTTAGCGGCATAGTAATAGGTGTCGGTTCCGGTGCGCAGAAACGGAGTTTCGGTTTCCCATTGGACAGCCAGTATGCGGCCATCTTCATCGTACAGGTAGGCCTTTTTCGACCGCCAGCCCCCGCCGGCGGTTTCATACGACTTGGCCTTGCCCGCCAATTCGTCATCCAGCAAGCTCAGCTTAAAAGATAGTTCCTGCCCCTTAATAATCCCCCCTTCCGTTTCAGCAATGGTAAAATCCAGGGTGTGATGTCCTTTGAGCAGCCTATCATCTGTGGGAGTCAACAGCAGGCTTACTACGGTAGCTCCGGCAGATACCGGCAACGCTATTCGCCCGCTGGCGTCCAGGGCAGGCTGAGTGGTAAACAACCCGGTTTCCGCCATTCCTTCCAGTTGCAGGACGACCTGGCCCGTCTGGATAGCAGGAGCGGAAAACAGCACCTTGATGTCGAGGCCCGTTGGGGTATTTTCATACAGCACACCCTTGCTGTTAGAGAAATTGGCGGTAATGGAGTTTTCATCGTCCAGAATGGACATGACGATGCTCTTCTTACTTCCGATCTCAAAACCTTCCGTAACCTCCGTGATCTCGAAGGAGACAATTCGATCGTTGTCCTCCATGTTGTTGTTAACCGGGGTGACGGTAAAAGAAGCGTGGGTATCCCCCTTGGCGACGGCCAGCACAATAAGATTGTCTTCGACTGCCGGACTGGACTGAAAAGCTTCCGGAGTAGCCGTTACGGCCTTTACCTCGATAGTGCCTTCCTGTTGGGCAGTTTTGTCGAATTGGAGGACAACCTCCTGGGCGCCGGCATTCTCAGCAACGCTTATATCATTACTGAAATTAACGGCCACAGCCATTGGGTTTTCCACGGATGGATCAAACTCATCCTTTTTACAGGCGATCAAATTGGCCAGCACTAACAGGCCAATGAGCATTCTCAATCTTGTTTTCATCTTTGATGTTTTTTCGGGCAAAATTATGGGCACTCAATAAGCGGGAAGTTGAACTAGTTTAAAAAAAGTGTTAAACCATTCTTAACTTAGCAATGGCTAAAAGAAATGGCTTTCAATCTTCCTGCGTACTTATGATGCTGTATCTTAAAAATATGGTCTGTAACCGCTGCAAAATGGTGGTCCGGTCTGAACTGGAAAAGCAAGGCCTGAACGTATTATCTGTTGAACTTGGCGAGGCGGAGATCGCTGAGGTGCTCAGCCTGGCCCAAAAACAGGCCTTGAATGAGGCTCTGTTGCCTTTGGGGTTTGAGGTAATTGACGATAAAAAAAGCCGCCTGATCGAGCATATCAAAAACCTCATCATTGAATTGGTGCATCAAAAAGACAGTGAATTGACTACTAACCTATCCGATTTCCTGAGCAGCCGCCTTCATTATGAGTATAGCTATCTGAGTAAACTCTTCTCTGAGGTAGAAGGGGTATCGATCGAAAAATACTTCATTGCACAAAAGATTGAAAGAGTAAAGGAACTGCTGGTATACGATGAGCTTTCCCTGAGCGAGATCGCCTTTCAACTGCATTACTCCAGTGTGGCACATTTGAGCAATCAATTTAAGAAGGTGACCGGCCTAACGCCCAGCTATTTCAAGAACCTGAAAAGCGACAAGCGCAAACCGCTGGACGAGGTATAAATGATATAAATCTTTCCGGAAATCGTGTAACGCCCCTTCGACAGCTCTCCTGCAACTTTGTAGCGTAATCAAACAAAAAGATTATGACTACAATAGAAGCAAAAATCAACAGTATTCAGATCCCGCTGGAAGGGGTTGAAAGCGAGCATTGCGCGCTGATCGTAGGCCGTGGGTTGGATGCCGTACCGGGTATTCTGGCCCATAAGGTCGAGCTGAACAACCGGCGGGCCGTTATCACTGCAAAGCATTCTGCCGAAGTACTGCCGGAAGCCGTAAAGGCTATCCGCGGCCTGGGCTACGGTGTGCCGGCCGTCAAAGCAACCTTCCCGGTATTGCATATGACCTGTGCTTCCTGCGCTATAAGTGTAGAAAGCATACTGAAAGCCCAGCCGGGTGTGGTCACTGCTGCCGTGAACTTTGCTGGCGCGGCCGTACAGGTAGAATACCTGCCCGGTATTACAACGGCGGAAGCTCTTCGGCAGGCGGTACAGTCGATCGGCTACGACCTCTTACTGGAAGAAGGCAAACAGCAGGCGGAAACCCTGGAGACCCTCCAGGAAGAATACTTCAGCCAGCTGAAGCGCCGTACCTTCAGCGCCGCAATTTTAACCTTGCCGGTTGTGGCCATCGGCATGTTCTTTATGGATATGCCTTATGCCAACTACATTATGTGGGTACTCTCCACTCCGGTCGTGGTATGGTTAGGCAAAGGGTTCTACATCAATGCCTGGAAACAGGCCCGGCACCGGTCGGCCAATATGGACACGCTGGTAGCCCTTAGCACCGGCGTAGCTTACCTGTTCAGTGTGTTCAATACGCTGTTTCCGGAATTTTGGCATCGCAGAGGCCTGCACCCCCATGTATATTTTGAAGCGGCGGCAGTGATCATCGTCTTTATCCTGCTTGGCAAACTCCTGGAAGAAAAAGCCAAAGGGAATACCTCCACGGCTATCAAGAAGCTAATGGGGTTACAGCCCAAAACCGTGACAGTCGTACACGAAGGAGGACATCAAATGGAAATGCCTATTGACCAGGTGCATTCCGGCGATGTCATCCTGGTAAAACCCGGGGGAAAGATCGCCTTCGATGGCATTCTGTCCTCGGGAACCTCCTATGTTGACGAAAGTATGTTAAGTGGCGAACCGGTTCCTGTTTTGAAACAGGAAGGGGATAAGGTATTCGCCGGCACCATCAATCAGAAGGGCAGCTTTCAGTTCCAGGCTCAAAAAGTGGGCGCCGATACTATGCTCGCCCAGATTATACGCCTGGTGCAGGATGCCCAGGGAAGCAAGGCGCCTGTTCAAAAACTGGTAGACAAGATCGCCGGTATTTTTGTTCCGGTCGTTATCGGCATCGCGCTGTTGGCTTTCCTGGCCTGGGTGGTGCTGAGCCCTGAGCACGGATTCACCCAGGCTTTGCTGGCTCTGGTTACGGTATTGGTGATCGCCTGCCCCTGCGCACTGGGACTCGCTACACCAACTGCTATTATGGTCGGCGTGGGAAAAGGCGCCGAGGCGGGCATCCTGATCAAGGACGCCGAAAGCCTGGAACTGGCAAAACAGGTCAACGCCGTCGTATTGGATAAGACCGGCACTATTACCGAAGGCAGGCCGGTGGTGACTGATGTATACTGGCTCCACAACGACTCCGAAAAAAGCAGCCTCCTGTATAACCTCGAAAAACAATCGGAACACCCCCTGGCCGAAGCAGTTGTTCAATACTTCGCCGGCTCGCCCGAACTAGCTGTTGCCCATTTCGAAAGCATTACCGGCAAAGGCGCCAAAGCGATGATCGGCCAGGAATTATACCTCGCCGGCAACAAAGCCCTGATGCTGGAGAACCACATCGAACTGGCGGAAAGCCTGCTGGAAAAAGCCAGCAAATGGAGCCGTGAGTCCAAATCAGTGATCTGGTTTGCCGATAAACAGCAGGCGCTGGCCGTGATCGCCATTGCGGACCAGGTCAAGGCTGCTTCCAGGGAAGCCATTCAGCAACTACAGCAAATGGGCGTGGAAGTATATATGCTCACCGGAGATAACCGCGCAACTGCACAGAGCGTGGCCGAACAGACCGGAATCCGGCACTACCAGGCGGAAGTACTGCCGCATCAGAAAGCGGAATTTATCGAACAATTGCAGGCCAAAGGCAAAATAGTGGCCATGGTCGGTGACGGTATCAATGACAGTACCGCCCTGGCGCGCGCCGATGTGAGCATTGCGATGGGCAAAGGGAGCGATATTGCGATGGATGTTGCCAAAATGACCATCATATCTTCCGACCTCACCAAGATACCGACGGCTATAAGGCTGTCGCGCCAAACGGTAGCTGCTATCCGCCAGAATCTTTTCTGGGCTTTTATCTACAACCTGATCGGCATACCGGTTGCGGCCGGCGTATTGTATCCGCTCACAGGGTTTTTGCTCAACCCCATGATCGCCGGCGCCGCCATGGCGCTGAGTAGTGTCAGTGTGGTGGGGAACAGCCTGCGGCTGAAGTGGAAAAAATAACCTGAAGGTTTGGATGGTTCGGTGGTTGTAAAGAGAAATAGAAAATGCCCAATCCCCGAACCTCCCACCATGGAACGGCCAAAGCTAATTGAAAAGCTACTTTAAATATCAAACGTTAATCTAAATTCATATCAAATGCAAACAATTCAAATTCAGGTGCCCGATATGCAAAGCAATCATTGCCAGCTCCGGGTACAACAAGCTGTCAACAATTTACCTGGCATTCAGGTGACAAAAGTACAGGCCGGCGCCCTGGAAGTAAACCTTGGGGATGCTGGCGAACAAGATGCGGTCATTGCCGCAATTCAAAAAGCCGGCTATACGGTAGTTGAACCGGGAACCGAATCTCCTGATACGGCTGCGGAAATGGACGAAGGAGAAACGTTCCGCTTTAGCACCAACGTCCACTGTGGGGGATGCCTGGCACAGGTCCGGACCGCACTCGATGCCGCCGAAGGGATCTGCCACTGGGATCTCGACATTTCTACCCCGGAGAAGGTCCTTACGGTGCACTCTGAGGGTATCACCCGGAAAGCGGTCATGGAGGCCGTTCAAAAAGCCGGCTTCTCTATTGAAGAGATTTAACCAGCCGGCAAAATCACACAGGCATAGGCCTAGCCAACTTTGGAAAGCGGGGAAGTGGATAGGTATAGAGGGCTTAGCATCGGCTAGCCGGAACGATAGCATTTATGAGGACGCACGGATATACCTATACACTTTTCTGCTGCCGGCAACGAAGATTTTACGGAATGTTTTTTAGTGCCAAGGCACGCTCACCAATTAAAGTCTAAAACAATGAAAACGGTCTTTTTTCTTTTCTTTTTTTCCCTTTCAGTGGGTATGGCTTCTGCTCAGACAACAGGCATTCAGTTTCTGCTTGACAATTATCTGCAACTGAAAGATGCCTTTGTCAAAAGCGACGGGAAGAAAGCGGCAGCCCTGGCCGTCAGCATGCAATCGGCCATAGAAAGCCTGAAACCTGGAGAGCTGGAACCTGCAATACAACGGCCATTCTCGGCTGTCAAGGCCGAAATGCTGACAGCGGTACAAAAAATAGCCAGGAAAGCCGACTTGGAAAAACAGCGGCCAGCCTTTGCTGAGTTGTCCGCCCTGTTTTGGCCGCTTATCAAAGCCTCCGGAAACTCTGGCCATAAGGTTTACTATTATTATTGCCCGATGAAAAAGGCGTACTGGATAAGCACGGAAGCGGTTATTAAAAACCCATATTTCGGCGCCGCCATGCTGAATTGTGGCAACATCGCAGCACAAAAAAATTAAGACACATGTTCAGGATAATTTTAACCATAGGTTTGGTAGCGTGGCTGCTGAGCCTGCAGGCCCAGCAAGTAGTCCGCTATGATCTGTACGTAACGGACACGCTGGTAAATCTGACGGGTAAAATCCGGCCGGCGATCGCCATCAATGGCCGGATACCGGCGCCAAGCCTGTTTTTTACCGAAGGAGATACAGCGGAAATTCACGTACACAACAACCTGCACCATGAAGCCTCCATTCACTGGCATGGGTTGCTGCTGCCCAACGAACAGGATGGCGTTCCGAACTTGACTACAGCGCCTGTCCAGCCACACTCCAGCCACGTGTACCGCTTTCCGGTCAGACAGAGCGGCACCTACTGGTACCACTCGCACACGATGTTGCAGGAGCAGATCGGCATGTATGGCGCTTTTATCATTCACAAAAGGGACGCTCCCGTATCCGCAGAGGAAATACTCTTGCTTAGTGACTGGAGTGATGAAAGGCCCGAGCAGGTCGAGCGTTCGCTTCATTATGCTACCGACTGGTATATGGTCAATAAAAATGCCGTTCAAAGCTACAGTGAGGCCTTGGGGCAAGGATATTTCAAAACAAAGATGGCCAACGAATGGAAGCGCATGCACGCAATGGACGTCAGCGACGTGTCCTACGAGCGCTTTTTGTTAAACGGAAAAACCATAGAAGAGCGGCCGGCCTACCAAGGCGGAGACCAGGTGCGCCTGCGGGTAATCAACGGAAGTTCTTCCACCTATTTCTGGTTGCAATATTCTGGCGGTAAGATCACGGTAGTAGCTTCAGACGGCATGGAAGTCGAACCCGTGGAAGTGGACCGGCTGATCGTCGGTGTGTCCGAAGCTTACGACGTATTGGTCACTTTGCCGGCAGATGACACGGCATATGAGTTTACTGCTACGGCAGAAGACCGTACTGGCTCGGCCTCGATGTGGCTGGGCCGTGGCCGCCGGATGCCCCAGGCGCCCATGCATAAGCTCCGGTATTTCGAAGGCATGCAAATGATGAACGATATGATGACTACCGGCGGGAAAATGATCGATATGGGCATGAATATGAGCCTGCAACAGATGGATATGAATACTGTGATGTACCCGGAGATGAATGATATCCCGGCAGCGATTGAAATGAGTGCTGACAGCATGGCTGAGCATCATCGGCATCAGGCGGCCGGAGAGCTCGTTACGTTGAATTACAATATGCTTCGGTCTCCGGTGGAAACTAGTTTGCCGGATAAACCGCTACGTACCCTACGTTTCGAGTTGACGGGAAATATGAATCGTTACGTCTGGACCCTCAACAATGAGGCTGTTTCCGAAAGCGATAAGATCCTAGTCAAAGCCGGAGAAAACATCCGCATCATCCTGTCCAACAATTCCATGATGCGCCACCCGATGCACTTACACGGCCATTTTTTCCGGGTGGTTAACCAACATGGCGCCTATTCCCCACTGAAAACCGTACTCGATATCATGCCAATGGAAACGGACACCATAGAATTCAGCGCTACGGAGCGCTACGGCGACTGGTATTTCCATTGTCACATTCTCTACCACATGATGAGTGGTATGGGGCGCATTTTCAGCTATGAGGACTCTCCGCCGAACCCACAAATTCCGGACCCCGGCAAAGCACTGAAAAAGGTATACCGGGAGGACCGTCGTTTCTATTTGGGTGCGGAAATTGGCCTGGAAAGCAACGGCAGTGACGGTGAGATCTCCATAATGAATACCCGTTGGAACTTTGGGGCAGAATGGCGGCTGGGTATGAACGCACGGGCCGGCTACGAAACGGAAGGACACATAGGGCGCTTTATTGGCCACAATCAGTTTGCCTTATTGTATGCCGGCTGGGACTGGCGGTACCGCACGGCCGGCGGAGTAGAAGAGAATGTCTTCGGCCAGGCCAGTTCCAAAGACCAGCGCAGCGTATTGTCTGCGGGTTTTCGCTATACCCTGCCCTTTTTTATTGAGGCCGATCTGCGGGTAGATCATAAGGGGTATGTCCGACTGCAATTCGAAAGAAACGACATTCCGCTCAGCTCGCGCTTACGCTTATGGGGTAGGCTCAACAGTGACCTGGAGTATAGTGTGGGCGCAAAATATATCCTGAGCAAATATCTGGCCGCATCTACCCATTACGATAGCGATATGGGCTTCGGGTTAGGGCTGGCTTTCATCTACTAATCACCTTCTGGGCGAAAAGGATTCGTTTCAAAAATCTATTTCAGGCTCTCAAAAATTTGCCGTTTCAACCTAAAACTCAATCAAAAGAAATGAAATACCAACCGTTTTTAGACTATTTGGCCCAATACATCCGTCTGACATCAGATGAAGAAGCGCTGTTGCTGTCCAGGGTAAAGTACCGCCGCTACTGGAAAGGCCAGTATTTGGTTCAGGAAGGAGATATCAGTTACTTTGAAAGTTTTGTTTTGTCCGGATGCCTGCGTACCTATTACACCAGCCAGGCCGGAGACGAGCATGTTATCAGCTTTTCTGTTGAAAAGAGCTGGGCCGGCGATTCCAGTGGTTTTATAACTCAGGCGCCTGCTCAATTCAGCATTCAATGTGTAGAGAACACCGAACTGCTCCAGCTTTCCTATCAAACTCTGGAAGAACTCTACGAGAAGATACCCAAACTGGAAAGGCTTTTCAGGATCATCTTTCAGAAAGCCTTAATCGCTTCCGAAAAAAGAATTGCCAGTAATTTCAGCCTTCCGGCCAGAGAGCGGTATTTGGATTTCCAGAAGGAGTATCCATATCTGGAAAAAAGGGTTCCGCAGTATATGATCGCCTCCTATCTGGGGATCTCCAGGGAATTTTTGAGCAAAATCCGGAATCAGCAGGTGCTGGAATGCCGTGCTTAAGTATTGCGGCTGAAGCAAAGCCTTGAAAGCCGTATCCATATAGTAACTCTCCGCAAACGGTAACAGGTAAGAAAAAGGAGGAAACTTCCTCAAGAAGTTGGATGACTAACGTATTTCCATTGAGTATGTCAATTGCAATGTTCGTATCCAGGGCTAAGCGCTCCTTCATCACCATTCTCCTTCAACGGTTTCGAATTCCTCATTGATCAGGTGCTTGATGGCTGTCGCTTCGGCATCATTTAAGCTTCCCGCCAGGCGTAAAACAGTTTCCTTATTAGCAGGCACACTCCCTGCTTTTTTCCCTAACTCAGCCTCCAGGTCGGCCTGAAGCTGGGCCAGTTGCCTGAGGGGCAGTTGCCGTATAAGTTCCAGGAGTTCTGCATATCCAATATTCAATTTCAGTTCCATCGTCTATCGAGCTTGATTGATCCAAGTTAAGAACATTTTGTTTATTAGCCAAGTTCCGGGCATTTATCGAAAAAATCCAAGTAGAAGCCTTCGTCCATGTGGGCAAATGCTCTCCATTTTGAGCCGGTATCTTGGGGGAACTGGGCTATCTGGTTGAAAAATCGAGGAAATATATACAGGCTAGGGGTGATGTGTATAAAAACACCTGTTTTCTATACACGTTAATTAGAATGTGCTTAAATTTCCCGAAAATCTATACAAATGCTAGCCCCTTTACCGCCCACCCAGAAACCGGAAGCGCTCGAAACCCGGAACGTATTGAAAAAGCTGGCTTCCGCCCGCGCCGCCCTGGCCGAGCTAAAGGGCGTAGCTGGCACCATCCCGAACGAACAAATACTGATCGATACCTTGTCTTTACAGGAAGCCAAGGACAGCTCTGCTATCGAAAACATCGTTACGACTCAGGACGAACTTTACCAGAGCGACTACGAACAGAGGGCGTTTGCAAATCCGGCAGCGAAAGAAGTTCATCGCTATGCCGCGGCATTAAAAAGAGGGTTTAGAGCATGTTTGGAGGCCAGCCTTTGAGCTAAAAAAGGCCACTTTTTCGGTGATACTGCGTTGCTTTTCTTGGCCGTACCTCAGGGTACGCCCTTCGAAAAGCGCCTTGTCTCACCGGAAAATTGACACTTTTCGCTTTCAAATCCGGCCTCCAAACATGCTCTTAGCGAAGTAAAACAGCACCGGGTTATTCGGATCGGCTTGCTCAACCGGATTCAGGCGACGATCGAGGGTAATGACGCTGGCATTCGTCGTGTACCGGGAACGGTCCTGAAAAACGGCCTGACCGGCGAAGTGGCCTACACGCCCCCGCAGGAATACGATCAGATCATGGTGCTCCTGGACAACCTGGAAGCCTTCCTGAATGATACTCTTAGTTACGACGTGGACCCGCTAACCAAGATGGCAGTCATCCATTACCAGTTTGAAAGCATTCACCCGTATTACGACGGTAACGGCCGGACGGGGCGCATTCTGAATCTCTTATACCTGATCAAAGAGAAGGGGGTGCTTCGCCTCCTGATAGTATTCGTAATAGCTTCATGAAGGACTTCCTCATTGTAATTACCCCTGGTCAGAATTCTGTATACGTCATAGAAGTCCTTCATGCGGCTATTGAAATCAGCGAGGCTGATCATCGCTTCAAATTTTTCTGCAATGAGCGATTCTATGGAGTAGGCTAGCAATTCTGGGTTTGGCAGGCCAATCAAGGTAGGGAAAGTCATTTTTACAGGCCCGGGAATAACGATGTCACCAAAACCCGTATCAATTTGGATCCGCTGTTTGATGTTGCCCAAAGTGGCGGAAACTTTAGCCCTGATCCCACTATAATTTCCTTCTTTTGCGATTTCCAAAGTTTCAATGCTATCCGGGTCAAAACTTACTCCATCCTCTTCACAGGAAATGCTACAGATTTCCTGGAATATCTTTCTCATCTTTTCCTGGTCAGCTTCAACTTTCCGGGCTAAAAGGTCTAAGTCTAGGGTAGGCCGGCTTGTTTCTCGTTCTATTGCATAAATAAGCACACCACCTTTTAAGAAGAAGTTTTTCTGGTATTCCGATACGGAAAGCCGGTATAAGAACCGCTCCTGAAAATAACGTATCAGGGTAAGTTGATGGTTCTTATTCCATTCCTTCGATACATTCTTCAACTTGGCTTTTATCGATTCAGCGCGGCTGCTCACACCAGAATTTCCAGGTATTGGTTAACAATGGTTGAAATTTTCATCTGCCTGGCATATGCCATCAGCTTATTTAGGTTCCTCTCCCTGAGGTTCAGGTAGTTTTTCAAGGCCTCCTTCGTAATATCTATCCCAACCTTATTCCTGAATTTAATGAAATCGCAAACCGTTTTTTCGCGATCGTATATACGAAGGCTTACATTCTGTCTTATGATGTCAGCCTGGCCGAGTTTATATTGGTTGTCGTCCCAATAGTAGAGGTTGATCGGTGGATAAGCAGGGAGTGTTACTTTATCTTTTCGGGGAATGGCAACATGGTATCCAGAAGGCACAAAGGTGGTAAGTTCATACAGCAGGGCAGCCGTAAACAGACAGAATATTCCATTGGGGACAATCTTTTGAACTTCTGCCAATTCATCCCCTTCTCCGTTCAACCAGCAATATACACCCTGTTTTACCCGTTCGATTTGCTCGTTTTCAATCAACTTGCGAACATAGTAATAACTGATCCCAGCCTCCTCGAGCTCTTGAGTAGTCAGGACGCCTCCACTTTGCTCAAATAGTTTTTTTATGCTGGTGGCAGTATTCATGAAAAGTACGGCAATTAAATCTAAGTGCCGTAAATTTATTAAAAATTTAATTAATTGTCAAGTGCTCGCTACACCATGATTTTACCTATTCCAATTCGTTATTAATCCTAAAAGGCTAGGCCGAGTTAAAGGACTAGAACATTGCTACTGCACCCCGCAGCTCTGCATTCAATACAGAACCTGAGCACAAATTTTTAAATCTATTTTGTAACTGTTTAGCCCTCTTTGCAGTATGGCCCAGGACGCGGGCCATTGGCGTCAGGGGGTGGCTGAACGAGGTTCCAATCAGGCGAGCCACCCCCAGACTGAGCAAGGAAGCGAAACAGCGGCTATGCCCAGTCAGGGGGTGGCTCACCCTGATGGGCTACCGATCAGCCACCCCCTGACGCCTGGAATGAATACGGGCAGGTGGCCCTCCTAAATAGGTACGTTTTGGAAAAAAAG
>CAUJDW010000050.1 GCA_963169455.1 Bacteroidota bacterium | reverse complement strand
TAATCCCCCCCTCATATCTGCCCCCCCTCACCGGGAATCGGCTGGGGGGTTTTTGTACTGTGGGTTTTGTGCGGTCTCACGACTTAACCCAGCTTCCCAACAGGATGCGCATACCGGCATTTGATGCAAGAAAGGGTAAATGCGATTGCCCTGCCCCCCTCCTGACAAATTCCTGGATTCATTCATAAATATTTTCTACCTTTATGCCGTTATACACCCTGTTGGAAAAGGGCGTGGAAATAATCGCCCTCTTCCGCTCCGTTTCTTCTATGGCCTTATCTCCTGCTGAACCCCCTGAGATTTTGAGAAACGCTTTTCACGCTTCTTCCGTTTTATAAAAGGGAGGAACAAAGCGTGTTTTACAAATACACATTGTCAAAATTTCTAACGAAAAAAACCAATACCATGAGACTGCTGACAATTTTTTTCCTCATCCTTTCTTTCCTGATGGCGGGCCAGGTTCAGGTTCAGGCCCAGAAAATGAGCAAACAAGAAAAGAAGGAACTGAAAGCCAAGCTCAAGAACTACAAGCAGAATCCCGATGCACTGCTCAACCTGGAAGCTGACATTGACCGCTATCGCCAGGAAAACCAGCAACTCCAGGCCCAGATGGCGCAGGTACAGGCCGAGGCCAACCGCAAGGATTCCAAAATCGCCAGCCTGGAACAGGAAGTCGATCAACTGAATATGGGCATCCGCACCGCCCAGGAATCCATCCGCCAACTGAACGAGCAAAAATCCATGGCCTCCAAAGGGCCGGATATGAGCGGGCTGCTGTTCCGCGTGCAGATCGGCGCCTACGGCAAAACCAATGTGCCGGCCAACCTCGATAAGGACAATGACAACATGGACCTCGAAATGGTGGACGGCCTGCAGAAGGTCATCATCGGCATGTTCCGCGATATGGGAGAAGCCGAGCAACTCCGGGCCCACATGCAGAAAATCGGCATCAAGGATGCCTGGGTCGTCCCCTACCGCGACGGCGTCCGCATCACCATGGAGGAAGCCAAGCAATTGATGGGCCAGGGGATGTAGAATAACTGAATGGCAAGCGGCAGGAGCCTTTCCAAAACGGGAAGGCTCCTGTTTTTTTATACCCCCTCTTCAAAACAGGGTGATATTCGTCATTGCAAAAATCCCGGAAAATACTGTAATATTTCTATACAGAAACACGAGAAACCGGCCCTCTCCACCATAGGTTTTAAGCAGAGCGAAGCGTTGATCGTCATGGCGGGTGTGGTGAGGGCCGCATTCCGGATGTTCAATGCTTCCACTGCCGCGGCGAGGGCGCTTTCTTCCAGGCCTCAATCAATAGTGCCATGAGATATCACCTTCAATCAGGGCTTGCCCTCCTGGCGGTTGCCGCTATGCTCAGTTTTCAGCATTGCGCCAGCGTAACCGGGTTCAACACCGGCCGCACCGTGGGCGACGATGCGGGCGAAGTCACCGCCTCGCTCAGTTTTGCCAATGTGCCGGAATTTCAGGAAAACGAAGACGTGGAAGAAGTGCTGGAGGAGGTCGTCGTGCCGCTTTTTGAGCTGGGCGCCCGCTATGGGGTTGCCGAAAGGATTGATGTGGGGCTGCGCTTCAACAGCGCCCTGAACTTCCTGGTGGACACCAAAATACAGCTGGTGGGCGATCAGGCGTCTCCCTTTGCCGTGGCTGTGGGCGCCGGGCTGGGCGGCTTCGGCTTCATCAGCGGCTCGGGCATGATGCTCAACTTCCAGGCGCCGCTGTACACCTCCTTCCACCCCTCGGAAAAGTTTGCCGTTTATCTCTCGCCGCGTTACATCGGTCAGTTCGGAACGAACTTTGAAGAAACCTCCGGCATGCTGAACTACTTCGGCGCCAACACGGGCTTCGAAGTGGGGCGCAAAGCACGCTTCGGGCTGGACATCGGCTACTTCAGCCTCTGGAACGAGGCGGAAGGCCTCAACTCCGACATCTTACAGTTGGGTATCGGCGTCAAATTCCGCTTTGGCGGCGCTGAAGCAGAAGCAGGAAGGGGGTTCTGAAATTCGCATTTTCCTGCTATCTTCGGCCTGTAAGCGAACGAAAAAAGATGAACAGACTGAACGTAGCCATCGTCACGGGCGGAGATGTAGCGGAGCGCAGCATTTCCCTGCAAAGCGCCGCCACCGTATTCAAACATCTCGACGCCGGTAAATACAACAAATACGTCATCGAGCTCAACAAGGGCATTTTCACCGAACAGGGCACAGGTGCGCGGGTCGATATGAACGACTTCTCCCTGCAGCGCGAAAGCGGGGCCGTGCGTTTCGACCTGATTTTTCTCATGATACACGGCCACCCCGCCGAGGATGGCTGCCTGCAGGGTTACTTCCATCTGCTGGGCATCCCCTACACCGGCTGCAACCACTTCGTCAGCGCCCTCACCTTCGACAAACAGGCCTGTAAGGATTTCCTGCGGTCTCATGGCGTCCCCATGGCGCCGTCCCGCCTGCTGCGCCGGGGGCAGCCCGTGAACTGGCAGGAATTGCTGGGCATGGGGTTGCCGCTGTTCGTCAAACCCAATAAAAACGGCAGCAGCTACGGGGTATCCAAAGTTAAAACCCCCGAAGAGCTGGAGCCCGCCGTGGCCCTTTCCTTCCAGTTCGATGATGAGGTAGTGGTGGAAGGCTTCCTCAATGGCGTGGAATTCTCCAACGGCGTGGTGCGCAAGGACGGGGAGACGGTGGTGCTGCCCATCACCGAGATCGTGCCAAAAAACGAGTTCTTCGACTTCAAAGCCAAGTACGAGAACGAAAGCCAGGAAATCACGCCCGCCCGCCTGCCGGACGATCAGCGCGAGCAATGCCAGGCCCAGACCAAAAAAATCTACGAAGCACTCGGCTGCCGGGGCATGTCCCGCATTGACTATATCCTGGTGGACGGCGCCTTCTATTTTCTGGAAGCCAACACCATCCCCGGCATGTCGGAGGCCAGCATCATCCCGCAACAAGCGCACGCGCACGGCTGGACGATCTCCCAGCTGCTGGATGCGGTGGTGGAGGATGCGCTGATGGTGGTGCGGCAGGGGTGAAGCGGGGGAATGGTTTCACTGTTTCACTGTTGTGAGATCAATGCGGCAATGAAGCTATGGAACCGTGAAACAGCGCCTCCCATGTCCTACAATGCCTCGCCCAGCAGTTCATCCAGCGCCCCCGGAAAAGCCCCTTCGATCTCCTCTATCGATCTCAGCCCGAAAATAAAGGCTATGTCGATGGGGTCCGTCCGCCAGCCGGTATGGCCTTCGTAGAAGCCGTAGCGTTGGATGTACTGTGGCTCGATCTCTCCGGTCAGCATGTGGGTGAGTTTGTGGAGCAGGGATTCAAATTCCGAAGGCTCCAGATGCCCGTATTTTTCCTTCAGAAAGGCTATTTCTTCGGCCGTAGGTTCCCGCCAGATGAGGATCCAGAAGCCGCCCATGATGTTGTCATCGAAGATGGACCGCTGCCCGCCCTTGGTGTCGTGAGCATCCAGAAACACTACTTTGCCGTGGTAGATAGCATAGTGCACATACTCCCAGCGGTGGTGGGCCATATTCCAGTCGCCCTCATCGAGGCAGGCCTGCATCATGTTCAGCACATGGAAGAGCGGTTTGGCCATTTGGGGGTGGGTGAGCCCCAGGGCTTTTACCAGCTCATTGTCCTGTTTCAACACCGAAATAATGCCTTCCCCGGCCGCCAGAAAGCCATCCTGAGAAAGGCCGCCCGGTTGGCCCAGCCGGTTGATCTCTTCTATAGTGCGCCCGGTGATGGATTCGGTTTGTTCCAGTTCTTTGGAGCTGTGCAGGCCGGTGCGCGCCAGGGTGGGGAAATCGGTTTCGTCAACAACATCCTCCTCAACCATAGCGGATGGGCCGCCGATCGTGACGGGAATGAGCGTGTATTCCCCCTTTTCGGCAACGGCCAGTACCACTTCCTGCCCTTCTGCCGTCAGAAAAGGCGAGGGGATATCCGGCCGGATCTTTATAGTTTGGGGATAAAGGGGATAGGCATTCCCCTGATGGGAAAGCATCAGGCTGTCGGATTCCTGTGCGTGCAGGGCGGAAAGCCCCAGCATCCAGAGGAAGAAGAAAGCGCAAGCTGGGTTTCTCATGATGATCCAGGTTTGGAGTGAGGCGGTAAGGCAGTAACGTTTTTTTTCGGATGCCTGTCAATGACTGAGGTCATCGGGATTATTAGAGGAACCTGAAACTTTGAACCGTTCCGACTTTACAGCGTTTAGCCCTCCCCGGCTCTGCTGCTGTTGCAATCCAGGCCATTTGAAAACGCTCACTCAGGAACGCTCCCCCCAGCTTTCACCGCACCAGCACCACCTCTCCCTCCAGCCGGGCAGGCTGGCCCCCCAGCTGCTCTACTTTGGCTGCCCAAAGCTGCACCTACTCCACAACATAAAAGCAATACCCCCCGAATTTATAAAACAGATCATCCGGATCTGATAGAATCCATGCATTATAGTGCGAGTCGGGGCTGTCAGACAAAAATTCGATATTGTTGTCGGAACCGCCGTTGAGGGTGACCCGGGCGTCTGAGCTAATGTATCTGCATTTACCAGGAAAGTCCTGCCATTCATCCATCGGAAATAACGCGGATCCTTGTTCCAAGTAATACAGGCCCGGCTTCCTTGGAATCAATTTGAATTCCAGGGAATACACCCCATTTTCATAGTTGTACTGTCCCAGCAGTTCTTCCCCAACTCTTTGGTAACTATATTCAGGTGAAATGTATGCATCAAAAAATTGCAAACCATCGTCAATTGCCGGGAAAGTGTCGATTTTATACATACCAGTTCCTGGATGAAACCTGAAATTCACCAAGTTGAAAGTCCTTTGAGAATTGACTTCAAATACATCATCACTAAAGGAAGAAGAGATCAATATGGTGTCCCCGATTCTGAAGGTGTCCCTGGCAGGGGATAAGCTTGCAAGCAACTCAAATTCATACTTCACACCATCGAAATCACACTCTTTATTCATACAGCCTTGGCATAAAAAGCCAAAAACCAAAGCGAGGAACAAATAATTGGACATGGCTAATATTTTTTTGGCCACTTCCAAAGTCATTCTATCCATACGCCAATGGCTTTGGAAGTGAACGGTGAAATTTTTCTAATAGCTATTAAATAAATCGTCGATTCCCTGGGCAGTATTCCCGGGCACAGCCGGGAGCAGAACATCGACTATCCTGTCCCGGTACAATTCGATATTGCTAACCTGTGGCGTTAATACTGAGAGGAGCTGGCCATTGGAAAAACCGCTAACATTATCCACTATCAGGCCACATTGTGGTGGGATAGTACGGTCACATGCATTTGCGTCCAGTACATTAGCAACATCAACCAGGTCATGGTGTAATCCGATTGGAATGTGGTTGGTGGTGTCATTTCGCGTTGTTTCTAACCTTCGTTCCCAATCACCAAAAATTGAATTATTTCCCAAATATCGCCTGTGTGTATAAATTTCCCCAATATGCTCCGCCCAGGACTCGCAAATGGAAATCCGCCCTGCATCCTGGCTGTTCTCATCGCCCCAGCCGTCGGCGGCAATCTCCGCGGTTGCTAAAAACATCCAGTAATCCGGTCCGACATTGGTAAAGTGGGAAGCGTAAGCTAATTCGTGATATATTGTGGACCTTAATTCATCAGATTCTTGATCATCTACCCCAAGCATCATATCCGGAATTACAGGATAAATGAGGCCGTAATTGGCAGTCCCCAAAACGTGCCACGCTAAAAAATTAAAAAAATTGGCCTGCAATAATCCCAGTTCCATAGCGGCATAGACTCTTACCGGGCCCAGATATCGCTTCATAAGGGCGAATCCATCTGTTCGATCACTGGCCAGATAAATATCCAGGTAAGGCGGCGTTGCGATGCCATCCGCCTGCGCCTGGCCCCGAAACTCCACCATTGCATTGAGCGTGCTGGCTGCCGCCCAGCCGCGGTGGGCATTGGAGCCCTGGTTTATCCAGGGTTCGTAGGTGACGTTGATGTTGTTGTACAACCCGCCGCCCAACTGCCCGATGTAATCGGTGATGGGCAGCACGGCGCGCCATAGTAGGGGTTTGCGGCTCTCCTGGCGCCCAGTATGGTTGGAGTGAGCCCGCATTCCTCGCTGGCCCGAAACTCCACCGGAGCGGAAGGAACAGGCAGCCTGCCTATCCCCTTGTCGGTGTTTTCGGCCAATTGCCGGAGTTCGTCCTTCTGGCAGGACAAAAGGGCCAGGGCCAGGAAAACCAACGACAGGAAGCGCCCCAAAAGGAGGGCTTAACTAATTGACAATCAAGGCTCCGTCGTTGTGCGCGTGTGTGTTAAATCCCTTCATAAAGCGCATATTTAAATTGTGAGTAAAAAACAACACCATTGCCTTGCAGCGTAAGCCGGAAAGTGTTTGTCAGAAAAAAACCATGCGTTGTTCAAAAGAAAGGCCGCGAGGCGCGTCAGACAATGGCAAGATATGGAGATTGGGGGAGAATGGCAAGGGGGCGTTCCTGGATAACAACTGAAAAACCTGTGGCCAGACTGGGAGACTGGGAGACAAGGTGAGGGGGAGACTAGGAGACTAATGTCGTCAACTTAAGATTTTCGTAGCAGTCCTGTCAGCGTCTGGCTAAGCAGAGATTACTCGACGCGAGCCAGCCGCTGACTACTCCCGCGTCAGTCAGCGGCTGACTCGCCTGAGAGAAAACCCGGTTTAGTCAGTCGCTGACAACCCTAAGTTGACGACATTAGACTTGGAGACTCGATGACTGGGTGATGAGGTGACGACGGGTTATCAGGGAAACTTGAAACCTCAAACCTTGAACCTTGAACAGTCCCAGAAAACAACGTATCTTTATGATTGTCAGAGTTTGATAATCAACAAACATACTATGAGCGCCCAAAACCCGAAGGGGAAGCCCCTGCTTCTAATGTTGTTGCTGCTGGGGCTGGCCTGCCAACCCTCCGGCCAATCCGGCCAGCCACCCGAAGCCGCTGAAGCTGCCGACAGCCTTTCCAACCATCCCTTCCACCCCCTCGACGAAGTGCTCGGCCTGAGCGAAAAATGGCAGGGCGGCCTCGATGGCATGATCGCCCGGCGGCGCATCCGGGCGCTGGTGCCCTACAGCCGGGACAGTTATTATATTGATGGAACGGAACGGCAGGGGCTGGCCTACGAGGCCATGAACCTCTTTGAAAAATACCTCAGGGACAAGCTGGGGGAAAAACACCACGTCCGCATCGTTTTCATCCCTACTACCCGCGACCGCCTGCTGCCCGCCCTGCTGGAAGGCTATGGCGATATCGTAGTGGCGAACCTGACGATTACGCCGCAAAGACAGGAACTGGCAGCCTTCTCCGAACCGGTACTCACTGGCGCGCGGGAAGTAGTGGTGACCCCCAAAGGCATCCCTCCACTTAACCGGCTGAAAGAACTGCAGGGCCAAACCGTGCACGTCCGGGCGTCCAGCAGTTTCTATGAGCACCTGCAGGGTATCAATGACTCCCTGCGCCAGGCAGGAAGCCAGGAGATAGGGATCGAACTGGTGGACGAGCACCTGGAAGATGAAGACATCCTGGAAATGGTCAACGCAGGAATGATTCCCATGGCCATCATGGACGAGCACCGGGCCGGCTTCTGGGCGCAGGTGCTCGACAGCCTGCAGGTGCACCACCGCCTGGCCATCTTCAGCGGCGGCGAGGTCGCCTGGGCTTTGCGGAAGGACAACCCTGAACTTAAAGCCGTGGTGGATGAATTTATCCGGAAGAACCGCAAAGGCACGCTCATTGGCAATATGTTGTTCAACCGCTACCTGAAGCAGACGGATTACGTACGCAACGCCTTTTCGGAAGAAGACCGGGCGCGCTTCAAAGCCACCCGCGACTATTTCATCAAATACGGCAGGCAGTACGAACTTGACTGGCTGATGCTGGCTGCCCAGGGCTACCAGGAGTCCCGCCTCAACCCCAACCTGGTCAGCCCTGCCGGCGCGGTGGGCATCATGCAGATCAAGCCGAGCACGGCCAGAGGCCCCAATGTGGGGATTCCTGATATTCGCCCAATGGAGAATAATATCCACGCCGGCGCGAAATACCTTCGTTTTCTAATCGACCAGTACTTCGTCCATCCCGATATCGATTCCCTAAACGCCGGGCTGTTTGCCATGGCGGCCTACAATGCCGGCCCCGCCCGCATCACCCGCCTGCAAAAAGAGGCAGCCGCCACGGGACTTGACCCTACGGTCTGGTTTGACAATGTAGAACTCCTCGCGGCGCGCGACATCGGCGGGGAGACGGTGCAGTACGTCAGCAATATTTACAAATACTACACCTCCTACCGTTCCCTGGCGCGTTATGTGGAACTGACAGGGAAGTCGCCTTTTGAGGATTGGTGATTGCAGGTCGCACGTCGGCAGGTCACATGTCGCATGTCTGCAGAGCCAGCAATATAGCAATATGACAATATAACCATTTCTCCCAGGCAGCCTCCCGGCGCCGGGCAACCGAAGCAGCCAATAGTACCCTACCCCTGCCCTGCCTCCATCTTCGGCTCCCCCAGCTTGCCCACGCTCCGGGCCACCACCATGGCCACGGTGGCGTCGCCGGTGACGTTGGCGATGGTGCGGCACATGTCGAGCGGGCGGTCAACGGCGAAGATCAGCGCCAGCCCGGCTTCGGGGATGCCTGCCTGGGCCAGCACGATCACCAGCGTGATCATGCCCGCGCCGGGCACCGCCGCCGCGCCGATGGACGCGAGGGTCGCTGTGACGATGATGCCCAACTGCGCGGCGACAGACAACTCCATGCCCATCGACTGGGCGATAAACACGGCGGCAATGGCCTGATAGAGGCTGGTGCCGTCCATGTTGACCGTAGCGCCCACGGGCAGTACAAAGCCGGCCACTTCTTCCTCGACGCCCAGCCGTTCTTCCACGCATTCCATGGTCACCGGCAGGGTGGCCGCACTTGAACTGGTGGAAAAGGCCACCAACTGGGCCGGGGCGATGCCCTTCAGGAAGAAGGGCGCGGGTTTTCGGGCAAAGAGGCGCACAAGGGTGGGGTAAAAGAAAAGGATCAATGTCGCCAGCCCGATCAGCACGCAGGCGGAATAGCCGATCAGCGCAGTGAACAGGCTGATGCTGGGCGATTCCACCACCAGAGCAGCCAGCAGTGCAAATACGCCGTATGGCGCCGACAGCATAATGATATCTATGAGCTTCAGGATGACGTCGTTGGCGCTGTCGAAAAAGGCCTTCACCGGGCGGGCCCGCTCTTCCGGAACAGACACCAGCGCGATGCCGAAGAGGGTGACGAACAGGATGACCTGAAGCATGTTGCCATTGCTGCCCGCTGCGCCGATGATGTTATCCGGAAAGAGGTCGATCAGCGGCTGCAGGGGGCCCTTGGCCTGCTGCTCGGCTGCGGCCTCGATGCGTTTGGAGGCGTCGCCGGCATAATTCGCCATCAATTCGTTGCGCACCTCCGCATCGATGAGCTTGCCCGGCCTGACGATGTTGACCACGATAAGCCCGATTGATATGGCGAACATAGTCGTGCCGATGAACATCGCCAGGGTGCGGAAGCCGATGGTGGAGAGCTTGCTGATGTCCTTCAGGTCGGACACCCCCTTGATGAGGGAAGCAATGATGAGCGGAATGGCGATCACCTTGAGCAGGTTGATGAAAATCGTCCCGAATGGCTTAATCCAGTCCACTACAAAGGTTTTCCACTGAAACTGGGCGGCGAGTATCCCAAAAAGCACCCCGGCGGCCATGCCGATCAGGATTTGCCAGTGCAAGGCGAGTTTTTTCATGTACCTGAAAATTTTTCAAAAGTACATAGCAGCATGAATTCGTGTATTGGAGGAAAGAGAAATTAATTTTCGAAAGGAGGGATACTTGCGGATACTATATCTGGTTGCAACAGGTTTTCCCGGTTTACCGGGAAAACCTGTTGCCGTTGAGTAGAACAGATACCCGGCTCTTCATGCCTGATGCTATTGATACTGCGGATACCACGCTGCACATTGTGCAGGGGTAAGCAGCATCAACAGCATCAATCAGGCCTGAGCCCGGCTTCATTTATTTCCGCCCATGCCGAGCACCCAGCCCACCACACCGCCGGTGATGCCGGTCATGATGGCGTTTACGATCGGATCCACCAGGGTGCCGGTGAGGTCCATCATGTCGGAAGTACCGAAAACGGAGAGGTTAAAGCCAAGGGAAACCAGCAATCCGATGATGGCGCCGGCTTTCAGGCCGCCGGCGAAGGTGCTGACAGCGGCCCAGCGGCTGAACACGTAGGCAAGGAAAAAGGCCCAGATCAGGTTGCCGAGAATAAGCGCCCACCAGGCCATCGGCTCTTTCATGAGATTGGCCGTGGAGTGCGACTCGAAAAACTTCATGAGCAATACGCCATAGAACAGGAACCCCAGAAGGAAATAGGCGACGCCGCCGGCCAGGGTAGAGAGTAGGAGTTTGTCGATTTTCATTTTGTATGCAGTTTGGTTAATAATCTGGATCGGGAAAGGAAAGGGCGCACTGCAAAGGGTGCGCACTGCGAAAATAATGAAAATCGAAAAACAATCATTTGTTTCACATAAATTTTTATATACAATATGATGTTTTGCTTTTTTGTTTTCTAGTAAAAAAGCGTTTTGATTTCATTGAAGCCTGCATCTTCCATGAAAAAGCGGACAGAGCCGGCATACTGCTCCCCTTCCACGAGGCTGGCCCCGAGCTGCCCTTCCAGGCTGCACAGGCGGATCACCGCCCCCAGATCGGAAATAGCATGCGCCCTGTACAGCGACAACTGCCCCGACTGATTGATGCAGCCCATGCCCGCCAGCCCATATCGTTCTTTCCCCTGAATAATGGAGAACACCGTTCCATCCTGGCCCTGCTCGCCTGCGTCCATCTGTTCGAGGCGCAGGCTGTTCCTGCCGGCTTTACCCTTCAGCACCACGCCGCCGGCCTCCTGCTGGAGCTCATAATCGGAATAGCTTTGAAAAAAGTGGTGCGCCACCTGCTCCAGCCGGCCCGGGCTCAGTTCGGCGGCCTGCACCGTGTCCACGGGGCTGAGGATGCCCTTTTTCAGGCCCAGGCTCACCAATTGGCCAGGGGCCGCCTCTTCCATGATGCGCACGATGTCCTGCAGGGACTGCACGGGTTGCCCGTTGATGCTGGTGACGGTAAAGCCCGCTCTTTCTTTCAGTATTTCGTAAGCCGGGCTGCCTTCGAAGACGCTTTTGATAAAAGGAGCGCCTTCCGGCCCGAAGGGATTGAGGGCCGTGGCGAACTCCACGCCCAGGAAAGCGCGCCGCAGGCGCCCGCCGTTGTTCAGCATGGCCTGGGCCAACTGACGGGCTTTTGTTCCTTCCAGCGCGAAGTTCAGTTGGGAGAAGAGGTAATTCTGGCCGTCTTTGTTGCGGGTTTCCATCCAGGTGTTGACGCCCACTACTTCACCCGCCTCGTTGACCAGCGGCCCGCCGCTGTTGCCCCAGATCAGGGTGGCGGTATGCTGCAGAAAACCGAAACGGCCGGTGGACGGCCGGTGGAACAGGCGGTTTTTCCCGCTGATGATGCCTTCGGTAATGGAGTAGGGGTAGGCGCCCAGCGGGTTGCCGATGGCATAGACCTTCTGGGCGAGCTTCACTTCTTCCGTGCCGAATACCAGGGGCTGTATCTCCGGCCCTGGCTCTGCCCCGTCAAATTCCAGAATGGCGAGGTCGTAAAAGCTGTCGCCGCCCACCAGCTTCACCGGGTACTTGGCCCGGCTTATGCTGAACACGAATATAGAGCCCGCCTGCCCGGAGGCCGCGTCGATGACGTGGGCGTTGGTCAGGATATAGTACCTGCCACCGAGATCAACCACAAAGCCGGAGCCGTTGGAAAAAGCGTCGCCCATGTTGAGCGGCTGTTCGTATGCCATATCGGCAAAGGTCTTTTTCCGGGCGCCGAATCCCAGCACCCGGTCGTTGTCGCTGACGTCGAACACGCCCACCGTCACGATGCCGGAAAGGGCTCGCTCCAGCGGATCCATTTCACTCTGGCCAATGGCGTGTAAGCCTGTCAGAAACAGCAGGAATGGAAAAAAGATTCTGAGGATCATAGTATGGAATTTTTAAGGTTCGGGATTTTCAGCAGCAAAATAAGGCCTAAACAGGGCCCCCCCTAAACCCCATTTTAACCTCTATTTATCCATTTCCCAAAAAGTTACCTCATATTATTTTCCGCATCGAACAGTTTCCACTCCCCCATCCCTCCCCATTCGGCGGTAATAGTCAGGCGGCTTCCGGCCGGCAGCTGCCGGGTATTCGAGGCAATCACCTCCAGCCGGAACTTCAGCGCATCGTCCGTCGAGCGGTCGCGCAACAGCCGCACCCGCGCCGTCAGCTCGCCTTCGCGGTATTCGTATTCCGCTCCCGCTGCCAGCCACCCCCCGGTGGTGCGTATCTGGCGGTGATCGTATTGCCTTTTTTCAGTGCTCATGCCCTTGACGGTATTTAAGAAGAAGGCTGTGGGAAGCCAGGTTAAGCCGTCAGGCGGCTAGCCAGGTTTCCAGGTTTGGGCAGCCGGGTGTTGATTTTCATCATAGCATCTGCCGCTATGCAGGCTTAACTTGTTGAAGTTAAGCTTTTATTATGGAAAAATACCGCCTGGCAGTATTTTCAGAAGCTGGTTTTCTGAGTGAAACCTGGGATACACTGGCCGGCTGTTACTTTCAGAAAATCGCTTTTCTCCAATATGCGGAGCGGTACAACCCATGCCGGCAAAGGTACTATGCCCTGTATCGCGGCGAAGCCTTGCTGGCCTGCGCCGTGGTGTACAGCCTGCGCATCAGCCTGCTCACTTTCAGCAATATTCCCAGCCCGGTGCGCATGCAGGTCGTCGGCCTGCCTGCCTCTGTCTCCGCCCCGGGCGCCTTCGGGCTGGATAATGAAGCCGTGCAAAGGCTGATCCTCCAAATTCTGGAACGGGAAGAGGGGCTGATCCTGGGCCTGAACCTGCCCCCGGAATTCGACCCCTATCCTGCCGTTGCCATGGCTATGCTGCCCACCATCGAGCTGGAGCACCACTTTGCCGACTGGCCTTCCTATCTCGAAAAACTGCGGTCGCCTTACCGGCGCCGGGCCATGCAACTGCAAAGCAGGTTCCGGGGCGTGGAATGGCGGCGCACCGGCTGCCGGGCATTTACCCCGGAACACCACCACCTGTACCTGGATATCCTCAAACGGGCGGACAGCAAACTGGAGTTGCTTTCGGAAGCTTTCTTCCGAAACCTGCCTGACAATTTTTACCTCGCCAGTTGTTACAGCCAGGGCCGGCTCCTTTGCTGGCACATCAATTGCGAAGATGGGGACAGGCTGTTCTTTTTCTTCGGCGGCCATGACTATGAGCTGCTTCCCCAATTCCAGTCCTATTTCAACAACCTGCTCTGCATTCTGCAGCAAGGCATAGAAAAAGGCTTTTCCCGTATCGATTTCGGGCAGACCGCAGAAATACCCAAGTTGAAACTGGGGGCCGGAGCGAAACCCAAAGCCATGTTTCTTTACCACCGCAACCCCTTGCTGCGCCGGCTGCTCCGGATAGGCAAGCCCTGGATAAGTTACCGCCCTGCCTTTCCGGCAGTGCATGTATTTAAACAGCCTCTTGTCGATGCTGCAAAAATTCCTGTGCCATGAGAATACTGTTTGTGCGCCCCCGGCCTTCTCCGCTTACCATCGGGCTGCAACACCTGATGGCCGTCGAACCGCTGGAGCTGGAGGTGCTGGCCGCCCTGGCCGGCCCGGAAGACGAACTGCTGATCGTCGATATGATCCTGGAAAAAAAGCCTCTGGAGCATTTCCTGCAGGGCTTCGCGCCCCACTTGTTCTGCGTCACCGGATATATTACCCATATCCCGGTGATGGCGGAGTACTGCAGAAAGGCAAAAGTACTTTTTCCGGGTGTAAAAACGCTGGCCGGAGGAGTGCACGTGGAAAAGTTCCCGGAAGACATCGATTGCCCCGAAGTGGATTTTCGCATAGTGCGCAACGCCACCCGGGCTTTCCCCAAGCTGCTGGAGCACCTCAAATACGGGGCTACGCTCCCGGCCGGCGTGCTGCAGCCCGGAGAAGCGCTCCGGCCGGATTTGCTGCCGCCCTACGATTTTTACTTTCCCCTGCCCCGGCGCGAGTTGACCGCCCGCTACCGGCAAAAATACTTTTACGTCCTGCACGACAAGGTGGCCCTCATGAAAACCTCTTTCGGCTGCCCTTACCAGTGCAACTTCTGTTTTTGCCGGAACATTACCGACGGGCGCTATTTCGCCCGCCCCATGGATGAGGTGCTGCAGGAATTGCTGTCGATACGGGAAAAAGAAATCTACATCGTAGACGACGACTTTCTGCTGTCGCCGAAAAGGGTGGCGGCCTTCATTGAAATGCTCAAAGCCCATAAGATCCGGAAACGCTACCTCGTTTACGGGCGGGCAGATTTTATCATCCGCTATCCGGAACTCATCCGGGAATTCAGGGATGTGGGGCTGCGGACGGTCATCGTAGGGCTGGAATCCTTCAGTGACCGCGAATTGCATCAGTATGAAAAACGCACCAGCCGCCACATCAATGAGCGGGCCATGGAGGTTTTGAACCGGTGCGGGGTGGACTGTTATGCCGCAGTGATTACCGCACCGGACTGGGACGCCGCCGATTTCCGGAAAGCCGGTGACAAAATGCTTGAACTGGGCATTCGCTTCGTCAACCTCCAGCCGCTCACGCCACTCAGGGGGACGGGTATCGAAGTACCCGATGAGCAACTGGCCATCCGGCGCGATGACTTTGCCCGCTGGGATCTGGCCCACGTGGCCATCCGGCCAGAAAAATTGAGCCTCCGGGAATATTATGAACAGGTCCTGCACTTATACGAACGCATCGTTTTCAACCCCTGGAACATGCTTCGCCTGGCCTTCAGGCATCCGCTGCGCATGCAGTGGAAACTGGCCAAGGGCATTCGCCGGGTGCGCAGGCAATATTTAAAAAGGATCGAGGAAGCTTCCGTTTATGCCGAAGATTTTATTCATACAAGCAACGCAGTACAGTGACGACGGCAGGGGCCTGTTGCAGCAAAAGCGCATTTTCCTGCCCGGGCTGGTGTTTCCGCTGCTCGCCGCCATGACGCCCCCGCACTGGGAAGTAGAGGTATGCCTGGAAGTGGTGGAAGACGTAAATTTCGGGTCCGATGCAGATATCGTCGGCATAGGCGCGATGGGGCAGGCTGTCCTGCGCGCCATCGATATTGCCAGGGCGTTTAAAAAGCGGGGAAAAACCGTTGTCATGGGCGGGTATATGCCTTCCATGATCCCGGATTATGTAGCGCCCTTCTGCGATAGCGTCATCATCGGCGATGCCGAGATCGCATATTCGCAGATGCTGGCCGACTACGAATGCGGGCGCCTTCAAAAAGTGTACAAAATGCCCGTCGACAACCTGAACGGGCTGCCGCTGCCGAAATACGAACTACTGCTGGGCAAAAAGATCGGGTTCATGCTGCCTGTTCAGGCCGGGCGCGGCTGCCCGCATGCGTGCAGCTTCTGCTCCATCTACTGCCTCTACCGGAAGCGCTACCTGCACAGGCCGGTGGAAGATGTCATGCGCGACATCAGGCGGGTGAAGGAGCTCGGGTTTAAGGCCTTTTTCCTGCTCGACGACAACATCTTCGGCAACCCCCGCTTTTTCGGAGAATTGTGCCGCCAGATCAAACCATTGAACATGATATGGGCCAGCCAATGTTCCGTCCTGCTTGCCCGTAAGCCCCACCTGCTGAAGCTGGCCGCCGAATCGGGCTGCCGCATCCTGAGCCTCGGCATCGAAAGCATCTCCCAGGAAGGAGTCGATAAGCTGAACAAGCAGTGGATGCACGTCAGCGAACACGAGGAAATACTCGGCCGCATCAGCCGGCAGGGAATCCTGATCGCCTCGGAAATGATGCTCGGCACCGACGGCGACACCGTCGCTTCCATCCGGGCCACATACGACTTCGTGATGCGGGCGCGCATCCCGCTGCCCAAGTTTTACGTCATGACGCCTATGCCCGGCTCGGATCTGTACAAGGAGTACAAAAGCCAGGGGCGGTTGCTGCACGAAGACTACCGGTATTATACGGCCACCCATGCCGTGCATGCCCCCGCCCGGATCAGCCCTGAAGAACTCGGCCGCATGTACTGGTGGTTGTATAAAAAAGTGTACTCCCTGCCCAATATCCTTCGCCGGACGGTTTTTCACCCCCTGTTCTTCAAAAGGCCGCTGGCTTACCTTTTCGCCCTGTTCGTCAACCTGAAGTACCTGCGCTTCATCCAAAGGGGCGACGCGCCGAACATATTGTGAAGAGCGTTAACAAAACGGATTATGATCGAAATCGCAAAGGTGAAAAACCGGCGGGAGCTGAACGAGTTTATCCACTTCCCCCACCAATTGTACCGGAATGACCCGCATTACGTCCCCGTGCTCAACGTCCTGCAACGGGAGCAGCTGAGCCCCCGCCACAACCCATTCTTCGGGCATTCCGAAGCGGCGTATTTTCTGGCCCGGCGCGATGGGCGCACAGTGGGCAGGATCGCCGCCATCGTCAACCGCATGCATTTGCTTTATCAGAACGACGGCGCCGGCTTTTTCGGCTTTTTCGATGTGGAAAACAGCCTGACTGCCGCCCGGGCCCTCCTGGCGGCGGCCGCCCGCTATCTGCGGGAGTCCGGGCTGAACACGATCATCGGGCCGGAAAACTTCACGACCAATGAATCGGTGGGCGTGCTCAGCAGCGGCTTCGATTCCAGCCCTATGCCCATGATGCCATATAATTTTCCCTATTACAAGGATTTGTTGCTCACCTCTGGTTTCTCACCCCTCATGGAATTGTATTCCTACTATATCTCTCAGGATAAACTGCCTGCCGGCATCCATGAAAAGGCGGCCCTGCTGGAAGGCCGGCTGAACAGGAAAGGTATCTCCATCCGGCCCATCGATTTCGGTAAATTCGACGCCGATATCAGCGGGATGCGCCTGGCCTATAATCAGGCCAATGAAGGCAACTGGGGCTTCGTGCCCCTAAGCGAAGGGGAATTTGCACACATGGCCAGGGATCTGCGGCGGCTGGTAGCTCCCGAAAATGTGCTGCTTGCCGAAGCCGGCTCCCGCATCATCGGCTATCTCGTCAGCCTGCCCGACGTCAACCAGCTCTTTAAAAAGGTGCGGAACGGAAAACTGCTCCCCTTCGGCTGGATCCGACTGCTGGCCGGCTGGCGCAAGGCCACGGGCATGCGGATACTGATCCTCGGCCTCATTCCCGCCTTCAGAAAATACGGCATCGACTGGTGCCTGTATTCCCGGATCGCCAGGTATGCGCAGCAATGCGGCGTCCGGGGCGCCGAAGCCTGTTACGTCATGAAAAGCAATACCGCCATGGCCCGGATGATGGAACGGCTGAACGGAGAAATAGTGAAGGAATACTTGCTGTTCGAAGCGCCGCTTGACAGGCTTCTGGAATGACAAAGCGGGAACGCACTAATGCGAGGGGGTGATAGGGAGACGGGGCGCCATGGCGTCAACTTAGCGTTCCCCTCCTCCGCCATCTTTCCTGGGCCCGCGGCGCCCGCTGCGGCGCCTGCCGCCGCTGCGCTTGTTGCCGGCTTCTGATTTGGCTTCCTGCCGTGGTTTATCGCCCCCGCGTTTGTTGTCCCGTCGGCCGCCGCGGCCGCCATGGCTTCTTTCGCCCCGGCCGCCGCCCGGCCTGGGTTTTGCGTTGGCCAGTTCTTCGGGAAGAGGGAGTATGCGGATTTTCATCTCGATGAGTTCCTCGATGCGGCGGAAGCGCCCCCTGTCTTTGGCGTTCACGAAGGTAAAGGCCATGCCGGAGGCTTCCGCGCGGGCGGTGCGGCCGATGCGGTGCACGTAGTCTTCGGCGTCGCCCGGCACATCGTAATTGATGACCGCGTCGATGCCTTTGACATCGATGCCGCGGGAAAGCACATCGGTGGCGACGAGGATGGGCTTGGAGCCGCCGGCGAAGGCCTGGAGCATAGCTTCCCGTTCGTTCTGCTCCAGGTCGGAGGAGATGGCGCCAACGTCGAGCCCGCGCCTTTTGAGGCTGGCGGCCAGCTCGCGCACCACCTTTTTGGTGCCGGCGAAGATGAGCACGCGCTGAAGGCGCTTATTCGATTCCAGTATCTTTTCCGTCAGAGGGATTTTGCCGCTGTCGTCCACCTCGTAGGCCAGTTGCAGGATGTTCTCCGCCGGCTTGGAGATAGCGATGCTGATCTCGGCGGGTTTTTCGCGCATCAGTTGTTTGGCGAACTGGCGGATCTGCTGCGGCATGGTGGCAGAGAACAATAGCGTCTGCCGCTCGCGCGGTATCTGGTTGACGATGTCCATGATATCGGGCGCGAAGCCCATATCGAGCATGCGGTCGGCCTCGTCGAGGATGAGGTGGCGGACGGTTTTCAGGTTGACGTAGCCCAGGCTCAGGTGGGCCAGCAGGCGGCCCGGCGTGGCGACGATGATGGAGGCTCCGCGCTTGAGCGCCCGCTTTTCCTGTTCCATGGCGTGCCCGTCGCGCCCGCCGTAAACGGCGATGGAGCTGACCGGAGTGAAATAGGAAAGCGCTTCCAGCTGGTTGTCCACCTGAACGGCCAACTCCCGGGTCGGCTCCATGATGATGGTGTCGACACCTTCTTCGTTGGGGTTCCTGGTCAGTTCGTTCAGGATGGGAAGCAAAAATGCGGCGGTTTTCCCGGTGCCGGTCTGCGCGCAGGCCAGCACGTCGCGGCCTTCCATGATGGGGGGGATTGCCTGGATTTGCACGGGTGTGGCGGTTTCAAACCCCATCGCATCCAGGCCTTCCAGCAATTCTGGTTCAAAACCAAATTCAATGAATTTCAAAATATGCGTTTTTCTGTTTTTATCCGTTACCGGCCCTTCGCAGCGCGGCAACCTAATTTCCAGGCAAATATCAGTAAAAAAATGCTGCCGTCAATGGGGCCGGCGCTAAACTTCGGAAGTTTCCTTCAGGCTCCCCGGAAGGCATCCTGCCGACAATATTCATTTCATTGGCCCGTTTTTGCCCCCTCCAAAATAAATATTCCTTATTTTGGCCTCCCGGATAGGGAACAGCCCGAGGCAAAAAGTAAACACGCCCGGCCGGGGAAGCGCCTTTCGGCCCCCGGCCATGAACAAAAAACCCCTTAAAAGCATCTTGTAGAAATTGTAATGCCTGATCGCCCGGCAGCATTTGCCGGGATGTTTCCGTTTTTGAGATTCAGGCTTACTACCCAGGGAAAGAGTCATGCTTTACTAACCAATACAATTGTCTTATGAGAACATTTACTTCATTGATCATTGCTTTATTGTTTGTCGCGGTTTCGCTGCCCGCACAAACGGTTTTCGTCAACTCCCCGCAGGACCTGCAGGGAGCTTATCCCTTTGATGCCGCCGGATTCGGCGCCGACCTCACCACGCAGATATGGACGGCCGACGCCGTTTTCGTGGATGACGGCAGCGCCAACCCCAACCAGGGCTGCAACGCGGCGATCAACGCCGCCGAACTGGCCGGCAAGATCGCCCTCATAGACCGCGGCAGCTGTGAATTCGGGCTGAAGTGCCTCAATGCCGAACAGGCCGGCGCCATCGCCGCCATCGTATTCAACAACGCTCCCGGAGCCGGCACGATCGTCATGGGCGCCGGCGTTAATGGCGGCGCCGTGACCATCCCCTGCGTCATGCTGAACTACGAAGCCGGGCAGGCCATCCGCGCCGCCCTGGCCACCGGGCCGGTGAACATCTCCATCGGAGCCTTAATTTTCGCCAATGACCTCCGGATTGGCGAAGCCGACATCATGAATGCGCCGCTGGGCATTATCCCGGCTTCCCAGGTCAAAGCCGCCGGCGACTTCGTTTTCACTCCGGGCGCCCGCGGGCTCAATGCCGGTTCGAACGCAGCTCCGAACATCACCGTCAATGGTGTGATCGAGTATGCGCCTTTCGGCGGCACGGCAACCGAAGTGTACAATGAGACGGGCAGTTCTTCTGCCACTATCGAGTCGGATTCCGTCAGCGAGGTCGTCCTCCTGCCTGCTTACGAACCCAATATCGGGCCGGATGGCGCCGAGCAGGGCGTTTACACCGTCACCTACACCATTTCCAGCGACAGCACCGAAGATGTGACCAATGACAACGTGATCTCCTCTGCTTTCACGGTCAGCGAGAACCTCGTCTCCAAGGCAAGCTGGAACCCGGCAACGGGCGACCCGCGCACCACGATCTACTACACCATCTCCGGCGGCGGCAACATCGAGTTCCTCTCCGTCCTGAACTTCCCCTACGCGAAGGACTACACGATCGACTCCCTCGTAGTGGCTGTGCTTACCGGGCTGCCCAGCCTGGCCAACATCCCCGTAGAAGCGTATGTATATGAGTGGAACGACCTCAACCAGGACAGCTCCATCAACAATGATGAGGTTACCATCGCGGGCCTTGCCACTTATACCTTCCCGGAAGACGTGACGGCCACTTCCGCCGTGCTGCGCCTGCCTGTCCTGGATTTCTTCACTTTTGAAGAGACCGGCGTGCTCATCCCGGAAGACAACAAGGACTACATCATCGGCGTGCGCTATCAGGGCGCCGACCTGTTCTACTTCGGCTTCGACCTGAGCTACGACTACGGCCGCTACCTCGACCTGCAGGCATCCACGGGCGCGCTGACCGACCGCGACTACGGCTACCTGGGCATCAACGCATGGAACGACCTCCTGCCGGACTTCGAAGCGGCATTCCTGTTCACCGGCGTAAGCGGAGCCGTCTCCACGGGCGTCATCCTGACTTCGCCGGAGGTCGGCACGGAAGAGGTGGTGGGAGCAGAAGTCTTCGACCTGCAACTCTTCCCCAACCCGGTTTCCGAACAACTCCAGGCCAACCTGACCTTCAAGGAGCGCACCGCATTCGTAGAATACCGCATCACCGACAATGCCGGGCGCGTGATCTACACCACCCGCGACACCGATGTTTTCGAAACCGAGCAGGCCACCTTCAACGTCGGCAAACTGCCGGCCGGACAGTACAACCTGACGGTTCGCACCGAGCAGGGCATCCGCACCAACTCCTTCATCGTAAGGCGTTAAGAGCAGCCCTCCATACTTCAAATTCTTAAATGAGAATAGCCCCGGAAGTCATTTTCCGGGGCTATTTTTGTATTATCGCAGTAAGTACTGTAAAAGTTTTTCACCACAATCAATTGTCTTATGAAAACACTTACTTCAGTGATCATCCTGATGTGCACGGCGGTTTCGCTGTCGGCGCAAACCGTTTACATCAATTCCCCGGCGGAACTGCTGGGGGCTTACAGTTTTGAGGCCGCGGCTTTCGGCGCAGACATCACCACGCAGATATGGACGGCCGACGCCGTTTTCGTGGATGACGGCAGCGCCAACCCCAACCAGGGGTGCAACGCAGCGATCAACGCCGCCGAACTGGCCGGCAAGATCGCCCTCATAGACCGCGGGGGCTGCGAATTCGGCCTGAAATGCCTCAATGCCGAACAGGCCGGCGCCATCGCCGCCATCGTATTCAACAATGCCCCGGGCGCCGGCCCCATCGTCATGGGCGCCGGCGTTAATGGCGGTGCAGTGACCATCCCCTGCGTCATGCTGAGCTATGAAGACGGGCAGCTCATCCGCGCCGCCCTGGCCATGGGCCCCGTCAACATTTCCATCGGCAACCTGGTCTTCCCGAACGACCTGCGGCTCGGCGCCTCCAACATCGCCAATGCGCCGCTGGGCATCGTCCCCTCGGCCCAGGTCAAAGCCGCAGGCGATTTCGTCTTCACCCCGGGAGCCACAGCCCTCAATGCCGGCTCCAATGACGCTTCGGGCATCACCGTCAATGCCGTCATCGAATATGCCCCCTTCGGCGGTACAAACACGGAGGTGTACAATGAAACGGGAAGCTCGGCCGAAGCACTCTTGTCCGATTCGACCAGCGAATTCGTCGTGCTGCCGCCCTTCGAGCCGTCCTTTACCAGCAGCGGCGCCGACGAAGGCGTTTACACCGTAACTTACTCCGTTACCAGCGACAGCACCGATGATGTTTCGACAGATAACCAGCTCTCTTCCTCCTTTACGGTGAGCGAAAACCTCTATTCGAAAGCCAGCTGGAACCCGGCAACGGGCGACCCCCGAACAACTATACTCCGCACGATCAGCGGCGGCGGCAACATCGAGTTCGTCTCCGTCCTGAACATCCCCCATGGCTTCGGGTACAGGATCGACAGCGTGATCTTCACGATGTCCATCAGCAGCCAGAGCGCTCCCAACCTGGCCAACGTGCCGGTGGAAGCTTATGTGTACGAGTGGAACGACCTCAACCAGGACAGCTCCATCAACAATGACGAGGTTGCCATCGTAGGCATCGCTACCTATACCTTCCCCGAGGATGCGACGGTTACGCAGGCCACCCTTCGCCTGCCTTTCCTCGACTTCTTCACCTTCGAGGAAACGGGCGTAGTCATTCCGGAGGACGACAAAGACTACATCATCGGCGTGCGGTACCAGGGCGCCGCGATCGTGTTCTTCGGCTTTGACGACACCTACGACTACCAGCAATACCTCGACCTGCAGACGGCCACGGGGGCGCTGACCGACCGCGACTACGGCTATCTGGGCATCAACGCCTGGAACGACCTGATTCCCGATTTCGAAGCGGCATTCCTCTTTACCGGAACGACAACGGCCACATCAACCGGTGTCGTCATGGGCCAGATACCCAACTCTACGGAGGAAGTCGCCGGCCCCGAAGCTTTCGAGGTGAAAATGTTCCCGAACCCCACATCCGACATCCTGCAGGTGAACCTGAACATCAAGCAGCAGACCAGCTTCGTGGAATACCTGATCACGGACATGACGGGTAAGCAGATTTTCAGCACCCGCGATACGGACGTTTTCGAGACGGAGCAGGCTGCCTTCAACGTCAGCCGGCTGCCGGCAGGCCAGTACAACCTCAGCATCCGCACCGCGCAGGGCGTCCGCGCCAGCTCGTTCGTGGTTAAGCGTTAGGCTTTGCAAACCCGGGAGGTTTAAAAAACCTCCCGGGTAACCTTCGGGGTTTAAAAAACCTCCCGGGTAACCTCCGGAGGTTTAAAAAACCTCCCGGGTAACCTCCGGAGGGTTTAAAAAACCTCCCGGGTTTGCATCCTGAAATAAATTTTTCCGATCTTAGTGCTACTCGTCCGCGGATAAGCCGCGGGGTGGCTGAACGCCGGCACAATGACTGGCCCGTACAAAAGCCTGAAACCCGCAAGGCCTTCTAGCCCGGATTTTCCGGACGGCGAACTTGCTTAGAACTGTATTTCCTATATTTCACTAATCAATGCAATTGTCTTATGAGAACAATTTTTACACTTCTATTCGCCTTTTTATGCCTTTCGGTTACGCTTTCCGGGCAGGCCGTGATCATCAACTCCCCTGCGGAGCTTGAGGGAGGTTACGATTTCGAAGCCGCCGGTTTTGGGCGGACCATAACGGACAGCGTCTGGACAGCGGACGCCATCTTCGTCGATGACGGCAGCGCCAACCCCACGCAGGGCTGCAATGCCCCCATCAATGGCGCAGAGCTGGCCGGTAAGATCGCCCTCATCGACCGCGGGAGCTGCGAATTCGGGTTGAAGTGCCTCAATGCCGAACAGGGCGGGGCCATCGCCGCCATCGTGATCAACAACGCCCCCGGCAACGGCGCCATCGTCATGGGCGCCGGCGCTGTCGGCGGGCAGGTGACCATCCCCAGTGTGATGGTGCCCTACGAAGTCGGCCAACTCATCCGCGGCGCCCTGGTCACCGGGCCGGTGAACATTTCCATCGGCAACCTGACGCCGCCGCCGCCGCCGAACAACGACCTCGCCCTCGGGAACACCAATGTGCTCGTAGCTCCGCTGGGCATCATCCCCTCTTCCCAGATCAAGGCGGCAGGCGAGTTCGTCTTCACCCCCGGCGCCCGGGCATTAAACAGGGGCGTTAACGCGGCGCCCAACATGGTGCTGAACGCCACGATCAACCACACTCCCGTCGGCGGCTCGCCCACGGAAGTGTATAATGAAACCGGCAGCATAACCGTGGAAACCCTGCCCGACTCCACGAGCGAGCTTATCCTGCTTCCCCCCTACGACCCCTTCGGCACGGGCGACGGCAGATATGCCTACACCTATACGGTTTCGATGGACAGCACGGATGAGGTTGACTTCAACAACCAGGCTTCCTCCTCCTTCACGATCAGCGAAAAACTGTATTCCAAAGCCTCTCTGGACCCCGCCACCGGCAACCCGCGGGTGATCGCGACGACAAACGCAGCCGGCGGCGGCGCCATCGAGTTCCTGACCATACTGAACATCCCGCACGGATTCGGCTTTGAGATCGACAGCGTGCTTTTCGAAGTGCGCCATACCCCGACCCTGGCCAACATCCCCGTCGAGGCCTACGTCTATGAGTGGAACGACCTCAACCAGGACAGCTCCATGAACAATGACGAGATCTCCATCGTGGCCATCGCCACCTATACCTTCCCCGAAGACTACACCGGAGACAGGACGCTGGTGCGCCTGCCTTTCCTGGACTTCATCACCTTTGAGGAAACCGGCGTGGTCATTCCGGAAGACAACAAAGACTATATTATCGGCGTGCGCTATTCGGGCGCCGAGGAGGTATCCTTCGGCTTCGACTCCAGCAATGATTATGCCCTGTACCTGGAATGGCGAGCCTCCATCGGCGCCCTGACCGACCGCGACTACGGCTTCCTGGGCATCAATGCCTGGAACGACCTCGTGCCGGACGTAGAAGCCGCCTTTACCTGGACGGGCAACCTGGGCTTCTGCTCCTCCACCGGCATCATTCTCAAGGACCTGACCATCGGAACCGAAGAAGTCGTCGGCCCCGAAGCCTTTGAGGTGAAGATGTTCCCCAACCCCACGTCCGACATCCTGCAGGTGAACCTGAACATCAAGCAGCAAACCAGCTTCGTGGAATACCTGATCACGGACATGACGGGCAGGCAGATTTTCAGCACCCGCGACACGGACGTTTTCGAAACGGAGCAGGCCGCCTTCAACGTCAGCCGGCTGCCGGCAGGCAAGTAGAACCTCAGCATCCGCACCGAGCAGGGCATCCGCGCCAGTTCGTTCGTGGTTAAGCGTTAGGCTTTGTAAACCCCCGAGGTTTTAAAAAAACCTCGGGGGTTTGCACCCTTTAACCCCCGAGGTTTTAAAAAAACCTCGGGGGTTTGCATCCTTTTAAACCTCCGGGGTTTTAAAAAACCCCGGAGGTTTCCCTATAATTACCTATGAGTACACCAAAGCGAAACCTCCGGCAGCTCTTCTCCCGCCGCGCCCGGGAAGAGCGCAGGAAAGAACAGAAAGGCTTTTTCGCCTTCCTTTGGGAAGCGGCCAAAAAGGGTGTGGAAGGCAGTGTCGGCAACGCGGTCAAGTGGATACTGGGCATCATTGTCGTCTCCGGCGGCGGCTGGCTGGTGAACGAGTTTTTTGTCAACCCCTGGGAAAATATTTCCATCGAAGGTTACGTCATGGAATATGACAAGGCGGACAAACCCCTGGTGGGCGCCACCGTTTTCGTCGTCGGGCGCCGGGATGTGGAGTTTGAAACCGATGCGCAGGGCCGATACGCCGGGCAGCTCAAAGTGCGAAAAAAAGACAAAACCCTGCTGCTGAGCTGCGATTACCCGGGCTACGATTTCTTCCAGAAACCAGTGGACATTCCGGTGGACAAACCCAAAACCATCCGGACGGATTTTCACCTGCAGCCGCATTAGCGGGGACACCCCAAACTTCCGAAGTTTTCCCGGGGCGTTAAAATCCTCTGTAAATCTTGACATTACGTTAAAAAGGAAATAAATTTGGCAACTATGACACCCAACCCTAAGGCCAAGCTTATGAAAAAGTATCTTCCCCTGCTCGGGCTCCTTCTCATTACGGTGGTGTTTTACGCCTTCCGCAAAGAGGAAGTCTTTGTGGTTGTTTCCGGCAAAGTGACCTACCAGGGAAAAGGGCTGGAAAGCGTGTACGTTGCCGTCGTCAAGGACCAGGACGACAAACTGGACTGGAACATCATGTCCAAATACAGCGAACCTTCTTCGGTAAGCGGGGATTTCCGGTTGCAGTTCAACACCATGGAAGGAGAGCCGGCATTTATCTATTTCATGAAGCCGGGTTACTCCATTCTGAAAAAGCACATCATCACTTCCGGAAGGAAAAAAGAAATTGACCTGGGCGAGGCCAACCTGATCAACCTCACCGAAGCGGCCAACCTCTCCTCGCTTCAGATAGGCCGGGACAACGCCATCAAGATCAGCAACCGCAGCGCCGTGCTGGCGCCACATCTGCCATTGTTTACCGGTAAGGATTTCGCGGGCAGCTTCGAAACAGTCAACCCGCAGGCGATCAAGTACTTTACCAAGATCAGCCGTAAGGCCCGGGCCGAGGTCAACCTGCCTGCAGAAGAAGGCGCGGCGCGGCAGATCAGCGGCTACTGGTACGACGTGAGCTTCGTTACCCGCGATAATATAGAGTACAACGGCTGGATATTCCAGTAAAACATTTGTTTCTTCCGTCGAATTTCCTGCTCCATTCGCGCGATTTTTTTTGCTGCCTGTGTGCTGTTGCCTGATTTTTGGCCCATCACCAATCCTTTTGTTTCATGAACGCACATGAAATCGATTATCATATCTACGGCGAAGAGATGCAGTTCGTCGAGATAGAGCTGGACCCTTATGAAACGGTCATTGCCGAAGCCGGTAGTTTCATGATGATGGACGACGGCATCGAGCTGGCGACCATTTTCGGCGACGGCAGCCACAAGGAAGAAAACACGGGGCTGTGGGGCAAGGTGCTTTCGGCCGGCAAGCGCCTGATCACGGGGGAAAGCCTCTTTATGACAGCCTTTACGCACGCCGGCGCGGGCAAGAAAAGGGTTTCCTTTGGAGCACCCTATCCCGGCCGGATCATCCCCCTGCACCTGGATGAACTGGAAGGAAAGGTTATCTGCCAGAAAGACGCTTTCCTCTGCGCAGCCAAAGGGGTGTCGGTGGGCATTGAATTTTCCCGCCGCCTCGGGCGGGGATTTTTCGGCGGAGAAGGCTTCATCATGCAAAAGCTGGAAGGCGACGGGCTGGCCTTTCTGCACGCCGGAGGCGCCATCGTAAAAAAAGAACTGGCCATCGGCGAGAGCCTGCGCATCGACACGGGCTGCCTGGTCGCTTTCACCCGCGACATCGACTACGACATCGAGATGATACAGGGCGTGCGAAACGTGCTCTTCGGGGGCGAGGGCCTTTTCTACGCCCGTCTGCAGGGCCCGGGCGCCGTCTGGGTGCAATCCCTCCCCTTTAGCCGCCTGGCCGACCGCGTGGTGGCTGCCTCGCGGCAGTATGGCGGCAAAAACAAAGGCGAAGGCAGCGTACTCGGCAGCCTGGGCAACCTGCTGGATGGAGATAACTGGTAGGAAAGGGGCAAGGGTTTCCGGGTTTCAAGTTGCAAGGTTTGTCCGTAGCTTAACTCATCTCCCCGTCTCCCCGGGGATTACAGGGTTTCAAGTTACAGGGGTTGCCCCGGGCTCACCTCGTCACCCGGCCACCCACTCTCCCCGTCACCTACTCCTCCTTGAGCCGGAACCCCACGCCGTGCAGCGTTTCGATCTTCAGGGATTCATCCGAGCGCAGGTATTTGCGCAGGCGGGAGATGAACACGTCGAGGCTGCGGCCGAGGAAGTAGTCGTCTTCCCCCCAGAGTTTTTCAAGTATTTCGGATCGTTTCAGCACCTGGTTGGGATGGTCGGCGAAAAGTTTGAGCAAGTCGGCCTCTTTCTGGGTCAGTTGGTAGGATTCCTCAGCATGAAGGAGGGAAAGGTTGGCGTGGTCGAATTCGAAATGCCCCAGCCTGTAGCGGGCAGGCGGCTGCGGGCGGCTGATCCTGTTGCGGCGCAGAAATACTTCCACCCGGAGGATGAGCTCTTCGATGCTGAAGGGTTTGGTGATGTAGTCATCGCCGCCCAGCCGCAGCCCCTGCAGGCGGTCTTCCTTGAGCGATTTGGCGGTGAGGAAGAGGATGGGGACTTCCCGGTCGTATTTGCGGATTTCGCGTGCTACGGTAAAACCGTCGACTTCCGGCAGCATGACATCCAGGATGCACAGGTCGAAGCGGCGGCTGTGGATGAGTTCCAGGGCCTCCCTGCCGTCGCTGCAATGCGTGATCTCATAACCCTGGAGTTCCAGGTTGTCGCGGGTCACAAAGCTCAGGCTCTCGTCGTCTTCTACGTACAGGATATGGGCTTTCGTCATGTTCCTTCAGATTAGGCAAATTGATTTTCGTCCTATTGATCGCGTGTATCCGGGGCTCAGGCGCGGGCCGAAATGCGGCGCCATCCCAGCAGGGCCTTGATCCACCACTGCCGGAAGAAAAAGCCGAGCGAACCCCGCCCTTCGGGGATGAGTATCTGCACCTGGGCGCCTTTGCCCTCTTCGCTCGTCAGCCGGATGCGCCAGCCGTGGGCGTCACAAATATTTTTCACGTAGTACAGCCCCAGGCCAAAGCCTCTGACCTTGTGGACGTTGCCCGTCGGGATGCGGTAGAATTTTTCGAAAACCCTGTGCAGGTGCTCCCGGGGGATGCCGATACCGCAATCCGAAATGGAAATGCGGATCTGCCCCCCCGCTGCCGACGCGCTGAACGTAATGTCGGGCTTTTCCCGGCAATACTTCATGGCGTTGTCCAGCAGGTTATGCAGGATATTGGTCAGGTGCAGCCGGTCGGCCTCGATGACGGTGTCGCCCACCTGAATAAAACTCTTCAGGGAGCCTCCCTGTTTTTCAACGGCGACAGCAGCGCTTTCCACCGTGCTTTGCAGGAGTTCCTGCAGCGGTATCTCTTCCTTTTTCAGCTCAAAGTTCCCCCTTTCGATCTTCGCCAGTTGCAATACCTTTTCCACCTGTTTATTGAGGCGCTGGTTCTGTTCCCGGACGATGGAGGCATAGCGGAAAAGGCGTTCGTCTTCCTGTATCTTCGGATTGTTCAGGAACACGTCGGCCGAGATCTTGATGGTGGAGATGGGCGTTTTGAACTCGTGGGTCATGTTGTTGATGAAATCCTTCTGTAATTCCGACAGGCTCTTCTGCCTTAAAATGACAAACATGGAGAAGGCGAAAAAGATAATGGTGAGCAGCAAAATGACCGAAAAAAATATGGAGAGCTGCATTTTTCCAAAGAGGTAACCCGACCGGGAAGGGAATTTTACGCCGAAGTAATAAGTGAACTGGTCGTACTTCGGCAGGTTGCCCAGTTCGAGGTTGCGGTTTTTTTCGGGATTATAGGAGAAGTAATTGCCATATACCATTTCGTTGGTCGTGCAATCGAAGACGGCGTACTCAAAATCCGCATAGAGGGCGAGGCGTTCCAGTTCCTTGTGGAGGAAGTGTTCCAGTATATTGGCGTCGATCTCGCTTTCGATGTTGACGACGTAATAGTTGGAAGTCCGGCGGTTTACGATATTGCGCTGAGGCAGGGGGGCGTCGTTGAGGTTGGCCAGTTCGCAGGCGACGTTGTACAGGGCGAGGCTGGCCTTCTTGTCGAATTCCTCCTCATTGATATCCCAGGTGCTGACCACCCAGTAGGCCTGCATGCCGATTATCCCAAAGATGGCAAGCGCACCCAGGACGATGACCCGAAATATCGTGCTGTTCTTCATTACCTTAACTTTACCGCCCAATTTATTGGGATATTTTGGCTTCAAAAAACAGTTAACAGCTTCTTAACAAGGATTTTCGCTTAGCATCTTCCGGGGGAATGCTTACTTTTGTGGCCTATGAAGGCCTGTTTTTCGCCTTGGACATTGCTCCGGCCGGGGCTGAGCATCCTGGCCGCCGCCTTTGCCCTGATGAGCTTTGCGCAGGGTGGCAACCCCTTTGACCTGACGCCCCGCCTGGCGTCCCCTCCGCAGGAAGACACTGCCGTCATTGCGGACACGGGCAACCCTTTCGACCTGCTGGCGCCGGCCGCCGGAGGCAGGCAAATCAAAGTTCCGGATGCCGCACAGGGGCCTGCACTTCAAAAAAAGCGGGAATCACAGCCCGAAATGTCGAACTGGCGCACCCTGCTCGTCACCACAATCGGGAGCATGCTGGTGTTTACCATATTGCTGACGCTCTTCCGCCCCCAGTTTGCCCGGGCCTACCGCGCCTTTCAGAATGACAACATGCTGAGCCAGCTCCAACGGGAGCGCGAAGGGGGCGGCGGGCTGCCTTATTACCTGTTTTATGCCCTTTTCATGGTCAATGCCGGCCTTTTCCTCTATCTAATCAGCCGGTATTTCGGATTCCCCGTCCACCCCAACAGTTGGGTGGCCCTGGGCTATTGCGCCGCCGCCGTCGTGGCCCTTTTTCTGGGCAAACACCTGCTGCTGGGCATTTTGTCCTACATATTCCCCATCGATAAGGAGGTTCGGCTGTACAATTTCACCATCATTATTTTCAGCATCATGCTGGGCGTGTTTTTTATGGCAGCCAACATGCTGATCGCATATTCCCCGGAACATTTTACGAAGTACATCATCTACGTTTCGTTTGCCTTTATCGCCGCGCTCTATCTCTTCCGCGCTCTGCGCGGCCTGTTTATTGGCAACCGTTTTTTGGCCTTTAATAAATTTCACTTTTTGTTGTATATTTGCACCGTTGAAATCGCGCCTGTTCTTGTGCTGGCGAGGTTGATCGCGGGCTGAAAAGCCCATGAAATCGGGCGGGAAGGGGAAAAGGATATCAGCGCCTGTAGCCAAAGACAGCCGTCTGCGCCCCAAACCATAACCAGATTGATGCCAACCTCCGGCTTCGGCACATAGAGTAGGGGTTCAAAAAAAAATTCCTTGCTGAATGGCAATCAACGGACAAGTGATGCAGGAGACGTACAAGCCTGTAAAAACAATCCTGGTTTCTCAGCCCAAGCCTGAACGTTCTCCCTACTATGAGCTGGAGAAGAAATACGGCCTGCAGATCGACTGGCGGCCCTTCATCCACGTAGAGGGTGTGCCCGCCAAAGAATTCCGGAAGAACCGTATCCGCCCGGAAGAATACACGGCAGTCATTTTTACGAGTAAAAATGCCGTCGACCACTTCTTCCGCATCTGCGAAGAACTGCGCGTTAAAATGTCGCAGGATACGAAGTACTTCTGCCTGACGGAGGCCATCGCCAATTACCTGCAGAAGTTCATCGTTTACCGCAAACGCAAGGTGTTCGTCGGCAAGCGCGTCATTCAGGACCTGGCGTCCTATCTGAAGAAGCACAAAAACGAGAAGTATCTGCTGCCTTGTTCCAACCTGGGCGCGAGGGAAGTATCCGAATACCTGGAAGCCAACGGCCTGTCCTGGCAGGACGCGCTGATGTATCAGACCGTCAGCAGCGACCTGTCCGACCTCAGCGATGTGACCTACGATGTGCTGGTCTTTTTCAGCCCACTGGGCATAAAGTCGCTGTACGACAATTTCCCCGACTTCAAGCAGAACGAAACGCGCATTGCCGTGTTCGGCAACAGCACCGGCAAGGCGGTGGAAGAGCGGGGGCTGACTATCAACATCAAAGCGCCCGAGCCCGAAGCGCCGTCCATGACCATGGCGCTGGAGCGCTACCTGCAGTTGTCGAACAAGGAGGTATAGGCGCAGGCGCAGCCCGGCCAACAGAGAAACAAGCCCCGCTTGCCGCCGGCCGGACAAGCGGGGCTTGTGCGTTTTACTGCACAGATGCCCAACTTATCTTTTTACCAACTGTTTGACTAACGGTATGACAGATCCATTCATCTCCCGGCTCAGGGAAAGGCTGCAGGGGCCCCTGCCGGGTGCAGCGGCTCAGTACCGGATGGCGCATATCGTGCGGCAGCGGGATGTGCCTCCTCCTCCGGATGCCCGGCAGGCGGGCGTGCTGGCTCTTTTTTACCCCAAAGGGCAGGACTGGCATATCGTGCTTATTGAACGGGCTTCTTCGCACCCTGCCGACAGGCACGGGGGGCAGATCAGTTTTCCGGGGGGCAAGTATGAAGAAACCGACGGCAGCCTGGCCAATACCGCCCTGCGCGAAGCGGAGGAAGAAGTGGGGGTTCCGGCGGGAAAAGTGGAACTGATCGGGCAATTGACCGAACTCTATATTCCGGTCAGCAATTTTCTGGTCAGCCCACACGTGGGGTACGCCACCACCGCCCCGCGCTTCCGGGCCCAGGCCCATGAGGTGCAGTCCATCCTGGAAGTCCCCTTCTCCCTGCTGCAACGGGCGGAAACCCGGCAGGAAACCGACCTCAGGATAACGGGCAACATCACCCTCAGGGATGTCCCCTTTTACAACGTGTTCGGCAAGGTGGTCTGGGGCGCCACTGCCATGATGCTCAGTGAACTGCTGGAACTGGCTACTGCTGTGGGCACTAAGTAACGGGACAGAACCTTGGGGTGTAATACACTAAAAACCAGCGCAAAGCGATGGCCGCCTACAGCCCACTGATTACTGCCTACCGGGCTACTCCCTCAGCACCCGGTATATCATATACCCCAGGACGAGGAGCAGGATCAGGACGATAAGCATAGAAAAACCCTTGTCGGCCACCTCACTCAGTATGGGCAGGTATTTGATGAAAAAATAAATGCCCGCTCCGGCAAGCAGGATGGTAAAGAAAATATTCCTGGCGTTCATGTCGCGTTTTTTATCCGGCAAAGCTAATGCCTTCCCCGCGGGTAAAATATGAGGGCGATCACAAAAATCAACTTCCGGGTGGCGGAGAAAAACATCTGCCCGCTTGCCCGGCCAGGCGGGAGAAGATAACTTTGCACCTTGCTCAACACGGAGCTGTTTTTGAAGGTTATTAGAACTGTGATGGGACATACAATTATGGCAGACAACAAAGCCGAAGGCATCAACAGCGATGAACAGACGGGGGAAAACGGCTTCATCGAGGTTATCGGGGCGCGGGAACACAACCTCAAGGACATCGACCTGCGCATTCCCCGCAACAAACTCGTGGTCATCACCGGCATCAGCGGCAGCGGCAAATCCTCCCTGGCTTTCGATACGATCTACGCCGAGGGCCAGCGGCGCTATATGGAAACCTTCTCCTCCTACGCCCGGCAGTTCATCGGCGAAATGGAGCGCCCCGATGTGGAAAAGATAAACGGGCTGAGCCCGGTCATCTCCATCGAACAGAAAACTACCGGCCGCAACCCCCGCTCCACGGTGGGCACCATCACGGAGATTTACGATTTCCTGCGCCTCCTCTTCGCCCGCATCGGCGAGGCCTACTCCTACGAAACCGGCAGGCGCATGGTGCGCTATACCGAGGAGCAAATGCGGGAGAGCATCATGGAGCAGTTCGACGGGCACAACATCCTGCTCCTGGCGCCGCTGGTGCGCGGCCGCAAGGGCCACTACCGGGAACTCTTCGAACAAATACGCAAACAGGGCTACACCAAAGTACGGGTCGATGGAGCAGTGCGGGACATCGACTCGGGCCTGAAACTCGACCGCTACAAGGTGCATGACATCGAAGTGGTCATCGACCGCATCAAAGTGTCCGGCGAACGGCTGGGCCGCCTGAACGACTCCCTCCAGACGGCCCTCAAAATGGGCAACGGGCTGGTGTTCATCCTGGACAGCGACACCAGCGAGCTGCGCGCCTTCAGCAAACACCTGATGGACCCCGACTCGGGCCTGTCGTACGAGGAGCCTTCCCCCAATACCTTTTCTTTCAACTCGCCCTACGGCGCCTGCCCACAGTGCAATGGCCTGGGGCAGATCAACAAGGTCGATCTGGAAAAGGTGATGCCGGATGACTCCAAAAGCATCAATGAAGTGGGCATCGTCCCCCTGGGTGAAGTGCGCGACAACATGGCCTTCCGGCAATTGCGCGCCATTGCCAAAAAGTACGGTTTTTCCTTCTCGACACCGGTGAAGGATATCCCCGCCGAAGCGCTCAACGCCATTCTCTACGGCGGCGATGAAGCCTTTAAAGTGGCCGTCGGCGCCGAAAGCGAATATTCCTACAACCTGGCTTACGACGGCCTGTTCAGCATGCTGCAGCGCTGGTATGAAGACACCAGCTCCGAAAAGATCCGGCGCTGGGCCGAGGAGTTCATGACCATCGATACCTGTTCGGAGTGCCGGGGCTACCGCCTCAAGCGGGAATCGCTCTTCTTTAAAGTAAATGAAAAACACATCGGGGAGCTGTCGGAAATGGACCTCTCCCAACTGGCCGAATGGATGCAGGCCGTGGAGCCCTTCCTGACGGAGCGCCAGCAGCTCATCGCGCGGGACATCCTCAAGGAAATCCGGCTGCGACTGGGATTCCTGCTGCATGTAGGCCTGGACTACCTGACGCTCAACCGCCCCGCCCGCAGCCTTTCCGGCGGCGAAGGCCAGCGCATCCGCCTGGCCACCCAGATCGGCTCCCAGCTCACCGGCATCACTTATATACTGGACGAACCCAGCATCGGCCTGCACCAGCGCGACAACCACAAGCTGATCGAAGCCCTGCGCGAGCTGTCCGACATCGGCAACACCGTGCTGGTCGTCGAACACGATAAAGACATCATGCTGGCTTCCGACTACGTCATCGACCTGGGGCCCGGCGCCGGCAAACACGGCGGCCAGCTGGTCGCGGAAGGGCCGCCGGCCAGCTTTATCAATGCCCATACCCTGACCTCCGAATACCTGAGCAACAAGCGCCGCATCGAGGTGCCGAAAAAACGCCGCCAGGGCAGCGGGTTTTTCCTCGAGCTGTCGGGGGCATCGGGCAACAACCTCAAGGGCATCGACGTCTGCATTCCCCTGGGGGCTTTCTGCTGCATCACCGGCGTTTCGGGCAGCGGCAAATCCACCCTGGTCAACGAGACGCTGTACCCCATCCTGCGGCAGCATTTTTACAAGAGCCTGAAAAACCCCATGCCCTACCGCGAAGTAAAAGGGCTGGAGCACATCGACAAGGTCATCGAGATCGACCAATCGCCCATCGGGCGTACGCCGCGCTCCAACCCGGCTACCTATACCGGGGTCTTTACCGATATCCGAAAGATATTTTCCGACCTTCCGGAAGCCAAAATAAGAGGGTACAAACCCGGGCGGTTCTCCTTCAACGTCAAAGGCGGGCGCTGCGAAACCTGCCAGGGCTCCGGCATGCGCGTCATCGAGATGAACTTCCTGCCCGATGTGCACGTGCACTGCGAAACCTGCCAGGGGCGGCGTTACAACCGGGAGACGCTGGAGGTGCTCTACAAGGGCAAGTCCATCAACGACGTGCTGGATATGACCGTGGAGGAGGCCGTGGAATTTTTCAAGCCCATCCCCAACATCTACCGCAAGCTGAAGACCCTCAACGAGGTAGGGCTGGGCTACATCACCCTGGGCCAGCAGGCCACCACCCTGTCGGGCGGCGAAGCCCAGCGCGTGAAACTGTCCGAAGAGCTGTCCAAACGCGACACGGGCAATACCCTGTACATCCTCGATGAACCCACCACCGGGCTGCATTTCGAAGACATCCGGCACCTCCTGCGCGTACTGAACAAACTGGTTGACAAGGGCAACACCGTCATCGTCATCGAGCACAACATGGATGTGATCAAGGTTGCGGACTACATCATCGACATGGGCCCCGAGGGCGGCCACCGGGGCGGCATGGTGGTATGCACCGGCACGCCGGAAGAGGTGGCCTCCTATGAGGGCAGTTATACGGGCGAGTTTCTGAAACCGGAGCTGTAAACGGCCTGCTGCCGGCCGTGCCTGAACGGGTTGGCGCGCAATGTCGCCAAATTCTTACTATCTTTGGATTGGAACCCGTCGCTCATCATTAACCACACCCGCAGAAACCTATGAGGAAATGGATCAACCAGGCGTTCAAGTGGTACTATCGGCAGCGCTACAAGGACATGCAGCGCTATATGAACCATCCGCATGAGGTGCAGCGGGCGCTGCTGCGCCAGTTGCTGGACGGGGCCAAGCATACCGAGTGGGGGAGAAAGCACGGTTTCCGCGCCATCAGGACGCCCGAGGACTTTTCCCGGCATGCGCCGATCCAGGACTACGACAGCCTCCAACCCTACATCGGGCGGATGATGATGGGCGAGAAGGATGTATTGTGGAGCGGCCAGGTGCGCTGGTTTTCGAAATCTTCCGGCACCACGAGCAGCCGCAGCAAGTTCATTCCCGTGACCAGCCAGAACCTGAAGCAATGCCACATTCGGGGCACTTGGGACACGATGACGCTATTCTACCACAACCGCCCCGACGCCCGGCAGTTCGAGTGCAAGAGCATGATCATGGGCGGCAGCCTCTACCCTTTCGAACCCTTTCCGAAGACGATGGTCGGCGATGTCTCCGCCATTATGATCGACCGAATGCCGCTGGTGGCGCGGCCTTTTTTCACCCCCGATTTCGAAACCGCCCTTTTGTCCGACTGGGAAGAAAAGCTGGAGCGCCTGGCCCGGGCGGGCGCCGGAGAACCCGATGTCGTCATGATCGGCGGCGTGCCGACCTGGACAGTGGTGCTTTTCCGCCGCATCCTGGAGATCACCGGCAAGCCCAGCATGCTGGAAGTCTGGCCCCATTTCCAGGCATATATCCACGGCGGCGTCAGTTTCACGCCCTACCGCAAGCAATTCGAGGCCTTTTTCCCTTCGCCCGCCGTCAGTTATCAGGAAGTGTACAATGCTTCGGAAGGCTATTTCGCCGCCCAGGACGATTTTTCGAAGGAGGGGATGTTGCTGCTGCTGAACAACGGCATTTATTACGAATTCCTGCCCATGGAAGAATGGGGTAAAAAGGATCCCCGGGCCATTCCCCTGTCGGAGGTGGAAAAGGGGAAGAACTACGCCCTGGTCATTTCTACCAATTCCGGGCTGTGGCGATATACGCCGGGAGATACGGTCACCTTCGTTTCCACCCAACCCTACCGCATCAAGGTGACCGGCCGGACCAAACAATACGTCAACGCCTTTGGCGAGGAGGTCATCGTGGAAAATACCGACCAGGCGCTGGCGGCCACCTGCCAGCAGACGGGCGCCATCGTCGCGGAATACACGGTGGCCCCTGTCTATTTCCAGGGGTCCGGCAAGGGCGGCCACGAGTGGCTTGTCGAATTTGAGCGCCCGCCGGCCGACATCAGGGAATTCAACCGCCTGCTGGACCTCAACCTGCAGAAGGCCAATTCCGACTACGAGGCCAAGCGTTCCAAGAGCATCGCCCTGGAACAGTTGCAGCTCCACGCTGTTCCCTCCGGCACCTTCCTCAACTGGATGCGCGCCCGCGGCAAATTCGGCGGGCAGCACAAGGTGCCCCGCCTGGCCAACCACCGCCAGTACGTAGAAGAGATACTTGATTTCCTGGGCAACATGGTGTAGCGCTCGCTATGCAATTTCCCACACATCGCCCCAGAGGCGGGAGCCGCCGTCGATGTAGAGGGTTTCGCCGGTGATGTATTCCGACAAGGCAAGGAAGAGCACCGCTTCGGCCACCTCCGTTGTGGAGCCGAGCCGTTTGAGGGGAATGGTTTTCGCCACCTGGGCCACCAGTTCCGGCGGGTAGTGCGCCAGGCCTGAGGACTGAATGATGCCCGGGGCCACGCAGTTGATGCGCACCTTGCGGTTGGCCCATTCCACGGCCAGCGATTTGGTGAGGTTGTCGATGCCGGCGCGGGCCGCCGCGGTGTGCGCCATGCCGGGGAAGCCTCGGGAAATATCCACGATGATGTTGACGATGCAGCCCGACTGTTGCGGCAGGAAGAAGTGGTTGGCCATGGTTTGGGTTGCATACCATGTGCCGTTCAGGTTGGTGTTGATGACGGCCTGCCAGCCTTTGGGGCTGATGCTTTCCGCCGGAGCGGGGAACTGCCCGCCGGCATTGTTTACCAGCAGGTCCAGCCTGCCGCTTTTCTCCCGGATGAAGGCCGCCAGCGCCTCAAGCTGCTCCACCTCCCGGATGTCGAGCGGGAAAGTATGGCAGGGGCCGCCGTATTCCCGCAGCTTCTCCGCCGCAGCCTCCAGCCGCTCCGGCTTGCGCGAACAGATGAATACTTCCGCGCCGTATTCCAGCAGCTGCCGTGCGATTTCATAACCAATGCCGCTGCCCCCGCCGGTCACCAGCGCGCGCCTGCCTTTGAAAATGCCTGCTTTGTACATCTTGCTCCTGTCTGTTTGTGGAGGTGAAATTAGGGATTATGCACCTGATTTGAGCGCCTCGCGCCATTTTGACACAACCCGAGCACCATGAATGACATTTTGACATGATCCACATGGCTATTCCCGACAAAATAACCTGAAATAGGGGCTGGAACGGGAATTGCATAAGTAGAAGTGAAAATCAATTAAAAAACAACAAAAAAAGATACAGCCATGACACTGTTGAGAGTAAAGCCAGTAGTAAGCAGGAACCTGAACGTTTTCAACGACTTTGACCGCATTTTCGACGAGTTTTTCCGCCCGGGCGCGCCCGCTGCGGCCGTTCGCCCGGCCCATGCCGTGCGCAACCTGCCGGCCGTGAACGTCCTGGAAACCGGCGAAGGCTTCCGCCTGGAGCTCGCCGCCCCCGGCCTGTCCAAGCCGGATTTTCAGATCACGCTGGATAAAGAAATACTGAGCATTGAAGTCCACAGGGCGGTGAATGAAACGGAAGGAGAAACGTACCGCAGGAGAGATTTCGCCTTCAACGATTTCAGGCGCAGCTTCCGCCTGCCGGAAACGATCGACGCGGGGAGCATCAGCGCGGAATACGCCAATGGCATTCTGTCCGTAGTGCTTCCCAAAAAAGACGAAGCCAGGGAAAAGCCGGCCCGCACGATCGAGATCGCATAAGGCCGTAAATTTTGACACTGCGCTGACAGTAGCGAATGAATTATTGGCAAACCATCTTTGTTTATCATTAAAGAAAAGTGTTATGAAACCTGTAAAATATAATCCGTTTCTGCCGAAGAGTGTCAATACATTCTTCGATGACGTATTCAACCGCGGGTTGAGCGACTTTTTCGGGCGTGACTTTTTCATCAGCGAGCCGTCCGTAAACGTGGTCGAAACGAAAGACAACTACCGCATCGAAGTAGCCGCTCCGGGCCTGGACAAAGCCGATTTTCAGATCGAAGTCGACAAGGGTTACCTGAAGATATCGGCCAGCAAGGAGCAGAAAGACGAGGTGAAAGAAGGCTCCTACATGCGCCGGGAATTCAACTTCAGCTCCTTCAGCCGGAGTTTCGAATTGCCGAACAGCGTGGATGCCGACAAGATTGCGGCCAACTATGAAAACGGCGTCCTGCTGATCACCGTCCCGAAGAAAGCGGAAGCCCGGGTTGAAAGAGGCAGGGTTATCGAGATCAAGTAAATTTTTGAGGACAGGCAAACTGTCCGGAAGGTTAGTTAATAGGGTTTTAGGTGTTTATTTTGAGGCCGGCGCTATTTGCGCCGGCCTTTTCATTTTTGGCGTGACATTTTTTCTGAGAAGTGGATTTTCATCAGAAAAATGCTTAATTTTCCCTCCCTTTCTCACCTCAGGGACGTTAGCTCAGTTGGTTCAGAGCGCAGCTTTCACACAGCTGAGGTCGTTGGTTCGAATCCAATACGTCCCACTTTTTCTTTCTCAGCTTACCGGTCCGCCCCCAACTGATCCACAGCATACCCATTCGGATAAGTGCGGTTCTTCTGCCGCGTCAGCAGCCGCGCCTCCCGGCGCGGGGGGAGCAGCCTGAGCAGCCGGGCCCGCAGGCGCAGCATGCCTTCCACCAGCCCCCGCAGCCAGGCCGGCGGCAGCGGGAAGCCTACCGCCCGCAGCATGGGCTCGTCGATCAGCGCGTGGATGAAGGGGGCGCCGAGCGGGCGGAGCCATTTCGGCAACACCCAGCTCAGCATGAGGTTGCGCGTCGATTCGGCCAGCGCGCGGTTGTCTGCGGAATAGCGGAAGTGGGTGCGCTCGAATTCGATGTTGAAGCGCTCGAAAGCTTCGTAGCTTTCGGGGATATCTTTGATGGCCATGCGCCGCCCGATTTCCCGCCACAAATAATAGGAAGCCTGTTTCTCCTGTTCCGTCAGCCTGCGCCAGCCAAAGCGTTCGTTCCAGCGGATGGGTTCGAAAATGAAGGTGGACAGGGTGTACAGGTATTCGTCGTTGGGGATGCGGTAGCGGCCATGCTGTTCGTTCATGCGCCGCAGCGCCGCCTGCCCGCGGGGGCTGTCGTAGCCGTTTTCCAGTATTTCGGACAGGATGAGCACCGTGTCGTCGTAGCGCTTCTGAACGCGGTGCAGAAACTCGCCCGTCTGCACCAGCAGCGGCGTGCCCTTGGCCACGCCGAACACGCGGAAAAGAGCCAGCTCGAGCGAGCGCGTGGTGTCCCAGGGGAATTCGTAGCAGGCCAGCAGGTAGGCGATCTCCTGGCAATGCCGCTGAGGGCCGAGGGTGGCGATATATTCGGCGCGGGTTTTGCGGTAACGGGCCCGCAGCACCTCAGGGGGAAAGTGGCCGTGCAGTTCCGGAGGCGTGGCGGAAGGTATGGTGAAGGCGGTTTTCATATTTCTGTCCTTTTATCCGGCAACAAAATTAGGGGAATTAACACCTAAAAACAGTTCAGCGCTTTCTCGAAGAATAAAAAAAAGAGGCCTAAATTGTTGTTCCAAGTCATTTCAGTTGAACGCGAACGGCAATGACACAAACAAAAGAACAATGGGGTTCCCGGCTGGGCCTCATCCTGGCCATGGCGGGCAACGCCGTGGGGCTGGGCAACTTCCTTCGCTTTCCGGTGCAGGCTATCCAGAACGGCGGCGGCTCCTTCATCATACCCTATCTGGTGTGTTTTGTATTGATGGGCCTGCCGCTGCTATTCATCGAGTGGACCATCGGGCGGTTCGGGGGGCAGGCAGGCAACCACAGCACGCCCTTCATCCTCTCGGAGATGGCCCCCCATCAGAAGTGGTGGAAGTATTTCGGGGTGTTCGGCATATTTACCAATATCGGAGTGGCGGCCTATTACTGCTATATTGAAAGCTGGACGCTGGGGTATATCTACTACTCCCTCACCGGCACATTCCAGGGCCAAAGCCAGGAAGCCGTTTCGGAATTTTATGGCAGATATGTAGCGCTGGACAGCTTGGCCCCCGTCTTTTTCTGGTTGCTGTGCCTGGCGCTGAACACCTGGATCCTTTCGAGGGGGCTCAGCGGGGGCGTGGAGCGCGCCGCCAAAATCGGGATGCCTTTGCTGCTCCTTTTCGGCGCCATCCTGGCCGTTCGCGGGTTTACCCTGCATGCCGGCGAGGCCGGCGCCCGGTATGACAGCGCCATGGGCCTGAATTTCCTCTGGACGCCCGACTTTTCCTCCATCTGGAGCCCCACGGTATGGCTGAACGCCGCCGGGCAGATTTTCTTCACCCTTTCGGTGGGGATGGGCAGCATCCAGTGTTATGCCTCCTACCTGCGCGCCAGGGATGACATCGCCCTCAACGCCATGACGGCGGGCTGGACCAACGAGTTCGTCGAAGTTGTGCTGGGCAGCGCCATCATCATCCCCATCACGGTTGGCTATTTCGGCATCGAGGGGATGAAAACGCTCGTTGCGGAAGGCGGCGGTTTCGGTTTGGGCTTCCGCACTCTGCCTTATCTGTTCCAGGAGTGGGGCCCGGTGCTTGCCGCCCTGGCCGGCGTCCTGTGGTTCGGGCTGCTTTTCTTTGCCGGCATTACCTCCTCCCTGGCCATGGGGACACCGGTGATGGGCTTCCTGCGCGATGAATTTTCCTGGGGCCGGGGGCCTTCGGCTTACGCCTTCGGGTTCATCGTCATGCTGCTGGGCATTCCGTGCGTGCTTTCCCCTGCTGCTTTCAATGAGTTCGACTACTGGGCGGGCACCGTTTCCCTGGTCGTTTTCGCCCTGGCGGAAACCCTCCTTTTCGCCTGGGTTTTCGGCATCAGGAGAGGGTGGGAAGAGATCACTACCGGGGCGGATATTAAAGTGCCGGTTTTTTTCAAATTCGTCATCAAGTTCGTCACCCCTGCTTTTTTGCTGGTGGTGTTTATAGGCAGCCTGCCATCCATCTGGGAGAAAATTACGACGCCTCAGCCGTTGATGGTCCACCTAGCCCGGCTGTTGATGCTGGCCCTGTTCGCCGGCTTCGCCGCATTGGTTTACAAGGCGTCCATCAAAAGGAAACAAGCCAAACATTACCTATGAATACCTCTGCCCTGCTGCTGATGCTTTCGGCTTATCTGGTGGTTACAGCGTTTACCGCGTATTTTTTCCTCAGGGTTTTCCGCAAGGAAAAAGAATGAAGGCGGCCTTTATTCGCACTCCTGCCGCCAGAGGCCATGCGCCGAGACCGCTGAGCCCCTGTTACTTCACCACCATCAGCGGCGCCTGCTCATTGATGTTCAGCAGCGTCTCCGTGGTGCTGCCCAGCAGCAGGCGCTCCAGTTGGGAATGGCCTCTGGAGCCTACGATGATCAGGTCAGCTTTGGCTTCCAGGCTTTGTTCCAGTATCTGGTTGGCAATGTCGGGCAGGCCGCTTTCCACAAGAAGCGGGTGGATCTCCTTTTCAAAGCCGGGCAGTTGTTCCGAGATGAACTTCTCGAAGCCTTTTTCGTGGTTTTCCCGGATGTTCCGCTCGAACTGTTCGGGCGTCATATCCACTTTGTAGGACAGCAGGTCGGGGCGCTGGTAGATGTTCAGGGCAATGATTTTTGTGCCTTTTCCGGCCGCATATTTAATGGCCAGGGCAGCTTTGAGGGCGCGGATGGAATTATCCGAAAAATCGATGGGCACAACAATGGTGCGCAGGTGGCCGTGAGATTGTTCCGGCACCATCAGCAGGTTGGTTCGCGCCTGCCGGATAAGGTTTTTGGCCAGTACGCCGCTTCTGTGGCCGGGCCTTTTGCCGACGATGATCAGCCCGGCGTTCTTTTCCGCCGACAGGCTGACAAATTCGTCCAGTACGGAACCGTCTTTAATAACGTACTTCAGTTTCTCTCCCGCCAGATGCGGAGGCAGTTTTTTCGTTTCTGCTTTCATCGCCTGGGCCACTTCCGCTTCCTTTTCCGGGCTCAGCTCCACCTCTTTTTCCGGGAAAACGGCCGAAAACGGCCAGGCCTGCTTCGGGGAAGATATGACGTGTAAGAATGTGACGCTTTGCAATGGAATATGCTCGCTGAAGAAACTGAGATATTTTACAATGGAGGCGTCTATTTTGTCCAGCGCCAGCCCAACCAGGGCCTCCTGGATTTCAAAGCCTGGCAGGCCGGGCTTTTCTGTTTTTCCTTCCGCTGAGGTACGCATACTGATCGATTTTTTTGATTTGGGAGAATTTAGGTTAAGTAGTAAATAAGAGTAAACCAGGAACTTTTTCAATGACTTAAATCAATGCCCCCTGCCTCCATCGCCCCTCCATCCGCGGGGGAGAACCATGCCCCCCGGCCAAAAGGTTCACGCAAAATACGGAAGTGACGGTTTTTTATCAAATCGAATTTCTTTTGCCAGCCCTGCCGAAAATCGGCCTTCTCTTTATCAACAATGCCATTCCGATGATGTTAAAGCCTTCATTCCTTAAACAAAAACTTCACCCTATGAAGGCCTTATTTACCATAGTGAGCATCCTGCTCTTTTCTTGTTTCACCCGGGCGCAAACGGTGGTGGACATCATCGCCAACAGCCCCGACCACAACACCCTGGAAGCGGCCGTCATCGCCGCTGAACTGGCCGACGACCTCAGCGGCGACGGGCCCTTCACGGTCTTCGCACCAACCGACGACGCTTTCGCCGCACTGCCCGCAGGGCTGGTCGACCAACTGCTGGCCGACCCCACCGGCGACCTGGCCCAAATCCTGCTCTACCACGTCCTGGGCGCTCAGGTGCTGTCCACGGACCTGACGGACGGGCAGGCAGCCGCCACCCTGCAGGGTGATGACGTGACGGTCACCATCAATGCCGAAGGCGTATTCATCAACGACGCCAAAGTAACCGTTGCCGACATCCTGGCCGACAACGGCGTGGTGCACGTCATCGACGCCGTGCTACTGCCGCCTGTAACCACGGTGGTGGACATCATCGTCAACAGCCCCGACCACAACACCCTGGAAGCGGCCGTAATCGCCGCAGGGCTGGCCGACGACCTCAGCGGCGACGGGCCCTTCACGGTCTTCGCCCCTACCGATGCCGCTTTCGCCGCACTGCCCGCAGGGCTGGTCGACCAACTGCTGGCCGACCCCACCGGCGACCTGGCCCAAATCCTGCTCTACCACGTCCTGGGCGCTCAGGTGCTGTCCACAGACCTGACGGACGGGCAGGCAGCCGCCACCCTGCAGGGTGAAGACGTGACGGTCACCATCAACGCCGAAGGCGTATTCATCAACGACGCCAAAGTAATCGTAGCCGACATCCTGGCTGACAACGGCGTGGTGCACGTCATCGACGCCGTGCTCCTGCCGGCCATTGTCAACACAGCCGAACCAAGCCTGGAAGAGCGCATTCGCGTATTCCCCAATCCGGCTGCCGGGAAGTTCCATGTAGCCCTGCCGGAGGAACTCGCGGGAAAAGCGGTTCTTACCCTATACAATCTGGAAGGCGGGCTTCTGCGCAGGTGGAACAGCCAGGAGCAGGTGGAGCGCGTGGACGTCAGCGGGATGCCTGCCGGCGCTTATATTCTGCAGATTCAATCTGAGGCATTCTCTGCCTATCAGCGGTTGTTGCTGAGCCGCTAAGGCATGGTGGTTTATTTGTTGCCATTAAAAAAACCGGGGCGGCTTCAGCCGCCCCGGTTTTTTTAATGGCCGGACGTAACCATGCTGGAACGCGGGCCTGCGGCCCGCGAAATGATAATCAGGGAGCCTTTGAGGGGCTTTGCCTGGGCCGCGGGCCAGATAATGCCGTTAAGGAGCCCAAATATTTACGGCCTGACAATAACCCTCTCCGTAGCAGCCCCGTCGCGGCTTTCCATGCGGAAGAAATAAGCGCCGCCGGGCAATCCGCTGATATCGATGGCCGTGCTTTCCTGCATTCCAATTTGCAGGGGAGGCATTACCGGCTGTCCGAGTGCATTCAGGACGAGCAGCCTGGCTACGCCAGCTGCAGCACCCTTTCTTTCGATGATGGCCTCCCCTGCGGCGGGATTGGGGTAGATGGCCCATTCCGTTCCGGGGGATGTAGCGGGGAGGCTGTTGAGAAAAGCCGTTGATTCGAAGGCCGGCCCGCTGCCGCAGGGGTTGGCGGGGGCGTCGTCCGACACGGAAAGGGCATGGTTCAGGCGGTTAAAGCCCAGCGTAGGCACCCAGGCCTCGAAATTGGCCAGGTGAATGGCGTACTCCGGCCTGTGGCGGATGCCGGGTTCCGGGTCGGGTAAAAAGAGGAACAATTCGTAATTGCCGGGCGGCATATCGGCGGGCAGGCAGACGTTGGTTTGTATGCGGTGGACGGGCCCCGGCTCCCAGAAACGGGGGTCCACCTCTTCCAGCCTGGCCCGGAAGGCGATGGCCTGGCTATTGTCGGAGAGGATGAGTTCCACATCGCGGGGGTTGAAGGGGGCTGCGTAACCCACGTTTTTGAGCTGGATGTCAACCTGCATGGCGCTGCCGGGGCGGGCGGCCGTGGAATAGGAACCCTCCTGCAGCACCAGGCGGTAGCCAAGCCTTTTTTTAATATTTTCGATACAACCCTGGCTCACCCAGTCATTGTTCACCTCGAAGTTGTTGTATTGCGAATTCAGGTAGGAATAGTGGAAGCGCTCCATCTCCGCTTCCGCTTTGCCACCGGCCGAGGAGCAGTTATCGTGGGGGTTGTAGCCGTTGCAGGTTTCTCCCCCTATGGCCACGAAGCGGGAGTCTTCGGCCAGATAAGGTTTTAGGTTGGCCGTATCGCTGTTGGCCGTTGGCGGCCCGTAGTTGTTGTAGGTGCCGAAATCCGTTGAGCTGGCCAGGAAGCAGTCGTTGTGGTGGCCGATGCGCGCCTTGTTGCTGTAGTTATAGGCTTCGGCCAACGTCAGCGGAGGAGAAGAAGTGGGCGACCCCAGCCCGTACACCAGCCGCTGCTTGATTTGCGGGTACCGCACCTGGACCATGCGTTCGGGGGGCAGTGCGTCGAGCAGCGCCGCAAGCACCTCGTTGCGGTCCTGCCAGTTTTCATTGGTGAGGATATTGGGCGCCTGGGAAGCATCGCCGAAATAATCGGTATAATAGCCTTCGCCCCAAACGCCGATGAAGCCCAGCTGTACGACTGCGATGACGTCCTTATTGGCCTGCAGCAGCGGCTTCAGTTGCTGTATGTGTTCCAGCACCCGTTCTTTGGGCGCATCGCCGTAGGGCGGGCAAATCCAGGAAGGGCATCCTTCATCATTGACCGTTTCCGTGTAGGCGAAACGAACGATCAGTTTGACGCCGGCCTCCCGCACTGCGTCGAAATCCTGCTGCACATTCTGGAGGAACTGTGCGGACAGGGGGCTGCCGACGAAATCATCCAGGAAAAAATAGCGGAATACCAGCGTGCTGAAAATGTGGTATTGAGCGGAAGAAGGGCGGTGTGACTGCCGGTAAGCGGCGAGCTGCCCGGCATCCAGGAACTGGTATGGCTCCGGATAGGTGGAGGAATAGCGGTAAAAACCGCGCTCGGGATTGGGAAAATCAACGACGCTTTCCTGATAGGTGACGGTAGTGGTTTGGGCAGCCAGAGCCAGTTGCAACAAGCTGAGCAAACAAAGGGGGACCAGAAATTTCATGATTTGATGTTTATGTGCCGGCTTTCAGCCAACCTTTTCGATGAATTCTATTTTCACTTTCGGCAGCAGTCGTTCCACATCCATTCGGTACAACATTCCCAGGTCTTCGCGGATACAGTTGGCGGCTCCGCAGGCGGCGCCCAGGCGGGCCGAATCGGCGAGGCCCAGGCCCCGGCGGTAGGCCACTGCCAGCCCGGCTACCAGGCAGTCGCCGCTGCCCACTGCGCTGAACACCTGTTCGAGCTGGCAGCCGGCGTGCACGGCCTCTTCCGTTCCATACAGGAAGAGCCCGTCTTTGCCGGCGGTCAGAGCGAGCAGTTCGGTATGTTCCATCAGGTGGGCAGTTGCGCTGCCCTGCCCGCCGTCCGGCGAGATGGCTTCCGCCTCGCTTTTATTGACATGGACGGCGAAGGGGTGGTGCGCCAATGCCTTCACAAGGGCATCTCCGGAGCAATCCAGGAAAGCTTTCTTCCCATGTTGGCGGGCCAGTTCGAGGAATGGCCCGTAGGGGTCGGGCGGCGCCCCCGGCGGCCAGGAGCCGCTCATGACGATGCCGGCCGACTGGGGCAGCAGCTCCCTGAAATCGGCCAGCAACCGCTGGTAGTCGGGCTGGCTGATGCGGGGCCCCATGCCCAGTATCTCGGTATCCCTGGTTTCGGCCTCGGGCCCGACGATGGTCAGGCAGGTGCGGTTCCAGTCGGCAAGCTGGGGGCCGAAACAGGCGACGCCCAGGCGGGTGCACTCGGCCTGCAGCCACTGTCCGGTGGCGCCGCCCCAGACGCCCAGCAGGGCCACCGGCTCGCCCAGCTCGGCAATGGCGAGGGCTACGTGAAGCCCTTTGCCGCCCGGATAGCGGCTCTCGCGCTGCGCCCGGTTGACGGCGCCTTTTTCAAGTTTTTCCACCCACAAATAGGTGTCGACGGAAGGGTTGGGGCAAAAACACAACAGGTATCCCGTATTCAGTGAAGCCATGGCTTATCCTCCTGCTTTGGTTAATCAGAAAGCAGAAAGATAGCGATAAAGGCCAAAACCAGGCCCACCGTCAGGAAAGTACCTGGAATAACCGCGTACAGGATCAGGGACAATATCACCGTGATCACCGGCGCCAGGCCGGCCATAGGCGTCACGATGATGGCCTTGCCGTAACGCAGGGCGTACACCAGCATCAGAGCGCCGATGGAATTCAGCAGATGCACCAGCGCGGCCAGCCAGGGGCCTTTCAGCCCCCAGTTGATCTCCTTGCTGAAATCCGTCATCCACAAAGCCACCGGTATGAGCAGCACTCCGGTGAGCATCATGTAAAAAAAGATGCTCTCCGCTTTCATCAGCTCGTTGGAGAACTTCATCACATAAGCCTGAACCCCCCAAAGCAGGAAAACCAAAACGGCCAGCGCCAGCCAGCCGTAACCGCGGAAGTTGCCTCCGGAGGGCTCCTGATAGGACAGGAAAAAAATGGCGATGAGCGCCAGCCCGATCCCGATCCAATGGCGCCGGGTCGTCCTTTCCTGCAAAAAAAGGATGGACAGGAAAATGGTGACCACGGGATATAACGAGATGAGCGGAAAAACGATATAAGCTGGCCCCTCCACCAGGGCCTGGAAGAGGATGAGTTGCCCGCCCGCCCCGGAAAGGCCGACCAGCGAACCAAGCAGAACGGCGCGGGGGCTGTACTCCAGTTTCCAGCCGATCACCTTCAGCGCCACCAGTGCGCAGGGAATCATGGTGAGCGCCCAGACGGCGTAGCCGAGGGTGGCCGGAAAGCCGGCCTTTTCCGGAATTTCGATGAAGGCGCCCCACACCCCCCAGAAGGTGGTGGTGATAAGAGCGTAAAACAACCACGAGCGTTTTGTTGACATGGCCATCAGTGAAGAGAGGTGTCCGCAGATGCAGCGGCGCCCGGTTTCGGGGCCGCTATGCGTTGCGAACACCTCTTCGGTATGAAAAAATCAGTCGACTATGGATTCTGCTCACAAAGCTTGTTGTTCAGGATTTCAGCCTGAGGGATGAAGTATATCTGCCGGGGCGCGTCCCAGGGCAGGATATCCGTGCCGTTGTCGGGGTTCTGCGCCGTGGGGAAGCTGCGGTCCAGGTCGATCTTGTTGCGCAGCAGGTCATCGCGGCGCAGGCCTTCGAAGGACAACTCCAGCCTGCGTTCGCCCAGCACGGCTTCCAGGGCGTCCTTATAGCCGAACTGGCCCAGGTTGGCGCCGCTTACCAGTTCACCGCCCGACAGCCCGGCCCGCTCGCGAATCTCGTTTACGTACTCATACGCCTTGGCGTCGTTGCCCAGATGGGCGTAAGCCTCGGCGACATTGAGGTAAACCTCCGACAGGCGCAGGTACTGCGGCGAGTTGAGCGAGGTCAGCCCGTCCTGGTTCGAGAACTTGTTCATGTAGAAGGTCTGGTACTCGGTGGCCGGGTAATTTTTGATGGTGCCGTTCGGGTTGTAAATGGTGTCGATGATGCCGAGGCGGACGTCATTGGGGAACTGCCCCAGCGCGTTGCGGAAGGGCTCCGAAGGGAACACTTCGCCCCAGCCTTCGGTGCCGTTGGCGCCGCCGTTGTACATGGATCCCAGGGATGCCTTGCCATGTTCTTCGGCCGGGGTGAAATAGATGCTGAAGATGGCTTCGGGCGACTGGGTGGCGTTCCAGAAGGCGTTGAGGTATTCGCTGCGGTTGGCCAGCCGGTACGGCCCCTGGGCGATCAGTTGTTCGCCCATGTCGATGGCGTCCTGCCAGCGCTCCGTGTACAGGTAGGCGCGGGTGAGCAGCGCCATGGCCGCCCATTTGGAAGCGTATTTCACCGATTCTGCATTATTGCCCGGTTCCCGCTGGCTCATCAGCTCCATGGCCGTCTGGAGGTCGGAGATGATCTGTTCATACGTCTCTCCCACGGTAGCGCGGGCCTTGTCGTCGGGTTCCAGCGTGCTCAGGCGCAGCACGATGCCGGGATTGCTCAGCCCGTGGGAAGGCGGGCGCGCAAAAATGCGGGCAAAGTCGTAGTGCACCATCGCCCGGTAGAAATAACACTCGCCCACGAGCTGCCGGACTTCGTCGGGGGTATCATCGCTGATGGGCACATTTTCGATCACCGTATTGGCGTTGAGGATGATCTTGTAGCCCATGAACCAGAAATAGGTGGTGTTCAGCTGCCCGGGTATGTGCTCCAGGTTGAAGGAATACCAGAGGTTGTCGGTGGTGCTCTTGACGATCATCACGTTGTCCGAAGGGAACTCCGTCAAGTGGTACAAATGCCGCACGTAGCGGTCGCGGGTGTCCGGGTATTGCCCTTCGCTGTAGGAGAGGTTCTCCTTCATCATCATCAGGCAGCCGTTGACCAGGTTTTCGATGCCCTGGGTTTCTTCCACCAGCAGGTCGGCCGTGAGGCTGTCATAGGGAGTCAGGTCCAGGTCGCAACTGACGGTGAAGAAGATCAGGGAGAAGGTGGATATGATCGCGATAACCTTTTTCATGATGCAAAATGTTTTTCCGTGGTTTAGAACTGGATCTCGATGCCTGCCAGTATCTGCCGGCTTATCGGGTATTTGAAGGCCGACAGGCCGGGCAGGTCGAAAGTGCTGGTGCGGTAGAGCGGCACATCCGGGTCCATGCCGGAGAAATTGCTGATGGTGAACAGGTTGTCGGCCGACAGGCGCAGTTGAAGTTGCTGCAGGCCCAGGCGGCTGATGACGGTGGCCGGGAGGTCGTAGGTCAGCGTTACGTTGCGCACCCGCATGTAGCTGCCGTCTTCCAGGTAACGGGAAGAGTGCTCATGCGCGTTCTTGTTGCCGCCCAGCGTCGGTTTGGGGTGGGTGGCCACATCGCCGGGGCGCTCCCAGCGCGACCAGCCGTCCTGCAGTTTCAGGGCGTTGACGTTGTTGTTGGCTCCGTCGTTGTCGATCTCCTTGCGGGTGGCGTTGTACACGTCGTTGCCGTAAACGAAGGCCAGCGAAGCGTTAAGGGCCAGGCCTTTCCAGGATACCACGGTATTGAAGCCGCCGGTGAAATCGGGGAAGGGGTCGCCGACCACCTGGAAAGTGGCCTGCGAGTAGCTGTTGGTCACCTCGCGGCCGATCTCCGCGCCGCTGTCGGGGTCGTAGATGATCTTTTCCCATTGGGGGTCGCCGTTATCCGGGTTGACGCCCAGCCATTTGGGCATGAACCAGGAGAAGGGCACCTCGTCTTTGCGGAATACCTGGTAAATGTCGTTGGCGCTGACCTGTATCTGGTCGACATCCTTATCCGACAGTTTCAGCAGTTTGTTCTGGTTGGTTCCGATGTTGAAGCCCAGGTTCCACTTGAAAGAACCCCGGTTGACGACCAGGCCGTCGAAAGCCAGTTCCAGGCCGGTGTTTTGGATTTCCCCGACGTTTTTCCACTGGAACTGGAAGCCCTGCGAGTAGGCGGTGGGGTCCTGGAAGAGCAGGTCGCGGGTGATGGTGTTGTAAAAGTCGAGGTTTACCTCAAAGCGGTTGAGAAAACCGATGTCCAGCCCCACGTTCAGGGGGTTGCTCGATTCCCAGGACAGCGCGGCGTTGCCCAGGTTGATGGGGAATGCGGAGCTGCCGTAGTTGTACTGATAAATAAAGGAGTAGGAGGGGAAGTAGGGGTAAAACGTATTGTTCGGGAAGGTCTCGTTGCCGATGGAGCCGTAACTGCCCCTCAGTTTGAGGTAGTGGACGGCCGAATTGTCGTTAAAGAACTGCTCGTTGCTGATCAGCCAGGAGCCGGCCACGGTGTAGAAGTTGGCGTAGCGGTTTTCCGGCCCGAACTTGGAGGAGCCGTCCCGGCGGAAGGAAGCCGTCAGGAAATAGCGCTGATCGAAGTTGTAGTTCAACTGCGAGAGGATGGAAAATCCCCTGGACTCCCTCTTGTTGCCGTTGGCGATGGTGTTGCCGGCCACCGAGAGGACTTCCTGCCCCGGGAAGATGCCGAGCCCGGAGCCGCCGATGTCGAATTCTTCCACATAGGCCCCGCCTTCCACGCCGGCGAAGCCGCTGATGGCGTGGACGTCAAAGCTTTTGTCGAAGCGCAACAGGTTGGTGCTTCCGAAGGATTGGCTGAATGACACGCTGTTGCCGATGCGCCCGTTGGTGGGCGCCCCTTCCACGGTTTTCGGCGATTCGATCTCTTCGTATTTGCTGAAGCCTGCCCCGGCGCTGTTCCAGGAGGTCAGCTTCAGCCAGTCGAAGATGCGGTATTCCACCCACATGTTGCCTTCGAAGCTGGAGCCGTTGCCGCCGTAGCGGTTGTAGATGCTGGAGTGGAACATGTTGTTCGGCGTGTTGGAATACCAGTTGCTTACATTAAAGACGGGATCGCCGTTCTCGTCGTAGGGGTTGTCCCAGGGGATCATGCGGAAGGGGCCCTCCGTGAACGTCCAGTGGGGGTATTTGGCCTTGAACGTTTGCCCGAAGATGCGGGTCGTGATGTTGAGCCGGTCGGTGAGCTGGTAGTTGACCTTGGTGTTGAGGGTCAGGCGCTCGTAGGCCGAATTGAGGGCCGTGCCTTCGTCGTCGAAGTAATCGGCGGAAATATAATAGTCGAATTTGTCGCGTTTGCTGTTGACGGACAGGAAGTAGCGCTGCACGGTAGCATCGCTGTAGGCGTTATCGACCCAGTTGTAGTCCCGCTTGCGGAGCTCTGCCGGGCGGATGGTGGGGAAGCTCTGCGGGTCGAATATGAGTTTGTGGTAGTTCCAAAGCTCGTCGGCGTTCATCATCTGGAAGTTGCCGGTTTCTGCCTGTTTGATGCCGCGCAGCACGCGCGCCTGGATTACCGGTTTGGCCGACCGGCCGCTGCGGGTGGTGATGATCACGACCCCGGCGGCGGCGCGGGATCCGTACAGGCCCGTAGCGCCGGCATCCTTCAGTACGGTGATGCTCTCGATGTCGTTGGGGTTGTAACTGGCCCCGACGATGCCGTCCACCACGATGAGGGGCGACTGCGGAGAGAAAGCCGAGCCGACGCCGCGGATGCGCATCTGGGCCGCCTGCCCCGGCTGGCCGCTGGCGTTCTGCACCTGCACCCCGGCCACCCGGCCGATGAGCATGTCCTCCACGTTGTTGACCGTCACCTTGTTGACCTCTTCGGCATCCAGGGAAACGACGGCGCTGGACAGCTCCGTTTTGGTTTTTTCAGAATAGCCCAGCACCACGACCTCTTCGAATATTTGCACATCGAGGCTCAGTTCCACCCGCAGGAAGGTATTGTCGCCAATGCGGGTTTCTTTTGACTGGTAACCGATATAGGAAAAAACCAGCACATCCTCTTTCGAATTGGCGGCGATGGTGAAGTTGCCGTCCGCATCGGTGGTGACGCCCAGGCTTGTGCCTTTAACAATAATGTTCACCCCCGGCAACCCGATCTGTTCGTCTTCGGAAATGACCGTGCCGGAAACCGTGACCTGGGCTGTCAGCCCGGCGGTGAAGGCCGTTAAAAAGGCCAGGAGGAGCAGTTTCAGCCTCCGGCCGCTTATAAGCCGATTGGAGTATGCGCTTTTCATAAGCCAGCATTTTTGTGATCTATGCGAATATAAACACCTTGTTTTTCATTTCATAGCATTTTTGTTATATTTCGAAAAGTTTCGAAAAGAAACAAAATCGAAAGGCATTTTCCTGCCCCAAGCAAAAGCCCGGTTTTTGAAAAACCGATGACATAACATCAATTTTGTTTGGGTATTTATGCAAAAACTTCTTTTTAGGAAATGATTTTTGTCATTTATTGAAATTTAGTGCGACTGGAGAAAGTCGGGGAAATTTTTTTGTGAAAAGAAGCAAAAAATGGTTAGCTTTCGTTTTGTTATTATATGGATTTTATTTGATGAGCTAAAAAACACTTAACCGTTATGAAAATCAGGTCAATTTTTGCATCGGGCATATTTGCCGCCTTTCTGGGAGTTCTGCTCTTTTCCGCCTGCGACAAGGAGAAGCTGCCCACTGCAGACTTCATCTTCACCGTTGACGGCCTGACGGTGACGTTTGACAACTTCTCCAAAGACGCCGACAGCTATCTTTGGGATTTTGGCGACGGCAACACCTCGACCGAAACAGACCCCGTCCATGCCTACACGGATGAGGGCACCTACACGGTCAAGCTGACGGCCAAGAACAGCGATGGCGAAGACACCTACTCCGAGTCCATTGCGGTCACCCGCCCGGCCATTACGGTCAACAGCGACTTTTCGGACTGGGAAAGCTATGACGTTTACTATTCCGACCCCGACGGGCTGAACGGCTCCCTGCGGGAAACGAAGGTGGTCAAAAAAGGTGGGTTCCTGTACTTCTACGTCAAGGCAGACGCCGCCACCGCCGGCCCCGTCATCCAGGTCTTCATCGATAAGGACAACAACGGCGAAACGGGATGGGCCTTCTGGAACAAGTACGAAACCCCGGGCCTGGATTACCTCATCGAATACGTGATCGAAGACTTCACCGGCGTCTACGGCCCGGCCTCGATGGGCTCCACTGCTTTTGAAGCCACCGCAGACGACTGGCCCTGGACGATACAAATATCCGACGCGGCCGTTACCGAAACCTCGGGCTGGGTTACCAAAGGGAATATCAAGGAAATCGAGTTCTCCGTACCCACCAGCCTGATGCCGGACCTGGCTTCCACCGTGCGCATGGCCTTCACCAATGCCAACAACGACTGGGAAGATGCCGGCGCAATGCCCATTGGCTGGCAGGATCCCCCGCTGCCGCTGCTGCCGATCACGCTGGACTGACAGGGAAGGCGCGCTGTTAAACCGGAGTGATGGAATGTTGAGGCTGCTCCGAAAAGCCCTGGATGGCTGAAAGCTTTATTCCTCTATTCCATCCCTTATTACTCTTCTCCGGGGCTTTCCGGAGCACACTTAATGAGATCCTTGTAAAGTGACTACTTAAGGAATCCGGAGCGGTTTTGTGAGGGCTTTTCACAAAACCGCTCTGTTTTTTAAAGAAACCGCATTTAACCCATGGCAAGCTTCCACAAAACCATCCTGCTGTACGCGCTGCTGGCGATGCTGCCCTGCGGGCTTTCGGCTCAGAGTTTTTCTTCCTACACCTACTCCCCTTCCGACAGCATTTTCCCCAACCCGGAACGCGGCTTTTACAAGTTCACTTCCCGGGGCAATGCCCAGGGGGCGCTTTCCCCGGCCACGCTGGCCGGCATTCGGGCCAATGGGTTTTCGCTCGTCTTCCGGATCTATTACCTGTCCGATTATGTGGAAAGCCCCATTGCCGATGAATACCTCGACCGCATTCGCCAGGATTTCCAGGCCGTTCGCCAGGCCGGGCTGAAGGTGGTGCTGCGCTTCGCCTATACCCAGCGCTCGTCAAAGCCCTACGGCGACGCCGAGCCGGCCCGCGTCCTGCAGCACGTTGCACAGTTGAAACCCATTCTGCGGGAGAACGCCGATGTGATCGCCACCCTGCAGGCCGGCTTCGTCGGCGCCTGGGGCGAGTGGTATTACACCGACCACTATTCCACCAGCAACCCCGGCAACGTCACGGCCGAAGACCAGCAGGAAAGGCAGGAACTGATCGAAGCCCTGCTCGACGCCATGCCTTCGGAGCGCATGGTGGAAGTGCGCTACGTGGGTTATAAAAAAGCCATTTTCGGAGATGAGCCCATTACCCCTGAAGAGGCTTTCGGCAGCCACCCCAAATCCCGCGTCGGCCACCACAACGACTGTTTTGTCTCCTCCTCCAACGATGTGGGCACATTCAAAACGGAAGCCGACCGCGCCTACCTGGCCGCCGACAGCAGGTACACCTCCATGGGCGGCGAAACCTGCGGCTGGTACGAGCCCCGCTCCAACTGCGATACCGCCATGGCGGACATGGCCCGCTACTACTGGGATTACCTCAACATCGATTACTTCGGCGAGACGATCAACGCCTGGAAAAACGACGGCTGCTTCGAGATCATGCAGCGCAAAATGGGCTACCGGCACCGCTTGCTGGAGGCCAGCATCCAGGACTCCTCCAAAGCCGGCGGGCAGTTCTCCCTGGCCATTCAAATGCTCAATGAGGGCTGGTCAAACCCCTACAACCCGCGCTACGTGGAAATCGCATTGCGGAACGTGGATAACGGAGCCGTTTATTACCTCAAGCTGAATGATGACCTGCGCCGCTTGCCGCTGGGGGAAAATATCGAATTCCAGATTGAAGCCGGCCTGCCGGAAGACATGCCCGAAGGCCGCTACGAGGCCCTGCTCCACCTGCCCGACCCCGCCATCACCATCCACGATGACCCCCGCTTTGCCATCCGGCTGGGCAATGAAGGGCTGTGGGAGGAGGCCACGGGTTATCACCGCCTGGGCCACGAGCTTGTGGTGCATCCGGATGCAGCGGCAGGCCTTTACACGGGCGCCCAATGGTTCAGGAATAAAGCGGACTATGCCATTGCGGCAGCAGCGCCATCCATCCGCAATACCACATACAGCGATCAGGCCATTCTCTACTGGGGGCAGCAGCAAAGCGGCTCCCTCTTCCACGTCCTGGAACGCTCGCTGGACGGCGGGGCCGGCTACGAGGTGCTCAGCCTGCTTGTGCCGGGGGCATTTACTTTTACGGATGGCACGGCGCCGGCCGGCCAGCCGCTCTATTACCGGGCTTACCTGACCGATGGCGAAGGGCGCTCCCCGTATTCGAACACCATTACTGCGTCAACAACCGACACCCTGCACCGCTACAGCATCATCCGCGCGGACGGTTTGGCCGGCGACTGGAACGCCATTCCGCCGGTAAGCACCCGGCAGGAAGACTCCCTGTTCTTGCTGCGCGCTTATGCCGATACCGCCTTTTTAAATATACAGTTGTCCGGCGCAGGGCTCCAGTCCCTGGAGTTGTTCATAGATGTGGATGAAAATGCAAACACCGGGCAAAACAATACCTTCTGGCAAACCAACGGCATGGATGCCCGGATCAGCAGGGATTCCGTTTTCCGCTTCGAGGCGGGCCTGTGGGCTTTCGCCGGCCGCATACAGGCCTATTACGCCGGCCCGGAAGTTGTGGAGATGCGGTTGCCCTTTGAATGGATCGGGCTGCAGCAACAGGAGCGGCTTCGTTTTGGGGCGATCCTGCAAACAGCAGGCGGCGCCATCCACCTGCCTTTTGCCGGCATGGCGCCGGCTGCCTATCGCCGGACGTTGCCGCCCATCGCGCCGGAAAACTTTGAGGTGTCCTTCTCAGAGGAACAACCCGCCACCCGGCGCATCATCCGCTGGGATGCCTGTCCGGGCTGCGATGGTTATTTCCTGGAGCGCTCTAATGACGGCGGCCAGAGCTTCGCCGTCCTGGCGGAACCGGCTTCGGGTGACAGCCAGTACACCGACAGCAGTTTCCCCGCCGGGCAGGAGCCTTTCTACCGGATGTACAGCTACAACTTCGCCGGGCCTTCGGCCTATACCGCTAGCAAAAAAGCCGAGGAGCCGAAAGAACCGGAACCCTACCTCCGGGTCGGCCCCAACCCTGCCGGCGCCGCCATCCGCGTGCTGATCCGGGCAGGCGAGCCGGCAAGCGCCAGCCTCAGCTTGTACAACCTGAGCGGCCAGAAATTGTGGTCCGGCACGCAGGCCCTGCCGGCAAAAGAGGATGTGGTGGTGGATATCTCCACGGCCCGGCTGCCGAATGGAGTTTATGTGCTGGACCTTCAGTATGGGGAGGAGCGATACAGGTACAAGGTGGTGGTGGTGAATTAAGGGAATATCCCGTGACTTTCCCGCCAGCCTACTCCGGGGGCTGTTCAAAGTTGCAGGTTTCAGGGTTACAGGTTTCAGGGTTGCCCTGGGCTCACCTCATCTCCCTCTCTCCCAGTCTCCCAGTCTCCCTGGAGGTTGCAGGGTTACAGGCTTCAGGTTTGAGGGTTGCCGCAGGCTCACCTCGTCTCCCCTTCTCCCAGTCTCCCAGTCTCCACTGGGTGTTACAGGTTTTTACCCGGCTGAGCGCAGCGAGGACGGGGCTGGTTTCAGGTTTCAGGCTCCCCTGATAACCAGGCTTTTACCGGGGTGTCGACCCAGTTATTTGAAGGCGCCCTACTCCGGAACTGCCTCCAGAAGCAAATAGCCTTCGAACTGCACCGCCAGCGAGGCCAGCGGCCCCTGCACTATGCCGTATTCCCTGCCGTTCACATAATCCCGCACCCGGTACCTCCTATCCTGAAGGCCCCGCAGCTCCACCTTATCATCCCATTCCGGGGCATAGAAGGCGTAGTACATGGCTTCGCCTTTGAGGATGGCGTGGGCTTCCGGCTTGTCGTAGCCGATGTCGTACAGCTCGCCCAGGTAGGGTTCTCTGGACAACATCATGTCGTTGTACAACCCGAACCACTTTTTCCAAACCACTTCTTTTTCCGGCGTAAGCAGGTAACTGGCGGCGGCTTTGGGGTTGTCTTTCGGCCAGGTGAACTTGGTGCCCAGCACGGCCCCGATGCCGAAGGAGGAAGCGAAGTCGGCGCCGCCGTCGCTCAGCTCCACATGGTCGCCGAAGTAGGCGGCGCGGCCCGTAAGCGCTTTGAACGTCTTGCCCTTGTGGCGGATCTGCCAGGAGCTGAGCGGGTCGGAGCTCACCGATTGGTTCATGTAGGGCATGTTGTAGAAGGAAAAATTGCACCCACAGGGGCAGAGCTCCATCACCGCATTGGGCTTGATGGACATGGCGGTTTCGTACACCATTTTGAAAAAACCGGGAAGCTGTTCCACCGATTGTTCGGGGTATTCCAGCTTATGGACGGGGTTGTAGTCGGGCGGCACGGCGTTGAGGTGCTGGCCGTCCATCTTCAGGCCGTCAAAATCCCAGTCGCGCAGGAACATCTGCACCACTTCCCGGGTATGAGCCCGGGCGCCTTCGTAGGCGGGCGACATGTAGTAGCTGTCCCACCAGGTGATGTCCTGGGGTTTGCTCTGTTCGTTCAGCAGGATGATGGCGGGGTCCTGTTCCAGGAGTTTCGCGCCGGGGTCGACGGCCAGGGGCGCCCACCATATCTGGGCTTTCAGCCCGGCATCGTGTATGGCTGCCACCAGCGCTTTCATGTCGGCCTCGCCGCGGGGAAATTTTTTCGGGTTGGGCTGCCAGTCGCCCTCGGCGATCTGGTAGCCGTCGTCGAGCACCGCCCATTTGATGCCCAGTTCTTTGACTTTGGGCAGGGTGCCGATGATCTCATCGGTGGTGAACTCCCGCTCGTAGCCCCAGGCGCACCAGACGGGTTCGAAGGCGGCCTCTTCGACGGGCGCGAATTCCAGCCCGCTGGCCTGCATAAAGCGGGAATATTCCCGCAGGGCCGGGTAGTAATCGCCGGTATGGGCCAGCACGAAGGTTTCGTAGGTGCTCAGTGAAGCGCCGGGAGCCAGCTGCTGTTCTTTGCGGTAATCGATGCGGACGTTGGCCGGCTGGCTGCCCTCCGGCATGTTCACCGGCAGGGAAACCAGGCGGGGCGTCATCTCCACATGCCCGATGGCCAGCCCGCAGTCGGGGCGCCACAGGCTCACCACCGGCGTGCCGCCGCCGTAGTCGGAAGCATTCATGCCCATGTAGTTTTCCTGGCTGAAGCCCGGGCGTATGGGCTGTATCCAGTCGCGCCGGTCGTCGTAGGAAGCGCCCTGGAATGACCAGAAGGGCGGCTCGTCGCCCTGGGCGGCGAGTTGGTAGGCGTGGTTGCGCCAGCCCTGTACGTCGATCGGGGCGTCGCCGGTGTTGGTGTAGATGACTTTAAAAACCGCCAGCCCCGGGAAATCTGCGTAGGTGCTTACCTCCACGGTTTTGGTGAGCGGCTGGCCAGCGGATTGCCCCGACAGGCGGTACAGCCGCCCGGCGCCCCGCTCGTCTTCCAGGCCGGATTCCGTTACTTCTTTCAGCTCAAAATCCTGGACGGGGCCCGAGGCCAGCACCAGGGCTTCCGAGGGCTGGAAGCCTTCCATCAGGGGTTTGGCCTCTTCGGCCAGCAGCCTGGCCATGCTGTGCATCCGGCTGTTAAACTTCAACTCCAGTGCGCCGGACTTAATGGTTACTTCTTCCGGAGCGCCGGGCTGGCAGGCAGTGAGCGCCGCCAGCAATCCCAATAGCATTATGCGGGCCAGGATATTTGTCATGGTTGCGGTTTTTATCTGTTTATGCCTTGGCTTCTGTTCATTACAATTTTTCAAAATAAGGAAGGCTTTCCAGGCTTACCTTTATCGTCAGCCGCTGCGGCCCTGTCAGCACCTTTCCGTCATAGCTGCGCCATTTGCCCGGGGGAAGCAGCACGGTGCGGCTGCCTGCATTTTCTTCCAGGACGGGCGCCACCAGCAGTTTATCGCCCATCAGGAACTGATCCTTGACGTGCAGGTAGCCGCTGTGGGGGTAGTCGTATTCCATCGGCCGCATGATGGGTTCTCCGCTTATTGCAGCCTCGCGGGCCAGGCTGAGGATATAATCCCTGAATTGCCGGCGGATATGAACCGCTTTCAGGACGGCCTGATATTCTTCGCTCCCCAGGATGCGCCAGGGGGCGACGGAAAACTGCATCATAGGCATGAGGGCATGGCACTGGGCGGAACGGACGATCAGCTCCTGGTCAACCGCTTCCAGGTTGAGGAAGGAGCTATATTCTCCGCCGCCGATCATGTCGGGGCAGGTGAAGGGGTAGCCCGCCAGGCCTTCCAACAGGGCGTGGGGGATGAGTTTCCGCAGGTCTTCCCAGCTATGCGTTTTATCGCGCAGGCGCTGGGCCAGCGGTTGCCCGCCCATTTTCCACATGGCGCGGTATTCGTTGAGCGGGAAGCGGAGCCCGAACTGGCCGAACAATTCCGCATGCCGGTTGGGCGAGGCCGGCTTGTAGGACTCCACATCCAGGTAGTATTCCGGGTCGCCGGCATCTAGTTTGAAGCCGTCGACGCCGTATTCATCCACCAGGTGCTGAAGCTGATCGCCGAACCACTGTACGGCGCCGGGATGGGTGAAGTCCAGCAGGGCGCTGGCGCCGTTCCACCAGCGGATGATGGCCGGTTCTTCGCCGCCGCGCTCGCGCAGCAGGAAGCCCTGCCCGCGGAGGGAACGGTAAACTTCGGAGTCCGCGCTGACGAAGGGGCACACCCAAACCATAACTTTGAACCCCATCCCGTGCAGGCTGTCCATCATGGCTTTGGGGGCGGGGAAGCGGCCGGGGTGGAAGCGCCATCCGCCGTAGTACTCCTGCCAGTTGTCATCGATCATCAACACGCCCGGCGGCATGCCATTGGCGATAATGGCCCTGGCGTAGCGGAGGATGTCCTCCTGGTTCTGATCGTACATCAGTTCGATCCAGGTGTTGTACTGGGGGAAGGCGAAGAGGGCTTCGTCCGGCATGTGCCCCGAGGGTGGGAAGAAATTCCGGCTGGCATTTGCATAGGCGTCGCGCAGGCTCGCCCCGGGCCGGCTGTATTGTATCTTCCCCCCTCGCGGGCAAATAATGAGGGAATCTAAAGTGAAGCTCAATTCAAAAGGTTCTTCCGACCAAACCACTTCACCCCTCGCCGAGAGGAGCAAGGGCTGGGCCTGGTTGCCGTACAGGTTGCCCCAGAGGTTGGCCTGATAGGCTTCTTCCAGCGGCATCAGGTGCCCGTGGTTAACCACCATGGCCCACCAGCCGTCGGCGGGCGAGGCGGCAAGGCGCAGGCAGGGTTCTGCTGGCTGGGCCTGGAGGGCAGGGGCCGGAAGGAACAGGGCAAGGGCCAGGAGGCCCTGGAATAAATTAAGCAGGTTTCCTAAAGCGTCTTTATTTATGATCCTCATAATCCTTTGGGTTACCATCCCATACATTTCAAAGCATTATCGCGGTACAGCTTGCGCAGCACCTCTTCACTCAATCCATAGCCATACAATGGCCAATGGTAACCGAATTGTTCGGTTTCATAGAAGTGCTCGTCTTCAGTTTCCAGCAGGCGGAAGGTGATCTCGTACATGCCGGCGTCCATGCCCATATCGGTGCCATAAAGCAGCTTGCCCTGGTTTTCGGTAAAAAAGCGGTTTACCCGGCGGGGTATGGGCGCCATCTCGGCATAACGGGCGCTGATGTCGGCGTAGAGGTTCGGATACTGCTGCAGCAGCCTGCCGATAATATCCAGGTCGTAGCTGCAGTTGGCCACGTGGCAGGCGATGAAGGTAGTGTTGGGGTGGGCCTTTACCGCATTCTCCAGGGTTTGGATCAGTTCGGCATGCCCGAGTATCCCGGTTTGGTTATCGAGCCGCCAGGTGTAGGCATTCATAAGCCCGTCGTTGGTGCTGTCCATGGGTTCGTACATCCAGATGGGCTCCGCAACGTGTATGCTGACGGGGATGCCCAGTTGGCCGCAGCGCTCCAGCACCGGCGCCAGGCGTGGGTCGTCGATGTGCATGCCGTAGGCGGGGGTGGGTTCGGAATAAAAGAGGCCCTTGCCCTTGTCTCCCAGTTCCCCAACCCCTTTGGCGCCGGCAGCCACGCAGCGCTCCAGTTCGCGGATGGCTTTTTCGCTCCAGCCCGGGCTTTCGTAGCCCGTGTAATCGAATCCGCAGAACAACTCGAAGCGGCCCGGGAAGCGCCCGTAAACGGCAACGAGGCTGTCGAACTTCGCCCCCGTGGCTTTCGTCAGCAGGGCCGTTTTTTCGATGCCCTTTTCATCCATGGTTTTCACCCAGGCCTCTACCTCTTCCGGGCTGGAGGCATAGGCGTGGGAGTGCATGTCGATGGCGGGAAAGCGCGCTTTTTCCACATGGCTCTGCGGCGTCCGGTATATGGAACGGGGCCGGTAATTCCGGAGCAGCAACTGTTCCGGAGAAGGGGGCTCTTTATCGGAGCCGGGCGCTTCCGCCGGCGCCGGGCCGGTGCAGGAACCCAGCAGGACGAGCCCGTAAAGCAGGCTTGGGAGGATGAGTTGTCTGGCTTTGCTCACTTTGGTATGACGGATTGTATGTGTTAAAAAGATCAGTCGGTTCAAGGGGTTGGGCTCCATGCGCCTACAAAAGCGCCGCCCCTTCCATGTTCACCACGCGCAGTTTTTCTTCAACCAGCCTGCTGACTTCCCGGGTTGCCGTTGGGAAGACTTTGCGCAGGTCGATCTCTTCGGTTTGAGTCAGCACTTTTTTCAGCGTTTGCATAAAAATATTCTTGATCTCGGTCGCCAGGTTGATCTTGACGATGCCGCGGCGGATGGCATCCTGGAGGCCGGCATGCGGGATGCCGGAGCTGCCGTGCAGCACCAGGGCCGTGCCGGGAATGGCGGCCTGGATGGCGCTCAGCAGTTCCAGCTTCAGTTCCGGGGGCTTTTTGTAGAAACCGTGCGCCGAGCCGATGGCCACGGCCAGGGCGTGCACGCCCGTGGCTTCCACGAATGCCCGGGCCTCTCCGGGCTGGGTAAAGCCCTGAAACTCGGTGGACTGCCCAAGTTTGGCCACGTAGCCCAGTTCTGCTTCCACATTGGCGCCGTAGGGCTCCGCCATTCGGACGGCGCGGGCGGTGAGCTCGATATTTTTTTCGAAGGCTTCTTCGCTGGCGTCGATCATGACGGATTCGAAGCCGGCGTCGAGGCAGCGGGCCAACAGTTCAAGGGAGTCGCCGTGGTCGAGGTGCAGCCAGGCCTTCACCCCCGTTTCGGCGATGGCCGCCCGGGCCATATTCACTGCCACCGGCAGGCCCATGTAATCTATGGAGCTCCGGGTCAGTTGCAGGATGAGCGGCGTATGCTGGCTGGCGGCGGCCCGCAGCACCCCCATCAGGGTTTCGAAATTGTAGAAATTGGTAGCCAGCAGGCCCCGCCCGGCGGCGCGGCATGTTTTGAATTGTTGCTGTAGGGAATTACTTGCCATAACCTAATTTTTCCCGTGCGATGGATAGGACGGATTCCAGGCTTTTAAAAGCCGCTGTGCCGCCGGCGGCGGCGGTGGAAACCGCGCCGCTGAGGTTCCCGAATTCCTGGCAGGCTTCCAGCGGGGCGCCCTGGACGAAGCGGCTGATGAAGCCGGCGTTGAAACTGTCGCCCGCTCCGATGGCGTCCACCACGTTTTTATTGAGGAAGGCCGGCAGATGTCGGCTCTGCCCATCGCGCCAGAGCAGCGAGCCCCTGCTGCCCTGTTTGACGGCCACGATATGAGCCAGCGGTGCTATGGCGCCGAGCGCGGCCTGCAGCTCGCCCTTGCCGGTGAGCAGCAGGAGTTCCTTTTCATTGGGCAGGAAGACATCCACGTAGGGCAGGATGCCTTCGAAATCGAAGGCCCATTCCTCCTGAGGGTCCCACTGGGGGTCCATCGAGGTGGTCAGCCCCAGGGCTTTGGCGCGCTGGAACATGCGCCCGATATCGGGGCGCAGGGCGGGCTGCAGGTAGTAGGAGGAAAAGTGCAGGTGGCGGGCGCGCCGCAGCCACTCGTCGCTTATTTCCCCGGCTCCCAGGTGGGCCATGGCGCCGGGGTAGGTGACCATAGCGCGGTCTTCCTCATAATTGAGCACGATGGTGGCGCCCGTGTGGTGCTGTTCACTGCGGATGATGGCGCTGGTATCGACGCCCTTCTCCTCCAGGCTGGCCAGCACCAGTTCGCCAAAGTTGTCCCGGCCGACTTTGCCGAGAAAGCCTGTTTTTGCGCCCAGAGTACTGAGGTTGCTGGCGAAGATGGCCGAAGAGCTGCCCAGGGCCACCGTCATGTCCCGGGCGAGAATCTCCGCGCCCATTTTCGGAAAGCTGTCTATCCGGTTCAGGATGACATCGACATTGAGCTCCCCTACAACAGCTACGTCCAGTGTTTTCTGCATGTTGATCATTTACAATTTTCCAGGAAAACCCTGCCCCTGCCCTGCCTCGCACATCGTACCCGCCTCTTTCTGAGCCGGGCAAGCCCGTCTGCTGCCGCAGCCGGGCAAGCATTGCATCATCCCTGTAATTTAGCGGTTTCCATCGGATAAATCGTCACCCCCTGCACTACGCGGGTGATGGCGCCGCTGACGGAGGGGTTGTCCGGGTTGAGCCCCAGTTGCATCGATTTGAAGAAGCCCAGCATCTGAGCGGGCAGCACGCTGGCCAAGGCCATAAAAGGTTCGGGGATGTGCTGCCCTTCGCCCGAAAGTTCGATCAGCAGGTTTACATCGAGCGGCTCCCGGGCATTTTCAACGATGCCGATGGAGTAGATGCCCCGCACGCCTTCATTGACCGACTTCAGGAGGTCTTTTTCGTACTGAAACACATAGGGGTCATTGGAAAAATGGTACACCATGAGGGTGTGTTTATCGATCACGGCTTTCGGCCCGTGGCGGAAGCCGATGAAGGAATCGTGTTTGCAGATGACCTGCCCGTCGGTCAGTTCCTGTAGTTTGAGGTGGGCTTCGTTGGCAATGCCCAGGAGGGGCCCTGAACCCAGGAAGACCGCACGGCGAAAACCGATATCGGCGACGGCTTCCAGCTTCGGGCCGTACTGGCTCAGCACCCGCCTGCCGTACTGGCTGAGCGTTTGCACCGCCCCCCGCAGTGCTTCGGCCTCATCGATGCGGGACAACAAAAGCCCGGCCAGGAGCATGGAGGTGAAGCTGCTGGTCATGGCCAGGCCCTGGTCGTTGGCTTCCGGGAGGAGGAGCACATAGCGGTTCAGCCCTTCGGTGTCGCGCACCATGCGCCCCTCGGGGTTGCAGGTGATGATGAGGTGGCGGATGTCCCTGCACAGGGTGGCGCCCATCTGTATGGCGGCCAGGCTTTCCGGGCTGTTGCCCGACCTGGCGAAAGAGGCCAGCAAGGTGGGCCGGCCGGCCTCGAAGAACTGCCGGGGGTGCGACACCAGGTTCGTCGTCGGGACGGCCCGCACCGGCTTGCCCGCCGCCTGCTGGAACGGGCCCTGCAGCGCCTCCCCGATAAAGGCGGAGGTGCCCGCCCCCGAAAGCAGAATACTCGGGCAGGGCGCTTCCAGTATCGGGGATAAAAAATCGCGGATCGCTTTCCGCTGCTGGAACACCAGGTCCCATACCTTTAACCACAATTCCGGTTGTTGGTGTATTTCTCTGGCGGTATGCATACTGCTTTCGTTTTAAAAATAAAAGGAAAGAGCGGAGCGCCCGGCATGTTTTTACACCCAGGCAGGAGCTTTCGTTTCGTTTCTCAACAAATATAAAGATTTCGGCTTTCTTTCAAAAATATTTCCTTTTCTTTTGCTATCGGCTTGAAGCAGGCAGGCCCATAGTTTCGTTTGCTTTTTTTTTGGAAGGAGGAAGCCGGGAGAAAACCCCCTGCTTCCAGCAAAAAGGAGAAGGGGTAGGATGCGGTTTCCGTTTTTTTCTTTATTTTGAAAGCATCTGAAAGTGTTACGAACAGAACCAACTATGCCGGACAGCCAAACCCACAAAATGACCACAGCACAAAGAAGGAATATCATCCTGGAAAAACTGAACGCCGCCGGGCAGGTCAACGTCGGAGAACTCAGCGAGCGCTTTGAGGTGAGTGAGGTGACCATCCGCAACGACCTGGAGCAACTGGAGAAAAAGGGGCAACTCATCCGGGTCAGAGGGGGCGCCATCCGCATGCAGCCCGTAGCCATGGACTTCGAGCTGTCGGACAAGGACAAGATCAACCAGGAGCAAAAGCGGCGGATCGGCCGCCGCGCCGCCCAGATGGTCAAGGAAGGAGATACGATCGTTCTCGACTCGGGCACCACCACCATGGAAATAGCGCGCAACCTGTCCCATTTCCACAACCTCACCGTCATCACCAACGCCCTGAACATCGCCAATGAACTGCTCAAGGTGAAAGACATCAACATCATCATACCCGGCGGCTTCCTGCGCAAGCTGTCCATGTCACTGGTGGGCGTTCAGGCCGAGCGGGGCTTCCGCAACTTCTATTGCGACAAGCTCTTCATCGGTGTCGATGGGCTCGACTTCGTGCACGGCCTGTCAACCCCCAACCTGGAAGAAGCCCACCTCAACCAGGTCATGATCGACATTTCCAAAACGGTTATCCTCGTGGCAGACTCCAGCAAGTTCTACCGCCGCAGCTTCGCCCACATCGGGCCCCTGTCCATCGTCCACACCCTGGTCACCGATGAGGGCATTTCCCAGGAGGAAAAGGTTAAACTGGAAAATATGGGGATAGAGGTGGTGATTGCGTAGGGGGGCGGGGATATCGGGTATATCGGGTATATCGGGTTGGTCGGGTTGGTCGGGTTGGTCGGGTTGGTCGGGTTAGTCGGGTTGGTCGGGTTAGTCGGGTTGGTCGGGTTAGTCGGGTTGGTCGGGTTAGTCGGGTTGGTCGGGTTGGTCGGGTTGGTCGAGTCAATCGGGTTTTTTCGAGTTTTTCGGGGCAATCGGGGTTTTCGGGTATATCGGGTTGGTCGGGGATATCGGGTTGGTCGGGTTGGTCGGGTTAGTCGGGTTGGTCGGGTTAGTCGGGTTAGTCGGGTTGGTCGGGTTGGTCGGGTTGGTCGGGTTGGTCGAGTCAATCGGGGTTTTCGGGTTTTTTCGAGTTTTTCGGGGCAATCGGGGTTTTCGGGTATATCGGGTTGGTCGGGTTGGTCGGGTTGGTCGGGTTGGTCGGGGTTTTCGGGTATATCGGGTATATCGGGTTGGTCGGGTTTTTCGAGTTTTTCGGGTCAATCGGGGTTTTCGGGGTTTTTCGAGTTTTTCGGGGCAATCGGGGTTTTCGGGTATGTCGGGTTGGTCGGGGATATCGGGTTGGTCGGGTTGGTCGGGTTGGTCGGGTCAATCGGGGTTTTCGGGTTTTTTCGAGTTTTTCGGGGCAATCGGGGTTTTCAGGTATATCGGGGATATCGGGTATATCGGGTTGGTCGGGTTTGTCGAGTCAATCGGGGTTTTTCGAGTTTTTCGGGGCAATCGGGGTATATCGGGGATATCGGGTTGGTCGGGTGTATCTTTAGAAAACTGTGTCGCGACAGCCCGGCAAAAGCTTGGTTGTCAAGGGAATGTGGTACGGGTGAAGCGACTGATGGAATAAGAGCATGTTTGGAGGCCAGCCTGTCCTCGCTGCTGCGCTCAGCCGGGTAAAAAAACTTCATCCGGCTCGCAGAGGCGGATAGAACCTGGAACCTTGAGCACTCCTCCCACCATTCCTTATTGGCCGGCAGCCGGCTTTCTGTTTTTCAGGATGGCAAGGGCATCTCCGCGGTGGAGGTAGAGCACGATCAGGCAGCTTGCGAAAACGGCGAGGGCCAGGTAGAAGACCAGCCCGCCGTCGCCCTGCACTTCGACGCCCAGTTTGGTGAGGTGGGCCAGGATGGCCCCGGAGATGATGCCCAGCCCCCCCAGCGCTCCCAGCCAGGCCGTGCGCGGGACGATCAGCAGCAGGCTGACGATCAGCTCGGCGATGCCCGTGCCGATCCGGCCCCAGGGTTCCATGCCCAGGGTGCTGAAAATGAAAACGCTCTCCGGCGCAGCGGAAAACTTGAAGTACAGGGTCTGCAGGAAAATGACGGCCGCCAGCAGGCGGAAAAGCCAGGAAAGCAGGGTTTTGGTGTTCATGATCTATTGCTTTTGCGATGGTTTCAGGATGTCGGAGAATTCCTTTTTCACCTTCTCCACTTTCGGGCGGCTGACCCGCTGGATGTAGGGGCTTTCCGGATGGTTGGGGTAGTAGTCCTGGTGGTAGCCCTCCGCCACCCAGAATTCGGTGTAGGGCGCCAGTTCCGTCACGATGGGGCCGGCGAGTTTTCCGGACTGCTCCAGTTGTTTGATGTAGGCCTCGGCGCTGGATTTCTGGGCTTCGTTGTGGTAAAAAATGGCCGAACGGTACTGCTTGCCCACATCCGGGCCCTGCCGGTTGAGCTGGGTGGGGTCGTGTGCGATAAAAAAGGCCCGGAGCAGGGTTTCGAAGCTGATCACCTGCGGGTCGTAGAAAATGGCGACGGCCTCGGCGTGCTCCGTCTGCCCGTAGCCGACCTGCTCATAGGTGGGGTATTCCTCCTTGCCGCCCGAATAACCGCTGATGACATCCACCGCGCCCTGCAGCAATTCGAAGGAAGCTTCGGTGCACCAGAAGCAACCGCCGGCGAAGGTGGCCTGCTCGTATTGTTCGTAGCCTTTGCCTTTGATGTATTCGGACAGCGGCAACACCTCCGTATCGGGTTTGGCCCCAGCCGCATGCTGAGGCACGAAATCCAGGCTTGCGGAATTGACGCAGTGCCGCGTTTGCCTGGGCGTAAAGCCTTCCCCGTAGAATACATGCCCCAGGTGGCCGCCGCAGTTGGCGCAGACGATCTCCGTGCGCTGCCCGTCGGCATCGGAAACTTCCTTTACGGCGCCCGGGATGAAATCGTCAAAGCTGGGCCAGCCGGTGCCGGAATTGAACTTGTCATCCGAGCGGAACAGGGGCTGGTTGCACTGCCGGCAGATGTAGGTTCCCTTTTCTTTGGAATTGTGGTAGGCCCCGGAAAAGGCCATTTCGGTGCCCTTGTCCAGGATCACTCTTTTTTCCTGAGGCGTCAGCACATTGTATTTCGCCGGCTCGGTGATGACCGGCGGGAACTCCGCCAGGGCCTCTTTGTGGCCTTTCTGCGCACAGGCCGGCAGCAGGATAAAACTGAGCAGGGTGGTAAACAAGGCCAGTTGTCTGGTGTTCATGATCTCCATTTTTAGATTTCGTGCAATTCCGGAACGCGGGTTTGCTGCCCGCGACATGGGCATACGCGCTCTTCAGGCCCCTTATGCAGCCCGCGGCCCGTTCAGGATTCGTGGTACAATTTCAGCACACTTTCCCGCATTTGCCGTCCGGAATCCGACAAGACAAAAAGAATGGCGTCGGCGATGGCTCCGGGGCTCACCCATTTTTCGAAATCGGCCTGCGGCATGGCCTTCCGGTTGGCAGGCGTGTCGATGGTGCTGGGCACGATGACGGTGGCGTCGATGCCTTTACCTTTTCCATAGGCGTTTATCATTTCGGCCAGTTGAAAGACCAGGCCTTTCGATAAAGCGTAGGCAGCCATGTTTTTACCTTCTTTCGCTTCCATGCCCGAACGCGTGCCGATGAGGATAAACTGCCCGCCGCCTCTTTTTTCAAAAACGGGCAACAACTCCCGGACGGTGTAAAAGGCGGTTTCGAAATTGAGGGCGATCATCTTGTGCAGGGCTTCGCTGCCGGTTTCCGCCAGTTTGCCGGGCATAAAGCCGCCCGCCAGCAGAACGGCGGCGGCAATGTCTCTGTTGGCGCTCATTTCCTGTATATAATCCCGTACCGCCGCTTCGTCGGAGAGGTCAAGCCTGGCCGCTTCCACGCTTTCGCTTTGCAGGGCATCCGCGCCCTGCTGCGAGCCGGCAATGGCAAGGATGTGATAGCCGGCTGCGGACAGGCGCTTCAGCACGGCGCCGCCGAGGTTGCCGGATGCTCCGGTGAGGAGGATGGATTTTTTCATTTTTCTTTGCTTTGGAAGATCAGTTCTTCTTTGTGGGGCATTGTAGCCCCTTTGTGAAACTCTGTAAAAAAAAGAAAGTTCTCAGCCCCCTGGTTTTGCCCCTGTATCCGCCTTATTCCACGACGACCTCATCCACAAACACCCAGGCCTTGCCGCCTGCCCCAGAGTGCCATTCCGGGCAAATGCCTATATTCTTAGCTGTCACCCGCACATAGCGTGCCTTTGTTATTCCTTTGAATTCAAATGCCAGGATTTCCGTCGCGTCGCCATTTTGAGCGGCCGGCAGGTCGAAGCGCTGTACGTCCCGGTAATTTTCTCCATCTTCCGATACTTCAAACAACACCGATTGTGGCGCGAATATCCAGGCGCCGATGTCCCGCAGGAACGTAGCTTTCAGGTGTTGAACCGGCTGCACTTTGCCCAGGTCAATGGTGGCCTGAAAATCCTGTCCCTCGAAGCCCTGCCAGCGGCCGTCGGCGAAGGCTTTGGAGCCATGCAACCCGTCCAGCAGGCCCAGGGGGCCGCCGCCGTCGTATTTCCCGGCATAGGGGTGCAGCAGGCGGATGTTGTTGTACCGCGACTTCTGAAAGTTCACGCTGCCCACCGGGCTGATGAGCAGCCCTTCCTTCAGGGCGATGGCTTTCAGCCCGGCGGATTTGGAAATGGCGACCGGGCCGTTGTAGGGCATGGAGGCCTCCGTGGGCCGGCTGCCGTCGAGGGTGTAGAAAACAGCCGCGCCGGGCGTTTCCGAACGGATCTCCACTTCAATGTCTTCCGCGAAGATCTCCTGTTCTTCTATCGCTTTGCCATTTACATGAAAAGTTGGCGGCGCCGCCACCTCCGGGTAGGCCGCCTTCATCCGGAAAGCCCAGGCATAGCGGCAGGGGCGCGCCGGATCTTCCTGCAGTTCCGCCGGCAGCTGGATGGTAAGCCCATGCCTGGGGTCAAACGACCAGGCCAGGGGTTTGCCGCAACCCAGCAACTCGACGGCGGAGCCTTCCAGCGGGCGCACGTATTTGAGTTGAAGCACCTCGCCCGGCCATTCCAGGCAGATGGCGTAAACGTAACCGTCGGCGCCGCTGGTGTAACGGATGTGCTCGCCTTCCTGGTACTGAAACCACATGCGGCTGTCGAAAACTACCGGGTGGTTGACGCGCATCCAGGCGCCCATCTCCGCCAGGCGCTCCACGCTGGCTTCCGGAATGAAGCCTTCAGGGGTGGGGCCGACGTTCAGCAGGTAATTACCCCCTTTGGCGGCAATGTCCACGAGGTTGTGGATCAGGGTTTCTGCCGATTTCCAGTTGTGGTCGTTGCGCTTGAAGCCCCAGGTGTCGTTCATGGTCATACACGATTCCCAGTCGAGCCCGACGGAGCCATAGTCGAGGATTTCCTGCTCGGGGGTGCCGAAGTCGCCGACGTCGTCGGGCTCGCGGTTCATGCCCTGCATACCCTGCCGCCCCTTGCCGACGCGGTTGTTGATGAGGATATCGGGTTTGAGGCTGCGCACGTACTGGTACAAGTCCTTGCCCTGTTCTTCGGTCCACTCCGGTATCCATTCGCCGTCGAACCAGAGGACGTGGGGGTTGTATTTTTCGACCAGCTCTTTCAACTGTGGCTTGAGGTAGTTTTCGCGGTAGGAATCAAAGTCCGGCCCGTCGGGGTTGCCGTTGCCATAGTCCTTACCCTGCGCATCGGGATGATGCCAGTCCATAATCGAGTGGTAGAAGCAGAGTTTGACGCCCGCCTTTTCACAGGCCTCGCGCAGTTCTTTGAGGATGTCCCGTTTGAAAGGCGAAGTATCCATGATGTCGTAATCCGTCAGCTTGCTGTCCCAGAGGCAGAAGCCGTCGTGGTGCTTGGAGGTGATGACGATGTATTTCATGCCCGCATCTTTGGCGATGCGCACCCAGGCTTCGGCGTCGAACTGTTGGGGGTCGAACTGCCGGGGATATGGCTCGTATTCCGCCACCGGAATGTTGGCCGAGGACATGATCCACTCGCCGATGCCGCTGATTTCTTTGCCCTTGTGCACCCCGCCCGGCACTGCGTAAGCGCCCCAGTGGATGAACATGCCGAAGCCGGCATCGCGCCACCAGGCCATACGATCGTCGAATTCCTTCTGGGATTCCAGCAGGTAGTTGTCATGAGGGCGGTGGTAGAGGGCGATAGTTGACAGCGTGGGGCAGGCCATGGCGGAAAGCTCGATGCGCAGTTTATCCGTGGTGATGCGCGGCAGGCGGATGAAACAGCGGTTGCCCACCGTTGTGGCTTCGCCCACCTTCTCCCAGCCGCCACGCTGCCAGGCCCTCACGCTTACCGATTCGATGCGTTGCCCCAGGGGCAGGTATTCGCGCAATTCCAGCAGGTTGAAAACCCGGGGGTTGGGCAGGGTGAGCACCAGGGCAGCACTATTCACCCCATCTTCCGCCGCCCAGTAGCTTTGGTTATCGCTGTCGGTGAGCAGCGGCGCTTCGAAGCCCCTGCCCCGGGTGCTGGAAGCTTCTACCCAGGCGCCGAGGGCCAGGTTGCCGGAGAAGGTGGCGTCGAGGCGGCGGCGCAGCTCCATGAGCGCTTCCACATCATTTTCGTGCACCAGCCCGCGGCGGTCGACGGGCAGGTTGAGCAGCAGATTGGCGTTGCGGCCCACGCTGTTGTAGTAGATCATTTCCAGGTGTTCGCCGGACTTCACCCTTTCATCCTCGCTGGCGTGGTAGTACCAGCCCGGGCGGATGGACACGTCGACTTCGGCGGGCAGCCAGTGCGTGCCGTTTTTGTTGCCGGAGCGCAGCTCCAGGTAGCGCGGCGTGCCGGGGTAGTAGTCGTCGCGGTTGAGGGTGGCCCAGTTGGTAGGGTTGGCGAAGCCCCGTTCCGTGCCCACCCAGCGGATGTCGGGCCCGGCGTCGCTGAAGATGACGGCGCCGGGCTGATGCTTGCGCACGGTGGCGATAAAGCCCGGCCAGTCGTATATCTGTTTGCCCTTGAATTCTTCGCTCACCGCCCCGTCGAACCACACTTCGAAGATATCTCCATAGCCGGTGAGCACCTCTTCGAGTTGTTTTTTGAAATAGGCGTTGTATTCCGGTGTACCGTAGATGGGGTTGTTGCGGTCCCAGGGCGAGAGGTAAACGCCCATTTTCAGGCCGTACTCCCGGCAGGCGTCCGAGAGTTCGCGCAACAGGTCGCCCTGCCCGTTGCGCCAGGGGCTGTTTTTGACACTGTGCTCCGTGTATTTGGAAGGCCAGAGGCAAAAGCCGTCGTGGTGTTTGGCGGTGATGATGATGCCTTTCATACCGGCTTCTTTACATACCCGGGCCCATTGGCGGCAGTCGAGCTCAGTGGGGTTGAAGATGGCCGGGCTTTCCGTGCCGTGGCCCCACTCCAGGCCCGAGAAGGTATTGATGTTGAAGTGTACGAAGGCGTAATAATCCAGCTCATGCCAGGCGAGCTGCCGTTCGGAGGGGGTAGCGCCGAAGGGGGCGGGCGGGGCAGCCTGGCTGAAGGTAAAGCATGGTGAAAAAACGAAAAGCAGGAGTAAGGCGATGGTTGTCGGTTTCATGATGGCGGCGGACTTTGTTTTGGGAAGGAAGGTACGGAAAAAGGGGGAGGCGGGGGCCAAACTTTCGAAGTTTTGCCTGGCGTTTCACGGTTTCAGGGTTCAGGTTAGCCCGGAGCTCACCTCGTCTCCCTTGTGGGTTTCAAGTTTCAAGTTTCAGGTTTTTTACCCGGCTGATCCCGACAGGTGTCGGGAGAGGACGGGCAGGGTTTCAGGCGGAGGCGCTGCGGTTCCTTGCAACGTTAAACGTGTAACTTGTAACCTGGAACCCCAAAGCCAACACCTTAGCTTACCCGATTACAAACGGTTACAAACGGAAGTAAACGTTTACAAACGGTTAGGCAACTGGAAAGGCCGTAATTTGGGGGTAAAAAACCATGGAAACAACAGCCAGATTGGAAAACGGGCGGTGGGCCATCCCCATCGCTGCCGGCGATTGGCCGCGGATCAATGCGGTGCGGGCCTTGCCGCAAAGGCAGTGGGATCATCGGGAAAAGGTATGGCGGGCGCCGGATAGTGGGGTGGTAAGGCGGTTTTTGCGGGAGCAGGGGTTGTTGCCAGGCAGCAGCAATTCCGTATCTGAT
>CAUJDW010000049.1 GCA_963169455.1 Bacteroidota bacterium | reverse complement strand
CCGTTTCCATCCATTCCAGAATCCTGGCTTTAAGCTTGTCAGCTTCCTGGTTGAGTTCCTTGGGCAGGGGTTCTGTGTTCTCTTCCAGCTTAGGATCAAAAAAGAGGGGGAGTTTTTCCGGGATCCGGGTCAAAAAACCGGCGATGCTGAGGTAGTAAATAATGCCGCCCCAGGCCAGGTAGGAATACCATAGCTCAGCATAGGATAAGCCATCCTGCCCAAGAAAATCCGCCAGTTGAAAACCGATCCAGATTGCGATCGACAACACGAAAGCATACAATATGTTTCTCAGCCAGCTCAGCCTGATTTCATCAGTGTCCGAAAAGTGTTGCAGGATGTACTGCCGGTACTGAGCATAATGCCGGATCGTCAGGATGACGTAGGCCAGCAGCGCCGGCAGAGCCAGGTAATCAAAGACGTCATCCAGCCAGATACTGTCCAGTTGCCCCAGCGGGCCCTTCGTGCCGAAGTGGCCGCTTAGCACCATGCCGTTTATCCAATGGCGCCATACCACATCCACCAAAAAAGCGTACAGGTAAAACCCCACCCAGATCAGGGCTGGAATGAAATGAAGGAAATCCTTTTTGCGAAAGCGGAATTCCGAATTGGCCAGGCTGCGGAAGTAAAAGTACATCAATGGGCCAAAAGCAAACCAGTGGGTAAAAGGGAAATAAAACATAAGGGTAGAGTGCCAGTCGTGCGCATCATACCAGCCGGCAAACCCCAGCATCCAGTTGGTTACTCGCAGGTTGAACAACAACAGCAAGGCTGCCAGCAGGCGATCAGATAGCTTCTCCTCCCGGATGCCCCGGAACAGCAAAAGGGCGCTGAACAGCAGCCCCTGTATTACAGCCGGCAGCAACAGGCTGCTGTAGGCGTTGAAATGGAATAGCATCTCAGCGTCATTGTGGAGTCCTGGAAGTCAACGCAGGCAGGAGGAAGTGGTTCAAAAAAGCAGGCTGTTCCTTGTGAACGCGCTTCCCGCCTTTTCCGCCCTTTTCCCACAGGCTCGTTGCCCGTTCCAAAAATGCTGCCTGAATGGCGTTTAAATTCCCTACTTTTGCGGCATATTTTTTAGAACCACACAAAACCTGAGCACTGATATGTCAAAAGTCCTGATCATCGGCGCCGGAGGAGTCGGCCGTGTCGTCGCCTACAAATGCGCCCAACAGCCTGAAGTGTTTTCTGAAATTCTGCTGGCCAGCCGCACCCTGTCCAAGTGCGATGCCATCGCTGCGGATGTAAAACGCGACACCGGCCACAAGAAAATAACCACCGCCCGGGTAGACGCCGACAATGTGCCCGAACTGGTGCAGCTCATCCGGAGCTTCGGCCCGGCCATGATCATCAACGTCGCTTTGCCCTACCAGGACCTCACCATCATGGACGCCTGCCTGGAAACCGGCGTGCATTACCTCGACACGGCCAACTATGAACCGAAGGATGTGGCCAAGTTCGAATACAGCTGGCAGTGGGCCTATCAGGATCGCTTCAGGGAAAAAAGCCTGCTGGCCGTGCTCGGCTGCGGCTTCGACCCCGGCGTGACCGGGGTATTCACCGCCCGCGCCGCCAAACACTTCTTCGACGAGATTCATTACCTCGATATCATCGACGCCAATGCCGGCGACCACGGCAAGGCCTTCGCCACCAACTTCAACCCGGAGATCAACATTCGCGAGATCACCCAGAAAGGGCGCTACTACGAAAACGGGCAATGGGTGGAAACGGAACCCCACGAGATCAGCAAAATGATCAGCTACCCCGGCATCGGCCCGAAGAAGTCCTACCTCATCTACCACGAAGAGCTGGAGTCGCTGGTGAAAAATTTCCCCTCCATCAGGCGGGCCCGCTTCTGGATGACCTTCGGCGACGAATACCTCACCCACCTGCGCGTGATCCAGAATATCGGCATGGCCGGCATCGAACCGGTCAAATTCAAAGGGATCGACATCGTGCCGCTCGAATTCCTCAAAGCCGTGTTGCCCGACCCCGGCGGACTGGGCGAGAACTACACCGGCCAGACCAGCATCGGCTGCCGCATCAGCGGGCTGAAGGACGGGAAAGTGCGCACCTATTACATCTGGAACAACTGCAGCCACCAGGCGGCCTACAAGGAAACCGGCGCGCAGGGCGTGTCCTATACCACCGGCGTGCCGGCAGCCCTCGGCGCCAAAATGATGCTCACCGGGCAGTGGAGCGGCAAGGGCGTCTTCAACGTCGAAGCGTTCAACCCCGACCCCTTCCTCGATGAACTCGGCCCCATGGGCCTGCCCTGGCATGAAAAGGTGGATATTGATTTGGAAATGGATTGAGGGGGAAGAAGTATGGCAGGTTGAGCCAGCCATTAAACATTCGGCATTACTATGGTTGATTATCATCAGATCCCATCCCCCAGCTTTGTCCTGGAGGAAAAACTCCTGCGCCGGAACCTGGAGCTCATCCGGAGCGTGCAGGAGCGGGCGGGTGTTTCCATTATTCTGGCCCTGAAGGGCTTTGCCATGTGGCGGGTGTTTCCCATGGTGGCGCGCTACCTCAGCGGCGCCACAGCCAGCTCCCTGCACGAGGCCCGGCTTATTTTCGAGGAAATGGGCCTGAAGGCGCACACTTATTCGCCGGCCTACCTTCCGGAGGAGTTTGACGAGATCATGCGCTACAGCAGCCACATCACCTTTAATTCCCTGAGCCAGTACGAACTGTACCGGGATCGGCTGAAGTCCGCCCCGCAACCTGTTTCCGCCGGGCTGCGGGTCAACCCGGAATACTCCGAAGTGGAGGTGGAGCTCTACAACCCGGCAGCCAGAGGCTCCCGCCTGGGCGAAGCGCCGGACAACCTGGGTGAAAAGCTGCCCGAAGGCATCGAAGGGCTGCACTTTCACACGCTCTGCGAGTCCACCTCCTATGACCTGGAAAAAGTGCTGGCCGCCTTTGAAAAGCATTTCGGCCGCTTTTTCCCCCAGTTGAAGTGGGTGAACTTCGGCGGGGGGCATCTCATGACCCGGAAAGGTTATGATATCGAACACCTGCTCGGGCTGTTGCAGCGCTTCCGAGCGCAGTATGGCCTGGAAGTCATCCTGGAACCCGGGAGCGCCATCGCCTGGGAAACGGGGTTTTTACTGTCGAGGGTGCTCGACATCATAGAGAACCGGGGCGTCAGAACGGCCATCGTGGATGTATCCTTCACCGCCCACATGCCCGATACCCTGGAAATGCCCTACCGCCCACGCATTGCGGGCGCTTCTGCTGAGCAGCAGCCTGGAAAAACTGCTTACCGGATCGGTGGCGTGAGCTGCCTGGCCGGCGACTACATGGCGGAATATTATTTTGACGAACCCCTCAACGTGGGAAGCCGGATCGTTTTTGAGGACATGATCCACTACACCATGGTAAAGACGACGACTTTCAATGGGGTGAAGCACCCCGCCATCTGCATCAGGAAGGAAGATGGCAGCCTGGAAGTCGTGCGGGAGTTCGGTTACGAAGATTTCAAGCGAAGGTTATCCTGAATCATACCATGCAGGTGCTTACCGCATATCGCCGGTTTTTCCGCCGCCTGGCTTCCATTTACGAGGCCGGCGAGGCGGCCTCCATTGCCCGCATCGTCTTCGAGGATGTCTTCGGCGTCCGAAACCTGCAGCGGCAGGACAACTTCAGCCCGGAACAGGCCGAACAACTGGAGGCCATCACCGCCCGCCTCCTGCATCATGAACCGGTGCAGTATGTGCTCGGCATGGCCGATTTCTACGGGCTGAAATTCAGGGTAGGCCCCGGTGTGCTCATTCCCAGGCAGGAAACCGAAGAACTGGTGCACTGGATACTGGAAGAGAACGGCCCCGGCCCGCTGCGGTTGCTCGACATTGGCGCAGGAAGCGGCTGCATTCCCGTCACTTTGAAAAAATACCGGCCGCTGTGGCAAATAGAAGCCATGGACGTCAGCCCACAGGCGCTTGCCCTGGCCCGCGAAAATGCGGAATTGAATAATACAGCAGTGCGCTTCGAGGAACGGGATATTCTGGACCGCAAGGCCTGGAAAGGGTGGGGGCAGTATGACATCATCGTCAGCAACCCGCCCTATATTCCCAAGCAGGAGGCCCACCTGATGCCGCAGCGGGTGCTGGATTACGAACCCCATCTGGCGCTTTTTGTAGATGGGGAAGAAGCCCTGCTCTTTTACCAGGCCATCGCGGAATTCGCGTCCGGAGCGCTGCGCAAGGGCGGAAGCCTGTTTTTCGAGGTGAATGAATTTAATGCAGGAGAAGTGGTTCAGTTTCTTGAAAAACAAGGGTTTAGCTCAGTCAGCCTCAGGCAGGACCTGAACGGAAAGGACAGGATGGTTAAAGGGCATAAGTAGGATTGCACAGAAAACCCTATTTTCCCTTCCAAAAGAGCATGCGCCGGTTTTTCCCCCTCCTGTTCTACATGTGGCCTTTCTGCCTGCCTGCTCAGGACAGCCCTCCTAATATTCTCTTCATTCTCACCGATGACCAGGGCAGTTCAGACCTGAACTGTTATGGAGCTGCCGATCTGTATACGCCCAACCTGGATGCCCTGGCCGCCTCCGGAACCCGGTTTACCCAGTTCTACGTAGCGGCGCCCGTTTGCTCTCCATCCCGGGCGGCCTTGATGACAGGCAGAAATCCCCATGCCGCAGGCCTGCCGGGGAACGCCTCCTCTCAACCGGGCCGGGCCGGCATGCCTACCGGCCAGGAAACGATGGCGGAGCATCTGAAAGCCCGCGGATATGCCACCGCCCACATCGGCAAGTGGCACCTGGGGCATTCTGAAGCAACCCGCCCGCTCGGGCAGGGCTTCGATTATTCCTTCGGGCACATGGGCGGCTGTATCGACAATTATTCGCACTTTTTTTACTGGGATGGCCCCAACCGGCATGACCTTTGGGAAAATGAGCAGGAGGCCTTCTGCTCCGGGGCGTACTTTCCTGCCTTGATGGTGGAAAAAGCCAAAGCCTTTATCACTTCGCGGCGGGATGGGCCTTTTTTCCTCTATTTTGCCATGAACGCTCCCCACTATCCGCTGCAGCCGGCTGAGAAATGGCGGGCTTACTACCAGCATCTGCCCATGCCCCGCCGGGATTATGCGGCATTTATCTCCACCCAGGATGAATTGCTGGGGCAGCTTTTCCGGTTTCTGGAAGAGATGGAGTTGAAGGATAATACCATTATCGTTTTTATGTCAGACCACGGCCATTCCTGCGAAGATCGGGCCTTTGGCGGAGGGGGGTATGCCGGGCCTTTGCGGGGCGCCAAGTTTTCGCTGTTCGAAGGCGGAATTCGAGTGCCGGCCATCCTCAGCTGGCCAGGAAAAATACCGGCGGGCAGGGTAGTGGAGGAAGCCTGCAGTTCGATGGACTGGCTTCCCACCTTTCTGGGTGTGCTGGATACAGGGCCCGTACCTGCTGCCCTGGAAGGCGAGAGCCTGCTTCCGCTTTTGGAAGGGAAAAACTCAAAAGTACGCACTTTTTACTGGAAACAGGGCGCCCAGTGGGCGGTGCGCAGCGGTTCCTGGAAACTCATTGGCAATCCCCTGGACCCCAGCCGGAAATACCCCCTCGATCCCGATTCGGACGCCCTTTTCCTGGTTAACCTGGAGATGGACATTTCGGAAAGCCGGAATTTGGCCGCCGAATATCCGGAGCAGCTTGAGGCCATGAAGCAACTATACCTGCAATGGCCCCACAGCAGGGAAACGGATATTCCCAGGCTGCTGCCGCCTTTGCTGAATAAGGCGATTGGGGGGGGAGCCACTTTGAAAACTCCGCCCCACCCCAAATACGCCGCCCAGGGCGCCGCCACCCTGATCGATAACCGGCGCGGCTCCGGTGATTTCGCGGACGGCCGCTGGCTGGGATTCGAACAGGCCGATATGCAGGCCGTCATTGAACTGCCGGAGGCTATGAAGGCGTCAACGGTTACCGTCCGCTGCATGCAAAACCTGGACAACTATATTTTTCTGCCTAAAAGTGTGTCCATAGCCTTTTCTAAGGATGGGAAAAACTTTACAAAGCCCCTTACCCTTGCCCGGAAGCCAGGGCTGGAGCGGGAGCCGAATATCGTAGAAGCGTTTTCTTTTGAGGCGCCAGGAAAAATGCGTTTTATTCGAATCCATGCTGCGAATGAGGGCACTGCGCCGGCCTGGCACAAAGCTGCCGGGGAAAAGGTGTGGCTGTTTGTGGATGAGGTGGCGGTGGAGTGAATTAACAGGGCCTTCCTACTGGCTGACTGTCTTCACCACCTCCACCAGCACTCCGTTCAACCGCTCAATAGCCAGCGGAACATCCCAGTTCTCCCGGTTGCGGGCTTCAACGTAATTGGAAATGCTCCGGATTTCCAGGAATGGTATCTGCTCCAGCAGGCAGGCGTAGAAAAAGGCTGCGCCCTCCATGCTTTCCACATCGGCATCCGGGTATTTTTTGCGGATGGACCCGATATCGGCCGGATAGCCGTGTACCCGGTTGACGCTCAGCCCATGAGCTTTTGGAAGGAAAGAGAATGCTTCCGAAGAAGTGTTTATCAGCCTGCCTTTTGCAAAGGGCGCCAAATCCGGATCGATCAGCCCCATTTCATGCACATCGGTAAAGCTGCCGTCGGCTTCCTGCACCCCGAGGTCGGCAAAGCGCTCGCTAACCACCTGCACTACATCGCCGATTTTCAGGCTGGTGTTAAAAGCTCCGGCGATGCCCGCATTGATGGCCAGGTTTACTTCCTTGGCCCCCAGCACGCGCCCCATGGCATAACCCATCAATGGCAATCCTACGCCAGTAATAAGGAGCGATACCTGCACATTGCCCCGCTGGAACTGGTAAGGCCCGCTTTTTACGAAGTGCTTCTCCAGGTGTTGCTCCAGCGGCTGGATTTCAAAAGGCGTAGCCGAAACGATCAGAATATTCATAGGTAAAGGAGTTTAGGCCGTAAAGTGTTAAGCGGAAATGGATCACCTCAGCAGCGAGGCATATTGACATGCGACGTTTCGACATGTGACGTGCAGAAATGCGGCCTCATACTTTATTGCCCCCGCCCCGCCCCATAGCTCACCCCCGCAGCCGGGGTAAAGCCCAGCACCTGGTGATAGCTCGATGCAATATCCAGGCTCAGGCCGCCGGGCAGGCGGTAGCCCAGGCCGAAACTCAGGCCCGTGGGCTGGGTGGCCACCCCGGCCCGCAGGGCGAGCGGTTTGGCCAGGTAGTATTCCACCCCAACCTTGGCGCGGGCGGCATAGTCGATATCCTTTTCTACTTCCGCCAGCAGGCTCAGCTTGTCGGAAGGCAGGTAGCTCAGCCCGAGCCGGAGCACCGTGGGAATATAAGACCCTTCCACAAGCTCGACGCGCATGGGGCTGAAGGCGTGGACGCCAAGCTTCAACTGAGGGGCCAGCTCGGCCAGTAGCCCCAGCTCAAAAGTAAAGGCGGTTTTGTTGCCGTAATCGGGTATCCGCGTGTTGAGCAGCAGGAATTGGGCGCCGAGCGAAAGGCCTTCGAAAAGCTTTCTGCCGTATGCCAGCCCGAGGCGTTGCTCATTGTAGGCCTCAAAGCCGAAATAGTTGAGCGTCAGCCCGAAAACGCCGGATGGAGTAGGGTAGGCCGCGCCAAAGGAAAAGGACTGAATTTCATCCAGCAGAAAGCGGCGTTCGGCAAATGCAAGCCCGGAAAACTCCTCCAGCAATCCCAGCCCGGCCTGGTTGCCAAAAAGGCTGTTGATATCCTGGAAAGCCACGCCGGCCTGCCCCATGGCAATGCCCCGAACCCCCGCTGTGGAAAGCGCTCCGTTCTGGGCAATGCCGTGCAGGCATGAAAAAAGAAAGAGGAGAGGTAGCAGATATTTCATTGGGTTCGCAGTGTGGTTCGCTAAAAATTGCCACTAGACATCCACCGCATTTTCCCGGGCCACCTTTGCAAAAAATTCCCCGGCGGGCGTCATTTCCCGTTCCATAGTACGGAGGTCGACCCGCACGAGCCCGAAGCGGTAGGTCGGGCCGAGGTTCCATTCGAAATTATCCCAGGTGCTCCAGTGGATAAAGCCCTGGATGGGAATGCCGTCCTGGATAGCCCGGTGCACAACGGACAGATAATCCCGGATGGCCTGTATGCGCACCTGGCTGTCGTCGGTGCAGATGCCCGTCTCGGTAACGATGAGTGGCTTTCCGAAACGCCGGTAAAAACGGCGCAGCATGATGCCCAGGCCTTCGGGCCTGTGGCCCCACATCCTGTCGTGCGGGATGCCCAGTTGCTTTAGTTTGCCGGGCTTTTCGATTTCCGTAATGGGGAATGGGCCGAAGGGCACAAAAGCGTAATAGCTCAGCCCCCAGTAGTCCACCTCGCGGAAAAACCCCGCAGCCCGGTGATTGAACCACCAGTCGGCCAGCAGCGCCGGTACGGCGCCAAGCCAGTTCAGCCCTTTGAACCAGGCGGTATTGAGGGATATGCCGACGGGCTTTTCCGGATAGGCCGCTTTCAGCAGGTGATATACCACCCCGTGGGCCCGGGCCATCAGCCTGATCGCCCGTTCAGCTTTGAAGTAGCTTTTCTTAAAGGGCGGGAACTGCCCCAGAAAATAGGCGTTCATGGCATAGACATTCGGCTCGTTGAAGGTGTTCCAGTTGAACACATATTCGCCGAAGTACCTGATGCACTGCCGGGCGTAATCGACGAAGGCGGAGAGCTTATCTTCGTTCAGCCAGCCGCCGTCCTGCTCGAACCAAAGCGGGTTGGCGAAATGATGCACGACGAAAAGGATGCGGGCGCCACTGTCGTTCAGTTGCCGGAAAAACTGCCTGTATTCCTGCACCACATCCGGGTCGAATGGTGCAAAAGGCGATGCCTGCAGCCGCGCCCAGTCGACGCCGCAGCGGTACACGCTGCCAAAGCCGGCGATGTACCGGGCATCGACCTCTCTGAGAGATTCGTGCGCCGTAGTATTTTCAAACACATATCCGTCACGGGCCCTGACGCCGCGCCAGCTGTGGGCGGAAGCCGTCTCCACCTGGGCGGCGGAGGTCGAAGTGCCCCAGAAAAAGCCGTCCGGAAATTCAAGCCGCATCTTTGCCGTTTTTATTCAACCCAATCTGCTACAAAAACATTGGTGCTTCGCGTTCCTCCATTAAAGCGGTTGGAGGAAAAGGCGATCTTTTTGCCATCGGGCGAGAACATGGGGAAAGCATCGAATACCTGGTCGAAGGTTATCTGCTGGAGCCCCGTTCCGTCCAGTTTGATGGAAAAAATATTGAACTGCCGCCCGCCCGGGCTGTGGTGGTTGGAGGCAAACAGGATTCGCTCGCCGGAGGGGTGGAAGTAAGGCGCCCAGTTGGCCTTGCCCAGATTGGTGATCTGCTGCATGCCGCTGCCGTCAATATTGCAGACGAAAACTTCCATTTGGGTGGGTTGCACCAGCCCCTGCGCCAGTAAATCCTTATAAGCCTTCTGCTCTTCCGCGCTCTTCGGGCGGGAAGCCCGGAAAACCAGCTTTTTACTGTCGGGAGAAAAGAAGGCCCCGCCGTCGTATCCCAGCTCATTGGTGACCTGTTTTTGATTGGCCCCGTCGATGTCCATCGTCCACAATTCCAGGTCGCCGGAGCGGGTGGAGGTGAACACAATCTTTTTGCCGTCGGGAGATACAGTGGCTTCGGCGTCGTAGCCCGGGCTGTCGGTCAACTGTTTGATGATCTCGCCCTTGAGGTTGGCCACGAAAATATCGAAGGATTCATAAATCGGCCAGACGTACTTCCCTCCCACGACGGGCGGCGTTTCCGGGCAGGCTTCGCCCCCCAGGTGGGTCGAGGCATAGAGGATGCTCTTGTCGCCGGGCATGAAGTAGGAACAAGTCGTGCGTCCTTTGCCAGTGCTCAGCAGGGGTGGTTTGTCGCCTGAATATCCCGTGATAGGCATATAGTAAATCTGGTCGCAGTCGGCGCCCCAGGCTTCGTTGGTGGCCTGGAAGACCAGATGTTTGCCCTTAAAGCTGAAATAGGCTTCGGCATTGTCGCCTCCGAAGGTGAGTTGCCGGAGGTTTTTCAGGTGGGTTTCCTGCTCGTATCGCAGCGTATCGGCCTGTGCGGCGGAAGATTTCGTCGCCCCCAGTTCCCTGCCGCTTTTAGGCTGGCATGAAACGGCAATGATCGCGAGGGCCAGCAATGAGGATTTGCGAAAAACCATGTTGATTTTTTTGGCAAATATATGCTTTCCCCTCTTAACCACTGTCGGCAGCGTGTAAAAAGCTGGCCCTAGTGCTGTCGGTATTAAGTAGCGGGTTAATAAAATGAGGCTATTTTACCGCCAGACAAGGCGTGAGGAGCGAGCATAGCGGGACTATGTGAACGACGAATAACGCAGTATGGCGGCAAAAGAGTCCATTTGATATCCCGTTATTTAGTGCCGACAGCACTAGTTTTCGGGGTCCGCGCTGTTGTTCGGGTCTCCGACCTTGATGGCGGTAAAGTTGAGCGGCCCAGGCGAGGCGGTGGAGAAGGGAATATGGCCTGCGTCGCCCTCGTACACTTCTTCGAATGGCAGCTCCGGATCCAGGAAAGTATAGCCCGGGTTGACGAACAACCATGACTGTTGGCCATTGGGGAGTTCGAGGTCGATGCCGAGGATGAGGCGCCTGAGGAAGATCAGGTCCAGGGTGGTGGCCTTCGCGTCGCGGTTGGCGTCGCAGGCCAGTATCTGGTAGGGGTTGGAAAACTGCTCCACCCCGAGGATGTGCCGGCTGATCAGCAGCAGGTCGTGGGTAGTTACTCCATTGCGGTAGTTGCTGTCGCGGCTGGCGGCCAGGAAAAAGTCCTGCCCGGGGCTGAGCAGGGCGTTGAGGCTGAAGCTGCCCAGGGTATCCGTTATGGCCGTGGCGCCGGGCATGCCCTCAATCAGGATGGCGGCGCCGGGGATACCTGTGCCGTTGCTCAGGGACACGATTCCGCCGGCGGTATAGCTCACCGCCGGCTGCGTGGCCCCCGTTGCGGCTATGGCGGCGTCAAGCGAATCGAGGGTAGCCTGGAAATTCGGCCCGCGCACATCGTAGTTGACGGAACCGTCGGGGGCAATGACAACAAACGTTGGTGTGCCGAAAAAGATGCCATAAGTGCCGTTGCGGTAGGGCAGGGAGGCGCTGAGGCTGCCGCCGTCGGCCCCTGCGCCGGGGAAGGTATGCCCGTAGGCGGCCTCAAACATAGCTACGTCGGCATTGCTGTCATCGCTTTTGGTGCTCAGGCTGATCATCTCGACCTCGCCGCTGCCGCCGCCCCACGACTGGTAGAAGGGCTCCAGCAGGGGAGCCATGGCGTTGCAGGGTGGGCAATAAGTAAAAAAAAGCTCGATCACCACCGTCTTCCCCTGATTGAGGTAATCGGCGTAAAGATGGTGGGTTTCACCCTGGCTGTCCGTTATGGTAAAGTCGGGCGCAGGCGGTTGGGCATCAAGGCCGGAATAGCAGATACAGGCGATTGCGAAGGTCAAAAGGCGCTTCATGTTTTCTGGTTTTTATCCTGAAAAAGGGCCCAAAGGCACAGGATGAAGAGGAGAATCCTTTTGCCAGATACGTAAAAACGGGTAGATGGTTCTGCTAATTTAAAGATTTTTGACAATTATTACGCTTTCTGTTTTTTGCCGCTCCCGGGCGTGAAGAAAGCCGGAAATATTGGCCGGTATTCCTTACCTTTGCGCCACATTTTTAAAAAATGCAAAAAGTTGTATTTCAGGACCTCGGCCTGATCCCTTACAGGGAAGCCTGGGCTTATCAGGAAAGCCTGCTCAAAGAGCTGGTTGACAGAAAGTTGCGAAACCGGTCTCTCGAAAAACAGGGCCTGGAAGGCGACAGGCAACGCCATTACCTGCTCTTTTGCGAGCACCCGCCGGTCTATACCCTGGGAAAAAGCGGTTCGATGGCTAACCTCTTGCTCGATGAAGCGGCGCTGCAGCGCGAGGGCTTCGAATTCTTCCGGATCAACCGGGGTGGCGACATCACCTACCACGGCCCGGGCCAGATCGTGGGCTATCCCATTTTCGACCTGGATTGTTTCTTTACCGATGTGCATCTCTACGTCCGCTATCTGGAGGAAGCCATTATCCGGACTATCGCCGAATACGGCCTGGCAGGAATCCGCCTGGAAGGCTACACCGGCGTTTGGCTTGAAGCTTCCGGACAGGCTCCCCTGCGCAAGATCTGCGCCATCGGCGTACACCTCAGCAGATGGGTGACCATGCACGGTTTCGCCTTCAACGTCAACACCAGGCTGGAGCATTTTGCCAATATCATTCCCTGCGGGATAGGGGATGAAGATAAATCGGTGGCCTCCCTGGAAAAGGAGCTCGGGCGCAAAGTGCCCTTACAGGAAGTCCAGGATAAACTGAAAGCCCATTTTGCCGCCCTTTTTGGCTTCGAGTATGTTTTGTGAACCTTTTTGGAGCAGGGAAAAAGCCCTGACGTTAAAGCCCATGATGAAGGATATACCAAACCTGAAAGTCGAAGACATCGCTATTGCCATTGTCCCGAGAGCCGAAGGCGCCCTGGATGAAGAACTGTGGGACACCTACCTGATAAACCTCAAAGAAGATGCCATCACCAACGTGCTGGTCAACTCCCGGGGGTATGGAGAAATCGACGGTGAGAAAATGCGCACGACCATCCTCCGGCATTTCTTCGAGCGGGTCGGCCCGCTTGAAGTCGTGCAGATCGAACCCATCCAGACAAAATTGTTCGGGCTGACAAACGAATACTGGGTCAGCTTTGTTCATGATGATTATATGTACGATAAAAAGTACGTCTTTGTAAACGGGAGCATCACCGAAGACCACTTCACCACGATTCCCTTCATCCGCCGCAGGGGTGTGATGATCCGATAATCAAGCAGCATGAGCAAGGATTTAAAACCCAAACGGGTCAGCGAATCGAAAACAGTCATGACTGAAATGGTCATGCCCAACGACACCAACCCCATGGGCAACCTGATGGGGGGCAACCTCCTGCGCTGGATGGACATCGCGTCCGGCATCTGTGCCGGAAAGCACTGCGAAGCTCATGTGGTAACGGCCTCGGTTGACCACGTTTCCTTCCAGAAGCCCATCAGAGTAGGGGACGTGGTGTCTCTCGAAGCCAGCGTCACCCGTGCTTTCAACACTTCGGTGGAGATATTCGTCGAAGTGTTCGCCAGCGATATCAAGGGTGGCAATGCCCGGCGCTGCAACCATGCCTATTACACCTTCGTCGGCCTCGACGAAGAAGGGCATCCCGTTCCTGTGCCGCCGGTGCTCCCCCTGACGGAAATCGAGCAACAACGCTATGACAGCGCTCCCCGCCGCCGCGAAGTACGCCTCATCCTTGGCGGCCGCATGAAACCGGAAGACGCGAAAGAGATAAAGGCTTATTTCTTTGAGCGCTAGGAGAAGGAATGGAATTCAGGCCTGCGGCTGGCTGGCTTTTCAAGGTGCATACTTTCTACTTTATAAACCCGGAGACAATGATGAAAAATGCTCTCTTTTTCCTTGCACTGGCAAGCTTGTTTTTTTCCTGCCAATCCTCCTTCACTGAAGAGAAAAACGGGCCCCGGCCGCTGAAACCGGACGAAGATTTCTGGCTGGCCAGAAACTACCCCGATGATGGTTTCGCCGTGGCTGCCTGGGCGCGCGGGCTGGAACAAGCCCGGGCAGGGCTGGTATTCCGCGATTTTTCGGGCTTCGATGAGGAATGGGTAACCAGGGGGCCTGGAAACCTGGGAGCCAGGATCAACACCATCGCCGTCAACCCCCAAAACGAAGACATCATCTTCGTTGGCTTTTGCAGGGGCGGCGTATGGCGCACCACGAACGGCGGCGCCGACTGGGAGCCCGTCTTCGACGATCAGCCTTTCCTGGCCATCGGCGATATTGAATTCGACCCCTCCAACCCCGATGTCATTTACGTGGGAACAGGCGACCCCAATATAAGCAGCCATCCGGGTATCGGGAACGGCGTTTACAAAAGCGAAGACGGCGGAAACACCTGGGCGCATATCGGGCTGGAGCCTCAGCGCATCATCTCCCGGGTGCTCGTGAATCCTGCGAACCCTGACATTGTTTACGCCGCCGCCATGGGGCTGCCCTTCGAGCGCAACGCCGACAGGGGCCTCTACCGTTCCACCGACGGGGGCCAGAGCTGGGAGCAGGTACTGTTTATCAGCAATCAGGCAGGGGCCATCGACCTGGTGATGCACCCCACCGACCCCGATATCCTCTATGCCGCAGGTTGGGACCGCATCCGCAACAACACGGAATCGACCATCGTGGGCCCCGGCGCCAGAGTGTATAAAACGGAAGATGGAGGTGACAACTGGGTGCTGATGAGCAACGGCCTGCCCCAGGGAGAAACCGGCCGCATCGGGCTGGCCATCGCCCCTTCCAACCCTGATATCGTTTACGCCCTGTATGTCGGCGTCAACAGCCAGTTGTCCAACATCTACCGCACGGCCGATGCCGGGCAGAGCTGGGCGCCGATACTGGACCCCAACACCCTCAACGGCCTTCCCGATGATATCCTGGGGGGCTTCGGATGGTATTTCGGCAAAATAAGAGCCAACCCCCAGAACCCCGATGAGGTGTTCGTCCTCGGGGTGGACCTCTGGCGCAGCCCGGATGGCGGGCAGAGCTGGCAGGAATCTGCGCCGCCCTGGTTCACCTATGAAGTGCATGCGGACAAACACGACCTGGTTTTTACGCCTTCCGGCGCCATCCTGCTGGCTACCGACGGCGGCCTGTATCGCAGCACCGACGGCGGCTTCAACTGGCTGGATGTCGAAAACATTCCGGCTACCCAGTTCTACCGCATCGCCTATAACCCCCATCAGCCTTCCTGGTATTACGGCGGCGCCCAGGACAACGGAACCTCCGGCGGCCCAAGCCTGGATGTGGAGTGGCCGCGCCTCTACGGCGGCGATGGCTTTCAGCCTGCCTTCCGGCCCGACATGCCCAATGTGATGTATGCGGAAACCCAGAACGGCGGCATCGTCGTATCCGTCGATGGGGGCAATTTCTGGCAGGGCGCTACCATGGGGATAGATTTTTCCGACCGGCGCGACTGGGACATGCCTTATATTATCAGCCCGCACAATCCGGACGTAATGTACGCCGGCACCTTCCGGGTCTACACCAGCACTTCTGGTGTGATGCCCCAGTGGTCGGCTATCAGCGGAGACCTCACCGACGGGCTGGTGATCCACCCTCGCTACCATGTCATCACCACTATCGACGAGTCGCCTGTCACGCAGGGCTTGCTCTATGTGGGCACTGTCGACGCCAATGTCTGGCGCAGCGACAACGGCGGCAATACCTGGGTGGATATCCGGCAGGGCCTGCCCGAGCGCTATGTCACTTCCATAAAAGCTTCACCTGCTTTTCCGGACTGGGTTTACGTCACGCACTCCGGTTACAAGGATAACGATTTTATCCCCCGCCTGCACCGCTCCAAAAACAAGGGGCAGGATTGGGAAGACATTTCCGGCAACCTGCCGGACCTGGCCATTAATGACGTTTTGATCCTTCCGGGCCATCAGGATACCGTACTATTCGCCGCTACGGATGGCGGGGTGTACGGCTCGATGAGCGCCGGCCTGGAATGGCAGCGCCTGGGGTCGAATATGCCATACGTGCAGGTTTTTGACCTGGTGTGGAATGAGGCGCGCAACGAACTGGCCGCCGGCACTTTCGCCCGTTCCATCCTGTCCTATCCCCTCGATTCCCTCTTCGCCGAACCCCAGGACACCACCGTCGTCAGTATCACCACCGTTGAGGAAAAACAATCTTTTGTCAGGCTGTTCCCTTCCCCTGCCACCGACTGGGTGCAGGCCGAATTCTTCAATGCGGAACCCGGCAAAGGATACCAGTTGGCAGTGCTCAACGCCAGCGGGCAGTTGGTTCTGAGCCGGAAGGGGAATGCCTCCGGGAAAGTGCAGGAACGGCTGAATATCCGGAATCTGCCGGCCGGCCTTTATACCGTTAAGGTGAAGATGGGCCGCACCGTCAGAACGGAGCGCTTCGCGAAGCGATGAGCAGGGCTTAAACATGAGTCATCCCGAATTATGGAAATGACCTCGGAGAGGTCAACCGTTTGTAGATGAATAATTTAAAGCGTGAGACGACCTCGGAGAGGTCGAACCTTAATGCTTCATTGCCGGAATCTTGCCCTTGTGCGACCTCTCCGAGGTCGAAAAACATAAATTTTCGGTGTTATCTACAAATCTACGACCTCTCCGAGGTCGAAAATTCGGGATGACTCATGTTTGGGCCGTTTTCAATCCTCTTCCTCCTCATAAAGATCACGGCCGGAGCGGTCGATGACCATACTGCTGGCCTGCTGGGTTCCCTGCAGGACGATGTCGAGAATGTTCACGTGCGCTGGTTGGGTCGCGATGAAGAAGATGGATTCCGCCACATCGGCGGCGGTAAGTGGTTTGAAGTCACTGTATATCTGAGCCTTTTTCTCGTCGCCGTCGAAGCGGACCAGGGCGAATTCCGTTTCCTCCACGTGGGCCGGGCTGACCATGCTGACGCGGACGTTGTGCTGGTGCAGGTCCAGGCGCATGGCTTTGGTCAGGGCGTCAACTGCGGACTTGGTAGCGCAGTAAACGTTGCCATTGGGGTAAACCTCTTTGCCTGCGGTAGAGCAAAGGTTGATGATATGCCCGCTTTTCCTTTCCACCATGTGCGGGGTTACGGCCCGGGTCATATAGAGCAGCCCTTTGAGGTTGGTGTCTATCATTTCTTCCCAGTGTTCCAGTTTTCCCTCGTGTATGGGCGCCAGGCCCTTGGCCTTGCCGGCGTTGTTGATGAGGATGTCGATATTGCGCCATTTGCCGCTAAGGGCCTCCACGGCTTCACGGGTGGCCTGTTCGTCGCGCACATCGAATTCGATGGCCAATATTTCGGTTTCAAAATCTTCTTCCAGTTGAGCTTTGAGTTCCGCCAGGCGCCCGGCGCGCCGGCCTGTGATGATGACCCGGTAGCCATTGCGGGCAAAGCACTCGGCCGTGGCTTTGCCGATGCCCGAAGTGGCGCCTGTGATCAACACGGTCTGGTCGACGGCCGGAAGTTGTTCCGCCTTGAGCGCCTCCTCGGCGGCTTTGGCTTCTTCCTCCTTTTCTTCCATTTCCTGCCTTAGCCGAAGGGCTTCATCTTCCGTGGCTCTCAGCAATTCTTCCAGGCGGTTGATATTGTTTTTCAGCGCTTCGATCGTGTCGAGCCCGAAGCTGGGCCGGCTTGTCGGAGCTTCTTCCCTGGGCGGGTTGAAAGCCAGGTCGTTTTCCGGCGTATGCAATTCCGGATTGGCTTCAATGGCCCGGGCGTATGCCTTGCGCGCCTTTTCCTTTTCGCCGAGCTGATGGTAGGCCAGGGCCATGTCATAGTTGGCAAAGGGATGCGCAGGGTCCGCTTCGAGCGCCGATTTCAGATACTTGATGGCTTTTTTGGGCTTTTCGAAGGCCTCCAGCAGCAGCAGGGCATATTGGTAGTGGGCATCGGCATTGGCAGGGTCGAGCCTGGCCGCTTTTTTAAAAAATCCTGCCGCCTCCTTCCTGTTGTCTTCAAAATGGCCGGCAGTGATCATGCCCAGCCGATAGTATGCGTTGGGATAATCCGGGTTGCGGCCAACGAGTTGGCCGTAATGATCGCGGGCGGAAGGAAAATCCTCCAGAAGTTCATCCAGCTCTCCCATCAGGAACAGCGCGTCTTCATTTTCTTTTTCCGCTTCAAGCACGGGCGCCAGTTCCTGCCGGGCCGATGCAAAGTCCTGCTTTTTCTGGGCCAGCATCAATGCATAATGGTACCTCAGATTGTGATTGGCTGGCTGCGCCGCAATGGCCTGCGCCATAAAGGAAAGCCCTTCATCCACCCGGCCTCCCTCAAAATAGGCCAGAGCTTCCTCTACGATGTCGGGAATCGGGCTCTGTTCTCCTTCCATTTCTTCCTCTTCCTCTTCTTCTTCTTCTTCTTCTTCTTCTTCCTCTTCCTCTTCTTCTTCTTCTTCTTCCTCTTCTTCTTCTTCTTCCTCTTCTTCCTCTTCTTCCTCTTCTTCCTCTTCTTCTTCCCGGACAGCCTGATACAGGTCGCTTGCGTCGCGGTATTCTTCTTCAGGCAGGGCCTGTTCGGCCTCGGTCTCGGCGGAAGGTTCAGCATGCTCCGGCTCTTCCTCTTCCTGGCCCTGGGCGGGTTCCGGTTCCATGGCCGGCGCTTCCGGCGCCCATTCAAGCGTTATGGGGGCTTCTTCGGGGGAGGTTGTTTCCTCTGCGGAGGGCGCTTCTTCCTTTGCTTTTTCTTCCAGAATGGAAATGCCCGGTATCCGGGACAGGTCAACTGCAGGCTCTTCCGTTTCTATGGGCTGAGGTTCCGGTTTGGCCGGGGCAGCTTCTTCTGTCGGCACGTATTGTGATTTGAACCTGGGCCAGTTGGAAAGGTCGTTCACGAATTTGAAGAAATTCTCGAAGGCATTGGCCGCAAATTCCGGATAGTGCAGGTAGCTCATGCTCCTCAGGACGCGCAGAAATTCGCCGGCTTCGCTGGAAATTTCCCGCATGATCTTCAGGTGGGCGTTGAAAGCGTTTTCGTCGAAATCCTTCATCTGCCTCTTCTGCCGGCGCAGGTCCAGGTAGCGGTCCTGCCAGTAATTGATATACTGTATGATGTCGCTGACCTTCTCGAATTCCGTAGGGATTTTGGACCATTCGCCGTTTTGTTCGTCCCTGGCGGCGCCATCGATGACGATGGGTAATATGGACTGTCGTTTTTCCTGCAGTAATTTCAGGCCCCGGCTCATGCATTGGGCCGATTTCAGGAAGTTGTCGCTGATAAAAAGCAGCACGGGGTTGGACTGTTCCAGGAGTTGTTCAGGAAGGGAAGCGCCCGTGGTGTCGCGGCTGCAGGAATAGAGCTGGAAATGATAACCGGAGGGGCGGAGTTTTTGCTCTATGGCTTTTACTGCCTCTTCATTGTCTGAGCAGTAGGCCATCACTATGTTTCTCGTGCTCATAATTTTCAAGTTGATTTTTGGTTTTACTGATTTTCGTTGAGAAGTTGGTTGATATGATTTTCGAATTCCTGTTCAAATGCTGCGTAGGCGCTGCTTTCCGGCCCCGCGAAGCCCGATTGCACCTGCCTGATCCTGCCGTCGCGCCCTATGAAAAGAACCGAGGGATAAGCCCTGATGCCATCCAGCATGGGAAGCGCCCGGCTGGTGGATTCCTCGTCGGCGGAACCGGCATAGAGCACTTCGTAGGGAAGGGCCATCTTTTCTTTAAACGCCTGAACCGCTTTTTTTGCTTTATCCACCTCTTTGTGCCGTTCAAACGCCAGGGCAAGTATTTCTATTTCCCGCTTGCCCTTTTGTTTCAGGTATTGGGTGAGAAATTCCGCCTGGGCCCGGCAATTGGGGCTCCAGCTTCCCATTAGCTGAACGATAACTACTTTATTTCTGTACAGGGCGCTGTCCATGGAAATGCGCCGCCCGCCGGCTTCGAAGGAGAATACCCTGCCTTCAAAGCCTTCCCGAACGGCAGGGAGGGGCAGGGGTGAAGGAAGCTGGAATTCACTGTTGCGGCTGGCCTGCCACAGCAATTGATCACCCTCTCCTGAGCGGAAGGAGCCGATCAGGCTGCTGTCTTCCTGGATTTTTCCTTCGAACAAAAATGCCCGTGCGCCGTCGAAGCCGGATAAATAAAATTTGTTTGCCTGAACGCTGCCTTCCAGGTAGCCGAAACCACCGGCCTCTGTTACAAATGTGCCCTCCAGCTGGTTGCCTTCCTGCCGGAATTCGGCCAAGGCCGGGTAGCTTTCCTGCCCGCCGATGCCGAAGACGGCCTGCCAGCGCCCGCTGATGTCGGCTGCGGGAGGCTTGCGCAGGGTGGTAAACCTGTGCGCCTGCCCGTGACGGGCGACGAAGGGAATCCGTTGCGGCGGGTTGTTGTTTAACACCCATTCCCCTTCCATCACATCTTCTTCGAAAATGGCGCGTATATAGGAATCGTAGAGCGGGAATGTGATCACCACCGTATCCTTGGCGGTTGAGCGGTCTCTGCCGATAAAAATGTCATCCACGCGTATCCGCTCCGAGCCGTTGGCGATTTCGATGTAAAAATCCTGCTCGTTTTCGTAGATGACTTCGAAGTTGAATGGCAGTTCGCCGGCCGTTACTTCTTCAAAGGCGAGGCCTTCGCTGCCCGGCAGGGGTTTTGCCTGAGGGTTGGAAGTAATGGGCCGTGCATCCAGTTCGAGAATGCCGCGCCAGGGCCCGGGCGGCAGCCCCGAAAAGGGGGTGTCAACTGCCAGGCATCCGCCAAACAGGGCCATCGCCAGCAGCCCAGTGGCCAGAGAGCCTGAAAATTTCCTGAATTGCCTATCCATGGAATGCTTTTACTGAAAAACCGGAGAAAAGATTCAATGAGAGAACCTTTATTCCGCTGTGTTGGTTTGGCGCGAAGGCCTTTTCCTACCTGGTTTTTTCCCCGACAAAGTAGTCTTCCTTGTCGCGGAATAAAATGTTGAAAGTCGTCAGGCTGCCATATACGCGGGTGATGTATTGCTGCAGGTTTATCTTTTCCTCGTCGTCGAGCCTGTCGTTGCTGTTGATCCGCTGTTCCAGCACCCGGAGCCTGTCGCGCAGCATGACGATCTTGTGAAAGAAAGCCTCGATGGGAATCTCCTTGGGCTTGAGGTTTTCGTCTTCGGGCTTGAGGATCATGAGCCCTCCCTGCCAGCGCTGGCCCATGGGAGCCTCTTCGGTAATGTCCGAGAAGGTGCGCAGGATCTTGATCAGCGACTTTTCCGCTTCGGTAAAGGAAACGCTTTGCTCTGCGGGGATGGCCTCGATGACCTCCCATTTGTCGTACTCTTTGCCTACCTGTTTGATGCCGTACAACATGAAACAGACATCATAGGCGGCCTTGTGCAGCCGGATCACAACCCCGTCCCCGAATGCGGGGTGCCGCACGCGGGAACCAATGCCGAGTATTGTTTTTTCACTCATGGAATTATGGTTTTTTAACTTCAAATTTCCTGCTTGCGCCCGCCCACTCGCTTTGCTCGCGTTCGGGTAAACCTTCCCATCCCGGCCTCCAAACATGCCCTTACAGTCGGTACGGGACTTCCTTCGGCCGCTTCCCCTTCACCCCAGTTCTCCTTCCGACTGTGCGATGATGCTGGACACCGTGGCGTCGCCGGTTACATTTACTACGGTTCGGCACATATCCAGGATTCGGTCAACGGGGAAAATAATTGCGATCCAGGCCGGGTTGAGGCCTACGGATTGCAGCACGATGATCATCATGACCAGCCCGGCGCTGGGTACGGCAGCCGAGCCGATGGAGGCCAGGGTGGCCGTCAGCACGATTGTCAGTTGCTGGGCCAGGCTCAGGTCAACCAGGTGCATCTGCGCGAGGAACACGACGGCTACGGCCTGATAGAGGCTGGTCCCATCCATATTGACAGTTGCCCCGATAGGCAGTACGAAATTGGCCACGTTTTGAGAAACGCCCAGGTTGTCGCGCACACATTCCATGGTGACCGGCAGGGTAGCGGCGCTGGAACTGGTAGAAAAAGCCAGGAACTGGGCAGGGCTGATGCCGCGGAAGAAGCCTCCGTAGGAGAGGCCCCGCACCAGCAGGGAGATCAGGCCGGGATAAAACAGGAAGATCATAATGAAGAGCCCCAGCAGCACAACCACCGAATAACTCAGCAGCCCTTTGAATATCTGGAGCACTTCGGCGGGCGTTTCGGCCATTTTGGAGATGACGCCCGCCATAAGGGCGAAAACGAAAAAAGGCGCGGCCTGCATGACCACTTCCACCATTTTCAGGAATACTTCGTTGACCCCGTTCACTACCTGGATAACCGGGCGGGATTTATCCTCGGGGATCAGCAACAGCACGATGCCAAAAAATATGCCGAAGAAGATAATCTGCAGCATGCGGCTGCTGTCGGTAAGTGCGGCGAAGATGTTGTCGGGGACGAAGTCGACGAAAAACTGCAGCGGGCCGGAGCTCTTCAAGGCCTCCGCAGCCCTGACGCGTTCTTCCACGGCCTGGTTGTTCGCTTCCGCCTGCATGGCGTCCTTCGCAGAAGCCACCAGTTCGGCGTATTCCGGTTCGGCCAGCAGGTTTCTGCCGTCCAGGATTTCACCGCCGGGAGTGGCATTGGCCCAGAGTTCGTACTTCAGCCGGTTTTTGATGCGCTGCCCCTCGTCGATGTAGTGTCCGGGTTTGAGCGTGTTGACGAGCAAAAGCCCGATTGAAACCGCGGCCACTGTTGTGATCAGGTAGGCAACCAGGGTTTTGGCGCCCATCCTGCCCAGCCTGGAGGGGTCGGGAAGGGCCGATACCCCCCCGATAATGGAAAAGAGGACCAGCGGCACAGCGATGAATTTCAAAAGGCGGATGAAGATGGCGCCAAAGGGGTCGATCCAATCCTGCGTGAATTTGTTCCACCCCAGGGAACTCGAAATGATTGAATAGATGATGCCGATTATCAATCCTATGATGATCTTCCAGTGGAGCGGCAGTTTCTTCATGGATGCTCAGGATTTGCGAGCCCCAAAATAGAGAAATTCTGATAAGCAGGGTAAAATTTGGGCAACAGTTTGAACCTTGGGCCGAAGCCGGCCCGGCAATTGGTTTGGGCTTCCCAAAATGCCGGGCATCTTTGGCCTGCGTGAAATTATTGCCCGCTTTTTTGTGAATTCACCCTGTCGCGCCTTATTTTGGCCCTTGCATCCGGGCTATGCCCCTAAGCAGTTGTTGTGTTGTGGGAACCCGGGCGCCTTGCTCCATCGGGTGTTGCTAAGAAAAAAAGGACTCATGGGTTGGTTCAAACGATTAAAGGACGGTATTCAGACGGCGACCAGAAACAAAAAAGAAGCTCCGGAAGGGCTGTGGTACATGTGCAGCAACTGCAAGGAGACTTCCACCATGAAGGAACTGAAGGAGAATTTTTACAAATGCCCGCATTGCAACTACCACGTCCGCATCGGTTCCTACGACTATTTCGACCTTATCTTTGACGGCAATTACGAAGAACTGTACGAGGAGTTGGTCTCCAGGGATTTTATGAATTTCACCGACCTGAAGCCATATACCGAGCGACTGGAGGAGGCCTGGAAAAAAACCGGGCTGGGCGACGCCATCAGTGTGGCCAAGGGCAAAGTCAACCGCCGCCCGCTGGTGATCGCCGCCATGGATTTCAAATTCATCGGCGGCTCCATGGGCTCCGTCGTGGGTGAAAAAATCGCCCGCGCTATTGACCACTGCCTGGAAAACCGCATCCCGCTGATGGTAATCTCCAAGTCGGGCGGCGCCCGCATGATGGAATCGGCATTCTCCCTGATGCAGATGGCCAAAACTTCCGCCAAACTGACCCAGCTGGCCAGGGCGGGCATCCCTTACTTCTCTTTCCTGACCGACCCGACCACCGGCGGCGTCACCGCTTCCTTCGCCATGCTGGGCGATATCAACTTCGCCGAGCCGGGCTGCCTCATCGGCTTCGCCGGGCCCCGCGTCATCAAGGAAACCATCAAACGCGACCTGCCGGAAGGCTTCCAGACCGCAGAGTTCCTGCTCGAACACGGCTTCCTCGACTTTATCGTCGACCGCAAAGACCTCAAGGAAACCGTCTCCGACCTGCTCTATTTCTTTGATTCCAACTGAGCCCGCCATGCACGAATTCCTGAACCTGGACGGCTTGCCTGAAAAGGAAATACTGCCCGGCTTCACCGCCCGTTTTATCCATACCGATACCCTGACCATCGGCCATGTGCGCATCGCCAGGGGCAGCACACTGCCTGAACACAGCCACATCCAGGAACAGATTACCAACGTGGTCAGCGGGGAACTGCAAATGACGGTGGGGGGAGAAACCCAAACCTGCGGCCCGGGAACGGCCGTGGTTATCCCTTCCAATACCCCCCATTCCGCCCTCGCCCTGTCGGATTGTTACGTGATCGACGTGTTTCAACCTGCCAGAGCGGATTATAAATAGTAAAGGGCTGCCGCGGCCCTTTCCTTTACTTGTATGCGCCTCAGTCATCCCGATCTGGCAAACTTCGCCCCTCAGATTGTGCAACCTAAACCGGGTAATCTGAAACTTCAGCCACCCTGCCCCCTGTCCACCACAACCGTAAACGTAGCCTGCATCGGATCCAGATGCGCTTTCAGGACATCGAAGAATTCCCTTCCGTACTTCAGGTAGAAGGCCATAAAGTTGTCATAGCGCTCCTGCAGCCCGTTGCCGGGGAACAGTTTCTCTTTCAGTGACCTGATCTGGCTGATGGCCGTATCGTGGCGCTGTTTTTCGGCGCGCATCAGTTTGGTTTCCAGCTGCTCCAGGCTGTTCATCTGCCGGGCGCTTTCGGCGGCGAAGGCCTTGACCAGCGTGGGGTCCACCTCGCCGGCTTTCTGTTCGATCTGTTTGAAGATGTTCTTCAGCTGGGCCTTTTCTTCCGCCAGGCTGATCTCGTTTTCCGTGTTCTCATGCACATAACTTTTGATCAGCTCTTCGGCATCCCGGAAAATGTCTTTGACACTCAGGCCGAGTTTGTCCATGCGCTTTGCGCTGCCGCCGTCGATGAACAGCACGGAATTGCGGCGCACCAGCATGGGGAAATTGATGCCGAAATGTTCGAACTGGCTTTTGCGTTCGAGCCAGTAGGCAAGCTCGCCCCCGCCACCGATATACGCCAGGTTGGGCAGGATGGCTTCCTGGTAGAGGGGGCGCATCACCACGTTGGGGCTGAAGCGCTCCGGATGCTGCCCGATCTCCCGGATCAGCTCCTCCCGGGAAAAGGAAAGCCCGGTATTGAGCACCACGAAGCGGCCTGCTTCTTCTGCTATCCGCTCGCGCCGGCCGGGCAGCAGGTAGAAAAAGTTGATCTCCCGGGGGTAGGCCTGCCCCGAAAAACCTGCTTTTTCCAGTTCCGCCTGCGCCTTTTCCACCAACGCCTTGGAGGGTTGCTCCAGGATATCTTCCTGGATATAAGGGATGAATAATTCCTTGAGCTTCCGGTGGTTCATGTCGAGGATCACCAGCCCGTAGTCTTTGAACAGCTCGTTGGCCAGATGCCTCGCCGTGCCGGAATAGAGCGCGTGTTGCTCCACCGAAGCTTCCAGTATGCCGAAGAGTTCGGCCGCTTTTTCCGATTCGCCCAGCACCTCCTTGACCTCCGCCAAAACCGGCCGCAGGCTGCCGGTTTTCATCAGCCCCACGGGGCCGCCTTCGTCATTGCGCCAGGTGATAGTTTTGCCAAACAGGTGCAGGTGGTTGGCTTCCTCGAAATCGTGGTCTTCGCCCCCGGTAATGAACACGGGTACGAAGTGGTATAATGGATAACGCGTTTTGAGCTGTTCCGCCAGGTTGATGGCGGAGAAGGCTTTGTATATATAGTACAGCGGCCCGGTGAACAGGCAGGGCTGATGGGCCGTCACCACCGTGAAGGTGTTGTCCTGCGCCAGCGCCCGGATGTTATTCAGGCAGGCTCCGGAGGCGGGCAGCTCCCGGTATTGTTCTTCCAGCACCTCCACGAGCACCTGCCGGTTGACGGGCTTGCTGCTTTTGTCCTGTATTACCTGCTCGAAAGACTCCAGAGCGGCCTCGTATTTGTAAAAATGGCGAAGGCTGGGCGCGGCCTGAGCGTAGGCCTGGTCTCGTTTCGAGAGGTAGGGGACTTCATCGAAACTCAGCTGATGTATCTCCATGCGTTGGCTTTCAGTTTAGATTTATATCTTTGAATGCACTATTGAAATGCTTTAACGGCAGGCTTGGTTCAGCACGTTTTTTAATTTGTGGACATTCATGCAAAAGTACATTTTAGCCCTCGATCAGGGGACGACCAGTTCCCGCGCCATCCTCTTCAGCCAGGATGGCCATATCAAAGCTGTCGAACAACAGGAGTTCACACAGATATACCCCCGCCCGGGCTGGGTGGAGCACAACCCCGCCGAAATCTGGGGCAGCCAGCTCAAGGTAGCGCGGGATGTGTTGAACAAAAACGGGCTGAAAGCGGAGCAGGTCGCCGCTATCGGAATTACCAACCAGCGGGAAACCACCGTGGTGTGGGACCGCGCCAGCGGAACGCCTCTTTGCAACGCCATCGTCTGGCAGGACCGCCGCACCGCGGCCATCTGCGATACCCTCAAGGCGGCTGGGGAGGAGCCCTATATCCGCGAAAATACGGGCCTGGTGGCCGATGCTTATTTCTCCGGGCCCAAGATAAAATGGATACTGGATAATGTGGAGGGCGCCAGGGAAAAGGCAGAGCGGGGAGAACTCTGTTTCGGCACCATCGACTCCTGGCTGGCCTGGAAGCTGACCGGCGGCCAGGCGCACATTACCGACTATACGAACGCCTCCCGCACCATGCTTTTCAATATCAAAACGCTGGATTGGGACGAACACCTGCTCTCGGCCCTGGGCATACCCAGGAGTATGCTGCCGGCGGTGCGCAAATCCAGCGAGCTGTACGGCCATGCCGATGCCCGTTTGTTCGGCCTGCCCATCCCCATTGCCGGCATCGCCGGCGACCAGCAGGCAGCTTTGTTCGGGCAGGCCTGTTTTGAAAAAGGCATGGCCAAAAACACTTACGGCACGGGCTGTTTTATGCTGATGGCGACAGGGGAGGAGCCTGTCGCTTCCAGGTCGGGGCTGATCACCACCCTTGCATGCCGGCTCGACGGCGGGCCGCAGTACGCCCTGGAAGGCAGCGTCTTCATCGCCGGCGCCGCGGTGCAATGGCTGCGCGACGGGCTCAAGATCATCGACGAATCGCCCGATTCGGAGTACTACGCCATGAAAGTGCCGCACGCCGACGGAGTGTACGTAGTGCCCGCCTTCGCAGGGCTGGGCGCGCCCTATTGGGATATGTACGCCCGGGGCGCTATCTTTGGGCTCACGCGGGGCACGACCAAGGCCCACATCATCCGCGCCACCCTGGAATCACTGGCTTTTCAGGTCAAAGACGTGCTGGAGGCCATGGAAAAGGACGCCGGGCTGCCCCTGGCCACCCTGCGCGTGGACGGCGGCGCCTGCGCCAACAACCTGCTGATGCAGTTCCAGGCGGACATCCTGGGAACCCAGGTGGAACGGCCGCGCATCATCGAAACCACGGCCCTCGGCGCGGCCTACCTCGCCGGGCTGGCTACCGGATTCTGGCAGGCGGAAGAAATCTCTTCCAAATGGCAACTGGACGCCGCCTTCTCGCCGGCAATGGAGGAAAACCGGCGCAACCAGCTCTATAAAGGCTGGCAAAAGGCAGTAAGCCGGGCCATGGAGTGGGAGAAGGAATAGCGGCCTGAAGCGCGGGCCTTGCCCACTCTGAAGGAATTAAACCAAAAGCCTGAACAACTTTGGCAACGTACAGCATATCGGTAGAACAGGTCTTAAACCTGGAAGCGGGAAGGGTGCTTTTCGACGTGCGCACCCCTGCGGAGTATGCCAACGGCCACATTCCGGGAGCCCTGAACCTGCCATTGTTTTCCAATGAAGAGCGGGCGGCGGTGGGCACAGCCTACAAGCAGGAGGATCCCAACCGGGCATTTTTGCTGGGGCTGGACATCGTAGGCCCCAAAATGCGCTCCTTCGTCGAAGAAGCCCGGAGGCTGGCGCCGGCGGGAAAGGTGGCGGTGCACTGCTGGCGCGGCGGGCAGCGCAGCAGCAGCATGGGCTGGCTGCTTGGCCTGGCCGGGTTGGATGTGCAGGTGCTCGCAGGGGGCTACAAAGCCTACCGCCAGCACATCCTGGAACAGTTGTCGGAACGCGGGGCCAGCCTGCTGATCGTGGGCGGAGAGACCGGCTCGGGCAAAACGGATGTGCTCCACGCCCTGCAGGAACTGGGCGAACAGGTGATCGACCTGGAAGCGCTGGCCCACCATAAGGGCTCCGCCTTCGGTGCTTTGGGGGAAGCGCCGCAACCTACCGTGGAACAGTTTGAAAATGACCTGTTTCAGGCTTTCAATGCCTGCAATGCCGAACACCCCATCTGGCTGGAAAATGAAAGCAAACCTATTGGACGGGTATTTATTCCCGATGGGTTCTGGCGGCGTATCCTGGATGCCCCGCTGCTGGCTTTGCAGGTTCCGTTCGAGAACAGGGTCCAGCGCCTGGTGCAGGTGTATGCTCAATACCCCCGGGAACAGCTCATCGCCTCTTTCGAAAAGATCGGCAGGCGCCTGGGCGGACAGCACCTCAAAGCCGCCCTGGAAGCCCTGGAAGCCGGAGATTTCGCAGAGGCCGCCCGCATCGGCCTGCGTTACTACGATAAAGCCTACAATCACCACACCCTGAGTAAAAGGGGCCACTCCAGGATTTTCTATTTCCCTACCGAAAACCTCGACCCTCTGAAAACCGCGCGGGAGCTCATCGCGTTTGCTGAAAAAAAACACGTATGCAAGTTGCAGAATACAAACTGACCCAATACAGCCACGGCGCGGGCTGCGGCTGCAAGATCGCGCCGAAAGTGCTCGACCAGATCCTGCAGTATCAGTCCGAAAGGTTCCACTTTCCCCAATTGCTGGTCGGCAACGACGAGCGCGACGATGCCGCCGTGTATGACCTCGGCGACGGCACCGCCATCGTCAGCACCACCGACTTCTTCATGCCCATCGTCGATGACCCCGTCGATTTCGGGCGCATCGCATCGGTAAACGCCATCAGCGACATCTACGCCATGGGCGGCACGCCGCTGGTCGCCATCGCCATCCTCGGCTGGCCCATCGACAAACTGCCGCCGGAAGTGGCCAACCTGGTCGTGGAAGGCGCCCGCAAAGCCTGCGCGGAGGCCGGCATCCCGCTGGCCGGCGGGCACAGCATCGACAGCCCAGAGCCGATCTTCGGGCTGGCCGTCACCGGGCGCGTGGACAAGGTCAACCTCAAGAAAAACGGCGGCGCCAGGCCGGGCAGCAAACTTTTCCTGACCAAACCCCTCGGCGTGGGCATACTCACAACTGCGCAGAAAAAAAACAAGATACAGCCGGAACACCACGATCTGGCCCGCAACAGCATGGTGCAACTGAACCGGGTAGGGGAGGCCTTCGGAAAACTGCCCTACATCGAGGCCATGACGGACGTCACCGGATTCGGGCTGCTGGGCCACCTCACCGAAATGTGCGAAGCCAGCAACGCCTCCGCCATTGTGGAGTTTGACAAAGTCCCCTTCATCGATCGCAACCTTCTGGACTACTACCTCGACGAAGGCTGCATTCCCGGCGGAACGCACCGCAACTGGGCCAGCTACGGCCATAAAGTCGGTGATATTTCCGACAGGCAACGCTTCCTCCTCTGCGACCCGCAAACCAGCGGCGGGCTGCTGGTGGCCGTTAGCCCGGAAGCCGAAGGGGAATTCCTGGAAGCGGCTGCAAGCCACGGCTTTGCCCTCGAAGCGCTGGGGTATATCATCGAGCGGGAGGAGAAGCTGGTGAGGGTGGTGTAGGAAGGAGGCCCCGCCTTCCTCAAAACTTCCCATCCCCCGGTTTTACCTTCTCCAGGTAAATATCCCCGAAAGTCACGGAGATGGTGATGCTGGGGTAGTACTCCTGTTTCGGTTTCACTTCAACCTTTTTCAGGGATTCCGTATTGGTGAGGAAGTTGAGGCGCAGGTCTCCGGGGTAGTTGATCTGGCCTTCCTGGGCGGTGAGCAGGAAGCCGTAGTCGGCCAGTTTGGGGTCGAAGAGATACACGTCGCTCTTTTCGGCCCGGATGTCGAGGTCGAGCAGCCCGGTGCTGGAGAGGATGCGTATGAGGCCGTACTGTGCTTCGATATTGAAGCGCCCCTGTATGTGCTCCAGCGTGATGTCCGAGCGGCGGGCGTTGATGCTGACTTCGCCGCCCAGGCTGCGCCCGATGATGTCGCCGAAGCGGGTGCGCAGGTCAACCGAGCCCTGCACGTTGTCCATGCCGATCTTGCTGAATTCGCCGAAGAAGCGGAAGCGGTTGGACAGGTTGCTGACGTTGGAGATGCCGAAGTAGTTCTTCAGATATACGGGGCAGTCGGCCGGCAGGATGATGGTGTAGCGGGCTTCCAGGTTGGACCGGGGCTTGGCATCGCCCTCCGCTGTGGCAATATAATTGCGCAGATAGACTTTGTTGCGGACGCGCTCGGCCAGGAATTTCATTTTTTCCAGGTCGGCTTCGGCTACGGCCTGGTCCGGGTGCCGGGCGATGAGTTCCATGCGCACTGCAATTTCTTTTTTGTTCCAGGTTTCGATCGTCACTTCCGCTTTTTCCCCTTCAATGTTGACCTCATAACCGGGCTTGTAGGAGAATGTCTTCTCCAGCCGCTTGGTGATGACGTGCAGCTTGTTCTCCTGCGCCACCAAATGGCTGGCGCCGGTGAGGCAAAAGGTGCTGATGAGGAGGAAGATTAAGATATGATGTTTCATTTTCATGGCCTTAACAAACCTTTGAGGTTTTTGAAACCTCAAAGGTTTTGAATACCCAACTAACAACAATTATCAATAACTACCTCAAATCCGCCCCGCCATCTCCCGGGCCAGGGCCGACCTTTCCCGCTCGATCTCGCCGAGCTGCCTGATCAGCCGGCCGTCCCTGCCATAGTGTTCCATGAAGGACAGCACTTCGGCCCTGGCTTCGTTCAGTTCCCTCCACTCGTCCAGAAGGGATTGATGTTCCGGGCTTTGCATGGCGAGCGGGTCCTGGCTGAATTCAGCGATCAGGCTGCCCATCGCCTTCTCATCCGCGTTCCAGTCGGCTTCATAGAGCCCTGTAGCGGGAGCGGGGGCGGATGTATGCGCGTAACTCACGGCCAGCCTGCCGTCGAGTTCGGGCCACAGGAAAAAGGCGGCAATGAGCAGCACTGCAGCCGCAGCGGCGGCGATGGCCCGGGCCAGATAGCGCAGGCGCTGCGGGCGGCGGGCCTCCGAAGGTTGCAGCCCTGCCTGTATGGACAGCCACACCTTTTCCGGGGGCTGGTAAGCCGGCAGTTGGGCGATGGCCTCCCGCAGGGGCTTTTCAAGCTCCCCAGCTTCCAGTTCCGCTTCGATGCCGGCCCAGACGGATGGCGGGGGGCTGTAAGCCGGCAATTGCCGGATGGCTTCCTTCAGTGTTTCCCGGCCGTATTCCCTGTTGTTCATGATCCATGGGTTTTGCTGATGGTTTCGCGCAGCCTTTTTTTGGCGTAAAAAAGCTGCGACTTGGATGTGCCCTCGGAAATCCCCAGCATCTCCGCCACTTCTTTGTGGGTGTACCCCTCGACTTCTATCAGCACGAAAACGGTGCGGTACCCCTCCGGCAGGGCCAGGATGGCCTTTTCCAGGTACTCTACGTCGAGCCGGTGCCCCCAGTAGATGGGCTCCTCGGGGTAGCGCCCGTCGAGAGGCTCGAATTGGGGCTCGCGTTTGATTTTGCTCAGGGCGGTTCGCACCACGATGGCCTTGATCCAGGCGCCGAGGGTGGACTCGCGCCGGAAGCCGGGCAGCGCACGGAAAACCTTGACGAAGGCTTCCTGCAGCACGTCGTTGGCCAGTTCGAAATCAGAGGTGATGCGGTAGGCCACCGTGTACATGGCCTGGCAATAGCGCTCATACAACAGCTTTTGCGCCAGGCGGCCATTTGCGAGGCATCCTTCAATCAGTTCTGCTTCCGTCATGCTGGTCGTGGCGTAGGCCATGCGGCTGGAATTCCGTGGTTTGCTCTAATGACGTCCCACAGCCCGGGCCGGTTGTATGGAAGGAAAAAATTGTTTCTATTTAGGTTGGAACGCGGGCCTGCGGCCCGCGAGGTGATAATCGGGGAGCCCTGGAGGGCTTTGCCGCGTCGCGGGCCAGGGGCCCGCATTCCGGATTGCCGCCAGGGAGCCCTGAATAGCGGCAGGAAATCACCGTTTCCCGAACATATACCCCAGGGAGAACAGCCAGCGGGAAGGCGGTTCGCCCAGGTTGTAGGTTTCGCCGTAGAAGGTGATGTGGTCCCCGAATCTGGAGAAATTGCCCTCGTAGCGCACGTCGAGCATGAAATTCCAGATGTCGAGCCCCAGGCCGGCCATCCAGCCGTAAGTGGCGTCTTTGAAGCGCTGCCCGTAGCCATCGAAGTCGAACAGGTCAGAGGAGCTGTTGAGGAAAATGTGCGCTTCGGGGCCGGCGTGCAGGCGGAAGGGGCCGAAGCGGTAACCCAGCAGTAAAGGGATGTCGAGGTACTGGTAGCTCTCTGACTTGATCATGGCCATGGCGCCGGGGTTGTCCAGGTCGGTGATTCGGTAGTCCACTTTATTGGAGTTGAACAGGATTTCCGGCTGGATGATGAACTTCTTGCCGATGGTTGCCTGGATGACAAGCCCACCCTGAAGCCCGAAGTGGGCTTCGTCAACGGCGAGTTTGAGGTAGTCCACGCCGCCGGGGCCGAGCACGGTTTTGGGGTCCACCTGCAGGTCGGTGGTGCTCAGGCCGGCGCGGAGCCCAAGGCGGAGCTGGGAGTAGGCCGGCGACATAGCCAGCATTAAGGCGATGATCAAAAAGGCCTTTTTCATGGTTTTTCATTTAATGGTTCTCATTATTAAGATGCCTGGAAGAGGATGGGCCCACTATCTTGGGTGTTCCATTTTTTTTAACCACAATTTTGGGCTATTATTGTTGTTTTCAGCAAAGCAGTGCAGTATGGATGTAAAACAGGTGGCATTTGCCGGAAGCTACCCTTCGGAATCGCAATGCCCCGGGGATGGAAAACCGGAATACGCTTTTATCGGGCGCTCCAACGTGGGCAAGTCTTCCCTGATCAACCTGCTCACGGGGCGGAAAAACATTGCCCATACTTCCAATACCCCCGGCAAAACGCAGCTGATCAACTACTTCCTGGTCAACGGCGACTGGTATCTGGTGGACCTGCCGGGGTATGGCTACGCCCGCATTTCCAAGGCGAAACGGAGGCAGTGGGAACTGATGATCCGAGGCTACCTGTCCAAACGCTCCAGCCTGCAGTGTGCTTTCGTGCTCATCGACTCCAATATCCCGCCACAGCAGCTCGACATCGAATTCATCAACTGGCTTGGGGAGAAAAGCATCCCCTTCGTCATCGTTTATACCAAAGCCGACAGGCTTAAACCCGAAGAACTGGAGGCGAATACGGCCCTGTTCAGGGAGGCTTTGCTGGAACACTGGAATGAACTACCGCAGCAGTTCACCACCTCCGCCGTGCGCAAGGCCGGGAAGGAGGAAATCCTGCAGTTCATCGGCGGCATCAACAAACACTTCTACGAAACACTTTGATCATGGCAAAAAAGCCGAAGGTAGTACAGCACGTCATCCCCAATATCGAGGACTGGCCGATATTCAGGCTCAGTGAAGACCGCCGGGCTTTTATCCGGGAAATCGATGAGTTCACCCTGGAGCACTTCATGGAGCAACCGGTGCCGGAACTGACCGACGTCATTTCAAAAACCATCTATCTGGAGCGCATCCGGATGAAGGAAGAGCCCTGGAAAGTGGACCCGCCCAACGAGCGGCAGTTCTGGTACAAGATCCAGAAAAAACTGGTGGGCAAGTCACTCGACCGCAGCGAGGAGGAGGCCCGGAAGACCAATGAGGAAATCCTGCAACTGATCATCCACCGCTACGCGGAGGAAATCGTGGGCACCTTTCAGATACCGACCTTCCTTTTCGCACGGCGCTTTCTTACCCTGTTCTTTACCCGCCTTTTGAACGCAGCGGCCAGCCGGAACTGGTGGGAAATATGGGGCTCCAAATACCGCCTGCAGGACAGGTTGCTGGTGAAGGGCAAGGTGGAGGAAGTGCGGCAACTGATCAAAAAAGGCACCGTAGTGATCGTCCCCACCCACTTCAGCAACCTGGATTCCATTCTCATCGGATATGCCCTGGATGCCTTCGCCGGCTTGCCGTCCTTCTCCTACGGGGCCGGGCTGAACCTCTACAATACCGGCTATACCGCCTACTTCATGAACCGCCTGGGGGCTTACCGGGTGGACCGCCGCAAGAAAAACCCCATCTACCTGGAGACCCTCAAGGCGATGTCGAACCTCTCCCTGCAGCGGGGGGTCAACAGCCTCTTTTTCCCCGGCGGCACCCGCTCGCGTTCCGGCGCCCTGGAAACGAAGCTGAAACTCGGGCTGCTGAGCACGGTGCTGGAGGCTCAGCGCGCCCTGCTCGAGCGCGGCGAAAACCGGAAGATATTCGTCGTGCCCCTGATCCTGAGCTATCATTTCGTCCTGGAAGCCCAGTTCCTCATCGAACAGCACCTCAGGGCAATCGGCAAGGAGCGCTACCTGCGCTCCAAAGACGATTTTCACAGCGTCCGTAAACAACTGAAATTCGCCTGGCAGTTTTTCTCCCAGACCAATGACATCACCCTGTCTTTCGGGCAGCCTATGGACGTGCTGGGCAACCCCGTTGACATGGACGGCAACAGCTTCGGCCGGCGCGGAGACCCCATCAATATCAGGGATTACTTCCTGTCGAACGGCGAAGTAGTCAAAGACCTGCAGCGCGAATCGGAGTACACCATCATTCTGGGCGACAGGATCGTGGAGCGCTACTTCCGGGACAATATCGTGCTCACCAGCCACCTGGTGGCCTTCGCCGCCTTTGAGTTGCTGAAGAACCAGAACAGCAAACTCGACCTGTACGGCATCCTCCGCCTTCCGGCCGATGAGTATGTATTTCCGATGGAGGGGCTGCTGGACGCCGTCCGCCAGTTGCAGGCCGTGCTGATGCAGATGGAAAAGGACGGGGAGGTTAAATTGTCGGAACAAATCCACTGGGACGCGGAGCCCCTGATCCGCGACGGCGTCGCCCGCCTGGGAACTTACCACATGGCCAAACCCCTGCTTTTAAAACGGAAGAACGAAATCGTCAGCGAAAGCTTCAAGTTGCTGTACTTCTACCACAACCGACTGGAAGGATACGGCCTGGAGCGGAAGATCCGCTGGAAAAAATACGAGATGGAAATGATGTAACAGAAGGGTGAAACCGGCTGTTGTGAAACATTTGCCCTGAAGTGGCGTAGAAACCTAAAAACCGCAAAGGCGTGAACTTCATCGTTTTTGACCTGGAAGCAACCTGCTGGGAAGGGCGCCCGCCCTCGAAAATTCAGGAAACCATCGAGATCGGCGCGGTTCGCCTCAACGCTTATGGGGAAGTGGAGGGTTCCTTCAATAAGTTCATCCGCCCCATCCTCAACCCCCGCCTGTCACATTTCTGCCGGGAGCTGACCACCATCGACCAGGCTTACATCGACCGGGCCAGGGCTTTCCCCGAGGTGATCGAACAATTTCAGGACTGGGCGGAGATATTCGACGAAGACTACCTGCTCTGCTCCTGGGGCAATTTTGACCGCAAAATGCTTGTGCAGGATTGCAAACTCCATGGGCTGGAATTCGACTGGGTGGAACAGCACATCAACCTCAAAAGCCAGTACCAGGAATTGAAGCGCCTGCGCAAACCCAGGGGCCTGAAATCCGCCGTCAATTCCGAAGGCTTCGAATTCACCGGCACCCACCACCGGGGCATCGATGACGCCGAAAATCTGGCCAAAATTTTCGCAAAGTACCTGGATGTGTGGCAGTATTAGGTTTCGGGTTTCATCCGCTCGTCCGGCCCTTCCCGGCAGCTTGCATTGCAAATCAAATTTACAGCGCCAGCAGCCTGTACATATCCTTGCCTTTCATCTCCCGCACTTCTCCGGGCTGCATATCCTTCAGTTCAAGCTTTTCAATCCTTATCCGGATCAGGCGGAGCACGGGGAAGCCCACGGCGGCGCACATGCGGCGCACCTGGCGGTTTTTGCCTTCCATGAGTTCCAGTTCGAGCCAGGAGTCGGGGATGCTTTTGCGGTAGCGGATGGGCGGGTCCCGTTCGGGTACGGGTGGGGGAGCGGTTAGCAGCCGGGCGCGGGCGGGCAGGGTGGTGTGCGCCTTTTTGCCCACCCGGATCACTACGCCTTTATACAGTTGTTCCAGGGCTTCAGGGCCGGGAATGCCTTCCACCTGAACCAGATAGGTGCGCCTGTGCCGATGAGCGGGGTCCAGCAGCAGGTGGTTCAGCTTCTTGTCGTCCGTTACGATCAGCAGGCCTTCGCTGTCCTGGTCCAGCCGGCCAAGGGGGTAAACATCCGGCGGGAAAGGGTACAGATCCCCCAGTACGCGGTGGCGGGGCTCTTCCCGGGTAAACTGGCTCAGGACGCCGTAGGGCTTGTTGAGGATAAAATACCGGGCCAACGAATCAGACATTAAACCTGAAGTGCATCACGTCGCCGTCCGCAACTACGTAATCCTTTCCTTCCACGGCCATCTTGCCGGCTTCCTTGACTGCGTGTTCGGAGCCGTACTTCACGTAGTCGTCCAGCTTGATCACCTCTGCGCGGATGAAGCCCTTTTCGAAGTCGGTGTGGATCACGCCGGCTGCGGCGGGAGCTTTCCAGCCGCGGTGGATAGTCCAGGCGCGCACCTCCTTTTCTCCGGCGGTGAAGTAAGTGATCAGGTTGAGCAGGTGGTAGGCAGCATGGATGAGCTTGTTGACGCCGGGTTCATCCAGGCCCATGGCCTCCAGGAATTCCCGGCGTTCCTCCAGGCTTTCCAGTTGGGCGATCTCGGCTTCGATGGCGGCGCTGATCCAGATGATCTCGGCGTTCTCGTTGGCCACCGCCTGGGTAAAAGCCTGGGTGTATTCATTGCCGTTGTGCACGGCTTTTTCATCAACGTTGAGGACGTACAGCACGGGTTTGGCGGTCAGCAGGAACATATCCCTGATGAGGGCCTGGCCGTCATCGTCCAGGTCAAGGGCGCGGGCGGGGACGCCCTGCTCCATTTTCTCCATGATGTGTTCGGCGATGGCCACGGCTTTCTGGTCTTCCTTTTTGCCGCTCTTGGCCTGTTTGCGCAGGCGGTCCAGCCGTTTTTCGACGGTTTCCAGGTCTTTGAACAGCAATTCCATGTCGATCACCTCTTTGTCGCGCACGGGGTCGACGCTGCCGTCCACGTGAACGACATTGCCGTCTTCGAAGCAGCGGACGACGTGAACGATGGCGTCAACTTCGCGGATGTTGGCCAGGAACTGGTTGCCGAGCCCCTCTCCTTTACTGGCGCCTTTGATCAGGCCGGCGATGTCCAGGATTTCGATGGTGGTCGGCACCAGGCTCTTGGGCTGCACCAGCTCCGCCAGCTTGTCCAGCCTTTTATCCGGCACGGTGATCACCCCGATGTTGGGGTCTTTGGTTGCAAAGGGGTAATTGGCCGCCAGCGCTTTGGCGGAAGTCAGCGCGTTGAAGAGAGTCGATTTGCCGACATTCGGAAGGCCGACGATGCCACACTTGAGTCCCATATTTCACTTGTTGTGGTGAGCCGGCCACAGCCGGCAGTTCTTTTTTGCGGCGCAAATATAAAAATGTTTCCGCCACAATGGCCCGATGGGGAAACCAAAGTTGATTTCGGATTGTATAGAAAAAACATGGCTAAACAAGGTGCATGAATTTTCTGGCTCACTTTTTCCTCTCCTGCGACAGCGAAGCATTGCTGCTCGGCAACTTCCTGGCCGATTACGTGGATAACGCCGCCGTGCGAGGATTTCCTGCGGCTATACAGGAGGGCGTGCAACTGCACCGCAAGATCGACTCCTACACCGACACCCACCCCGAAGTGCTGCGCGGCGTGCGGCGCCTGTATGATAAACACGGAAAATACGCTCCCGTGGTGGTGGATGTTTTCTACGATTATTTCCTGGCGATCAACTGGCCGGCTTATTCCGAACAGCCCCTTGCGGAATTCACCCAGGGTGTTTACCGGATACTGGAGAGAAACATCGGTTTGATGCCGGGAGAACTCCGGCAGCGCCTGCCCCGCATGATCGCCGACGACTGGCTGCAGGCCTACGGCTCCCACAACGGCATTGATTACACTTTTTACCGCATGAAGCGCCGCGTCAGCCGGCCGGAGTACCTCGAAGGGGCTCTCGACAGCCTGATACGCGATTTTGAACCCCTCAATGAGGAATTCAACCGCTTCTTTCCCGATGTGATCGGTTTCGTGAAAAGCGAGTGCCAGTGTTGAGTTAACCTTCGAAATGCAGCGAGATCGTAAACGTCCGGGAAAGCAGCTTTTCCAGCACGGTTGATTCTTCCAGGTTCTCGTTGTATATCAGCGTGTTGCCTATGCCGTGCGACACTTTGAACTCCGGCGAAAAGATGAAGAAGGGGAAGAAAAACTGAATGCCTGCCCCATACTCCAGGGAGAAGTCGTTGGGAGAAATCTTGACCAGCGTTTCGGCCTGCCGGCTGCGGGAGTCGCTGGCCACATCGAAGCCGTATTTCACCCCGGCGATGATGAACAGGCGCATATCCTTGTAGGGCGCCGATTTGTAGCGGATGTGAAAGGGCATTTCCACCAGCACGGCTTCGACCCGGCGCTGGCTGAAGTTGGCCAGCCGCCCGGTTTTGGTGTACTCGATGTTGCGTTCTGCAAAAGACAGGGTGGGCATGAAGCGGAAGTCGAAGTTTTCACCCATCTTCAGGTTGGTGACGATACCCAGGTTGAAGCCGGGGCCGGTGACGGATTCCACCGCGCGGATGCTGTCGCTCTCCAGGAAGCCCCGGGAGCGGAAGGGTTTGAAAGAGGACGTATTGTACCCCAGCGTGATGCCGAAGTAATAGTCCTTCTGGTTAAAGTCGTAAAAGTTGTAGTTCTCGCCGCTGTAGCGCTGAGCGGTAAGGGCCGGGGCGAAGGCCAGGGCCGCCAGCAGCAGCCAGCTTACTTTTCTGCCGTATAGATGGAGCAGATTCCTAAAGTGAGTGGTATGCATCGGTTCGATTTGTATCCGGTTTTATCCAAAATTTTCAAGAAATCCTGCCCGTCGGGGAAGGCCTGGACCGATTCGTACAGATAGCGGTAGGCCTTCGGGTCCTTTGAGGTCAGCCTGCCGATCATCGGCAGAATATGCCTGAAATAAAAGTTGTACAGCTGTTTGAAGGGGAATGCCCTGGGTTTGGAGAACTCCAGAATGACCACCTTGCCGCCTGTTTTGAGCACCCTCCGCATCTCTTCCAGCCCCTTTTCCAGGTTCTCAAAATTGCGCACTCCAAAAGCAACGGTAACGGCGTCAAACGTATTGTCCTCAAAAGGCATATTCTCCGAGTCGCCCTGGGCCAGTGTGATGAGCCCGTCCAGTTGCCTGCGCCCCACTTTTGCGCGCCCGATCTCCAGCATTTCGTTGGAAAGGTCGAGCCCGACAATGCGCTGAGGGCGCAGCTGGCGGGCGGCTTCCAGCGCTACATCCGCCGTGCCCGTGGCCACGTCGAGCAGGGCGCTCACCGGATGCCCGGCCAGCTGGCGGATAGCCTGCCTGCGCCAGGCCACATCGATGCCCAGCGACAGGAAACGGTTGAGGAAGTCATAATATGGCGCAATCCGGTCGAACATGCTTCCGACCTGTTTCTTCTTGCTGTCCTCCTGATTGTACGGCTTCACGTCCTGCGGCATGAGGAAGATTTTTTTTCTGCAAAGATAATTTTTCAAGCGACAGTACCGGCATCGGGGGCAAAATTGGCCGCCTGCGCCGGGGCAAAGCTTCCAACAACCCTTCGCCCGGCCTTGTTCTAATAATGTAAAACAGGGAGGATAATTGATGCAATTTTCTTATCTTTGCCTGTCTTTGAAAAAACGCTTCCCCTTATTTTTTCCGGAGGGGGAGCCCATAAAGCAACAAAAGCGTAAATGTCTTTGAATCAACGCATTGTACCCGTCAACATCGAGGATCAGATGAAGTCGGCCTACATCGACTATTCGATGTCCGTCATCGTCTCCCGAGCCTTGCCCGATGTCCGCGACGGCCTGAAGCCGGTGCACCGCCGCGTGCTTTTCGGCATGTCTGAATTAGGGCTTACCTACAACAAACCGCACAAAAAATCGGCCCGTATTGTCGGGGAAGTATTGGGAAAATACCACCCCCATGGCGATGCTTCGGTGTACGACACCATGGTGCGCATGGCTCAAACCTGGTCCTTGCGCTATCCGCTGGTGGACGGGCAGGGCAACTTCGGCTCCATGGACGGGGACAGCCCGGCGGCCATGCGTTATACCGAAGCCCGCCTGCGCCGCATTGCTGATGACATGCTGGCGGACATCAACAAGGACACCGTCGATTTCGCCCTCAATTTCGACGACTCCCTGGAAGAGCCTACCGTATTGCCTGCCCGGGTGCCCAACCTGCTGATCAACGGGGCTTCAGGCATCGCCGTGGGCATGGCCACCAACATGATGCCCCACAACCTCACAGAGGTGGTCGATGGCATCATCGCCGCTGTGAAAAACCCGGATATCACCATCGAGGAACTGATACAGTACATCAAAGCTCCGGATTTCCCGACAGGCGGCATCATTTATGGTTATCAGGGGGTGCGCGATGCTTTCGAGACGGGGCGGGGGCGCGTCGTCGTACGCGGCAAGGCGGAAATCCAGGCCAGCGATACCGGCCGGGAAACCATCATCATTTCGGAAATCCCCTATCAGGTCAACAAAGCGGCCCTCGTGGCCAAGATCGCCGAGCTGGTCAACGAGAAAAAGATCAACGGCATCGCCGATGTGCGGGACGAATCGGACCGCGACGGGCTGCGCATCGTCGTGGAGGTCAGGCGCGACGCCATGGCTAACGTCGTACTCAGCCACCTCTACAAGTACACGGCCCTGCAAACCTCCTTCGGCGTCAATAACGTGGCCCTGGTCAACGGCCGGCCGCGCACGCTGAACCTCAAAGACATCATCAGGGAGTTCATCAAATTCCGCATCGAAGTCATCGTGCGCAGAACGCGCTTCGACCTGAAAAAGGCCATCGCCCGCGCCCACATCCTGGTTGGGCTGCTGATCGCGCTGGATTACCTGGACCAGGTGATCGACCTTATTCGCGCATCTACCACGCCCGACGAGGCCCGGGAAGGCCTCATGCGCGGAGACTTTATCGATGACAAGGATGCCTTCTGGGCCAAATTCAGAACCCTGATCGATGAGGCCGAAACGGAGGAATACCCCCGCGAAGAGGATCACGTGCTTTCCGACGGCCAGGCCCGCGCCATCCTGGATATGCGGCTCCAAAAGCTGACCGGCCTGGAAAGGGACAAGATCAAGGAGGAGTACGATGAAATCCAAAAGCGCATCGCACACCTGCGCGCCATTCTCGAAAGCGAAGAACTCCAGCGCCAGGTGGTGGTCGAAGAGCTTGTGGAAGTCAGGGAAAAATACGGCGATGAGCGCCGCACCGAGATCAGCTACGCCGATGGGGAGATAAGTATGGAGGACATGATCCCGGACGAAGGGGTGGCTGTCACCATTTCCCACCTGGGGTATATCAAGCGGACGCCGATCACCGAATACCGGATCCAGGGCCGAGGCGGCCGGGGTTCGCGGGGCAGCAAAACGAGGGGCGAAGACTTCATCGAGCACCTTTTTGTCGCCAGCAACCACAACTACCTGCTGTTGTTCACCGAACAGGGCAGGTGTTACTGGCTGCGCGTTTATGAGATACCCGAAGCAGCCAAAGGCTCCAGCGGAAGGGTTATCCAGAACATCCTCTCCATTCCGCAGGACGACAAGGTAAAGGCTTTTATCATCATCGAAGACCTTACCGATGAAGCGTTCTACAACAACCATTACATCGTATTCTGCACCAGGCAGGGGATGATCAAAAAGACCTCCGTCGAGGCGTACACCCGCCCCCGCGCCGGCGGCATCGCCGCGATCACGATCAACGAGGGCGACCAGTTGCTGGAAGCCCGGCTGACCAACGGCCGCAATGAGATATTCATCGCCAACCGCAGTGGCAACGCCATCCGGTTCAACGAGTCCACCGTCCGGGCCATGGGGCGAACCGCCGCCGGCGTGCGCGGCATTTCGCTGGATGAAGACGGCAAAGACTGCGTCGTGGGCATGGTTTGCATAGACCCGGCAGACGAAGATGTGTCCATTCTCGTTATTTCTGAAAAGGGCATGGGCAAACGCACCCAGTTTTCGGAATACCGCCTCACCAACCGCGGAGGCAAAGGGGTGAAAACCATGCAGGTAACCGAAAAAACCGGTGGCGTTGTCGCCATTAAAGCCGTTAAGGAAGAAGATGACCTCATGATCACCAACCGCTCCGGCATCGTGATCCGCATGGAAGTCAGCGGCATCCGCCTCCAGGGCCGCGCAACCCAGGGTGTCCGGCTCATCCGCATCGACCCCGATGATGAGATCGCCGACGTGGCCATCGTCCGGGAAGAGGATGATGAAGGGGATGCGGAACAGGCTCCCGCAGCAGAGGAATAGGCAAAGGGGATTTTAACATTTTGTAAATACCCGCCTGCCTGTTTTGACGTCAAAAACGTAGATTTGTATAAATAAAAAATAAGTGTCCACTATGAAAAAACTGATTTTTGGCTTGTTAGCCATATTCCTCATCACTGCATTGAATGCACAAGACGGAGAAAAAGCGCAGCGCCAGGCAGCCAGAGCCCTGGGGGCTTTCAACCTCGACCCTGCCAATAACAAGGAGAAACTGAAGGAAGCCGTGGCCGAAATACAGGCGGCGGAAAACGACCCGGTGTCCGCCAAGATGGCCAAAACCTGGGCGACCAAAGGCGAGATATTCAACGAGATCGCCAACCAGATCGTGGCCATCCGCCAGCTCGGCATCGGCGATGAATCCGAACTGCCTCAGGTGGAAAACCCCGCCCGCCAGGCAGCCGAGGCCTTCATGAAAGCCTTCGAAATGGCCGAGAAGAAATACGAACAAAAGGATGCTCTCAAAGGGATGCAGATCGCCCAGGGCAACCTGAGCAACATCGGCATTTTCCTGTATGAGGCAGGCCAGTACCACGAAGCTTTCGTGAATTTCAAGGAAGTAGTGGACCTCCACAATATCCTGAAGGACAATAAAGAGAAAAGCGCGCTGGACGAAGAGGCAGACTACAACAACCAGTTGTATATCACCGGCCTGGCCGCCCTGAACGCAGAGGAAGCCGGAGAAGCCAAAGGCTTCTTCCAGAAATTGTACGACATCAAGTACGACAAACCGGCCATTTACGAGGCCCTCTACAAGATCAAAGCCGAGGAAAGCAGCCCGGAAGAAGCGTATGCTTATCTGGAAGAAGGCCGCAGGCTCTTCCCGGAGGATGTGTCGCTGCTCTTTGCCGAGATCAACCACTTCCTGCGCATCAATAAGCTGGACGAACTGATCGGAAAACTCAAAACGGCGATTGATAAAGAACCGGAAAACGTTTCCCTGTACTCAACTTTGGGCAACGTTTATGACAACCTGTATCAGGCCTCCCAGAAGGCAGGTGAAACGGAGAAGGCTAATGAATACTTCGAAAATGCCAAGGATTATTACAACCAGGCAATGAAGAAGGATCCCAACTACGTCGACGCTATCTACAGCATCGGAGCCCTGTATTACAACAAGGCTGCTGCGATGACCCTAGAGTTGAACAAGCTGGCCGATGACTACAGCAAGGAAGGCATCGCCAAATACGAAAAACTGAAAAAAGACATCTTTGCCGAGTTCGACCACGCCCTGCCTTACTTCCAGCAGGCCGAAGCCCTCGCGCCCAACGATGTCAATACCCTGATCGCCCTCAAGGAGATATACGCGCGCAAGGACGACCTGCCGATGTCCAATGAGTTCAAGAAACGCCTCGATGTCGTCCAGGGCGGCGGGGCGAATGAGGCTCCTTACTTCAAGAAAAATTAGTGTAAAAATATCCCGGAAGGGGTGAGGGCCGTCCCGGTGGCATTTCGGGACGGCCCTTTTTCTTTGTGTTGCCGGATGCGCTCCGGCTCCTGCCTGCCCGGCAGGCCTCTTTTCAGTTTTAGCTTTATTTTTTTGGGCTACAATTCGTTACTTTGCGCATCCAAAACAGTCCAAAACCTGCAATTCATCCGCAATCACCACAATGAAAAAAACAGTAAGCGTATTCAAATTCGGCGGGGCTTCGCTGAAAGACCCTGCAGCGATCAAAAATGTGGCGAACATCCTCCGGTCTTATGAGAAGGAGAAACTGGTGATCATCGTTTCCGCCATGGGCAAGACGACCAACGCCCTGGAAAAAGTGGTGGAAGCGCACGCCGCCCGCAATGGAAAGGCTTTTGATATCCTCAATGAGATCAAGGCCCAGCATTACCGGATCATGGATGAGCTCTTCGATAAAAAAGACGAAGCTTACGCCCTGGTCAATGACGCCTTTGTGGAAATTGAATGGGTGCTGGAAGAAGAGCCGCATGAGAATTACGACTACATGTACGACCAGATCGTCTGCGTCGGCGAACTGGCCTCCTCCAAGATCGTCCACGCCTACCTCAACCTGGCAGGCCTGCCCTCGCAATGGCTCGACGCCCGGGACGTCATCCAGACCGACGATATTTTCCGCGAGGGCTGGGTGCAGTGGGAAGAAACCATGGAACGCGCCGAACGAATCGTGAAACCGATGCTGGAACAGCCCGGCTTCATCATTACGCAGGGCTTCATCGGAAGCACATCCGAGAATTTCACCACCACCCTCGGCCGGGAGGGCTCGGACTATACGGCCGCCATTTTTTCCTTTTGCCTCGACGCACAGGATATGACCATCTGGAAGGACGTGCCGGGCGTGCTCACTGCCGACCCGCGCCTTTTCGAGAACGTGGCCAAACTCGACCGCCTTTCGTACAAGGAAGCCATTGAAATGACCTACTATGGAGCCAAGGTGATCCACCCGAAAACCATCAAACCCTTACAGAACAAGAGTATTCCGCTCTACGTGAAATCCTTTGTCAACCCCGAAGGCGAGGGCACCCTGATCTCCTCCGAAGTGGACGACACTTACCCGCCCATGGTGGCCGTGGAGCCCAACCAGGTATTGCTGCAGATCAGCACCCGCGATTTTTCCTTCGTCGCGGAGCACCACATCAGCTACCTTTTCAACATTATCGCCGAGTTTCGCCTGCAGGTCAATATGATGCAGAACTCCGCCATCAGCTTCAGCCTCTGCATCAACGATGTGGATGACAAAGCCGACCGCTTCGCCCAGCGCATCAGCGACAAATTCAAGGTCATGCTCGACCGGGGCCTGGAGCTGATCACGGTGCGGCATTACCAGGAAGACCTGCTCAACAACCTGCGCAGGGGTAAGATCGTACTGTTGGAAGAACGCATCAAAGACACCACCGTTCAGATGGTGGTTAAGGACGTGCCCCAGATCCGCCGCAGGCAAAATGTAGCTGCCAACTGAACCGGGATTGTGTTGTTCGTAAAATAATTTTCTATCTTAGGCTTGAAATGCAAATTCTCCGGATTTCAAAAGCCTGAGTACGTAAATGAACCGATCCTATAAAGTTGCTATCCTGGGCCCGATCCCATACGACCACATCACCACCAGCCGTGGTGCGGAGATTATCAAGTATGGTTGTGTGACGCACCCCACTATTGCCCTGGCCAGGTTGATGGAGGGCATGGGAAGGGCCTGTCCGGTGGCCCACATCCGGAAAAAAGACGAGCCCGGCATAAAGCAACTGCTGGGCGCCTATTCGAATATCTGCCTCGAAACGGTTTATTCCCACCTGGATCAGGGCGACGTGATCCAGCTGAAGTTCGTTGACCAGAACAACCGCCTGGAAAAACAAACGGCTTTTATGCCCCCGATCCGCCCGGAAGATGTCGGGCCGGCCATAGACGCCGATATTTTCGTCGGAGTGCCGATCTCGGACTACGAAGTGCCGCTGGAAACCCTGAAGTACATCCGGCAGCATCGCCGGCAGGGCGCCATCACCATATTTGACGCCCATGGCCCGACCTCAACGGTAGCAACCACCGGCGACCGCCTGCGCCGCTTCTGGGTCGAGCGCGACCTCTGGCTGCCCTATATCGACGTGCTGAAAATGAACATCGAGGAAGCGGGTTGCTGTTGGTTTAAAAAGGAATACGCGCCGGAAGAATTGAAAGACCAGTATCAGGAACTGTCGGATGCCGAAATGGCGGAATTCGCCCGGCACTGCCTGTCCAAAGGAGTAAAAGCTGTTTTCATTACGCTTGACGCCCGCGGCTGCATGGTGTATTCGGAGCCCGGCGGAGCTTTCAGGGCCGATTTTGTTCCATCCGTCAGGGTGGAAGAGGTTATAGACACCACGGGTTGCGGCGATTCCTTCGCCGGCGGCATGGCCTTCGGGCTTCTGGAAAACAGGGAGGATTACATCCGCGCGGCGCAGTACGCCAACGCGCTGGGCGCGCTGCGCACCCAGGGCACGACTTTCGAGGTGTTCAAATCCCTGGAGGAGACCAATGCCCTTATCCGGAAACACTATCCGGAGGAGGCGCGGGTATAAAAAGCCCGCTTATGCTGGATGCCTTTCTGCACTTTATCCGCAAAGAACAGTTGCTGCAGCCGGGCAGCCGCGTACTGCTGGCCGTCAGCGGAGGCGTGGATTCGGTGGTGATGGCGCACCTGTTCCTGCAGGCCGGCTGGCGTTTCGGCATTGCGCATTGCAATTTCAAACTGCGCGGCAGGGAATCCGATGAAGATGAGCGCTTCGTGCAGGCCCTGGCCAACGCCTGGAAGGTTCCCTTTTTTTCCGTTTCTTTCGATACCATTCAGGCAGCCCGGCAGCCAGGCGTTTCCGTACAAATGGCGGCGCGTGAACTCCGCTACCAATGGCTGGAGGATATTCGCAGGGAGAAAGGTTACGACTATACCGCAACGGCGCACCACCTCAACGATTCCATCGAAACGGCCTTTTACAACCTTGTGAAAGGCTGCGGCATTCGCGGCCTGCACGGCATACCGCTGCGCAGCGGCCAGGTTGTCCGCCCATTGCTGTTCGCATGCCGGGCAGATATCGAGGCTTATGCGGCCGCTCACTATCTGGGCTTCAGGCAGGATGCTTCCAATGCCGAAGACAAATACCACCGCAACAAAATACGCCTGCGGGCGCTTCCTGCATTGCGCGGCATAAATCCGGCCCTGGAAGAAACCATGGCAGCCAACCTGGAGCGCTTTAAAGAGGCCGAATACCTGTATGAACAGGCCTTGAAAATGCTGAGAAGAGGGTTGGTAAAGGAGGCTAGAGGGCGGCTGCTCATTTCGGTAGGCGGGCTGAAACAGCATGAGCCGGCTATTGCCACCATCCTGTATGAATGGCTGTCACCTCTGGGGTTCAACGCTGCTCAGGCCCGCCAGATGGCGCAAAGCCTCGAAAATACCGGAGCCACTTTTTATGCGCCCCCATACCGGCTCCTCGTCGACCGGGAATACCTGGCCATCGAAAAAATGCCGGAAGAGGAAGGCACCGTTGAATACCGGCTGGAAGAAAAAAACCAGGATATGGAGCTTCCCGGGGGGCGGTTTTCCATGCGCCGCCATTCGGGGCGGGTTGTGCTTTTTTCAACCGATGCGTCAGAAGCGGCGCTCGATGCAGGCGCTCTGGAATTCCCGCTCCGCCTGCGCCGCTGGCGGGAGGGAGACGTTTTTCAACCTCTGGGGATGGGAGGCCGCCATCAGAAGGTGCAGGACTTTTTTACCAATAACAAGGTATCCCGTTTCGATAAGGAACAGGCGTGGATTCTTGAAGACGGGCAGGGCCGCATTTGCTGGCTGGTGGGCTATCGCATCGACGACAGATTCGCCATAAAACCGGGAACGGCCGCTTACTGGGTTTTGAAATATGAAAAAGTGTGATCAACTTTGGCTGGTGCAAGTACTTATCTCAACCTAAAGTTTTGTGTAATGAAAAAGTGGATACTCTTTTTTCCCATCCTGGCTCTTTTCCAATGGCTAAGCGCTCAGGATATCGAGGTGCCCCAGACGAACAAACCGCTGATCACCAAATTCACCGCAAGCTGGTGCCCCAATTGCGGTACCTGGGGGTGGACGCTCTTCAACAACCTGATCGCCGACAATGCCGCTGACGCCCTGCTCCTGGCGGCCCACTACAGCGGCAATTACCAGAATGCGGTTGCCGTCGCCTGGTATGAAAACGACGATGCTTTCTATCAGCCTGTCTTTTATGTGAACAACGAAAACCAGGGCGCCCTGTCCGGCAATATTGCCGGCGTGCGGGAAACCGTCAGGGGCAAAGTGCAGCAGATAAACGGGCAGGCGCCGGTAGCTCAAACGGGGATACGGGCGCAGGTGAGCGGCAACAACACCGTTGAGGTGGAAACCTTAACCCGCTTTTTCCAGAATGCCTCCGGAGAATACTACCTTGGTGTTTACCTGGTTGAAAAGTCCTTTGTTGGCTATCAGTCGGGGCAGGGCAACAGCGCCCAGCACAAACAGATGCTGCGCCTGTCTCTTTCGCCGGGCGCTTTCGGCGCTTTGCTGGCCAACGGCGCCCTCAGCGCCGGTGCGGAATTCGAACAATCCTATACCCTGAGCAGCGCCGAAATCCAGGCGGCCGGCATAACGAACCTGGATGGCCTGCTGACGGGCAATGTCGAAATCGCAACGGTCATCTGGAAAAAGGTTGGGGGCAATTACGAAGCCGTCAACGCCAATTCTTCTGTAGTTTCACTTGTTTCCTCAACTGCACAGCTGGAAGAGGCCGGCCGTTTTGAGCTTCGGCCCAACGTGGTAAGCCGGCAGGCGGCCGTGCTGCTGGAACTTTCGCAGGATATTCCGGATGCATCACTCTCCCTGTACGGCCCGGATGGGGCGCTGCTTCGAACCCTACATCAGGGGCGGCTGCGGGCAGGCCTGAACAGCTTTGAACTGCACCGGGAAAACCTGCCGCCCGGCTTGTATGTCCTGCGGCTGGCTACGGCGAAGGGTGTTGTCACCCGCCCGGCGGTGTTTCCCTAGCAAAGTGCGCCCGGCGGGGCCTTGTTATGCTTACGGGCCAGCGCCAGTCACGGGGTGGCTTTGCCTGGTTTTGCCCTGGTTCAGCCACCCCGTGGCTTTCCCGGCGCCCAGGCATTTTCTTCCCGCCTGATGTTCAGCGGCCTTAAGGAACCTGGCTGCCTTTGCTTTTTGCTGCTATTTTATTTACGAGGACTTTGTCGATCTTAGTGCCGTCCATGTCCAGGATTTCAATTTGAAGATCCAGGTAATCGAATTTTTCACCTACTTCCGGAAGGTGTTCGAGGCGGTGCAGGATGAATCCGGCCAAGGTGCTGTAGAAGGGGTCGTTCTCGGGAATAATATCAGCCTGCAGGTAGTAGTTCAGCTCGCTGACGAGGACGTCGCCGCTGACGAGCAGAGAGCCGTCTTCGCGCCGGGTGAAGCCGGAGGCCTCGCTTTCCTGGTCCGGAAGGTCTCCAACGAGGGCTTCCAGCAGGTCGTGTAAGGTGACGACTCCCTCAAAGGCGCCGTATTCATCCACGACGATGCCGTAGTAACAGCGGCGTTTTTTAAATTGACGCAGGACGTCGATGGCATGGTTATTTTCCGGCACAAAGACCGGTTCGCGGAGGATGCTGTGCAACTGGAAACCTGGTTCATGCTTCCGGGAGAGAAAGTCTTTGATATGGAGGAAGCCGAGCACATGGTCGTACGATTCCTCACAAACGGGGAAATGGCTATGGTGGCTTGGAAACAGTTGCTTTTCGATTGACTCGATGGGGTCGGTAATGTCCACCCATTCCACTTTCAGGCGGTGGGTCATCAAGGATTTTACCCGCAGGTCGCCGAATTCCAGGACTTTGTCGTGGATTTCGCTTTCGTCTTTGTCGAAAAGCCCTTGTTTTCCCGCGGTTTTAATGAAGTAGCGCAGGTCGTCTTCCGTGATCTTTTCTTCAGCATCCTGTTTGATGCCGAAAACGGAAAGCACCAGTGTCGTCGATTTCGTCAGCAGCCAGACAACCGGGCGAGCCAGGCGGCTGAACATGCGGATCGGGCCGGCAATGGCCAAAGCCAGTGGTTCCCCGTATTTGATGCCGATCGTTTTCGGAATGAGTTCGCCAATGACAATGGACAGGTAGGTGATGAGCGCCACTACTCCGAAATAGGCGATCTCCTGGGCGTAAGGCCGCAACATTTCCGCCTTTTCGATCACGGGCCGGAAATCATCGGTTAGCGTGACGCCCCCGTAGGCCCCGGATACGATGCCCACAAGGGTTATGCCGATCTGCACTGCCGATAAAAAGTTTTCGGGGTTTTTCAGCAGCTCGAGCACCGTTATCGCTCTTCTGTTGCCTGCTTCAGCCAATTGCGCAATGCGTTGTTTGCGCACCGAAACGATGGCAATTTCTGAAAGAGCGAAAACGCCATTGAGGAGAATGAGGAGTAAGATGATGAGAAATTCCAATACCGGGGAGTTTGAGTTTTCTGTTGGCAAAAGTAATGATTTAAAATCAAAAATCTTGGGTTATGATTACGAAGCGGGAAGCCGGAATTAGGTAACTTCGCTTGTCCGGTATTAAGTCATTCACCTGAGCGCAGTGCAGACGCTGCCGTAAATCAAAATCAGGCGCCATTTATGAACATCGACCTGGGCTTGATGCGCTTCAACGGCCTGCTGAAAGTCAAACGAGACAATGGCAAACGGCTCATCTTTGACCCCATCAGAAAGAAATGGCTGGTATTGCAGCCGGAAGAGATGGTTCGGCAGTTGGCCATTCATTATCTGGTAGAAGAGAAAGGGTGTAGCCTTGCTCGAATTAACATCGAGAAGGGATTGAAAGTCAATTTGTTAAATAAAAGGTTTGACCTCCTGGTTTATAGCCGCGATTTAAAGCCCTTTCTGCTGGTTGAATGCAAAGCGCCCCAGGTTCCCGTCAATCAGGATGCATTCAGGCAGGTTGCCTGGTACAACATGCCGCTGAAGGTGCGTTACCTGCTCGTTACCAACGGAATAGAGAGCTATTGCTGCGCCCTGGATTACGAGCGGGAGTCTTATGAATTCCTGAATGCGGTGCCGGATATGGAATAGCGGGCTGTGTTTTTTTACCAAATTGCGTACCTTGGAACGCAACAAGAAGCTCTGGCCATTGATATGACAACTGAAACCATCCTCATTACCGGCGCCGGTGGACAGATCGGCACCGTTTTGAACGAAGAATTGCAAAAACGCTACGGTTCAGGCGCCGTCCTTCAAACCGACATCCGGCTGCCGGAAGGCCGGCAGGGGCATTTCGAAGTGCTGGACGTACTGGACGCAGAGCAGCTGGGGCGCCTCATCCGGAAGTACAAGGTTCGGCATATCTATCATCTGGCTGCCATCCTGTCGGCAAAAGGGGAGAAGAACCCCAAATGGGCCTGGGAGATCAATATGGCCGGGCTGTTCAACATCCTGGAGGCCGCCCGGGAATTCGGGCTCAAAGTGTTTTTTCCCAGTTCCATCGCCGTATTCGGCGGCATGACGCCCAGGGTCAATACGCCGCAGTACGCCGTGCTGCAGCCGGAAACCGTGTACGGTATCAGCAAGGTGGCAGGGGAGAGCTGGTGCCAGTATTTTCACCAGAAATACGGCGTGGATGTGCGCTCGCTGCGCTATCCGGGCATCATCAGTTATCAGTCGATGCCTGGCGGAGGAACCACCGATTACGCCGTGGAGATATTTCACAATGCAGTCAAAGGTGAACCCTATACCTGCTTCCTGGAAGCCGATACCCGCCTGCCTATGATGTACATGCCCGACGCCATCCGGGCGACGCTGGAACTGATGGACGCCCCGGCTGAATCCGTGAAAATCCGCTCCAGTTACAACCTGGCCGGGATGAGCTTCACCCCGGCCGAAGTTGCAGCTGAAATCCGCCGGCATATCCCTGGCTTTGAAGTGGCCTATACGCCCGATTACCGGCAAAACATCGCCGCCTCCTGGCCGGAAAGTATCGACGACAGCAGCGCACGCAGCGACTGGGGCTGGCAACCGGAATACGGGCTGGAAAAAATGACGATCGACATGTTGTCCCATCTGAAAGAATATTATCAGGTTGCCTTGTTTTAAGCTCTGCTTATGAAATTTTTTTTTCCAGCGATCCTTTTATGCGCCGCGCTTTCCCTTTCCTCTTCTGCAGCGGGACAGGAGGCCGTTTTTTCCGGTAAACCTTTACGTGTCGGAGTAGCAGGCCTGGTTCATGGCCATGTGCATTGGAATCCGGGCCCGAAGGAGATCGGCGTAAGCCGGAAATTTCTGGGCCGGCTCACTGACCCAGTTCTGACCGGCGGGGGCGCCCTTATCGATTTTGGCTGCTACGGCGCCAACCTCATTGCTGTGGTGCATGGCGCGCAGCAGGTTTCGCCGCTCAGCCTGTCTTCTCTGGTGAATAACCTCATCGTGGTGGAAATCCTGGAGGCGGCCCGAAAATCTGCTGAGAAGGGCAAAACAATTGACTTGAAACCATAAAAATACAACCCGCTCATGTACAAAAATGTAGAACCAGCACTGGAACAGGAACTTAAGGGCATCAAAGAGGCCGGCCTCTACAAGGTGGAGCGCATCATTACCACTCCGCAATCGGCCAGGATTCGAACCCAAAACACGGGCGAAGTCCTTAACTTTTGCGCCAACAACTACCTCGGGCTGTCTTCTCACCCCGATGTGATCAAGGCTGCCAAGGAAGCTATCGACACCCACGGTTTCGGCATGTCTTCCGTTCGCTTTATCTGCGGTACGCAGGACATCCACAAGGAACTGGAGCAGAAAATCGCAGGCTTCCTGGGCATGGAAGACGCCATTCTGTACGCCGCCGCTTTCGACGCCAATGGCGGCCTGTTCGAACCGCTGTTAGGGGAGGAAGACGCCATCATTTCCGATGAGCTGAACCATGCTTCTATTATCGATGGCATCCGCCTTTGCAAGGCTCAACGGTATCGCTACAAGCACAGCGATATGCCGGATCTCGAAGCCCAGCTCCAGGCTGCCCAAAGCGCCCGCCGCCGCCTGATCGCTACCGATGGCGTGTTCTCGATGGACGGCGATATCGCAAAGCTGAACCACATTTGTGATTTGGCCGAAAAATATGATGCCATGGTTATGGTGGACGACTGCCATGCCACCGGTTTTATTGGCAAAACCGGGCGCGGCGCCCACGAATACCACAACGTCATGGGCCGTGTGGACATCATCACCGGCACTTTTGGAAAGGCTATGGGCGGCGCTTCCGGCGGGTTTACCGCTTCCCGCCAGGAAATCGTCGATATGCTGCGGCAGCGCTCCCGGCCCTATCTCTTTTCGAATACGCTGGCGCCGGCCATCGTCGGCGCTTCGATAAAAGTAATCGAACTGCTGAGTGCTTCAACAGCCCTGCGCGACAAGCTGGAACGCAATACGAAGTACTTCCGCGAAAAGATGACAGCCGCCGGCTTCGACATACTGCCTGGCGAAACCCCCATCGTGCCCATTATGTTATACGACGCCAAACTGTCGCAGGAATTTGCCAACCGCCTGCTCGATGAAGGCATCTACGTCATCGGCTTCTTTTTCCCCGTAGTGCCCAAGGGCAAAGCCCGGATCCGCACCCAGATTTCCGCCGGCCACGAGCAGGAACACCTGGACAAGGCCGTGGAGGCATTTACCAGGGTGGGGAAGGAGCTGGGGGTCATCAAATAGCGCTTCATGCAACCCTGGTTTACACCTGCAGCGCCCGCCGCTCAGCCGGGCTGAGCCGGCGGTATCGCATCGCTGCGGCAGCCGAAATGGCTGCCAGGATCAGGATTGCCCAATACACCCAGCCGGGTATGGGCAGGGGGTCGCCTTTTGCATAGGAGTGCAGGCCCGAGAGGTAATAGTTTACCCCGAATGAGGTCATGATGATGGAAGAAAAAGCCCAGAGCGAAGCCAGGTTGTAGGCCAGAGCGTTGTTGAAGGCAGGCGCCAGCCGCAGGTGCAGGACGAAAGCATAGGTTATTATGGAAATCAGCGCCCAGGCCTCTTTGGGATCCCATGCCCAGTAGCGCCCCCAGCTTTCGTTGGCCCAGACTCCTCCCAGGAAAGTGCCCACCGCCAGGAGGAACAGCCCGATGGTGACGGACATCTCGTTGACGATCCGGAGTTCCTGCATGCTCGCCCACCAGCGCGCTTGCGGCTGCCCGGGTTTGAAGGCCAACAACAGCAGGCTGAGCAGGGCAATAGCCCCTGCGAGCGCCAGTGGAGCATAACCGCTGACAATAACGGCAACGTGGATTTTCAGCCAGTAGGAATGCAGGACGGGCATCAGGTTGGTGATTTCGGGGTTGAGCCAGTCCAGATAACTTACGAAAAGCAGGCTGCCCGAAAACAACAGGCTGAGGGGGATAGTAAAAAGCGATTTGCCGGAAAACAACAACCCGAATAACAGCAAACCCCAGGCGACGAAGGCAAGCATCTCGAAACCATCGCTCCATGGGGGATGTTCGGCAACGTACCAGCGCAGGCCCAGGTGGACGCTGTAGGCCAGGAACCCAAGCAACGCCAGTACGCGGCCTGCCGCCTGGAAAGCGCGTTGCAGCGGGCCGTCGCGGAAAAGCATGGCAATGGCCAGCATCAGGAGCAGCGCCCCCAGCAGCCAGAACGGCCCGAACAGCCTGCTGCCCAGCTTGAGGCGGTTGTAGAGCAGCTCCGCCCTGATGCGCTTTTCCGGAGGGTAAACCGACGCTCCGGCCTTTTGCTGAAACAACCGAATATAACTTAGTGCTTCCTCCGCCTCCTGCCAGTTTCCTTCCCGCAGCCCCTTTTCCAGCCCGGCCAGGTAGAGCCCGGTAATGTTCCTGACGAAGCGGGCGTCTTCTTCTGAAAAGCCCTGCCCGTATTGCTGCCGGGTAAACCAGGTGTTGTTTTCGTCTTCTTTATTGGGGAAAAGGCGCAGGAAATCACCCGACAGCAGGGCGAAAAAGATGTTGAACCGCTCATCGGTTTTGAGCAGTTCCTTGTCTTCCTCATTGCGTTCAGCCGGCTTTAACTGATGGGCCTTTTCGGCCAGATCCTGCAGCAGGTATCGCCCTTCGGAGTCCAGGAAATCCTGGAAACTCAGCCGATCCCGGGGGCTCAGCCCCAGGGTTTCGAATACCTTGGTGGATTTTTCCGGGTGGATATTTATCAGCGGCAGTGCGCTGTAGGTTTGGGGGTCGAGCTGCACAGCCAGGAGGAACTGTTCGGGGCTGAGCCGGATATCTCCCGCGCCTGTGAAGATGCCGAGCCAGGTTTTTCCACCAAGTTTGCGGGCGATTTCGCCTGCCAGGGTATTGAGCGGCTTCATGCGCCCATCGAGGTCCTGCACGATCAGCCGTCCGTATTCCGCCGCTATCTCCTTTGGGACGATGCTGGCTTCCGGCCCGGCAGGGTTGGCGCCCGCCGCCGTACTTCCGGCCAGCAGCAGGGCGGCAAGCACAGCGCCTTGCCTGCGCATCTGCCCAAGCCTTTGGTTGAGCAAGCGAAAACGGCTGCCGGGGGCAAAAAGCGTCAGAAACATGCCCAGGCCGAGCAGGAAGTAACCCAGATATGACAGGTAAGTGCCCGGCCGGTCCTGGTTCACGGACAAAACCGTGCCTAACTCATCGGTGTCATAGGAGGATTGGTAAAAACGGTAGCCCCGGTGGCCGAGGACGTTATTCATGAAAATCCGGTAGGGGAATGATTCTTCCCCGTCTATCACCACCACTTCGCTGGCGTAGCTGGAAGGGCTTTGGCTCCCCGGGTAGCGCTCCATTTCAAAGTCATCCAGGTGGAGGGAGAAAGGGAGTTGCACGGCTTTGGGCCCATAGGTAAAGGCGTACTCCCGGCCCTGATAGACAATAGTACGCCAGGCCGGGCTGAAGCGCTCGATGGTGAAATAATCCTCCGCGAGGGTGGCTCCGGTTGCATCGCTGATTTTGAGCAGGACGGCATCCGGAAGGTTTTCCGCCAGTTTGGGGTCTTCCTCCGGCGCGTACTCCAGGCGGGCATTTTCGTGGATTGCCTTGACGACGAAGGCCCCGCTTTCCCATTGATAAAGCGCCCTGACTTGCAGGGGGGAGGCATCGCCGGCATGGATGGCGCTCATCTGCCGGCTGGCCATATCCATAGTGTTCAGGTGGACATCCGATTCAATCATCCAGATGCTATCCCGTTTAAATAAGCGGATGGGGCATCCGGTGTGCCGGCGGGCTGCCAGGCACAGGCCCGCCAGCGGCAGTTCTTTACCGGCCGGCAGGACAAAATCTTCCCGCTTGTCCCCGATGGTCAGGGCGATGTCGAACAGCGTGTCGGCTCCGGCCCCGAATTGCCGCCGCGCCGCCGGAATGAAACTTTCGATGGCGATACTCAGTTCCGGCTCTCCCCAGCGGAGCTTGAAGGCCCGGGGCCTGAAATTCCAGCCATAAACCTGCAACTGCCGTTCGAAACGGCGGCCGTTTTCTCCCTTTTCCCGGGCCTGGAGATAAGGGGTAGTTGTGTAAAAAACGCTTTCGGCGCTGCCTTCGCGGATGTGCATAGCTCCTTCGGTGCTGAAGTAACGCGTGACGCCTGCGCCGAGGATGATGATGCCAAAAGCGGCGTGGAACAATCCCAGCGGCCACCTGCCAGGGCGGAACATCCTGTACCGCCTGATATGCGCCAGGAAGTTGACGCCCAGCCAGAGCATGACAAGTTCGAACCACCAGGCTTCATAAACCACCTGCCGTGCCGTGGCCGTGCCATGGTCGTTTTCGATAAATGTTGCCGCCGCTATGGCAGCTGCAAAAAGCATCAGGAGAGCAAGTGTGGTTTTAGTGGACAACAGGGCGTTTACAAACTGCATGGTTTACAACAATATGCCAATGAATTTATTCTTCATCGTAGGCCGGAATATCAGCATCAGGTATGCCCAGTTCTGGGTTTGCCGGGGGTTCGGCACGCTCAGAAGCCTGGCAAAAGGCTCTGAAGCATTGAACAACTGGCTGTATCCGCCCTGTAGAGAAATGGAAGGTGTAAAGACGAAACCCAGGGATAAATCAAGTTCTGTTCCGATTTCCCTACTCAGGCGGGCCCCGCTGTCGGCATCCGTTATCGAAGCATGGGTATAAAACTGGTGCCCGTCGGCCTGGACAAAGAGCCTGGGCCCGGCGTCAAAACGCGCCCGCAGGAAGTAATCCTGCAGCCCGGCGCTGTTCTCAAAAGCCCCGCCGACAAAAAAGAGGTCCATATAGCCGTTGAACAAGTGGTTGGTGCCGTACAAAGGCGAGTAGGAGCTGTTTCGCTCCGCCTGTTCGACAGTGGCCCCCCGCAGGGTAACCCTCGTGCCGCTCAGGATCTCAAAACCTCCCGACAGCCTGAGCCTCCGCCCGGCTTCGGAGCCCAGCCCGATTTCCTGGGTGGCCTGGAGGTTCAGGTTGTAGGCATCTGTTTTCCGCCCGCCGGCATCTTTGCCAAACTGCAGGTAAAGAAAGCCGGAGAATGCCGTGCTGCCGATAGTGTATCGCAGGGTGGGCAGGCCAAGGGTCTGGCGGTAGCGCACCCCTTTTTCGGTGATTTGCCCGAGATCGTTCTCTACGAAATACTGCCGCCCGTCATTCCAGAAGAGCAGGCTGAAATCCAGTTTGCCGGCCCGGTTTTCATAGCGGATCATCTGGGCGGTTTTGTACTGGTTCGCCACGGTGAAGAGGTTTCCCGACAGCGCCTGCCCGTCCTGGTTGTAGCCCCCGCCGAAATGCAGCCTGGCCTGCCCCTGTTCGAATTTTATGAGGGCGAAATCGTGCGCACGCCCCTGCAGCGCCCAGTCGAGATTACCCAGGAAGCGGAAGTTGTCGTAGTTGAGTTCCTGCCGGCCGAGCTTGGCCTTCCAGTATTTGCCCAGCCTGACTTCGGCCCATGCTTCGTGTACCGACAGCAGGGGATCCGTAGCTTTCACCTGAGGAGCGTTGCCCCAGGTGCGCACGTCCTGCGCGCTCACATAAAGGGTAAGGCTGTCCAGTTGGTAGGATGCCTGAAGCCGGGCCCGGTGGGCGATGAAGGCGGCGTGATCCTGCCCATGGGCGATCAGTTTGCCAAAGCCGTTTCGAAATTCAGCCCGCTGAACGATCTGGCCATCGAGGGTGAACTGTGCAGACAGCGGGAGCACTGCAAAGGCCAGGGCAAGGATTAAACACCATGCCTTTATTTGCTTTTTTTTCATGAGTCAGTGGTCTTTGTTTCCAGGCTGCAGGTAGAGGGCGCCGGGCTGTCATTTGCTGCCGATCACCTTCACTTCTTTTTTCGCCTCGCGCTCCCTGCCCTCCTTAAGCCATTGCGGTACGACTTCGTCGAGGAATCGCGCCTTTTCGCTCCGTTCTTTCTCCATGTCCAGCCCGATATAGGCCTGAAGAGCCGCTTTATTACTGAAATCCGGCATCTCAACAGGCTGGTTGTGGCCCATGGAGGCCAGCAGGCGGGCCAGTTGAAGGCGGGCATCCTGTATTTTGGCGGTTGCAGAGGTTATCAGCCTGCTTGTCTCCAGCGGCGCGTGGAAAGCCGCGCCATGGGAAGCGACGGAATAATCCCAGCGCCACTGCGCATGGCGTATCCCCAGCAGGATATCCTGCATCTGGTTTTCGGTTGCGCCCAGTTCCCATGCCTTGGCGGCTTCGATGTGGGCCATGGCGATCAGCTTCTGCAGTTGGGAGGAGCCCTCCTTGATTTTCCGCTGGCGCTCGTAAACGTCGGCCATCAGGTCGGAGACTTTTTCCCGGTGGCAGACGAAGCAGGAATTTTCCACATTGCTGAGCGGGGAGCCGATGTGGTGGTCTGTAAATTTCTGCCCGCCCTCCGTCCGGTAAGGCATGTGGCAATCGGCGCAGGAAACGCCTCGCTTGGCGTGCACGCCAAGGGTAAAAAGCTCATAGTCCGGGTGCTGGGCTTTCAGCATGCGGGCTTTGCTCAGCGGGTGTACCCAGTCGGCGAAATCAATAGCGTCATAATAGGCCTCAACGGACTCGGCGTCCATACCGTCTTTCCAGGGGAAGGTCAGGTATTGTGCATGCTCCTTTCCCGGCCTGGACTTATCGAAATAGTATTCTACGTGGCATTGTGCGCAGGCCAGAGACCGCATTTCCTGGTGCGAGGCCAGGTTGATGTCTTTTCCCATGGCTTCGAAAGCCTCTGCCAGGGCCGGCCGGGTGATGGCCAGCTTCATGGTTTCCGGGTTGTGGCAGTCTGCGCATCCGATGGGGTTGACTACTTCGGGCCCAAAGTCCGACAATTTTTTGCTGTAGTATTCCGTGACGCCCATTTCGTTCATCAGGCGGGGCACGTCGGTGCTTTTGCAGCTCCAGCAGGTGCTGGGCATAGGGCCGTCACCGGCTTTCATCGGAGCGCCGGTGCGCAGCGTGTTGTGCAGGTCAGTGATGGCGTGGGCGTGGCCGCGGGGCTGGTTATAATCCTTGCTGAAGGCATAGCCTGCCCATAGGATAACGAGCTCCGGCTGCTCCCCAAGGACATCCCTGAACCCGCTGGTGTTGTACAGGCTGTGGAAGGAGGTGTCGCGGGTACGGAGGTAGGATTGATACTGCCGGGGGTAGTTCAGGCCCCAGATGGAATCCCTGGGCTCAATGCCTTCGATCTCTACTTTGGGCTGATAGGCAAAACGGGCTTCAGCCCTGCGGTCCATGATGGAGTAAGCCAGCATGGCCAGCAAGAACACGATAATGGCGGTGGCGCCGAAAAGTATCCAGTTTTTCATGATGCGCGCTTATTTTTCAGATGATCCTTCGCTTGTTTTTTCCTTCTCCATCGCTTCTTCGAGCCATTGCGGAATAATGGCCAGGTCGGCCGGTGCATAAGCCTCGATGGGTTCGATCTGATGGCCTACTGCAGACAGGCTTTTAACCCGCCCATGGGGCACTTCACGGTGGCATTCCCAGCATGTCCGGCTGGTGCGGCTGCTGTGGTGGCCCTCCACCCCGGCCATCATTTTGGGGTCAGTAACCTGATCCTCGTGGCAGCGGATGCAGTTGCTTTGTATGACCGCGACGGAAGGCGCCAGCGCCTTGATGACCTGAGGCTCCGCCCTCAGGGTGAAAATGGAGGCGTGGTACAGGCCGTCTTTGGCCTTGAAAAAGTATTTGTTGAGGATGTTGTTATGGGGCACGTGGCAGTCGTTGCAGTGAGCGGTTTCGCGGTGGGAGCTGTGATTCCAGGTGATGTAATGGGGCGTCATGATGTGGCAGTTGACGCAGGCCTGGGGGTCGTCAGAGAGGTAGGAGGCTGCATTGCTCAATTTAAGCAGGTAGAGCCCCAGGGCGAGAATGGCGCCTGCCAGCACAGTAGCTGCCGGCCGCCATCTTTTGGGAGGAACAAGGCTGTAGCGAAACAGAAATCGCTTGAATTTGGGGAGAATTGCCATAGCCGGATTGACTGATGTCCTATAAACATAAGGATTTTTCCGGTATGGAGGAAACCTGGCTCAAAAAAATCATCGCCCTGCTTTCTTAATTGTGCTTCGGTTGGCAGAGCGGGAGAGGTGTCAGGTTCAGGTTTTTGCCCGCCCCCTCGCTTCGTTCGCGTCCGGGTAAACCTTCCCATCCCGGCCTCCTTACTGCCGGTACGGGACTCCCTTCGGCCGCTTCCGCTTTTCGCCTTTAAAACCAGGAATATTCAAAGTATGATCAAAGTTTGGCCAGGGCTTTGGTTTTCTGCCGGCCATCCAGTTGCAGGCGGAAGTAGTAATTGCCAGGGGGCAACCCGTGCCCGTCAAAGCGGAACTCGTGTTCTCCGGCCGGCAGGCGCCGGTTGGTGAGCACCCGGATCTCGGCGCCAAGGCTGTTGTAAACGCTCAGTTTTACCCATTCTCCTCCGCTGCGGAACCGGAACACCACCCAGTCGCGGAAGGGGTTGGGGAAGGCCTGGGCCTCGATTTCCTGCCCGAAAATTGCCGCTTCTCTGGCTTTTACGGGTGTGCAGGGCTCCAGCACCGGGATGTACTGAAAATCCGCATACAGCAGGTTGCGCACCTCATCTTCCGGAACTTCGAACCAATCCATCAGCACAGATCCGTAAACATCGCGGAAATCGAACTGCATGGGCACGCCTTCCTGGGCATCCACCTGTTCGGGGATTTCGGGATTGTCGCCCAGTATGCCGGCCTTGACGCACTTGCCGAAAACCATCAGGGGTGCGGCGGAACCATGGTCGGTGCCCAGGCTGTCGTTGGAGCGGATCTGCCGCCCGAATTCGGAAAAGGTCATCGTTATCACCCGCTCATCGAGGCCGAGTTGTTGCAGGTCGGCCTGGAAAGCGGCCATGGCGCCGGATAACTGGCCGAGCAGGGCGGCGTGTTCGCCGGTGGTGGCGTCGCCCTCCTCCACCTGGTTGGCATGGGTGTCGAAGCCGCCGATGCTGACGACATAAACGCTGGTTTGCAGGCCTCCGGAAATGAGCAGGGCAACATTTCTGAGCTGTTCTCCCAGCCGGTTGCCTTCCGGGTAAACAACCAAGTTGTTGCCGCCCTCAGCTGCTGCCTGGATGGAACCGGCATAGGCATTGGTCTGAGCGATCGTCGTGCGCAGAAAAGCCAGCTCTTCGCCATAAGGGGTATCGGGCAGTTCGCCGGGCTCTCCTTCTGTGAGCGGAGCCAGGGAGAAAGGGTCGTTCAATGTCAGGCTGAAGTTGGCTGCCGCGCCCTGGCAGGTTTCGGATACGACGCTGCCCATCGTGATGGCAAAAGGGTGGGGGTATTCCTGGTTGGGATAGTTTTCGGGGAATGATGGATGCCCTCCTTGAAAAAAGCGCCCCAGCCAGCCGCTGTTCCAGCTTTCCTCCGATGGGGAGCCGCTCGTCCAGATATCCGTCGAGCGAAAGTGGGAGCGGTTCTGGTTGGGATAGCCCACACTTTGGATGATATTGAGCCTGGCGTCGTCGAAAAGGCCGCGTAACCCGGGCATTGCCGGGTGCAACCCCACAGTGTCCGTTATGCCCAGTATGTCGTTCTCCGGGATCAGGATGTTGCTGCGCAGGCCGGCCAGGCTGCCGTACTGGTCCAGCGGCAGGATGGTATTCAGCCCGTCGTTGCCGCCGTTCATTTGGACGAGCACCAGCACACGGCCCGATTCATTGTTGAAGGTATTGAATATAGGCCGGCGGCCCATAGCCGCAACCGGCCATCCATTCAGCAGAATGGGAAGGCTGACTGCCGCCCCTGTTGTTTTCAGAAATTTTCTCCTTTTCATTTGAGGATGCTTTAAGGTTAAAGAATCTCTGCCCCGCTTTCTCTAACTCAGATAAAATTCGGGCATGCTGAGCATGGCCTGCAGGAGCTGCCGCAATTTGCTGGCCACCGCTTCGGCCAGGCCGGTATTGCCGGGGTTGGCCAGATAGTCGCTGTACTCCACCGTCCATTCGTAATCGGGCAACCCTGGAATGAGCACTTCCTTCAGGGCAGCCTTCTGGCCATCGGTAATGGGCTGCGGAAAGAGTATCCTGGAGAATTCCTCTATCAGGGCATTGGGGTCGAAGGGGTTTTCCAGGGTGGCGGCAAAAGCAAGTGGGTCGATTTGTACCCGAAAACCATTGACGACAAAGCCGGTGGTTGCCATGGCGTCGGTTGCTTCCATTCTGACGGGCAGGGTGGTGGCGTTGATCCAGGTGCGGTAGTACAAAGGTTCCTGGTAGTAGGCTTTCCAGCCGGCGACGCTGGGCGGGTTGAAATACTCCATCTGCTGCAGGGTGGCGGTGTTGAAAAAACGCAGCATCACATTGTACAGGCGGGCCAGTTCGGGCGGCAGGGCCACTTCAAACGGCTTTGCAGAGGAAAGTGCAAAATCGAGCGGGTTTTTGATCATTGGCCCGACATTGAGCATGTCGTAGAAGTGCGCGCTGCGAAGCAGGGCCATCAGGGCCGGGCGGATTTCGAAATCGTTGCCGATGAGCACCTGCGCCATAGGCTCGATGACGTTCTGTTCGGCATTGTCGTCGATGGTGTAGTAGATGAACCAGCGGTACAGCTTCCGGCAGATGAAACGCGCCACTTCCGCTTTCTGGAAAATGACATCGACCAGATGGGCATATTCTTCCTGCCCCATGTTGTTGATGACGAGATTGTCAAAACGATGCGACAATTGTTTTGCGCCGGTGTCGTGCCGGTTGTTGACATAAACGGCTCCCACCTGTATGTCGGGGTTGGCCGCGTTGAAACCGGTATCGCGCCAGCCTGTAAGCACCCGGGCCATGGCGCTGATATCTGCCTCGGTGTAGTTGGTATAATCGCCTGGGCCGGCCAGGGGGCCTTTACCGATGGTGAACAATTCCAGGAGTTCTCTGGCATAGTTTTCATTGGGAGCCGTGCGGGTGTTCTGGTTGCCGTTCAGGAAGCGCAGCATGGCGGGGTCGATGGTCACGGCCTTGGCCAGTTCTCGGAAGTTGCCCCAGGCGTAGGAGCGGAGTAGCGCGATGTGCCGGTACACGAACTTGGGGTCGTTTACATTGCTCAGCGCGAAGTGGTTGTGCCAGAAGAGCGTCAATTTCTCGCGGATGGAAACCCCCTCCCGGAACAACTGTAGTATTGTCCATGCACGCAGGCTTTGAAAGCGGTAAGGCCTCAGGTTTATGCCCGTAGAGTAGGGGGCGTCGATCCAGGTGGCGCCGGCCGGCACATTGGGGTCATCCTGAAAAAAGTGGTTGAGCGGAGGTTCCGGCTGGGGCAATTCGGCGAACAACTGCTCCAGGGTGGATTCCAGCCCCTGGCTTTGTGCTGCCTTGATCTGGGCATAGGCAGGCCCGTACATCGCACGGCGCAGCAGGTGGGCGGCCTGCTCAAATGACCATGGGCCGGCGTAAGGCTCCAGCCCGGAATTGACAATGGGCAGGGGCGGGGCAGAAACCCTGGCCCGGCTTCTGCCGAGCATGGCGGCTAATGTAGCTCTTCTGTCCATAAACGAGGATTTTGAGTAGTGGATGAGGATTTCGCAAAGGCCTGTAATTGTTGTGGTGCTTCATCTGACTAAAGGTTGCCCGCCGGGTTTAATCGGCGGGCAATTTTTTTCTGCATCGCTAAAAGTGTAATTCCCACACTATCCGGCTCGCGCTGAAAAATTGTATTATCTTAGCATCCCGTTTGGACGGTATTTTTAAAAATTTTGCCATGATCAAAGCCTGTATCTTTGACCTCGATGGGGTGATTGTCGATACTGCCAAGTATCATTTCCTGGCCTGGCGGCGCCTGGCCAATGAACTGGGGTTCGACTTTACCGAGGAGGAAAATGAACAACTGAAGGGGGTCAGCCGCATGGGGTCGCTCGAACTGATCCTCCAGTGGGGAGGCATCCGGCTGAGCGAGGAGGAAAAACAGGCCTGGGCGGAAAAAAAGAACAACTGGTACCGGGAATACATCCTTAAAATGCAACCCGACGAGATACTGGAAGGGGTGTTGCCCTTCCTCGATGGCCTGCAGCAGCGCGGCGTTCAGCTTGGGCTGGGCTCGGCCAGTAAAAATGCCCTTGATATTATCACCCAGGTCGGCCTGCGCAATCGGTTCAGCAGCATTGTCGACGGCGCCAGGGCGCCCAAAAGCAAGCCGGACCCCCAGGTGTTCCTCATCGGCGCCCGGGACCTGGGCAGGCAACCCTCGGAATGTATCGTCTTTGAAGACGCCGCCAAGGGGATAGACGCCGCCCTGAACGGCGGGTTCTTTGCCGTTGGTGTGGGGCGTGAAGAACATCTCGGCCATGCGCACTGGGTAACACCCAATTTCATCGGGCTCACACTGGATGACATCCTCCGGGCCATCCATCAAAATGCATAAAATCTTCTAAATTTCTCTGGCATGAAAGAATTTCTCAAACACGACGAATGGAGCATAATCGAAGAAGGATTTCATAAGGAATTGAACCGGATTTCGGAAAGCGTATTCAGCATCGGCAACGGCCGAATGGGCCAGCGGGCTAATTTCGAGGAAGCATATTCCGGCGATTCCCTTCAGGGCTCCTACCTCGCCGGCATCTACTACCCCGATAAAACCAGGGTCGGCTGGTGGAAAAATGGCTACCCGGAATACTTCGCCAAAGTGCTGAACGCCGCCAACTGGATCGGGATAGACATCAAACTCGACGGCGAAACCCTGGACCTTGCTCAGTGTGAAGTGGAGGATTTCCGCCGGGAACTCAACATGAAGGACGGATACCTGGAACGCAGTTTCGTGGCAAAGCTCAAAAGCGGCAAAAAAGTGAAGGTGCTGTCCCGCCGCTTCTGCAGTATCGTCGACGATGAGGCCGGGGCCATCCGCTACGCCATAACGCCTCTGAATTTCTCCGGCACACTCAGCATCACCCCCTACATCGACGCCGATGTGATCAATGAGGACTCCAATTACGAGGAAAAATTCTGGGTCGAGATTGATAAAAAGGTAAAACGCCGCTCGGGCTTCGTCCTGGCGGAAACCAAAAAAACCGAGTTCCAGGCCTGCACGGGCATGAAATTCTCCATTTTTCAGGACGGTGAAGAAGTGGATTTCAATTCCTACCGCGTACAGAAACTCAAGTACGTGGGCTGCACGGCCGACCTGCACTGCGGGGAAGGCCAGGAAACCGTAGTATATAAATACGCCGTCAACGTCACCTCCTTCAACTACCCGAAGGATGAGCTGATGGACAAGTGCCGCGAAGTACTCAAGATCATCTATAAAAAAGGCTTTGACACTATGCTGGCGGAACAGGCAGAGGCCTGGGGGCGCAAATGGGAAGAAGCCGACATCCATATCGAGGGCGATGTTGCAGCCCAGCAGGGCATCCGTTTTAACATCTTCCAATTGTACCAGACCTACACCGGCGAGGACGAACGCCTCAATATTGGCCCCAAGGGCTTTACCGGTGAAAAGTACGGCGGCAGCACCTACTGGGATACCGAAGCTTACTGTTTTCCCTTCTTTCTGGCCACCGCCGACCAGCACGTCGCCCGCAACCTGCTCATTTACCGCTACAAACACCTGGAGAAAGCCATCGAAAACGCCGGAAAACTCGGCTTCACCGATGGCGCCGCCCTGTATCCGATGGTGACGATGAACGGCGAGGAATGCCACAATGAATGGGAGATCACTTTTGAAGAGATCCACCGCAACGGCGCCATCGCTTACGCCATTTATGACTATGTGCGGTACACCGGCGAAAAGGAATACCTCGCTGATTATGGCCTGGAAGTGCTTATCGGCATTGCCCGCTTCTGGGCCCAGCGGGTGCATTTTTCGGAACGCCGGGGAAAATACGTCATGCACGGCGTCACCGGGCCCAACGAATTCGAAAACAACGTCAACAATAACTGGTACACCAATTACATCGCCCGCTGGTGCCTGGGCTTCACCCTGGAAGCCCTGGACTACGTCGAACAGTCGGCTCCGGAGAAATACCAGGAACTGGAAAACAAACTCAAATTCTACAAGTTTGCCGAAACAAACAAGTGGAAGGATATCATTGAGAAAATGTACCTGCCTCACGACAAGGAGCTGGGTATTTTCGTCCAGCACGACGGCTTTCTGGACAAGGAACTGCTGAGAGTGCAGGACCTCGACCCGGGCCAGCTCCCGCTGGTCAAAAACTGGTCGTGGGACCGCATCCTGCGCTCGGTGTTTATCAAACAGGCCGATGTGTTGCAGGGGCTGTACTTTTTCGAAGACCATTTTGACGAGGAGGCCATACGCCGGAATTTCGAATTCTATGAACCCCGTACGGTGCATGAATCCTCACTTTCTCCCTGTGTGCACGTGATCCTGGCTTCCCGCCTGGGCATGGAGGAAAAGGCCTACGAGTTGTACCTGCGCACCGTCCGGCTCGACCTCGACGATTACAACAGCGATACGGACGACGGCTGCCATATCACCAGCATGGCCGGAACCTGGATGTCTTTCGTAAAAGGTTTCGGGGGCATGCGGGTTTACAATGACCTGGTGCAGTTCAGCCCGTCCCTCCCCAAACAATGGCAATCATACACTTTTAAGGTCAGGTTCCGGGGTTATTATCTCGAAGTGCAGGTGGAACGGGGCAGGACGCGGATCATCAACCATACAGCCCAGCCTCTTTCCCTGGTGCTCTATGGGAAGATGATGGAACTGCCCGCCAACGGCCAGGTAGAGGCTGCTCATTGATCGATCAAAAAACAAAATATGGCCATGAAACATCTCATTTTGTTGGTATTACTGGCAGGGGCTATGGCCTGTAATGGCGATGGCCAGAAAGCACAAGGTGAAACGGCTTCCACTGCCGGCATCGTGAGCAATGAACCAAAAGGTTCTTTTCTCCCTCCTCTGAACCCCGGCGAATCGCCCCTGATATCCATCCTGACAAAAGATTTCTGGGTTTTTGAATACTACGTGGCTGAAGACGCCGAGGCCAGAAAGGTAAATAAAGGGCGCTGGTTCAAGTTCAATCCCGACGGAACTTTCGAAAGCGGGCACTGGGAGGAGCAAACCGGCTACGGCTCCTGGCGCATCAACGAATTTGAAGGCAACCTTGTCCTGTATCTCGACAACATTTACGATTCTCAGGACGGGCAGTGGGAGATACAGGGGGTGAACCAGGAGCAGGATACGATGACCTGGGTAGGGGTGAACAAAACCAGCACAGCCGGCATCATCACCAAGGTGATCAACCTGCTGGCCCGGCCCACAAAGGCCCAGTTTGGCGTGGAGGAATAGGTTTCGGGAAACTGAATTCTTTTCAACCATTTAAATACCCTTTACGTGAAACAGGACACTACCCCTGCCCGGAAACCCCGGCTCAGCTTCTGGCAGATTTGGAACATGAGCTTTGGCTTCCTGGGCATCCAGTTCGGCTTCGCCCTGCAGAATGCCAACGTCAGCCGTATTTTCGAAACCCTGGGCGCCAAGGTCGAAGACATCCCCATCCTTTGGGTGGCCGCGCCGGTTACCGGGCTGATCGTTCAACCTATTATCGGATATTTCAGCGACCGCACCTGGAACCGCCTGGGGCGTCGCCGGCCATACTTCCTGGTTGGCGCCGTCCTGGCTTCTGCGGCCTTGTTCCTCATGCCCAATTCCCCCGTTTTATGGGTCGCGGCCGGCATGCTCTGGATCATGGACGCTTCCATCAATATCTCCATGGAGCCCTTCCGGGCCTTCGTCGGCGACAACCTGCCTTCCGAACAACGCACGACGGGTTTTGCGATGCAGAGCTTTTTTATCGGCACGGGCGCCGTCGTAGCTTCCATGCTGCCCTATATGCTGGCAAACTGGTTCGGGGTTCCCAACACCGCGGCCCCGGGTATGGCGCCCGACTCGGTCAAATGGTCTTTTTACCTGGGCGGCGTGGTATTTTTCCTGGCCGTCCTGTGGACGGTTCTGCGCTCGCATGAATATTCGCCGGAGGAGTTGGCCTCCTTTGAGGAAAACCGGAAAGGGGAAGGCTTCGTCCAGGTGTCGAGGACGCCGGAGGAGTTTGCGGGCAATGGCAAAAAGCAGATATTCAGAGGATTGGGTGTTCTTCTCGTCGGCGCATTGTTGCTCCTTGTTCTGCTTCGAATGGATCTCGAAAAGGAACTTTTTATCCTGGCCGGAGGTGTTTTGGCCGTCGGAGCCCTTTTGGCCGTTTCCGGCTGGCTTCAACGCCAGGGGTGGTTCAATAATGGTTTCGTTACCATTGTAAACGATTTTCAGGATATGCCCGCTACGATGAAGCAATTGGCATGGGTGCAGTTTTTCTCCTGGTTCGCCCTTTTTGCCATGTGGATTTACACCACTTCTGCCGTTACCAGCCACGTGTTCGGGACTTCTGACACCACTTCCGATCTGTACAACCAGGGCGCTAACTGGGTGGGCGTCTGTTTTGCCGTATATAATGGCATTGCCGCCGCTTTTGCTTTTTTGCTGCCTCCCCTGGCCAGGCGTTTCAGCCGCCGGGCTGCCCACGCCATCTGCCTGGCCGCCGGGGCGCTCGGGTTGCTCTCTGTTTTTGTCGTAAAGGATTATCACTGGCTGCTGGCTTCCATGGTGGGCATCGGCATCGCCTGGGCGAGCATCCTGTCCATGCCCTACGCCATCCTCACTGGCGCACTGCCTGCCAACAAGATGGGCTACTATATGGGGGTCTTCAATTTCTTCATCGTAATCCCTCAGATCATCGCAGCCTCCATTCTGGGGTTTTTGCTATCCCAGTTCTTCGAAAGCCAGGCCATTTACGCTATGCTGCTGGGGGGGCTTTCCTTTATCCTGGCAGCTTTGCTGGTCTTTCGGGTGGAGGATAAGGGATAGTTGCTTCCCCTGTGGGCTGAAAAAGAGAAGAGCCCCCCGCCAGTTCCGGCCGCGCATAACATTTTTGTTTAAAAAGGGGCGGGGTGAATAATAAACACAAAAAAAAAATAACCCAC